>JBEVNR010000007.1:0-13123 GCA_040507985.1 Rickettsiales bacterium | reverse complement strand
GAGCGTGCTACGCACGCAAATTTTGTTTTTTGCCTAGATTCCCGCTTTCGCGGGAATGACAATGTATAATTTTTTTATAACCTTGTTAATTCATGTTTTTGCCCTGGACCACATACAAACGTTTTCGGCGGATTCTTGACATCGCGCGCGAAACGGGCTAGACATGGCCATTCGGAAGCGCGGCGCTTCCTTATAACGCACAAGGAAGTTATGTATGGCAAAAGAAGAGCTTATCACGTTTCAGGGCGACGTGCTCGAAGTGCTTCCGAACGCCATGTTTCGCATTCGCCTGGAAAACGGCGTCGAAATTTTGGGCCATACTTCCGGTAGAATGCGCAAAAACCGCATTCGCGTCATCGTCGGGGACAAGGTGGAGGTCGAAATGACGCCCTACGACCTGACCAAAGGGCGCGTCGTTAAGCGCATGAAAGTTGATTTCTCCAACGGGTAGCCCGCCCGTTTTTTATTTTTGCGAGGCGGCGTAGCCACCGCAAACGCAACAACGACTTTTTAGGCGACGCATGTTCGGTAAAATCTTAATAGCAAACCGTGGCGAAATCGCGTGCCGGATTATCCGCACGGCCCGCAAAATGGGAATTAAAACGGTCGCCGTCTATTCCGAGGCCGACACCAACGCTCTGCACGCCTGCATGGCGGACGAAGCCGTGTATATCGGTCCGTCTTCTTCGGTGCAAAGTTATCTTAACGTCGAACGGCTCTTGGGAGCCATTCGCGCCACCGGCGCCGAGGCGGTGCATCCCGGTTTCGGGTTTTTATCGGAAAACGCCCGTTTCGCCGAAGCCTTGGCCGCCGAGGGCGTGGCGTTCATCGGGCCGGACGCGCACGCGATTCGCGCGATGGGCGACAAGATCGAAGCGAAAAAACTGGCGGCGCGGGCGAAAGTCAGCACCGTTCCCGGCTATATGGGAACGATACGCAGCCCGAAGGAAGCCTTTTCCATCGCAAGCGCCATCGGCTATCCCGTGATGGTGAAGGCGGCGGCCGGCGGGGGAGGGAAGGGGATGCGCATCGTCCACACCCCGGAAGAGATGGAGCGCGCCTATAGCTCCGCCTCGAACGAGGCGCGCAACAGCTTCGCCGACGACCGGATTTTTATTGAAAAATACATCGAGCGTCCGCGCCATATCGAAATCCAATTGCTTGGCGACAAACACGGCAACATACTGTGTCTGGGCGAGCGGGAATGCTCCATTCAGCGCCACCATCAGAAAGTGATCGAAGAGGCGCCCAGCCCGTTCGTCACGCCGGACATGCGTGCGAAAATGTACGAGCAATGCGTGTCGCTCGGGCGCGAGGTGGGATACCACTCCGCCGGCACGATCGAATTTATCGTCGATCGGGAGCGCAATTTCTATTTCCTGGAAATGAACACGCGCCTACAGGTCGAACACCCCGTCACCGAAATGATTACCGGCAAAGACGTCGTCGAGTTAATGATTCGCGTGGCCTACGGCGAAAAGCTCGATTTCGCGCAAGAGGACGTGAAGCTAAACGGATGGGCGATGGAGTGCCGCGTCTATGCGGAAGACCCGTCGCGCGGATTCTTGCCGTCCAGCGGACGTATCGCGGCCTACCGCGAGCCGGAGGCGCAGGAAGGGGTGCGCGTCGACGCCGGCGTCTACGAAGGCGGCGAAGTCAGCATGTTTTACGATCCCATGATCGCGAAACTTATCACCCACGGCGAGAATCGCGCCGAGGCCATAGCGAAAATGCAGCGCGCCCTCGGGGCTTATGTGATAGGCGGCGTGGCGAACAACCTGAATTTTTTGGAAGCGCTCATCTCCGGCGAAAAATTCATCTCCGGCGACATCCATACCGACTATATCGCCGAAGCCTATCCCGAAGGTTTCTCCGGCAACCGCCTCACCTCCGAAACGGCGCGGGCGTTCGTCGCGGTGGCGATGCACGTCTATTTGCAGGACGCCTATCGCGCGGCGCAAATTAGCGGACAAACGCCCGGCCGCATGCGGCATATCGGCAACAGATGGGTGGTGAATATCGACGGCGCGCGTTTTTCCGTCACCGTCCGGCCGCGCGACAACGGGTACGACGTGAAGCACGAAAGCGACTTAATGGCGATTCGCAGTTCGTGGGCGCTCGGCAGCCGCTTGTTCCACGGACATTTGGACGGACGCTCGATATATGCGCAGGTGCATCCTTGCCCGGGCGGCATGTATGTCACCCATCGCGGATCGCGCGCGAAAGTCACGGTGCAAACGCCGCGCGTCGCGGAGCTGGAAAACTACATGATTCCGATCGACCGCGCGCAAAACGCCAAAGCGGTCGAGGCCCCGATCAGCGGCATGGTGGTGGACGTGCGCGCAAACGAAGGAGACGAGGTTAAGAAAGGGCAGGAATTGCTTATTTTAGAGGCGATGAAGATGGAAAACGTCATTTGCTCGGAGCGCGACGGAAAAATTCGCCGCGTCGCGGTTCGCGCAGGCGAGGCGGTGGCGTACGGGCAATTATTGATGGAATTTGAGTGATTTTGATTGCGCCTGTTTTCCTTCGTCGGAAAGCGCGCGGCTTATTTCGGCGCCAAAAAGCAATGTCATGCAGGAATACGACGTCCATAACATGAGCAAGATCAGCGATCCCGTCACGCCGTAGGCGGAGGCGGGTTCCGCCACCCTAAAATATACGCCCAATAAGTATTCGCTAAAAATAAACAAGGCGGCGGCGACGGCTGCTCCAAGAAAGGCGTGTCGCCAAGCGACGACGGCGTCGGGCAGCCATTTTAGCAGCAGCGAAAATAATATCGCCAGCGTCGCCCACGACATGCTGAGCGAAGCCGCGTGGACGAGCGCGCCGAAAAAGTCCGGCAGGTGCGCCTCCAGCCATTCCAGCGCCCAACCCAAAACCGCGTTGACGACGAGCGACGCGGCAAGCGCCGCCTCGGTGAGAAGCATGACGCCGAACGCCATCAAGCGTCGCACGATAAGAGATTTCCATCCTCCGGCGCCGGCGTCGGACGTCTCCCACACCGCGTTAAGCGCCGTTTGCAATTGCATGAATAATTTCACGGCGGCGAAGCATAACGTGCCGGCGCCAATCGCGAACGCCCAAAAGTTAACGTCGTGCGGCGTAGTATTGCGAACGATGGTTTCAAACTGCGCCGCCGCTTCTTCCCCGAACTTCGCCGAAAGAAAATTATGCGCGCGGTCGTAGGATTGCTTTTTGCTCGCAAAAATTGACGCCGCCGCGAAATAGATGATTACGGCGGCGGGAAAGGAGAAAATGGCGTAATAGGCGAAAGCGGCGCTTTGGGTGTAGGGGTCGCGTTTATGCCACGCCGCCGTCGCCCTTATGAGGCACGCAAGGAAACCGGTTTTTTGTCGGAAAGGGTTTTTCATGGTTTTCTCCTTCGTTCGTCACCACGTTAAGGCATGCTCCTTGCCGGCGACGCGTCTTTTTTAGCAGTACGGCGGCGAAGGCTTTTTAACGAAACTTGCGTTTTGCTTTCCTTTATGGTACAGTAAAAGTGAAGATGTCAACAATTTCGCTTACTTAATTATACATAAGCCAAATTGTTTATGCGCGGAATTCTTGCTTGCAAGAATTCTTTCCGCCGCAACGTTTCAATGGAAGTCGTCAACCGTCCCTCGTTGGAAGTCGTCAACCATCCCTCGTTCCTCCCGCCTGATGACAACGTTCTGGTGTTTATTCCCGTTACGGGAGTTCATGGCGCTTGGATGAAGGTAGGAACGGTGACACGAAATCATGTCTTAGATTATCATAATTTTACGCAAGACGAAGAACGACCCTTCTTCATGCTGGGCCGAAGATCTTCCGATCTTTCCGAGACGACGTACGGCGACATGGACGCGCTTCCATCCGGTGGATATATGTATGGGTGGGTCATGGAAAAATCTTCTTTTCCGTCCGGCGATACCCTTTCCGCCCAAAATCTCGTGCACTACTTTCACCCGGCTTCCGGCGACATGTACATGCTCTCCCTCGAAGCATGGGAAGCGCTTGCTCCTCCCGCGACAACGTATGGCGCAATATCGGACATGAAATTAATCTCTGAAGCACAATTTCTATCCTTAACTATGTCTGCGATGACTTGTTGGAGTCATGAAGGTACTACTTGTTATATGGACGCCAACGGGTTGGCATGCTGGGAGGATGCCGTCATGGGAATGTCAGGTTATTTGGAGCCGTATTCTTATTTGGAGCTGTTTTCGCCCGAAGAGAATCCTAATTGGAATTTGGATATTCGTCTGTTAGTTTGGTTCTTGAGTCTGGAAGGAGATCCGTTCGATGCAGGAATCATCACGGACGTCTGCCATGTTGGCACGCACTACATGATCGATGAAGGGAACGTGCCTTATTGGAACTATGCCCGTTTTCCTAAAAAAAGCGGACTTTCCTTTGCGCGATTGCCTGAGGGAGGTTATGCATGCTTCATTCCTTCTTTTCCGAATGACGCAGGCGTTGCCTGCGAAGATGTTTCTATTATCAACTCATACCCTTGCCATTATTTCGATCCGGCAGAGAAAATTCTGTATATCGTAGATAAAGACGCATGGAAATTCTTCTTTCATTGCATACCTTCTTATTCTGTCGTCGCCGGCATGGAGGTCAGCACGGCATCTCGTGAAGATGACTCAGAAGAAGACGATTCCGAAGATGACTCAGAACAAGATGCTGAAAATGATTCCGGATATGATGAACCGCAAGAACGCGCGTCGTTCTATACGGCAAATTCTTAGTCATAACGCATATTCGTCAGGACGAAAAAGCACACGCTCTTTTACAAAGAATATAGGCGCGGGACGCTACGTACATATTAAGCGCAGTGCGCTTATCTGTACATGGGAACAAAAGCAAGGCGCATATGCGTCCGATAAAAAAATATTAAAAATTAAAAAAGCTCTCAACCTCGCTAAACGTTATGTTCCATAACGTTTATTCACGACAGGCTCTTGACGTCAATCAAATGCATCGACGCTAAATATTATTCTCTTTAATTTAATTTTTAATATTCAACTGTAAGATGTTTTTGTACGAAAGGAGGGACCATGACGGCGCAAAAGAAAAAAATACTGGTGGTGGACGATTCGTCGGTTATGCGACGCATATTGCGCGACATCATCTCGCGGCAAGACGACATGGAATGCATCGCCGAAGCTTGCGACGCGCTGGAAGCGCGCGAGGCGGTCAAGCGCTACAATCCGGACGTGATGACGCTTGACGTCGAGATGCCGCACATGGACGGGCTGACGTTTTTAGAGAAGGTCATGCAGCTTCGCCCCATGCCCGTGGTGATGGCCTCCACCTTGACCCATAAGGGAACGGAACATTGCATACGCGCGCTAGAGATAGGCGCGGCGGCGTGCGTGGGAAAACCCGACGCCGAAAAGGAAAAGGGAGGATTCGGACGATTTGCCGAAGAGTTGGTTCTCGCCGTTAGGGAGGCGTCGGCCATCGATCCGGCGGCGCTGTGCCGCATGGCCGAACGCGCCGCGCGTCGGGCCTCCGAAGCGGCGTCGGCAAAGAAAGTCGCGCCTATTTCGGTCGCTTCGAGGGAAAACGCCGCTCGGCAATTATTGGCGATCGGCGCGTCGACGGGAGGAGTGGAGGCGCTGTCCGCCATTTTGCCGCGCTTGCCCGGGAACTTGCCGCCCGTCGTCGTCACCCAGCACATGCCGCCGGGGTTCACGTCCATGTTCGCCAAGCGCCTGAACTCGCTATGCGCCCTTGAGGTGAAGGAAGCGTCGCACCACGAAAAACTTGTCCCCGGAACGGTCTATATCGCCCCCGGCGCCAACCAGTTTACCGTAAAGCGCAACGGCAAGGGCGAATTATGTTGCGCCATCGGGGGAAACGAGAAGATAAGCGGCCATTGCCCCTCCGTCGATTATTTGTTTTCCGGCGTGGCGGAAGCCGTCGGCGCAAAGGCGGTCGGGGTCATTTTAACCGGCATGGGCGTCGACGGCGCGGCCGGATTGCTGAAAATGCGCTCGGCGGGGGCCAACACCTTTGGACAAAGCGCCGCCACGTGCGTCGTCTACGGCATGCCAAAGGCGGCGATGGAAAACGGCGCGGTGTGCCGTCAAGCCTCGCTCGGCGAAATGCCCGCGACGCTGGCGAAGGCATGCGAAGAATAAATTTATCATTTCATCCGGAGTGACGCGTCTATGCAAGGCAATCTCGCCAAAATCACCGGGAATTACGTTCCCGATCCGCTGGTGCAGGAGTGGAACTTCCGCTCGCGGGTGCAAGAGAGCGTGTGCGCCGCCGCCGCCGAATGCATGGAAAAAACGGCGCAAGACGTGGAAGCCGAAACGCGAAAAATCGGCGAGAAGTTTCGCGAACTCGCCCAGGCCGCGTTAGAACAAGGAAGGGAGGCGAACGACATGATTCGGGCCGGGGCGTCGTTTAAGATAAACGACGAAGATTTCTCGCTCGAATCGGCGCTCATGTTCATTTACGGCACCATTGAGGCGGCGACGTCGAAGATTTTATTCGTCTCGCGCAAGGCCATCGAAATGGTGTTCGACATGAAGGACGCCAGGGAAAATTTGCGGGATGCCAGCAAATTCGTTGATTCGGTGAGAAAAATCACCAAGCAAACGAACATGCTCGCCCTAAACGCCACCATCGAGGCGGCGCGCGCCGGCGAGGCGGGCAAGGGGTTCGAGGTGGTGGCCGACGAGGTGCGCGCGCTTTCGCTGGAAATCGAAAAACTCTCGCGCGAAATGAACGGCAAGATCGGGCGCGTGATCCATAGCGTCGAACGTGGGTACGAAACCCTGAACGACGTGGCGACGGTCGATATGTCCGACAATATTTTGGTGCAAGAGAAAATCAACGAAATGATGGAAGGCATCACCAGGCAAAACGAAACGCTGGTGCTACAGATGGAACGCAGCGCCGACATTAATCGCCGCACCTCCTCCATCGTATCAAATTTGGTCGTGGACATGCAATTTTCCGATCGCGCTGTGCAAGAAATCCGCAATTGTCGCATCATGCTCGAATCCGCCGCCGCCATGGCAAAACAATACCGGGAATCACTGGGCGACGCCTTTTACCTGCCTGCCGAAGAAAGCGAGGCCCATCGCGCGCTCGCCGTCAATGCGCTGGCCGGGGTGTCGCTTAGCCGCGTGAAGAAAAACGCCGTTACCGCCATGGCCGTTCGCGGCGTGTGCCGTTCTCCGATGACGATCGATCCCCATAACGGCAGCAACGCCGCTTCCGAAGAAAATGGCGACGTCGAGCTTTTTTAACGATTTTTTACTTATTAATAAATATAATAAAATTACCTAAAAGGAGAATAAGTTATATGATGTATAACAAAACGGTAAAATCCGACAATGTGTGCTTTAACATGAAAGGACGTTTCGTGTTTTCCGACCATATGCAATTTAAGGACATTTTAGACTACATCGAAAACGACGCCGTCGGCGCGGTGCGGCTAGATTTTAAGGAAGTGGAGTTCATCGACTCCGCTGCGTTGGGATTGTTGTTGCTCGCCAAGGAAAAAAGCGAGAAGGCGGGAAAACGTTTCGTGTTGGAGCGTCCCGTCGGGCAAGTGGCTAAAATGTTTAAGATTTCGCGCTTCCAGGACATGTTCGACATCGTGGAAGACGGCAGCGCGAACGCGCGGTAGAAATGCGCGAATCCTTTACGTTTGCGCCTTTAGCCTAACGCTCACGGGGGAGCTTTTGTATCCGATTATTTTTTAGTAAAAAACGAGTGTACGTTAAAGGAACGATGCGACATTATGCCGGGGTTTGGGGGATATTTAGAGTCCGTAGGGCCAAAAGAAAAAGAAGCGCCCTGTTTTACGCGATACACGCTGGAGGAATTGCGTCGCGCGTCGATTCTTGTCGTCGACGACGTGGAGTTTAACATCATGATGATCGCCGAAATATTTAAGTCTTTCGGCTTTTATAACCTCCATTTCGCCTATGACGGCGAAGACGCGCTCGCAAAAACGCTGGAGATAAAACCCGATCTGGTCATTCTCGACATATTAATGCCGCGCCTCGACGGGTACGGCTATATCGAGCGCCTGCGTTCGGACGAGACGTTTCGGCATATGCGCGACTTGCCGGTGCTCGTCTTGACCAGCGCAAACGGCGAATACGAAAAACGCCGCACGTTTAAGTACGGCGCAACCGACTTCGTTTCCAAGCCGGCGGAGAAATACGAGCTTATCGCCCGCAGCGTCACCCATATCGACCGCCGCTTAATGATTAAAAAGCTCTACACCGAAGGCAAGCGGATGGAAATGGAGCTTGACCAGGCGCGCGCCATGCAGAACGTCATTCTGCCGACGGAACGCAGCGTAGAGTCGGTAGAGAAGGCGTACGGCATTTCCATCTCTTCCCTCTTTCGCACCTCGTCCGAGTTGGGAGGCGACTTTTGGGGGCTGGAGCCGCTCGACGACGACATGCTCGCGTTTTATATCGCCGATTTCTCCGGGCACGGCATCGCCTCGGCGCTGAATACCTTCCGCCTGCATACGCTCATTCAAGGAAAGAACGAATTGCGCACCGATCCGGCGGCTTACGTGAAATATCTTAACGTGCAGCTCTGCCACCTCTTGCCGGCCGGACAATTCGCCACCATGTTTTACGCGGTGTACGACAAGCGCGACCGTTCGGTCAGGTACGCCGGCGCCGCCTCGACGTTCCCCATCGTGGCGCGCAAAAACGACGGATCGGAAGTGATCGAGGTGCGCGGCTTTCCCTTGGGGGCCACGCTTAAGGCGGAATATGAGACGCACGTGATTTCTTTGGAGAAGGGAGACCTGCTTTTCCTCTATAGCGACGCGCTCATCGAAACGCCGGTCGCGCGCAAAAACGGCGTAAAGGAGCCGATCGACGAAGAAGAAATCGCCAAGCGCCTGCAATTATTGCGTTCTTGCTCGAAGGAAGACAAAGACTTCATCGAAAAACTGCGCCGGGAAATTAAAACCATCTTCTACAGCGAATTTCGCGGCGCGCCCGGCGACGACCTCACGATTTTAGGCGTCGTGGCGTTGTAAGAAAGCGTCGAGACGCAATCTGACGCGGCAAGGTAAATTTCCGTTTTCGTTTTTTATACCGTTTCTATGCTGGGCCTAAAACGAGAAAAAGAACTCCAAGGGTTAACTATTCTTTTTGCAAATCGCGCAAATGCGTATTGACCATGCCCCTATATTGCCCGCAGTATAATTTGGCTGCTTGATGGTTAACGTTGAGGGCCTCTTTTTCAAACAATGATTTTTCGGCACGTTTGGCGGCGCTTTGGGGTTGTTCGGCCATAAAAAACACCCTTGCCAACACGTGTTCGCTATATTTGGTTTTTGAGGTAATGCCGCTATAAGGGGTTTTGTGCCTTTCGTATCGCCCGGACGTCGCGGTGACGGCATATTGCGAGAAGGTCATGGCGTGAAACATATGGGAACAATAATCGTGGGCCATTTGATCAATATGCTGAGAACCTTCCGACGCAATGATCCGGCGTATGTTTTCCTTATTTTTCATCAGGTGAATGAGGTTTCCGGCCGCCACATTGGCTCCGACGACAAAACGGGAGTACGCCTTCTCTTCTTCGGCGTCGGCCAAATGGCCGTTGACGAACAAGCGCTCGCATTTGTTTAGCCCCTTAAAGACGGCGTTGCCGCGCGCGCGGTAAATGCGTTCTTTCGCCTTGTCGTGCGCGAAGGAGAACGCGAAGGCGGACGCGCCGAAACTCATGCCGAGCATTACCGTTTCCGCCAGGGACCCTGCCGCGCCCAATCCGCGAAGGCAATAGAGCAACACTTCTTCCCATAGTCCGATATTGCCGTCGTTAATGACGTCTTCCATAAACATAGGAGCGAAAGAGGACGTGGATTGGACAAAATTATGGAATCGAAAAAAAAGCAACGCATAGGCTTTTTGTAAGGGTTGGGCAAGGGCGTACCCATTTTCGGATAGGCTGCACAGATCGTTTTTGGCCAACACATGCGCCCTTTCCACTTTGTCGAAAACGCGCCTGACCTCCGGAGGAACGCCTTCGCGCAGGTTGGAATCGAGCATGGCGAGAGACTCGCGCGCAAAGCGCGGAAGCTCTTTCTCTACCAGTTTTTTCATTTCGGCGCGCTCCGGCGAATCATCGGCTTGCGCATCATTATTCTCTCCGGAGGCGGAGTTTTTGGGCGCGGCGTCGTGCGTGGCGTTGTTGGGTCGACTCGGTGCATGATCGGCAGTAATTTTTGATAATTGCTTTCGAATGTTTTGATCGTCGAGTTGAACGATTCTTTTTCCCGTAGCTGAATGAGAACACATAACTCCGAAATGGAAATACACGCGAGTGTCAAAATCGCATCCGCGAATATCAAAAAATTCTATGTTATGGAACGTTGATACAATTTCTGCTATCGCCAGAACATTATCCGCGCCTAAGCCAGAGCCTTCAAAGCCGTAATAACGGAATAAGCGACCTTCATGCCGAATAATCTCAACAAGAAATTCCTGTAGCTCATCGGAAAGCCTCTTAAATTCAAAATGGATTTCCCCCGTCTCCCTCGCGGTTTGGATGACGCGTTGGAATATCTCGCCCGACACATAATCAGACATGGCGAAGACAAAAATGATAGGCGCGAAGAAAAACCTGTAAGCTTGGAATAAGCAAGATGCTTTATACTGAAGTAATTACCCGCTTGGCTACCGGGAAAATATCGGCATGTAAATCAAAAAATTATTTTTTTATAAAAATTATGCCCAACGCCGCACAAAAGAAAAATACCCCTAACGGATTGCGTGAAAGAAGAGGAGCGGTAACGCCATAACGGAAAGATGGACGCCGCGAACTCTTCTTCTATCTTCCTAACGGCGATAGAAGAAGGCAACGTCACGCATCTTTATTGTCGGTCGCCGGCAGTATCGTGACCTCCGTTCCTACGGTCGATTGGCTGCCCTGGCGGTAGTGGGAAGCGATGGTAGAAACGGGGCGAGCGGTCCTCGTATCGCTATCCGAAGAAGAGCTTTCTTCCGTGCCGGCGGAAAAATCATGCGATTCCGCATGTTGGGTCATCACGTCGATATTTTCCTCGAAAAAACCGTAAGGATCCTCAAAGGCGATCGTTTCGTCGCCATTAAAGAAAAGAGATATGAAGTTGAAAAACATTTCCTTGCCGCGCGCTATCCAATCCGTTTTGCCGGGGCTTGCTTGTGCGCCGGCTGATTTTTCTTGCAAGGCGCAAAGCTCTTTCTGTAGCGCGACGGACGTCACTTGCACGCCGTCGGGACTAAAGGCTTTTTGAGCGGCTCTTTTCAAACGGGCTTTGATGACGTGATTGTCCGTATCGCACGTCTTAAAACCCATGGCGGTGAAAAACGTAGAATCTTGCATAGGATCTTGTTTCGTTGATAGAGGCACAAGCAAAGGCATGATTTCGCACATCGTTTGGCGAGATAATTCCATGCCGTTACAATTAAAATCAATCCAGCGGAGACCGGGTATTGTGGAAACGCCCATGCTTCGACACACTTCTTGGAAATCAAAATTGGCCTCCAGCGTTTTTCCGATGGGCGGGCGCGCACTTGCAAAAGAAAGCTTTTCCGTCTGCTTGCTTTTAAGAATGGCGAAAAGCTCGATTGCCCAGTGGCTTTCGCGTTCCTTCACGATGGGAGTTGTGAACGTGGCGCCGTCAAAAATGAAGCGTAGCGGATGCTCCGTGGACGAAGGGCAACCTTCTAGAAAATAGCGAAAATCGGCCTTTTCGCTTAGGTCGATATCGCGGCATCCTTGAAGGTTGACATACGTAATCCTATCATGTTTGTCGGGATCATCCTGTCGGTTTTCAAGACGAGCAAATATCTTTTCCCTGAGCTGTCGATCTAAATTCGAGCCGTCCAAAAAAACGTTATACAACGCCGGTGAGCGGTCTATCATCTTGGCGACATACGGCATGGCAGTCCGATAGCGAAGCGTCATCTTTCTAAAATCAATAAAACTCCACACGAGACCGCATTCCGTCCATGCCTTTAGCAGAATCAACGACAATTCTTCGTTGAGCGAATCGTATTCCAGCTTGCGCAGAATGGGCAGCGTTCCCTGATTGTCGGATTCCTCCATCCATTCCGCATTGCTTTTCAGCGCCTTGCGAGGGAGAGCATAAAAATTGAGCAACGCAGCTTCAAACGCGTCGTAAGAAAAGACGGACGGAATCGAATCTTGAATGGGTCTAATGTCCAATGCGATCACTTCCTTCAATTTGCCTCCGGTCACTTTGGCGTAACGATGCGCCCGCGGGAAGGGAGGAGGGGCGGATTTTGTCGAAGAAGGCTCCATCACGAAGTGCGCGGGGACAATAAACGATGGCGGCAGTTTAAGAACTATACGAGCAAAAATATCCCTTAGCTATAAACCGGCGCCGCTTCGGGAGCAAGGAGATATGCGTTACTCCGCGCGAACCGCTTCACCTTATCCGCCTGCACGTAGATAACGGAATATATTGGATCATTTTAATTCGGATTCGCTATAGCTTAAAAAGCGGGGCGGCTTTTTAGGCCGACGCCCGCTTTTTTGCATAAGCGATATGTTGTGTCGTTTATGGAAAGGCAAGGTTGTTCGCGGGCATTCCTGCGGCCGGTTTAGGCGCGCATTTGGCTCCGACGACTTCTTCCCATCCTTCCCAGCATGTGCACGTTTTTGCGAGTTGGTTCCATTTTCCGCCCGCAACGACGCATCCCGCAATTTCTTGGGGAAGGTTGGTTTTTACGGGAGGATTGGTTCCGTTTTGATTCGTGTTTTGATTGCTTCCTCCGTTGTTGGTACCGCCGTTAGTGGTTCCTCCGTTGGTTTCGTTAGCGTTATTGCAGGGTTGATCGGTATTTTGATTGGTCCCTCCGTTATTGGTCCCTCCGTTATTGGTCCCTCCGTTATTGGTCCCTCCGTTATTGGTCCCTCCGTTATTGGTCCCTCCGTTATTGGTCCCTCCGTTGTTGGTTCCTCCGTTGTTGGTTCCTCCGTTGTTGGTTCCTCCGTTGTTGGTCCCTCCGTTATTGGTCCCTCCGTTATTGGTCCCTCCGTTATTGGTCCCTCCGTTATTGGTCCCTCCGTTATTGGTCCCTCCGTTATTGGTCCCTCCGTTATTGGTCCCTCCGTTATTGGTCCC
>JBEVNR010000058.1:0-19058 GCA_040507985.1 Rickettsiales bacterium | reverse complement strand
CCTTTCGTTTTTTTGAACCGAAGGTCAGCGCAGCTAAATAGTTCACTATTCCCGCAAAAACGAACGAAATTTTAGCTTCGCTGGCCGGTGGCTCGCTAAAAAAATCCCTGAAAATCGTCTCGTTTAGCTACGCTGGCCTATGGCTCAAAAAGTGCATACAGCCTAGGCGTTGCGTAGGGTTATGCAAGAAGTCTATTCTATGCACCTTCAACCAAAGGCGACGCCGCTTTTCTCGCCGAACGCAATCCGTCCATAATCGATGAAGACGGGCGCACTTTTTCCACGACAAGCCCTTCCGGCTCGCTTTTCAAAGGCGCGGCTTCTTTTTTGGGAAGGTTCAGCGACAAGGTATTTTCGCCGCGCGCGCGCGCCGCTTCGGGTTCCGGCGCGGACGCCGGCTTGACGTTAAGCGTTTTTTTCATGGTAAGGTTAAGCATTTGCTTGGCCTCTTCGGCAATGCGCGCGATGTCGGCCTTGGCGTCCGCCTTTTTCTTTGCCTCCAGCGCCTCCGCCTCCAATTGGGCCGCGATGTGGGCCAGCCGCGCTTTTTCCGCCGAGGACGCTTCCGGCAGGGCGGTGAAGGAGACGGAGGTGCGTTCCCGCAACTCGTTTTTGGTAAGGCAAAGCAGGTCGTCGAGATTGACGGAAAAATTTCGTCCTTTTCCCATGCGCTTCAGCACCGAAACGATATCGTCGTCGCGAAACCCTATTTCCCTAAACGCCTCCAGGCGGGTGCGGTTGCCTAAATCGTGGTAGCGGTTCGTTACCATGTCGATCATCAGGCGCACGTTCTCGCGCAACCTGCCGCGAGAATATCCCAGCATTGCCGCCACTTGCGTGGGCGCGAATCCGGCTTTTCCCATCCATTCGAGGCGCGTCATGTCGTTCATCAAACGGTTTTTTTCGGACACGAACTTGGTAATTTCCTCGATGTTGTCCGGCAGGTGCCCGCGCGAGTTGGTAAGAATGGCGGCGATATTTTTGGTGGTGAGGCCGTTGGCGCGCAACACCTCGAATTGCGTGGCGTTGAAATGCGCCGCGCTCCGATGGCGCACCATGTGAATCAGCGCGTCGACGTTGCCCCGCAAATAGCTTTTTGCCGCCGTCAATATCGAGGAGAGGCTGCGCGGATGAAAATATTGCGATAAAACTTCAATTTTGCTTTTATTGTCTAAATGCTTCACCGGTTCGGTAATTTCTTCCAGAACCACCAGATTGCCGAACAGATAGGCTTCCGACGCCACCAAAATGGAAGAAAAATTTTTCGGCTCCCAATACATGCGCAGCGGCGAATCCGGCGCCGTCACCGCAGCCAGACGCTTTAGCCCCGTCTCGAAGGCGCCCACGCCGTGTTCGGCGCAAATGCAGCGATTGAGCATCGCCACCATTTGTTTGCCCGAAAAATAAGGCATAAGCGGCATGTAGTGATAGAGCGCCGACTGCACTTGGCCGAGCGTCACGGCAGCGTTGCTCTCTTTTTTTATGTTCTCGCAATCTTCGTCCGTAATGTCCATGTGGCGTAAAAAATTCACATGGTCCCTATCCGGTTTATGTAGCATAAGGTTAACTCTCTACGCCTGTATTAGCTATGTCGGGACGCAGCGGCGAGAACGCCAAAGCGTCGTTTTTTTATTTTTTCCCGCAGCGCCGGCTTTTTGTAAGGCGCATGTCTTAATAGAGAAAAGACGCGCGAGAAAATATACCATACTTAACTTCACATCTTATCGCAGAATTATAACTAATTTTTAACAATTATTCAATCGATTGGGATTCAATATTTTTTTCGTTATTTTTTAAAAATATGCGCGTCGCCTGCGAGCGCAACGTCAACGCATAGAACGCACGCTACGCCTCAAGGATTTTGGGCAACGACAGAAAATCCGTTACATGTGCGATTTTCGCTAAAAAATTCGAGCTGCTACAGCCTGAAGCGCGGTCTTCGGCGGTCCTATGGTCGCATTGATAAGGAATAAAGGGATACGCTCCGGCAATGGAAGGATATTTCGGTCTTAAAAACGCGCGCGCTTCGAAATCCGGTTCTATTTCTTTCGCCTTAAGCACGGCGTTTGCCATATCCATCACGCCATCTACCGTCGCGTAGTCGTCAATTGTCTCATTCGTCGGTCGATATTCGACGCTCCATCCGCCATCCGCGGCGCCGGTTACGCCCACAACGCTTCCCGTCACGATGCTTATGCGCATATTTGCCGTTTTATCCGAAAAACTGTTCTTTTCATATTCCGCAACGGGAAGATTGCCGTTATCGTCAAGCGCGCTTCCCGACGTAAAAATCCATAGTTGCCCGACGAAACTATTTCCCGCCAAACTGACCGCCGCTTTTGCCATGTCGGCGCCGCGATCCGTCTCGTCGGTAAATATGCAGGCAATAACGGCGTCGGGGTTATGCATCAGGTGCCTAAACTTATCTCCCAGCTTCATTCTATGCGTCAAAAGGGGAGCAGGCGTTTTTTGGTGGCAAAACGACGCGTTCGGCGAGAGTTCCGTCTGCTCGATCAGCTCGGGAAGCGTTGCATATAACGGATGCACCGCGGAAATTCCCGTGGCGTTGACGACCGTATCGACGTAACGCTTTTCCGTGCCCGTCAACGTCTGAATAGTGACGAACCTTCCGTTTTCGTCATTGCCGTTTCCGTCGATTTTTCCTTGAATATATTCATAGGTCAGTCGAGACGTCAGGTGTGCCTGCGTTTCCGGCGAATTTTCTATGAAGTGGCAGGGCGAGGGGGCAACCAGCATGGTTTTTCCGACAAACCCTTTGTTGGCGGCGTACAAAATGAATTCGTATGCCGTTTTATTCCCTCCGCCCACAATAGCGGAGGCGTTTTTTTTGCCGGCTAACGCGGAAAGGATGCTGTCCGTTTTCTCCAAATCGTACCAAAAATAGGGAACGTCGTTTTCCCCAAGGGAAAAGGTAAAAGCGTTGGGAACGCGACCTAAGGCAAAATAGACGACGTCAACCAAGGCGGCGTTTTCGTCGGCGTCGGTTTTTACGGCATATTTGCCGTCGTCTTGCCGCAATACCCCCGTTAATTTCGCATGCAGAATGACATATCCTTCTTTCGGCAAGGCGTTTTGCAGAATTTCGGCAAGCAAGCGGGTGAAATCGCCTATGAGCGACCTTCCGCATTCCCCTTTTACGTCTTTGACGGCATTATATTGTGCGCTACTCCATAACGTTTTTAAGAGAGGATGGTCTTTGTTTCCGCAATTGGCCAGCCAATTAATGACGAAACGAAAAATAGCGGAAAAATTGCCGGAATATAGGGTTGGGTCCGACTGCCGAAACGCGACGCCGCGAGCGAAAAGAGCCGGGTCGCTCGGAGAATTCACCACAAGAAAAACCAATGCCCCGCTTTGTAAATAAGAATAATATTGCATGGCTAAAAAAAACGCCGCCATTACGCCCTCGTGGCCATAGCCTGCGAAGAGCAACGTTTTTTTCTCCCCCATCGAGAAGGCGAGCTATAGTAACAGGTAATTTCCTTAAAGACGAATATAGGTCGCGAGGCGCCGAAACAAAAAGGTAAGGCTTTTTATAAAAAGATACGGGAATGCGTCAATCGGTATTTTTATGCAACGGGGTGTTTTTAAAAAATCAGGGCGAAAAAATAAAGGGCGACAACTTTCGCTGCCGCCCTTTTTGCAAGATCTTGCAAAATCCGCCCCACTTATTTTTTCGGCGTGCTTTTTGACGCGCTTGACGGTTTTGCGGGAGAAGAAGGGGATTTGCTTGAATTTTGGTTGGGGGTCTTATTCTGGGTCATGGCTTTCGCCTCCACATGATTGTTAAGTTAATCGGGACGTTCCCTCATGAAATAATTTATATCGCACATCGCATAAGCCATATATATTTTGCTTGAATGAAGGACGTAAAATATATATAAGCGTACTTTAATGTACGCGTATTTTTATGGGCGGTTAGCTCAGTTGGTTAGAGCGCTACGTTGACATCGTAGAGGTCGGAGGTTCGAGTCCTCTACCGCCCACCATCTTGCAAACACATACCAAAAAACGCTCCAAAACCCTTATGGGACGGGGCTTTAAGCGCAGTTCTAGTTGCCTGATTTCGGTCAAAAAAGATCGACCCCGAAAACGTCAATTTCAGCACCGTTCTCTTGACCTCAAAAGCCCCTAAAGTCCGGAGTTTGCAGGTGGTTGCTAGGCCGTATGCACTTTTTGAGCCATAGGCCGGCGTAGCTAAACGAGACGATTTTCAGGAGGGCGTACGCTGAAGGAAGCGTCGGGAATTCCGAAGATAGGCGCGACGACGCTAAACCAACGGAAGAAACTAAAGGCGGCGGGGGATTTAGAGACGAAGTATCCAACGGAGCGCAAGGCTGGGAGATGGGGTTTTGGCCGGATCGGCGTCGTGCGCCGCCATGATTTTTTGCACGTCCTCGACGCTTGGCAGATGATCGGGTTCGCCCAACCGAGCGCGGACTTGCTTCGTCTTAACCCCCGGCAGGTGCGGCAGAAAATTAATTTATTAATTTAATTTCTCCTTGAACGTCAGGCGCCGCACGTATCTTTCCGCTTGGGCCAGCGCCGCCGGATCGCCCACGTGCAGCCAGGGCGCGGATCGGCTCACGACCCCGTAGAGACGCTGCGCCGGGTCCCGGTAGAGCGATTTCAGCGACCAGACGTCGCGCGGCTTGTCGGTAAAATAATGGCGCGACAATAGCTGCATTCCGGAAAAAACGTAGCATGGCGTTTTTTCTCCCTTCGACAAATAGATGCGCGCCCCTTCCGAAAACGAGAAATCCCCTTTTCCCGCATATCCGTATTGCCGGCCTATCGGTTGAAGCAACAGTGCGTGCGCGTCGTCTTCGTCAAAAAAAATTCGCGCGTCGCGCAGCCGCCGCAATTCCCGCACGTAAGCGTTTGGCGGAAAAAGCGCGTCGGCGTTGACGGCGTAGAAATGCGCGTCATCGATATGGGGCAAGGCGTTGACAACGCCGCCGCCGGTTTCGAGCGCAGCCTCTCCTTCTTCCCTGACGTAAACGAAGGACAAGGCGGGAAAGCGGCGCCGCAGGCTTTTGACGTGGTATTCCACCTTTTCGGCCATGTAATGCGCGTTGACGATAATCCGGCGCACGCCCGAAGCCGCCAGCGCGTCGACGTGCCGCGCCAACAGCGAGCGTCCTGCAAGCGGCAACAGAGATTTTGGGGCATGATAAGTGTAAGGGCGCATGCGCGTT
Organism: Rickettsiales bacterium; assembly: GCA_040507985.1. Lineage (GTDB taxonomy): Bacteria > Pseudomonadota > Alphaproteobacteria > Rickettsiales > UBA6187 > JBEVNR01. Next base: position 13,839 of record JBEVNR010000058.1, on the reverse strand, counting down.
CCCATTCCGGCGCAGAAACAGATTGCGGTGCGGATGTGAGCCATGGCGCTACGCGGTCCGGCGGTAAAACGGGGCGACGGCGTCGCACAACGCCGCGACGACGCCCGTATGGGCGAGGCGTCCCGCCCGGCCGCATCGCAGCCGCCCTTGCCCGCGCTCCAGCAAGTCGGCCCGCACGAAGGGGGATAAAAACTCCTCCGTCCAATAGGCGTCAACGTCGACGCCGGCCACGGAGGAGACGTGCGCCAACGACGCGCCCTCCTTTAGCCGCATGCCCGTCAGCAGCGCTTCGGAGAGCGCCTCTTCCGGTGAGACATAACGGACGCGTTGCGTGCCGACGCCATTTTTTTTCGCCACCTCCGCCCATTTTTCGGGATGGTGGACGGTCACCGTCGCAATTCGCCTTCCGTCGTCGCCCACGAAACGTCCGTGCGCTCCCGGCCCGACGCCGATATAGTCGCGGTAGCGCCAATATTGCAAATTATGGCGGCTTTCGTAGCCGGGACGGGCGTAGTTCGACGTTTCGTAATCGACGAATCCCGCCGCGCGCATCCGCTCGCCCGTGTCGTCGTAAAAATCGGCCTGCGCGTCGTCGTCGTGCGGGGAAAAATCTCCGCGCTTGACGGCGTAGTAAAACGGCGTTCCGGTTTCGATGACCAATTGGTATAGCGACAGGTGGGAGGGGGCGAAGCGCAAGGCGGCCTCTAACGCGCGCGCCCATTCCTCCCGCGATTGTCCGGGCAGGCAATAGATGAGGTCAAAGGAAAAGCGCTCCCCGAATTCCTCCCGCGCGGCGTCGACGGCCAAGCGGCCGGCCTTCGCGTCGTGCGCCCTGCCGAGAAAACGCAATTCGGCGTCGTTAAAGGACTGCGCGCCGAGCGACAAGCGGTTGACGCCGGCCTCCCTGAACGCCCTAAGCTTCGCCCGTTCCGTCGATGAGGGGTTGGCTTCCATCGTCACCTCGGCGTCCGACGACAAATACGGCGACACGCAACGAATAATCTCTTCCGTCAGCTCCGGCGGCATGAGCGACGGGGTGCCGCCCCCAAAAAAAATCGTATGCACGCCGCGTTTCTTCATCAAAGGAGCGTAATGCGACAATTCCAGAAGATAGGCGTCGCGAAACGCACGAAGGTCGATCGCGTCGCGCACGTGCGAGTTAAAGTCGCAATACGGACATTTCGATACGCAAAAAGGCCAGTGAAGGTAGAGGGAGAGCGGGAACATTTATTCCGTCGCCTCCATAAACGCGTCGGCGATGCGCTTCGGGGAAACGGACATGCCGCCGTGAATCCATCGCATTTCCGCTTCGCCCCGCCGCACTTTTTCGCTGGGAATGACGCGGCATTCCCTTATCGCGACAAGCGACGCCGTGGCGTCTTTTTCTCCGACAAATTTTAGGAACGCCTCCACGTCGTCGGGGTTCAGGTAAATTTCCACGCCGGAGGGGCGGCGCAAGGCGACGTCGGCGTCGGCGGATTCTTCGAGCGCCCGGCACAACAGCAAGGCGCGTTCTTTCGCCGTCTCGTCGATGCGGACGTAAAAACGGCGAAACGCTTCGCGCAGCAAGGCGGCGGCGTCGCTTTCGGCACGCTCCTCCCGCTCCCTTAAATCGACGACCAGCTTATCGATTTCGGCCAGCGCGGCCATAAAGGCGTTCTGGTGCTGCCGTTCGGCGTCACGCTGTTGCTTGTGAAACTCGTCCACCCCGGCGTCGTACCCCTTGCGGTACGCCTCTTTCTTCGCCGCCTCCAATTCTTCGGCGCTATGCGACGGAGAGGACGGTTCTTTTTCCGGTTCGATTGGGGTTAACGTCGCCTTTTCGGCGTCTTCTAGGCGCGAGGCGCTTTCGATCACGTCGTGCGGCGCCGGCGTCGCTTCGGGAATGGATCCGCCCATGGCTTCTTGCAACCCTTGGGAAAAGCGGTCGACGGGCGGAAAGCGCGACGCGGTGGTGGCCAGCGCACGGGGAACGAAGAGTTGCGGACGGTATGGGCGGTCGTCCGGCATGGGTTCACCTTCCGTTAGAATAAAACAGCGTATCCAGCGTCTTTAGCGCCACGTTCGCCATGCGTCGGCGATGCGCGTCGGAGCGCAACAATTTTTCGTCGGACGCGTTTGATAAAAACCCTAGCTCGACAAGGGCCGACGGCACGCGCACGCCGGTAAGCACCCGGAATCCGGCGAAACGGTGGGGATTGCGAAGCAACTCTATTCCCCCGCCGGTCGCCGCGCCCAGCAGATTTTCCGAAAACAGTGCCGACCGGTTCATCGTCTCGCGTTGCCCCAGGCGGAAGAGCGCGCCGGCGACGTCGGCGTCCAACCCCGCGTCTGCGGAAGACGCAACGCCGCCCGCCATGTTCTCTTTTTGCGCCAGCGCAGCGGTTTGGGCGTCAGACGCCGTGTCCGACAAGGTATAAACCGACATGCCGCGTATCTCCGGCTTTGAGGGAATGGAATCGGCATGAACGGACAGAAAGAAATCGGCGTCCAGGCGCTCGGCGACGCGCACCCTGTCGATCAGCGGAATATATTCGTCGCCTTCCCGCGTGAGCCGTGCCTTATAGCGCCCGCTGGCCGCCAGCGTCCGCGCGATGGACTTGGCGAAGGCAAGCGTGACCTCTTTTTCGCGCGACCCGCCATAGGCCCCTCGCGCCCCCGGGTCTTTGCCGCCGTGACCGGCGTCCACCACGATAAGCGGGAAGAAGGTGCCGGGCTTGCGCACCGGAACGGGCGCGGAGGATTTTTCCGAAGAGGACGCGACCCCCTCTTGCGGAGTCGCAAACGGACTGCCCTCGTCGCCTATGCCTAAAATGCGGGCCGCCGTTTCGGCGGGAGCGGAATGCGCCGCGCGGGTGTTGGCCAATGTCATCATCACGATGCGGTCGTTGCCGCCGGCGCCGCCGAACGGCTCCAACACGCCGTGATAGGCGACGCCGACCTGCCCTTTGGGTTCGATCACGAAGCGATACAGCCCTTCGCGAAGGCTGGTGCGAATTTTTTCTATGCGGGGAGAGGCGCTCGAAAATTGCCGCGTGGGCAATTCCCGCGCGTCGTTCGTGGAAATGTCGACGACGATGCGATACGGATGGCTGAGGGTAAAAATTTTATAGTCGGAAAAATTTTTTACCGGCATCACGACGGCGGTGTCGCGGTCGCGGTCGAACACGCCGAATTCCTCTTCGGCGAGAGCGAAGGACGGGCATAAAAACCTCGTCGCCAAAATAACCGCCGCCAGCCACCATGCCGGCCTTTTTTTTGCCATGAACGTCGCGCCCGAATATGTCGTTCCCGCCAAAATTTATAAAACATTTCTTTATAAATGCAAGCTTTAGCGCGGATAAACCGGGGGGGGGGGGACAAGATATATCCGTCTTGCATAATTTTTGACTATGATATGATGAGCGGCAATTTTTTCACGCGTTTACGTATTGCGCCGGCCGCGCGAACGGGCTATAAGGGAATGGCGGCTCCGGTCCGCGAAAACGCGCAACGTAAGAGCGATAAAACGATGAAATATAGGGTAGACGTCAGCCTCAAGGAAGGGGTGCTCGATCCGCAGGGCGCGGCGACGCTTGCCTCGCTTCGCCATTTAGGCTATGACGAAGCCGCCGGCGCGCGCATAGGGCGTTTTATTGAGCTGGATTTGACTTGCGCATCGGAAAAAGAGGCGGAGGCGCAAGTCGAAAAAATGTGCGGCGCCCTGCTGGTGAACGGAGTGATCGAACAATATCGCGTCTCGCGCGTTTCTTAGAAAACTCCCGTGGACGTTCTGCTTTATCTCATTCCCTTGGCGCTGCTGCTGGGCGCATCCGGCCTCGGCGCCTTCTTCTGGTCGCTGAAGGCGCGCCAATATGACGACATGGAAGGGGCCGCCCATCGCATTTTAATCGACGAAGAAGAAAGGTAACGTAGCATGACCACCACCATCCATATCGCATACCAAGGCGAATTGCGTTGCGACGCCGTTCACGAATCCTCCGGCTCCCGCATCCACACCGACGCCCCCAAGGACAATAACGGCAAGGGCGAAAATTTTTCTCCGACCGATCTTATCGCGACGGCGCTCGGGGCGTGTATGCTCACCATTATGGGGATAACGGCAAAAAACCTAAACGTCGACATAACGGGCGCCACGGCGTCGGTGGAAAAGGAAATGGCGTCGTCGCCGACGCGCCGCATCGCCAAACTCGCCGTTCGCCTGCGCTTTCCCTTGCCCGTCGACGAAGAAAGCAGAATAAAGCTGGAACGCGCCGCGCTGGCGTGCCCGGTGCATAAGAGCCTCCATCCCGACATAGAAACGCCGATCGCGTTCGAGTGGAACGATAAGGCATAGACATTATGCGCATTCCGAAAAAAGCCCTGTTTCGGCCAATCGCCCTAACATGACGGTGCGCGTGACGACGGTGGCGTTCGAGGGGCTGCACGTTCGGGAAGTGGACGTGCAAATTCACTTCGCGTCCGGGTTGCCCAGCTTTTCGGTGGTGGGCTTGCCCGACAAGGCCGTGGCCGAATCGCGGGAGCGCGTGCGTTCCGCCCTGCATTCCCTCGGCGCGTCGTTGCCCGCCGCCCGGGTCACGGTCAACCTTTCTCCCGCCGACATCGTAAAGGAAGGCAGCCATTACGACCTGCCTATTTTGCTCGGCATACTGGTCGAGCTTGGGGCCATCCCCTCCGATGCGCTCGATCGGTACGTTGCGATGGGCGAGGTGGCGCTCGACGCGGGCGTCTGCCGCTCCTCCGGCGTGCTTCCCGCCGCGCTCTACGCCGCGCAGGAAAACAGGGGAATCATATGCCCGGAGGCGAACGGGCGCGAAGCGGCGTTTTCCGGCAACGACGACGTACTGGCGGCGTCTAGCGCCCTGCAATTGGTGCGGCATTTCAAAGGCTCGCAAATCATGGCGAAAGCCTCCGCCTCGACGGCGCCTTCCGAAAGCGACGACGTCGGCGCGCCGGACCTAAGCGACGTAAAAGGACAGGAAGGCGCCAAGCGCGCGCTCGAGATCGCCGCCGCCGGCCGCCATAACCTGCTGCTCTCCGGCCCTCCCGGCGCGGGAAAATCCATGCTCGCCGCGAGGCTTCCCGGCATCCTTCCTCCCATGACGCCAAAGGAAATGCTGGAAACCGGCATGATCGCCAGCGTCTCCGGCGCCGTGGCCGAGCGCGCCATGCGCCGCCGCCCGTTCCGCGCGCCGCACCATTCCTGCTCCATGCCCGCGATGGTCGGCGGAGGCCGCAACGCGATGCCCGGCGAAATCACCCTGGCGCATAACGGCGTGTTGTTTTTAGACGAACTGCCCGAATTTCCGCGCAACGTGCTGGACGCGTTGCGCCAGCCGCTGGAGACGGGAAACGTCACCGTCTCGCGCGTCAACCGCCACGTCACCTATCCGGCGTCGATACAGCTTATCGCCGCGATGAATCCGTGCCGATGCGGCTATATCGACGACCCGGACCGCCAATGCCGCAAGGCGCCACGCTGCGGCGAGGAATACCAAGAGCGCATTTCCGGCCCCCTATACGACCGCATCGACATGTATTTAGACGTGTCGGAAATTCCCCCGGACAAATTGCGGAAGGAGGAGTCGGCCGGAGAACGCTCCGCCGAGGTGCTGGCGCGCGTGGTGTGCGCCAGGGAAATTCAGGCCGAGCGCTATCGCGGATTGCCCTACGCGGTCAACGCCCACGCCCAGGGCGAGGCGCTCGACGCCCTCATGCGCCCCGAACCGGAGGCGCTGAAAACGCTGGAGGGCGCCTACCATGCGCTAAAACTTTCTATGCGCGGTTACTATCGCACCATGCGCGTCGCCCGCACCATCGCCGACCTGGAAGGCTCGGCCTCCGTTCGCCGCGTGCACGCGCTAGAAGCGCTGGGGTACAGAAGAACGAAGGCGAAGTAGGGCTGTCGATTTTCTTTGCGTTTCACTAAATAGAGCGCTAAGCTTCGGTTAGCTTTTTTAATATTTCTAAAGTGAAACTGCTTTTTTTACGTCGCGATGGCCTTTACTAGACAACGCAAGCCGAAACCACGTAATGCTCGCCAGAAAAAATCTTTACCCGCTAAGGTGAAGCGCACGGCCGCCGCTCCCAAAAACATGCCGAAGCGACTTATACTTCGAGTTGGAAATGTTGCCAGGATATGCCCTATTTGTAATTCCGCGCTGACGGTAACGCCAAATTGGGATAAAGGTCAAGCAACCCTGTCATGCCCGAATTCTTGTCTTTCTCTCTCCCCTTCGGTATGTAAGAAATGCAAGCAAAAAACTGAACTCGATGTAGGAGTAAATGAGACGATATTTTTCTGCGCAACATGCGATATTTCAACGATCGTGACGCCCGACATGTTCTTTTCTCCAGCCACCTACAAAAATTGCCTGGAAGAGGATATTAACGACACGACAATGACCGACGATGACCCCTCCCCGCTCACTTCCGCTCTACCATCGCCTGCTGAGTCAAGGGATGACGACGAAAATGACGATACGTCGAACGCTCTTTCTAGAAGAGAAAGATACATCGCAAAACACTTCCCGGAAAAAAAATGCGGTCATGTGCAACTCAACGGCAAAATATGCCAAGGGATGCTACAGTATAATCCGGGAAGATATTCATGTTCATCCCGCAATTGTAAAAAATATTACGCATGCAGGGTCACGGGATGCACCGGGTCCCTTAAAAAGAGCAGCAGATCTTGTAGAAAACCCTGCACAACAAAAGGCTGCATATCCAAAAAATTGCCGTGTGAGAAAAGTACGTGCGAGGGTTTTAAGCTCTTCCGTCTAAATTACACTTACGGCGATTGCAGCAATACTTCATGCTCGACTCTCCCCGAGGACGGAAGACAATGCCCAATCGCTGGATGCGCTAAAACATTAAGAAAGGGAATACATAACATATTTCACTGCGATCGAGGGGAATGCAGTTTTTTGCCGTCAGTACCCTGTAATGACAAAAATTGCCGGGGATGGCGACACAAAATCGAAGATAGTAACTATCGTTCGTCGTGTTCTATTCCATCCTGCTCTACGAAGACTAAAAAGTGCCAAGTGTGCGAAAAAACTCAAAAATTAGGCTCGAGCGGAAAATGGAGTAAGTGCCATCATAAGAATAGAAAGACAGAGAATAAGCGCTAGAGATAAAGGCAAATAAAAAATCCTGACAAGTAAGTGTCCTGCCGTTGCTTATAGTTTTTATCCCGAATAAACCGATCGCGTAAAGCGCACCCCCGGCAGGCCCGGAGCTGTGCGCCCTAAAAAAATATTTTTTAGATTTTTATCTATGCACTTTTTCAGTCATACGCCGGCGCAGCCGGAACGGCCGGATTTTTGGTCTTTTTTTTGCTGCGAATTCCATTCATTTTTTGATCCGAAGGTTTATTAATCAAAATGTCGGGAAATGGCAAAGAAATACTCATCAGCTTTTGCCTATCCCGCCCTTGACTTCCTTTTTGAATATGCCAAAATATTCACGGAGCAACATTTGCCGTTACGGTTAATTTAGACTAAGAAACGTTATGCGTATGTCTCCCGTCCCTCTATTGCGCGACGTCGGTCGATGCGTTCTTATGGTTCCCACCGTCGTCGGGCGGGAATTGACGCGGGCGGCGCTATTGCCGTTTATGTCGTTTTTTATCTACGCCGGGACGCTCCGCGCGTTGCGCGACCGAACGGGACCGTTTCGCAAGGGAGCGTTCCTCACCGGTTTTTACCTGTATTTTTTTCTCGTCGCCGCCGTTCCGTTTATTTTCGTGTTGCAATGGACGGGAAAGGACATGGCCCAACAATTTATGTTCGGCGTGATGATGCGCGACGACGTGCCGACCGAGGTGAACGTGCATCGCATGGTGAGCGTCGCAAGCCGCATACCGGGCTTTTCGATTAAAAACGGAGAATTAAGGCCCGTTCCGGGCGCCGACGGCGCGACGGTGGTCGACCCCGTCAGCAAGAAAGCGGAGTTTGCCTTTCGCACGCAGGAATATTCGCCAAGGCCGGAGGACGCCGCGCGCCTGACGTTCGGGAAACGCGCCGTCACCTTCCGGGAAGATTCCAAGGAAAGCGCCGCAAGCTACGACGAAGCGAGAAATATTTACGTTCCGGCGTTGCTGGGCTTACGGCTAACGACGGGGGCCAACCTGCCGTTCAATCTGTACGACGCCCTCAACGTCGCCGGCGCCCTCGCCGCAAAAATTCCCGCGATGGATTTCACCCGCGCCGGTACGCTCGCCTACGATAAGCCGCCGGACTACAAGCCGGCTCCCGGTCCTATGATTTTTTCGCATAACGGGCGCGACTTGCTTTCGTTGGATTTGCGCGACGAAACCCCCTATGCCCGCACCCGCTCCCCTGCGTTGATCTCTGTCAGCGCTGATACGATATTTTACCGCCGCGATTACGACGAGGCGTTCGACGCGCTGTTTTTGCCGTCGCTGAAAGACGGATCCGTCTCTAAAAAACTTAACGCGTTTCAGCGCTCCTTTCGTCGCGTCGCCATTATCTATTATTGGATTGCCGCAACGGCGCTGGCGACCTTATGCTACGTGACGTTCCTTTCGTTCGGCGCCCTGATGGCCTTGCCGGCGACGTTTTACCTTAAGCCGGCGCTGCAATCGGCCTCCGCCGGCGTCGCCCTGCGCGGGGCCTTGCTGACGCTTTTATTCTGCTTCGCATGTTTCTGCGCCTTTCCTTTTTTCTTTATAAAAATACCTTACGTCGCCCTTCTCGTCGCTTTTCTTTATTACGGATGGTTCGCCTATCGCATGAAGCGTCTTTCGGCAAAGGCATAGCAACAACCTGCGGCGCTTTTTTATTTCCTCAACCTTGCTTTCTTTGCTTTTCGTCTTTATCGTCCGGACTTTTTTTCCATTCTTTCGCCCATGGTTACGTAAACATAATATTTAATTTTTTACGCTTATTTAACTTCATCTCGCTATCATCGCATATCACGGGAGGCGAAATACCGGAGGGGCAGAATATATTTTTAATATGCCTGCGTCGATCGGCTTAAGAACCATACGATAAGCCGAAAGCTTCCTGAAGCGACAACGCTACGGGAGCGCATAATACGTGCAAAAACGTTCGCAATTATTAGTCGGGGCGCGACGGACGGCGCCCATGCGGACGCACATAGCCTATTATGTTTTCGTCTTCTGCATTATGGCGGCGGCGTGTTGTTGGGGAGCGGACGCCGCCGCCGACGCGGTGCGCGTCACGGTGGGAGCGAACCGTTCCGCCATCGTGCGAACCCCGTCCCCCGTCAGCGAATTTACCGTCACGGACCGCAGCGTGGCGACGATAACGAAATATGACCCCTACACCGTCTCGGTTATCGGCCAACGCGTCGGCTCCGCTACGATTCGCCTGTTGCACAAGGGGCGCGTCGTCAGGCAAATCGCCGTCCGCGTCGTGCCGAACGTGCCGTCGCTAAAGGCGTTCATCGGCAAAATTTATCCGTACGAAGAAATCGAGGTAAGACAGCTCAACGGCGCGCTCGCGCTGGTCGGCTTCGTCTCCGACGCCGAAGTGGCGTCGAATATAAAGAAACTGGCGGAAAGTTATTTGTCCGACGCCTCCGGCCGGCCGCAGGCGCGGGTGATTAACCTGCTGAAAATCTACTCCGGCCAGCAAGTGATGCTGGTCGCAAAAATCGGCGAAATACGCAAGAACGCGCTGGAGGATTTAGGGCTGGGAGGACGCGCCTTCGTCAATCTCGCCTCGGGCGTGATGGGAGAGCTGGAGCGCAGCAGCGCCTTCCGCACGCTGGCCGAACCCAAACTCACCGCCATATCGGGCGAGTCGGCCGATTTTCTCGCGGGAGGAGAATTTCCCGTTCCCGTCGCGGGACAAAACGGCGTCAACGCGGTGTCGTACAAACCTTTCGGCATTCAATTGCATTTTACCCCCCTCGTGCTAAGCGAAAATCGCATTCGGGTAAACGTCGATTCCGAAATATCCGACGTGGTCGAAAAAAAAGGGTTAAAAGCGCTGTTCTCCGGTCCGTCCATGCCCGTGTTTAACACGCGCCGCGCGAAGACGGTGGTCGAGCTGGCGTCCGGCGAAAGCTTTATGATCGCGGGGCTGATAAGCAACGAACAGGCGCTCGCGGGGTACAACACCGTTCCCGGCGTCGACGAAATTCCCGTGTTTAAGGCGCTGCTTTCCAGCACCGCCTTTCGCAACAAGGAAAGCGAGCTGGTGATCGCGGTGACGCCCTATATCGTGCATCCCTTAACTTCCGGCGAGGTGGCGTACCCCACCGACCATTGGCGGGCGGTGACGACCGTCGATTCGCTCATGCACAACCAACTGATCGTGCCGCGCTACCGCACGATGCAACCGCCAAGACTACGTCCGTCGCCGACGCGAAGCGACCCCATGCAAGGGGCGATGCGATGAGGAAAGCGTCCCTTTTTTTCTGCTGCGTATTGTTAACCTCGTGCCACGGCATGGAAAGCTCCATCCGCTATATCGGGCTGCAGCACATGGTGCGGGCGAAAACGCAGCGCATCGCGATCGACCTTGCCGCGCCGGGCGCCGTCGACAAGGCCAACGAATGGGTGGTGAACGACGTCCCGTCCGCCGCCGTACTTACCTGCACCGCCAACTCCCCGGTGTGCGGAGAGGCGACGCAATTGCTGAACGCCTACCGCATTCCGTACGCGGTCGAGAGCGTGACGTCGCCGACCGACAGGTTAACTTTAACGTACGACCGCATTAGCGAGCGCCCGTGCGACGTGCGCGCCTACGGGTGCCCGCAAGCCTCGAACGCGCTGCGCATGGTGGACGACCCCCGCCGCATCGTTCGCCCGTCTACGCTCGACTACCCGACGGCGGAAAGATAGGAAGGTTTTTAGCGAAAAAATCTTTTTTTCTTCCTTTCGGCGCCTGTCCGAAAGGGAACTATGATACCTAAACGCCCGAATAAAAAGCGCGCTCACCTAAACGAGAGCGGGATGAAAATTGACCGGTCGCCGCGACGAAAATTCACAAAAAAGTTACTGCTGGGGGCATCCTTTCTCTGATTCTTCCTCCGGCAGAGGAGCGAAGCGGTATTCCGGCGTCGGAGAGAAGGAAGCCTTAGAGGAATATCCGAATATCTCCGCGCATCTTTCCGCATGTTTTCGGAAAGCGTACAGTTTTCCTCCTTCGAGAAGATCTTTTTGGACACAGGCACTCAACCCATACTGTGTAAAGATATAATCTCTGTAAGACTTGGACGTCGCTGTTTCGGCGATTTCCGCGCATTCAGCCACAAGATGACGTTGCTCACTTACGGGGCGAACGTTAAGCGGGTGGTACGTTGGGTTATCGCGTTCATAAACGTTTCTGCACACGCACCAGTAGAATTCCGCATAGAACAACGCCGCTTCCTCGTTAGACGCAGACCATAGTCGACGCAAGATATCGCATAATTCCTTGCGCGTTGCGTCGTCAATGGCGAAAGGCGTGCCGACCGACGGCTTTGTTGCCGCGATAAAAATAAAATTAACGGCATTCGTCAGCGTTCCTATCCAAAGATTATAATATTCAGAAAACATTGTATCACCGAACCAGGCCTTAACCTTCGCAGGAAAGAACTTACGCTCGAAAGCGAAGAGCGCGAGCTTCTCAAACAAAAAGGCGACGTCATCGCGATGCGCGTCGTTCTTTTGGCATAGCAAGTCAAGCTGACGCACCAAGTAATGGAATATTCTTTCCTCAGATACGCCAAGAACGAAGGCGGACTCGAATACGTATTTTATCTGTAAGATTGTATCTTTCGTTACTTTCGTCGCCGGAATGTCGGCAATATCCGGCAGGGAAAGGGAATCGGTCGATTGCTTAGAGGCTTCTGCGTGGTTAGGTAAGGCATTTGTTATGGCTTCTTGAAAACATGACGCATAGGAATCGATTTGTTCTTTTGAAAAGCCTATCTGGTCCAATGCATCATAAAGACTTTTTAACTCTATCTCAAATGCTCCAAGACGAACACTAGACTCGCCTATCGGAGGCAGCGTGAGCTTACCGAATTCCCCTTCGTTGCCAATAGGCGCGGCGGAAGTTGAGGCCATCTTGGCTAAAAGAAGCGCTGCGGAGACCGTAGAAACAAAGACAGATGCTATGGATCCAGCAAAAATAGAGAAAAGTTGCCGTTAACCTAATGTTTGGGAGGCGCAACGTCAAGGGAAATCTTCGCCCATAAGGCGAACGCCGGGACGGTCAAGCGGTTGCGCACCCTTCCGTCCTCCTTTTTTCCGATTGCCTCCTTATGGCGTTTTGGCATGCCCTCGCATATGCATGCCAAATCCGACATCTTCGTTGGTTCGCCCGGCCTTAAATGTGTACGTGCAATTATTTCGAGAGCAGGGAAGTAGGCGGGTTTTTAGCGAAAAAATCTTTTTTTCTTCCTTTCGGCGCCTGTCCGAAAGGGAACTATGATACCTAAACGCCCGGATAGAAACGCGCGCACCTAAACGAGAGTGGGAGGGAAACGCAAAAATTGGCCGGTCGTCGTTCCGAAGATTCACAAAGAAGTTACTGCTGGGTGTATGCTTCCTCCGACAGAGGAGCGAAGCGGTCTTCCGAAACCAACAGAAGAGACGTGTCGGAGTTATAGAATATATCTGCCGCTACGCTCGCATGAATCTCCCATTCGTAAAGCTTTTCGTTGCCCAAAAAGTCTTGCGTAGACACAGACAGGGAATATTTTTTCATGGTATCTGCTCTGTGTTGGAAGGAGTTTGTCTTGTTGGCGACCTCAGCGAACTCCTGCAAAATTTTACGCTTTTGTTGCTTTGTAAAAATGCAGGAAGGATGCAGTACAGGATTGTCGCGTTCAGGAATATTCCTGTAAACGACCCATGAAACGCCGGCATAGAACAGGGCGGCTTCCTCCTTGGACGCAGACCACAGTTTACGCAAAATACGGCATAATTCCTTACGATCTGTGTCGTCAATGACGAAAGGCGCGTTGACGGAGGTTTTTCGCGCCATGACTAAAATAGAATCAAGAGAGAATGCAAGCTTTCCCATCCAACGAGCGTGCTCGGCGTCTGCGGAAGAATGGCATATACGCTCCAAGGCTAAAAGCGCAAGCCTTGTAAACAGAACGGCGGCGTCGTGACGGTGTGCGTCGTTCTTTTGGCATAGCAAGTCAAACTGGCGTACCAGATAATTGAATATCGTTTTCTTGTCTCCGCCAAGAGCTAAAAAGCACCGCAGCACGTACGTCGCTTGATAAACCGTGTCGTCGGTTATATCGTTGATCGGAACGTCGGTAATATCCGGCAGGGGAAGGGAAACGGTCGATTCTTTGCCGTATATGATTGGATTCAGGAATCCACTCATTCTGGCAGTATACGCATCTTCTCTAAGCGTTTTCGTATAGGTCTCGATGTTCTCTTGCGAAACGCCGATAGCACGCAGGGAGATGGAAAGCTTGCTTGGAAGAAAACCTTCAAATTCGCTATCGGCAATCTTATCAAAACTCAACGGAGGCAGCGTGAGCTTACCGAATTCCCCTTCGTTGCCCATAGGCGCGGCGGAAGTTGATGCCATCTTGACTAAAGGAAGCGTTGCGGAGGATGTAGAGATGAAGAGGATGCTATGAACGTGGCAGAAATAGAGGGAAGTTGCTTATAACTTAATTTTTTGGAGGCATCGCGTCAAGAGAAACGTTCGCCGATCAGGCGAAGGCTCAGGATAATTTATTATTAATAAATTAATAATTCATGTTAACAATATGAACGTTCGTCATTCCCTTGAAAGCGGAAAAATAAGCGCAGCGGAGTTTCGCCAATCCGGCTTAAGAACAAGTTCTGTGTGCGTAGGCTGTATGCACTTTTTGAGAATGGCCGGATTTTTG
>JBEVNR010000001.1:0-88342 GCA_040507985.1 Rickettsiales bacterium | reverse complement strand
ATAGGACTTACGCTAGCTGAGCATCTTTTTGGCGCTTTCAGCGGTAAAAATCGTCTAAAAATGCTCATCCCCGCTTACGCGGGGACAGGCCTTCGCGTTGAGTACGCTGCGCTTTTTATCCGTTTTTGACCTATAAATCGCTCAAAAATCTACGCACTGCGTAAGTCCTATTTAAAAGGCGTCGCGCCAAGCTGCGTGCCGTATTCAAAATAGACGACAAACACAAAAATGCACCTTCACCCTAAACTATTATAGCTAAAAATCAACAACATATCATGCCTTCGCAAAAAAAGCGCTCGTCAAGCTTAATGTACGGCAGATTTAGCGAATTCGGACAAATTTGGGATTCCATTCAGGTGGACGCGATTTAGGCCGTGTGCTCTTTTTGAGCCATAGATGAGGAAAATTCGTCGCTTTTTATGAGGTGACGCGGTATGGTGCGTCTTTTATATGTCGCAACCTTATGTGTCCTTCCCTTCACGGCTGGCTAAACCTTTACAAGCCTTCGGGGGTTAGCTCCAACCATTATTTAAACCGACTGCGACGCCTGCTTGGCAAAGGGGTGAAAGTGGGCCATGCCGGTACGCTTGATCCCTTGGCCGAAGGCGTGCTGCCCGTCGCGCTAGGGGAGGCGACGAAATGCGCCGGCTACGGCATGGGGCAAAGCAAAACCTATTGGTTCACCGTTACGTGGGGGGAGTCGACCGACACGCTCGACGCGGAAGGCGCCGTCATTGCCCGCTCGGACGCGCGCCCGTCTGCGCATGGCCTGTTCTCGGCGACAAAAAAAATAACCGGACGCATTCGGCAGATTCCGCCGGTTTATTCCGCCATTAAAATAGAGGGCAAGCGTGCCTGCGACCGCGCGAGGGCGGGAGAGAAGGCGGAAATGGCGCCGCGCGAGATAGACGTGTACGGATTTTACGTTGCGTCCCGTCGATCGGACTCCGCCGATTTCGTCGCGCATTGCGGCAAGGGAACCTACGTGCGGGCGCTGGCGCGCGATTTATGCGCGCTCGTCGGATCGGAAGGGCACGTCTCCCGGCTCGTGCGCAGCCGCGTCGGAAATTTTTTCTTGGAAGACGCGTTTTTGGTGGCGGAGCGCGCGGAAAGCGCGTATAAGAATACGCTGGCAAGCCGATTAATGCCCGTCGATACGGCGCTGGACGACATCCCGGCAATATATGCGACGGAAGCGGAAGAGGCAAGGCTAAGGTGCGGACAAGACATGCCGCTGCTTTCCCGCCACACGTTTTGCGAGGGCGGAGCCACTGTTCTGGTAAAGAATTCCGCCGGCAAGCCCGTGGCCCTAACCGTCGCGCATAACGCGCGGTTAAGGCCCAAGCGTATCATTAACCCTTATTAATTACGGAGACGACGATGTCGATTACGGCCGAAAAAAAGCAGGAAATCATTAAGGACTACGCGCAAACGCAAGGTGACACCGGCTCGCCGGAAGTGCAATGCGCCGTGCTGAGCGAACGTATTCGCAACCTTACCGAGCATTTGAAGGCGAACGCGAAAGATTTTTCCTCTCGACGCTCGTTGTTAATCTTGGTGGCGCGCCGTCGCCGCTTGTTGCACTATGTCGAGCGTCAAAGCAAGGAACGCTACGAAGCTCTGATCAAACGGTTGGGTTTGCGCAAATAATCGGCACGTGCGTCCCTAAAGGACTGCCGCGAGGGCGGTCTTTTTGTCTTAGGAGAAAAATATATTATGTTTACTATCGTACGAAAAACCATGCAGTGGGGCGATTCTCAACTCACGCTCGAAACGGGCAAGATCGCCCGCCAAGCCGACGGCGCCGTGTTGGTGACGCTCGGGGAAACCGTGGTGCTCTGCACGGCGGTGGCCGCCAAGAAAGCGAAGGAAGGCTGCGATTTCTTTCCCTTGACGGTGAATTATCAGGAACGCACGTATTCGGCGGGAAAAATCCCCGGCGGATTCATTAAGCGTGAAACGCGTCCGTCGGAATACGAAGTGTTGACGTCGCGCCTCATCGATCGTCCGATTCGTCCTCTCTTCCCGAAAGGATTTTATAACGAAGTGCAGGTTATCTGCACGCTTATCTCGTATGACCGCGTCAACCAATCCGACATTGCCGCCATTATCGGCGCCTCCGCCGCGTTGGCGCTCTCCGGCGTGCCGTTTGAGGAAATCGTCGCCGCCGCGCGCGTCGGTTACGCGAACGGGGAATACCAACTCAACCCCACCAAGGAAGAAATCACGGAAGGAGAGCTTGATTTGGTCGTGGCCGGCACCGAAAGCTCGGTGCTCATGGTGGAATCGGAAGCGAAATTGCTTTCGGAGGAAGTGATGCTCGGCGCCGTCAAGTTCGGCCACGAGGCGTTCCGTCCGGTCATTGAGTTAATTAAACAATTGAAGGAAGAAGCCGGCAAACCCGCGTGGAACTTCGTCGCCGAGCAAACCTGCGATCTGGTGAAAGAGATCGAACAATATTTCGGCGACCGCATCAACGCCGCCTATGCCTTAACCGACAAACAAGAGCGTCGTGCCGCGCTTGAGACGATTAACGACGAGTTCGTCGCGCGTTACGTCGAAAAATATGGCGACGCAGCCGATAAGAACTTGGCCAAGCGCGCCTTTAAGGAAGCGGAAAGCGACGTCGTGCGCCACGCCATCTTAAAAAACGGAAAACGCATCGACAATCGCGGCGTGACGGACATTCGCCCTATCGTCGTGGAAACGGGATTGTTGCCCCGCACGCACGGTTCGTCGCTTTTTACGCGCGGCGAAACGCAAGCGATGGTGGTGGTTACGCTCGGCACCGAGAGCGATTCGCAAATCGTCGACGCGTTGCACGGCGAGTATCGCGAGCATTTCATGCTGAATTATAACTTCCCTCCCTATTGCGTGGGCGAAACCGGCGTATTGCGCGCTCCCGGTCGCCGCGAAATCGGCCACGGCAAACTGGCGTGGAGGGCGTTGCAGGCAACCGTTCCGAGCAAGGACGAATTCGCCTACACCGTCCGCGCCGTGTCCGAAGTGACGGAATCGAATGGATCCTCTTCCATGGCCACCGTATGCGGCACGTCGCTTGCCCTGATGGACGCCGGCGTTCCGGTCAAAGCTCCGGTGGCCGGCATTGCGATGGGATTGATTAAGGAAGGTGACGCATTCGTCGTGCTTTCCGACATTCTCGGCGACGAAGACCATCTCGGCGACATGGACTTTAAAGTGGCCGGCACCGAAAACGGCGTCAGCGCCCTACAAATGGACATAAAAATTAACGGCATCACCGCCGAGATTATGGAAAAAGCCCTGCACCAAGCCAAACAAGGCCGGTTGCATATTTTAGGAAAAATGAACGAGGTGATTTCCGCGCCGGCGAACGACGTCAGCGCCAACGCGCCGCGCATTACCCGCATTAAGATTGATCCGGGCAAAATCGGCATGGTCATTGGCCCGGGCGGAAAAAACATCAAGGAAATCTGCGAGGTGAGCGGCGCTCAAGTCGATATCGACGACGACGGCACCGTGAGCGTGGCGTCCGTAGACGCGGCGCAATCGGCCAAAGCCATCGAAATGATCAACGCCATCGTGTTCGAGCCGACCGTTGGCGAAGTGTACGAAGGCACGGTCGCCAAGATTTTAGAATTCGGCGCCGTGGTCAATTTTATGAGCAGCGGCAGCGGCCTGATTCACATCAGTGAAATGGCGCAACACCGCGTGGAGAAAGTGACCGACGTGCTGAACGTCGGCGATACCGTTCGCTTTAAGGTGCTTAGCGTCGAGCGCGGCAAAACTCGCCTCAGCATGAAGCGTGCGGACGAGAGCAACGCCTCGAACGAGCAATCCGAAGGCGACGATGCGGCAACCGCCGACGCTGCGGTGCGCGAAGAACGGCGTGAAGAACGTAACGACGAGCGTCGCAACGGCGACCGTCGCGGCGGACGAGGAGGGCGTGATCGCGACAGGGGGGATCGTCATCGCGGAGATCGCGACGGCAATCGCGACCGCCGAGAAAAGCGTTCCGACGACGACAATAACGAGCGTCGCCGCCATGGCGACAACGAAGGCGCAGGCGACGTCGTGTCTTTTGACGACGTCCCTGCCCCCCACGCCGCCACGCCAACCGAAAGCGCGGCCGACGCCAAGAAAGACGCGGAAAATAAGGAACGTAAACGTAAGTTTTTTTAACGCTCATAAAATACCGTCATTCCTGCTATCTAGGGAGTGGGGATGAGGCATAAAGAGCATAAATTAGGACTTACGCCAAACCAGAGTTTTTGAGGAATTTTTAGAAGACACACGCCCGGAAAGTCGCAGCGTACATGGGTACGTGAGGATTTGAGGACGGAGGCAACGACAAAATTACCGAAAAAACGACGTATCGCGTAAGTCCTATAAATGTCTATTTAGGTTGCTCGGATTAGCCGTCACATGCTCACGCTCGGAATAGAAACCAGTTGCGACGACACGGCGGCGGCGGTCGTGCATTCCGAAAAGGGGATGCTTTCCGGCGTCGTCCGGTCGCAGCTGCGCGAGCATGCGCCTTACGGTGGCGTCGTTCCGGAAATTGCGGCCAGATCGCATATCGATGCGATTGATGCCGTCGTCGCCCAAGCTCTCCGGGAAGCGAACGTCGGCATAGCTAGCGTTGACGTCGTCGCGGCGACCGCCGGTCCCGGACTTATCGGAGGGGTGGTCGTTGGGTTTACCTACGGGCAAGCGTTGGCGTCGGCGGCGGGTAAGGCGTTTTATCCGGTGCATCATTTAGAAGGCCACGCCTTGGCCGCGCGATTGCCGCAGGCGGCGGGAACGGATGCCTTGCCGTTTCCGTATCTGCTGTTTTTGTTGTCGGGCGGGCATTGCATGATACTCGCCTGCGAGTCCCCCTGTTGTTATCGTTTGCTCGGCGCCAGCCGCGATGACGCCGTCGGGGAAGCGTTCGACAAAACGGCGAAGATTCTGGGGCTGGGGTATCCCGGAGGACCGGCGGTAGAGAAACGCGCCGCGCTGGGCAATCCCCGCGCTTTTGCCTTCCCCAAGCCGCTCGAAAAAGAAAGAACCGCCGATTTTTCTCTCTCCGGATTAAAAACGGCGGTGCGTCAAACGGTCGAGCGGTACGGCGAAATGACGAATGCGTTGATAAACGACGTGTGCGCCGCCTTTCAGCATACGATCGGCGAAATGCTGCGGCAAAAAATTGACGTCGCCTGCACGCTTTATGCGGAGCGCTACGGCGCGGAAAGCAATCGCCTCGTCTTAAGCGGCGGCGTGGCGGCCAACGGATATTTGCGCGGCGTTTTCCTAACCGAAGCGAACGCGCGCGGGATGCGTTTTTTTGCGCCTCCGGCCGCGCTTTGCACCGACAACGGCGCGATGATCGCGTGGGCGGCGGAAGAGTATCGGCGCGCGGGAATAACGCCGGCGGATGCGCGTGTTTTTTCGCGCGGCTGGCACAATGCCGTAAGGATGCATTAACATACATAGCGTGAATTGAGGAAGAGCTAAATGGCAGATCCACGATACGACTTATACCTAAACGGCGGCGCGCGCGACGAGGGCGAGTTTTCGCTGCACCGTAACTTCGCGCTCGAAGCGGTGCGCGTCACCGAAGCCGCCGCCATCGCCTGTTATAAATGGATAGGGTGCGGCAACGAACGCGAGGCCGACCGCGCGGCGGTGAACGCCATGCGCCAGGCGCTCAACATTCTACCCATCGACGGCACCGTCGTCATCGGCGAGGGCGAGCGCGACAAGGCGCCGATGCTGTATATCGGCGAAAAAGTCGGCACCGGATACGGACCGGAGGTGGACATCGCGCTCGATCCGCTGGAAGGCACCACCATCTGCGCCCACGCCGGCGCGAATTCCATGGCGGTGGTGGCCATCGCCGAAAAAGGCGGATTTTTACACGCGCCGGACGTGTATATGGAAAAAATCGCCGTCGGCAAGGGGCTTCCGAAAGACGTGGCGTCGCTGGACGAAACGCCGGGAAAAAACGTCAAAAATCTGGCGAAAGCCCGTAAATGCGACGTCTCCGACCTTATGGTGTGCGTGCTCGACCGTCCGCGCCACGAAGAATTGATCGCGAAACTGCGCGAAGTCGGCGTACGGGTGAAGCTGATTAGTGACGGCGACGTCGCCGGCGTCATTTCCACCGTCGACCCCGAAAAAACCGACGTGCATATGTATATGGGCATAGGCGGGGCGCCGGAAGGCGTGCTGGCGGCGGCGGCCCTGCGCTGCACCGGCGGACAAATGCAGGGAAAGCTCATTTTCAACTCGCAAAACGATCGCGAACGCGCCAAACGCATGGGCGTGGACGATTTGTCGCGCATCTACACGCTGGAGGACATGGCGTCCGGCAACGTCATGTTTTCCGCCACCGGCGTCACCGACGGTCCGATGCTCGGCGGCATACGTCGCGACGGCGACAAGCTGGTGACGCACTCCATCGTCATGCGCTCCTCCACCGGCACCATCCGCACCATTCAAGCGGAGCATTGCCGCTTTAAGAAGTCGTAAATAACCCGTTATTGGGATTGAAGGTATTATTATACAGCCTAGATCTGATACTGCCTTCTTGACGATTGACGTTAAAAATGATATATATTAAAATACACTTACATTGCATTCGACGCTTTCTGCCTTACGTCCTCAATCCTTTTTAGCATTGCTCGCCTTCAGGAAAGATGAGCGACGCCCACGCTTTTGGCCGATCGCCTGGGCGCACAAACGCTTTACTTGTGTCTTGCTATCGATCCGGCTGCGATCCGCGACAAGACGTGATTCCAACGTACTTTATATGCGCAAAGCTATGCGGCCCTGACGGAAAGCTCGGATATCAAATCTACGACCAACAAAGATGCGCCCTTCCAACAAACGATTATCCCCGATACGCACCGCTGGTCCTACACGAAGTTATTCAAAAACACCAAATTGGCGTCATTTCCTTCGAGGAGCCTCTCTTTACGTCCGACTCAAGTTATAACGCTCTTATGGATATGCTCGATGCATATTACTATCTCTCCGAGAACGCCGTCGCCCCTAAGATTACCGTTCCCGTGATCATAAAGATCAAATTTTACCGCCACCCAGACTGCTATGCAAATGTCAGTAAGCACATCAATTATGCGCAAGAAATTCTAGGCCAACTTTCGGACGTCACGCATGCGGAAATACGCGTTGTCAATTTTTACCTGAGCGACGATAGAGTGGACGTGTCCGATTTAATGGACGCCATGCCTTCCCATCTAAACTCGAGTAAACCAAACAACCTTATTCGCATGACTCTTACCTACGAGAACAATGACGATGCATATGGGAACGAAAGCAAAGTATGGCCCGTTTCCCACAAGCGCGCCGACCCTATTCCGATGAATTACATAGAGAATGAATGGTTCAGTATGCCGTCGGTACGTGTATTAAGGGCAATCCCTCAAATCGCCGCTTTCTTCAACCTGACGGACGCCGCTCTGGATATGCTGGAAGCAATGAAAAACGATTCGCCTTTCGCTCGCCTTGCCGACATTCTTGACGGGGGCGAAGAAAAGTACGGCGGCTTAGCGTCATACCTGCTGCAAAAGCTATATATTGACCAATGCTATTCCGACAATGCCGCCGTTATTCGCATGCTGCCTTTCGTGCTTGAGACTCCTGATACATCGCCTCTTTTACCGAGCAAGGCCTTGCCAACCGATGTTTTGCAGAAAAGGCTCGCTCGGAATCATGGAAAACGCATAGCATATTTGCAAAAATCGCTATTACCGCTATTTGCCAAAGATTTCGTTCTGAGGATTGACGCATGCAGACTGGCCGACGCCGAAAGACTTCGCCTCATTTTTGAGCAAATGGGTCTTTACTATCGCGTAACGTTATCGAAGCTGAAAACAATAGAGATCAACATCGGTTGCGTTAACGAAGGCCACGGACATGGCGTCATTTTCCCTTCGCAAGACGTCGTCGCGCTCGGATACCGTTCCGTCATAGAGTTTTTGAAACGAAATTCGCAAATAAACCTCCGTTTCGTTCAGACTTCATGCCAATCAAATGACAACGAACTGTCGTTAGAAACGCTCGATCTTTCTAAACTATTTACGTCGCAGATGCATCTATTGTTGGCGTCGATTAAGATGATTCATATGTTGCTTCATGAAACACGCGTTGACGACGCAGGTTGCTTAGCATCTCTTCTTATAAATGAAACAAACGTGCTTGGTAAAAATGCGCATGGATGGCCCATATACGCAATAGACGGGCCGAATGCGCACCATGTAATATGGACCGCACACGCGTTCAAGGGAAGAATATCTTCTTCTCAAGATGATGATTCTAAAATATTTTATACGTCAGACTACCTCAACACGACGTTAAAATCTTTTAATCTTATGATATGTTTACCTGACTCTCCCCTTCAGCCCTTCTCAAATACAATTTACGCTTACAAAAATTACATGCCTGCGTTAGTAAAGGCGCTGAAGCATTGGGACTTAATACCTATGCGCCAGCTTACCGCTGATAACGGCACCGGGAAAGCAATTTCCATGGAAATTCTTTGCATTATTTTTGAGCATTACTTGCGTGCGGAGATGGAAGAGTCAGAGAGTCTAATTGCCGGAGATTTGCGCGTCTGTTTTGTTACAGTGCGCGAGACGCTTATTAAGTATTGCGTCAATATAGCATCTGCAGAAAAGGATCCGGATATGAATTCCTGGCTTCATCGGCTGCTACGGTGCGCGCTTTCCAATAGCGCCTACATCCGGAAAAATGTGTTCCTGAAAATGCCATCTTGATTCAAGGTTAGACCACCGTTACCGATGAGGCGCACTTGCTTTTTTTATACCCGCCGGTCGGAGATAAAAAAACCCTAAAAAAATAAAAACGCGCCGGCTTTTAAAAATCTCCCCTCGGCGCGTCGAGCAAAATCACGTTGCCGGTATTGTCTATGCGGTACACCGCCATGTCGCGGCGGACGGCGCGATCGGGCGAAAATCGATACGATCCTAAAATGCCGTCAAACCCTTCCCTGCGCTGCAAGTCGGCGTCGCGAATGATCTTACCGCCGTTGCGATGGGCAATTGCGCTCAGCATGTTCACCCCGTCATAGGCGAGCGAGGCGAGCTTTCCGGGCGGCTGGCGGTAGGCTCCGGTAAACCGGCGCTCGAACAGCAATTGCCGGTCTTGCGGCGGCATGGCGATCCATGCGTCGGCCAATTGCGGGGCGTGCATGATTTCGGGATTTTGTGTCCACGCGGCGTCGCCGACGATCTGCACTTTTTGCGAAAAATCCGGCAACTCGCGCGCGATGCGCACGATTTCGAGCAGGCGCGGACTCGTCTCGGGCAGAATCAGCGCGGAATAGGCGGCGTTGCCCTTCAGCAGCGGCGCCAGCGCCGCCTCGATATGGTCGCGCAGCGCCTCGGGCGTGACATATTGGTCGTCGCGATATAATTCTATGCGGCTGAACGCAACGTCGGGCCGGCCTTGCAACGCGCGACGGGTGGCGCCCAGGGCCGCGCCGCCATAGGCGTTGTTGGGGGCAAGCAACGAAAAATCCCGTATGCGCTGCGACAAGGCGAAGTTCGCCATGCGTTCATATTGGGTTTGGGGAAGCATGCCGAACGCATAGGCGCCCTTTGCCGTCACGCCCGTATCGTTAGAGAAGCTGACGATCGGCACGCCGCTTCCCCGCGCCGCGTCGGACACCGCGTCCGCCACCGGACGGAAGAGCGGACCGAGCACCGCGTCGACGTCGTGTTTTTGCGCTTCCCTAAAGGCTTGCGCGCCCGTCACCGGATCGGACTTGTCGTCATAGGGCATGATGTTGACGGCGGGGTCCTTCAGGTTGAACAGCGCGAGCTGCGCCGCCTGCAACATTTGCCGCCCCAGCATGGCGTAGTCGCCGCTTAAGGGGAGGATAAGCGCGACGTTAAAGGTTTGGGCCGGTTCATGCGTGTAGGTTCCGTCCGACGCGGAAGGAAGGCGGCGGTCGAAATACGGGTCCTCCCCCGGCGCGGTGCGGTCGTAGGCGGGGTTCGCCGGGCGCACCTGCTCTCCCCGCACGCCGTGGCCGTAGGGTATGGGGCGACCGGTTTCCACCGAGTTCATCGAGGCGGTCGTGCGGCGCGTGAGTTTTTCGATTTGGCCTTTCGGAGGACGTCTGCCCAAGAAGTCGTCGGCGCGCGGCGCGCAGGCATGCACGGCGAGAAACGTCAGGAAAATGATGAAAATTAGAGTTTGTCGCCGGGGCGCTCCATCGCGTCGCATAACTCGTTCCACTCCCTTTTTGACGTCGCGCGCGCAAAAGAAGAAAATTCCTCGCCGCGCAGCGCGGCCTTCACCGCCTCCCATTGCCCTCGGGACAGGGAAACGGCGCCCTTGCGATAGTCTTCGTAGGCGCCGAAACATATCGGCGTCCACAGCGCGATGATTTTTTCGATAATCTCGGCATAGACGCGAATTTCGTATTGCGCATGGCTATCGGAGCGCAGATGCAGAAAATGCAACAAATTATGCAGGTCGATCTTCCAGTACCATTGGGTGTAAACGCTCACCGGAAGGTTCATGCGCGCCAATTCCCGCGCGACGCCCGGAGAGCCGCCTTCCCCTTCTTCCAGCAACTCGCGGTAATGGGCGTAACATTGGGCCGCGTCTTCGCGAAAAATTTCCTGCGCGCGCAAGGCTTTCTCCGGCGCGGCGGTGTCTCCCCGGCCCTGCTTGTTGATCGCCGACTGGCCGGCCACGTGACGCGCCTCGGGAACGTAAAACTCGTCCTCCAGCACCGAATAGCGGGCGGAATATTCGTTGACGCTGGCGGTGCGGTGGCGAATCCATTGCCTTGCGACGAACACAGGCATCTTCACGTGAAACTTAATTTCGCACATCTCGAAAGGGGTGGTGTGGCGATGGCGCATAAGGTAGCGGATAAGCGCCGCGTCTTCCGACGTTTTCTTCGTTCCCGCTCCGTAAGAGACGCGCGCGGCCTGCACCACGGCGGCGTCGTTGCCCATATAGTCGACCACCCGCACGAATCCCTTGTCGAGGGCGGGAAATTCCTTGCCGAGCACGGCGTCTAACGCCGGACTTGCGGCCCTGCCCGCCGAGGCGGCGCAATCTTCGGTCATACTGCCCATCTTTTTTAGCGTTGCGGGACGCAGAATAAAGCGAATTTCTCGGGAAGGCTACGCTTAATTTCGCCTTGCGCGTCCACGGCAGGGATATTTTTCGGACAAGGCCCCGAACAGCGCCACCGCCGCCGTGGCGTCTTGCGCGCGGCGCATGTTGGCGCTCATCCATTGCCGCAACACGAGGGGAAGCTCGCCCGGCAAAATCGGCGAGTCGCTGCACACGAGCGGTCCGCCCTTTATCGCCTCGGCCACGATAAGAGAATCGAGAAAGCCCGACAAATAGGCTTCGCATTCCTTCGCCAGCATCATGTCGTAAGGCTTTCCCTGCATGGCGCCGGCGTAGGCGTCGCACATGACCGACAACCGCGCCGCCGTGGTGGGAATGTACCCTGCGGCCTGCGCGCCTAAGGGAAGCAGGGCAAGGCAGAGCAGAAACGCCGCTTTTTTCATGGCTTCGCCTATTTGTTGTTCAGCGCGGCAAGCGCGCCCAGCGTCGCCGGCAGATCGGGCGCGTTTAGATTAAGCCGCGCGTACGCCACCGCTTCGCCGTTTTTATTGATGAGGACGAAACGCGGCACGCGACGCAATTCCAGGCGGGAAAACAACATATTCCCGTCGTCCTCCAGCACGAGCGGCGCGGCACCGTCCTTCAGGGAAAGGCGCGCGGCGTCGGCCCTGACGCCGGAAGAGACTTCCCTGCGGGAATCGGGCGTGGCCACCAACGCCACCGCCACGCCGTTTTTTTGCAGTTCGGGCAGCAGGGCAAGCGTTTTTGGAATCGTCACCTTGCATGCGCCGCACCACGAGGCCCAAAATAGCCCCAGGCGAAAACGTTTGTCGGCGGCGTTTAGCGACGTGCGCCTTCCGTCCACGTAAGCGTCGGCGTCGCCAAGCTGTATGGGCGCGTCGAAAAACGCGATTTCCTCTATCGCCGGATCGTCGCGCGAAAAAGCGGGAATGTCGATCAGCTTAAAATAATACCCCATATAGAGCAGCAAAAACCCGGCGAGCGCCAGCCTCACCGTATTGGCGACAAGCGGACGGGCGAAGAAGGCTTTAACGCGAAAACGTGTGACGGCGGTCATGTCGGCGTCCAAAAAGATGATAAAGGGCCGTATCCGCACAAGACGTGAGCCGGATTATATAAAAAATTAGCGGAACGCATCGCCAATATCAAGCGCCTTCTCTCGCCGCCCTACCGGTCTAG
This sequence comes from Rickettsiales bacterium, assembly GCA_040507985.1. Lineage (GTDB taxonomy): Bacteria > Pseudomonadota > Alphaproteobacteria > Rickettsiales > UBA6187 > JBEVNR01. Next base: position 76,039 of record JBEVNR010000001.1, on the reverse strand, counting down.
TCATCTTCGACAGGTTGGCGTCATGAAGTTGCGAACATACCCTATCCGTCCGTTATCCCTGCGGAAGCAGGGATCTCATGATTTTTTATGCCAACCTATCGCTAATTGCTATATAAGCATTCAACTCCTTATCCCGAACCGGAGTAGAGATCGTGAACAGGCCCTAAGACGTCTCGCCTTTCTTCGCTTTCCGCGTCGTCGTTTTCTTGGCGGGGTTGCCTTTTTTCTCCGGCGCGGAGGCGATGCATTCCAGCGCCAGGTCGATCGTCATGCGTTCGTCTTGCCGATGTTTGGGGATGGGCACGTTGGCCTTGTCGTATTTAATGTACGGCCCGTAGCGTCCCGGCATGAGCATGATGTCCTTGCCCGATTCCGGATGTGTGCCGATCAACTCTCCCGACGGAGTTTTGCTTTGCGACAACGTCTCGACGGCGCGGGCGACGGAAATGGTGAGCGGATCGTCTTGCTTCAGCGACGTATATTTTCCGTCGTGCTTCACGTACGGGCCGAAGCGTCCGATCCCGGCGGAAATTTCCTTCCCCGTCTCCGGATGGTTGCCGACGATACGCGGCAGGGCGAGCATTTCCAGCGCTTTTTCGAGCGTCACGCTCTCTAGCGGCGTGCCTTTCGGGACGCCCAACCGTTTGGGCGCCGGGTCTTTTTTCTTGTCCGCCTGATCTTCCCCTAGTTGGACGTACACGCCGTAGGGCCCTTTTTTTAGGGTGACGGGTTTGCCGTCTTTATCCACGCCGAGCGAGCGCGGCAGGTCGCCTTCGGCTCCCGCCGTCGCCCCTTCGTTGGCGTCGGCTTCACCGTCCAGTTGCTTGGTGTATTTGCATTCCGGATAGACCGAGCATCCGAGAAATGCGCCGAACTTACCGACTTTCAGGCTTAATTCCCCCGTTTTACATTCGGGACAGCCGCGTTGGGGTTTGCCGTTCTCGCCGAGCGGAAATAAATGGTAGGCGAGTTTCTCGTTCATCGCCTCCAGCACATGCGAGATGGTGACGTCGTTCAGCTCGTCGACGTTGGCGGTGAAATGCTTCCAAAACTCCGCCAACAGATCCTTCCAAGCGCGCTTGCCGTTGGAAACTTCGTCCAATTCCTCCTCTAAATTGGCGGTGAAGTCGTATTCGACGTAGCGGGGGAAGTAAGATGACAAAAAGCTCGTCACCAGCCGTCCGCGCTCTTCCGCGATAAAGCGGCGCTTGTCCAGACGCACATATTGCCGGTCTTGCAGCACCGAAATGATGCTGGCGTAAGTGGACGGGCGCCCGATGCCCAGTTCCTCCAGCCGCTTGACCAAGCTCGCCTCGCTATAGCGCGGCGGCGGTTGGGTGAAATGCTGTTCGGCGTCGATCTTGTCCGTGGTTAACTTGTCTCCGACTTTCACGGGGGGAAGCAGGCTTTCGCCCTCTTCCTGTTCGTCGTCCAGCCCTTCTTTATATAACCTTAAAAATCCGTCGAACACGATCACGGAGCCGGAGGCGCGGAACACGTTTTTCTTGGTTTCGTCGGCAATCGATATGGTGGTTTGGTCCAGCGCGGCGGAAGCCATTTGGCTGGCGACCATCCGCTTCCATATTAGTTCGTAGAGCGCAAAAAAATCTTTCTCGAGCGTTCGGCGCAGCATGTCGGGCGTGCGCGACGGCGACGTCGGGCGAATGGCCTCGTGCGCCTCCTGCGCGTTTTTGGTTTTGGTTTTGTACGCCCTTGGGGAATCCGGCACGTAATTCGCGCCGTACAGCGTGCCGATGGCGCGACGGGCTTCGGCTACCGCCTCCGTACTTACCGTCACGGCGTCGGTACGCATATAGGTGATAAGCCCGGTGGTTTCGCCGTCGAAATCGACGCCTTCATAAAGTTTTTGTGCGATCTGCATGGTTTTCTTCGCGCTGAACCCTAATTTTCGCGCGGCTTCCTGTTGCAGGGTAGAGGTGGTGAAAGGCGGCTTGGGGTGGCGCGCCACGCGCCTGGTGTCGCGGCCGGAGACGGCGTAGCGTCCTTTTTCCAGCCGGGCTTGCGCGTCTTTGGCGGTTTTTTCGTTCGTAAAGGTGAATTGTTCGACCTTTTGGCCTTCATATTCCGCCAGCCGTCCGACAAGGAAGACATCCTTCAATTCGGGAATGAAATGCCCGGCGATCGTCCAATATTCGCGCGCGACGAATTTTTCTATGTCTTCCTCGCGGTCGCATATCAGGCGCAAGGCGACCGATTGCACGCGCCCGGCGCTGCGGCTGCCCGGCAATTTGCGCCACAAGACGGGCGAGAGCGTGAAACCCACCAGATAATCGAGCGCGCGGCGGGCTTGCTGCGAATTCACCAAATCCATGTTCACGTCGCGCGGATTGGCGGCGGCGCGGCGGACGGCGTTGGCGGTAATTTCATGAAAAACGATGCGCTTGACGTCCGGCGGATTTTTCTTTTGGAATATGCCTCGCTCGTCCAGCGCTTCAACGATATGCCATGATATGGCCTCTCCCTCGCGGTCCGGGTCGGTGGCGAGCAATATCGACTCGGCGCGCTTGGCGGCTTTTTCGATGGCCGAGACATGCTTGAGGGAATCTTTGCTTATTTCGTAATGCATGGCAAAATCTTTCGCCGGCTCGACCGACCCGTTTTTAGACGGCAGGTCGCGAATATGCCCGAACGAGGCGAGAATTTCGTAATCCTTCCCCAAATATTTGCCGATGGTCTTGGCCTTGGCGGGAGATTCGACGATCACCAATTTCATAACGCCCCCTTCATCCTCTATATATGTCGTATGTTATCACGTTTTTCGCCAAAGGCGAACCATAACGCCATACGCTGCGCGTTATAGCGACAAACGGGGCGGCGTGGCAAGGGGATATTTTGTCGTTCGCCCAAACAAAAGATTGATTCGCGGCCACATGCGCGGTAAGATTGACATCAACACAATCTTATCCTTACTTTTATAGTCCGCGCCACTTACCCCATTGCCTACGCTCCTCGCCGCTGCAATCATGCCATCCGCTGCGGACGCCGTGCTTGATCAATATACGTCACCCCCGGGAGAAAAAGCTACCAACAACGGGTCTGTCGCATCGTCGTCGTTGGCAATTCCACAGACGGACGAAATGGGCACCGAGACGTATGAGAGACTCCCTCCGCATCGGGATCCCCCGGACATATAACTCGCTTCATTCCGCATCCTCATTCTTTTTCCGCAATCCGGCATTGCGCGACGCTTTTCTGTTTTGGTAGGCGCAACGGGACTATTTCGGCTCAAAAAAACGAAAAAATAAAAAATTCTGAGGCATGTCTCTTCCTAGGCATGTCTCTTCCTATCCGCTAACCAACAACCGTAATCTTCGTGCAATTTGTTATAAATAATTCAATAATTATTGATATAGTGTTAACTACAAGGCCGGATAATCCAAAAAAAATCCGGTAAGAATAAAGGGGGCCGAATCGCCGACGTCTTTTGGGGAAAAGACGCATCGCATGGCGACAAAGCAAAGACAAAAGGGGGAGAGGGATCATGCGTTACACATTCGTTTTATCGTCGTAAAATCGCGCGAAAGGCTCTTGCCTGCGCTATCTTTTCGCAAGGAAGAGGCCGCGCCCCGTTTCGTTGCGGCGCCTCCGCTCGCCGCTTATCCGTTTCATAGGGTATGTTTATGACATTCAAGCTATTGACGCTAACCGTCGCGCTTGCCTTTGCGCAAGCGGCGTCGGCGGAGAACCATGAAGGCGCGCTCTCCGGCGGGCGCGAGGGCAACGAGGCGGGCGCCTACGAAAAAGAAAACGCCTTAGACCGCGACATATGGGGAAGAAAGCTTTCCGTCTCTCCGGGATCGACCTACGACGTGGACGCCCTTGGCATAGAGATGGCGCCGGGCAGCACCGTCATGCTGAACGTGCGGCAGGTGGACAAGGGAACGCAAACCGTCACCACGCCGTTTTATCGCAACGTCGAGTTGCCGAAGTAACAATACAGTTAACGAAAGATAATGAAGTAAAATTATGAAAAAAGCGCTCAAAATCGCATTAGGCTTACCCTTGCTGGCGTTAACCGGTTGCAACGGATATTTCGGAAATTATTGGACGCACACCGACAACTACGCCGCGCCCATAGGCCAAAGCGAGGTGACGGGAAACGACACGGTCTACACGAAAGAGTTAAAATGCCTGTCCGCCGAACTGAAACAAAAACACGTCACGCCGGACGTGATGACGATAGGCCGCGTGCTGGACTTCACCGGCAAGGACGACATCGAAACGGGCCGCCGCCTGACGCAAGGCGCCACGCTCATGATGATTTCGGCGCTCGATAAGGTGGGCGTGCCGCAGGTGGAGCGTTTCGACACGTCGGTGAACGAATTCGAGCTGAAAATGAAGGACAACAAACTCATTAAAAACAGCATCGAAGGGGACGAGCGGGCGTATCAGCCCATTCTGGCCGGCTCGATCGTGGGCAGCAAATACACCATCATGGGCGGCATCACCGAACTGAACTACAATATTCGCTCGAACGACGTCAACGCCCTGTTCGACATCGCCTCCGGCGGCATGCGCTATTACGTGATGAACGTGGCGATGGATTTCCGCCTGGTCGAAACCGACACGCTGAAAATCGTCTCGACGGTGAGCTACCAAAAACAAATCATCGGACGCGAAGTGCAGGCCGGCGTGTTTAAATTCTTTGAAAACAAGCTGCTTGACGTCGGGGTCGGAGAACGTTCGCTCGAGCCGATTCAACTGGCGGTGCGTTCCATATCGGAACTGGCCGTGTACGAACTGCTCGGCAAGCTCTACGGCACCTCCGGTGATTCGTGCCGCGCCGCCGCCTTGTCGAGCGAGCCTATGCCGGGTTGGATTAAGGGCGGCTTATAGAAATTTCGAGGGGGAAGGGGAGACGCCCTTCCGATCGATCCCACATTCTTTCAGGCGAAAAGACGATTCCCGTCCGACGCTAAAGAATAGTTAACTTTTCACCTTAAGGAGTATTATATGAAAAAAGTTAAATTATACGCATTGCTGGCGATGGGCGCCTCCGCGATGGCGATGACGGCGGCGAAAGCCTCCTACGCCTGCGGCGCGGGCGAAGTGTGCGGGCTTGACCTGTACGTCAACGATAGCAAATTCGTCAATATCGAAGGCGCCGGCGGCGTCGACATCTCCGGCCTGAAGGTCGAAGGCGCGCACACCATCGACATTGTCGTTCCCGGCGCGGTGAAAAACGCGATGGAATTTAGCCAAAAGAACACCGGCAAAATTAATTCCGAATTGAATTATTACGGCCAGTTTATCTCCGGCAAATTTGAAAGCCAAACCGCCGCGATCGCCAACAACGCCAACATCCAGCTAAAAGGCAGTACGGCGATGGAAGCCGCCCAGGACAACAACCAAAGCGTTACCGCGAAAGCGAACCTGACGCTTAACCACCTTGTCGAAATCGGCGACATTGACCTTAACGTGACCTCCGTCGCCAACTCCGCGACGTTCGGAACGGACGGCAACCTCATTCTCGACATGGCGCAAAACAATACCGGCGCTAAAGTCGACGCCCGTCTGGACACGTTGCTGCAAGGCCAAAACGCCCTTGCCGACGCCGACGTGAGCGTAAACGTGGCCGCCCTCGGCAACAACTTAAGCGTCACCAGTCAGGACTTTACGTCCGCCTCCGTCTCTCAGCATAACTGCGCCGACATTAGCTCGCTCGCGAAAGTGACGATCAACGGCATGAAAGACCCCGTAAACGTGACCGCGATGGGCAACTCCATCCAAATTGCGCCGGTAAAAGTGCAATAAGGAGGAACGCATAAAGGGGAGGGGGAAATTTCCTCCTCCTTTTTTTGACGTTATAAGTTTATATTCTTCAAGGAGTCCGTCCGTGTTTCGTTTCAAAACCCTTGCCATCTGTATCGCCTTCGTCGCCTGCCAGTCGGGCGCGGCGTCGGCGGTTGAATTTAACTTCGATCGCGGCATCGGCTTTGCGAAAGGACGCGACGTCGAAGATTGGGTAAGTGCGAAAGACGCGCGCGGCGCCTCGCTGTTTCAGCAAATATACACCGAAGGCACGGCAAACCGGCCGGGACTCTCCGACGGCACGAACGCCGCCACCGCCGTCGGCAACTCGATCAGCGTGCAGACCGGCCCGGGCGGCGTCGCGGTCGTCAATGCCACGCAAATCAATGCCGGCAACCAAAGCGCCGAAATTAATTTAAAAAATCTGCAAACGAAAACCTACAAAAACGTAGAAATTCCTGCCTATAAGATTCAAATGCAGGAATTGACGCCGGAGTGAGAAAAAATAACGAATCATGACCCGATTGCCGGTCGTGCGTCGGCGCGGCGCGCAGCGATGGAAACGCACGCGTTTCTTGAGAAGAGGCGCACGAAGATTTTTTGTTTTTTGAAAACAAAGGCGCCTGCGCGTGCGATATGCGGCGAGAGCCGCATCAAAGGGAAAAACGTGACGTACGTTTGTGCCGCGAACCTGCCGCAGCGTAAGGAATGCTTTTCCATTCGGTGCGTTGACGCTTATAGGCGGCGCAGTCGACGGAAAGGAAATGCGGCTTCGGCAGCTCGTTTAACGCGCTAACGGGGGAAGCGAGCATGAAGCGTGATTCCGCGATGTGCCGCCTTTGTCGAAAGCTTATTTTCGTATTCAACGATTGACGCGACCACAAAAACATTAAAATCCACCCTTGACATAGCGACGGTAATTTTTTATTAATACCGCATCGTTGGCGTCCAATTTCCTTTCGTTATTTTTAGATCCCGTAGCTCAGTCGGTAGAGCAACTGACTTTTAATCAGTGGGTCACAGGTTCAAATCCTGTCGGGATCACCATTTTTATTCTTATTTGACGGGGTTATTGGTTTTTCGCTCGATTCGAGTTAGTTGGTTGGTGTGTACGTTTTGTGCATGGCCTCGTCAAGGAGGCTGACGGCGTCGCGTAATTCGTGGGCTTCCGGACGGGCGTAGACGCGTTCGGTGACGGCGCTGCTGCTTCCGATCAGCGCCGAAATGGTTGCGTGGCGACCCCTTTAGCCCTCAAATTGCTACCGTAGGTGCGCCGCATGTCGTGTATCGATGGAATAAAATATTGCAAGAGACCGGGGAATTAAAACCTTTGTATAAGGCGGGCGACCGGAGCAAGATCACGGACGACGACAGGGTGGAAACATAAGTTATTAATGCGTTAATTCATGTTTTCACCATGCAATTAGCTCTGATAAAAAAATAAAAAGCTTTACATTTTTGATTTGCGAGTTAGTGTTAATTACTAATTAGTTCGATTTTCTCGTGCAGACTCCGCTTCATTTTTAAAAGTTTTTGTGCTTTTTGCCTTATAGCCATGGATGCTCATCCAAGTAACGGCGTTGATCCAAGCCAACGGACATCATCCTTTACATCAGGCAATCCCTCTCTTCCTGCTCTTCCCGGAATGCAATCCTTCACGCCAAACGTCGAGTCGGAAATACCCACTCCCGAAGGATTATCGCGCGCTCAATCTTTTGCGTCCGTGCTCAGAGCGTCCGTAAACTTCGTGCGTCACGAAGATAACGGGGTGCTCGCATGGTTTCAGGAAAACGTTGACAAGAAAGATAAAGAAATTAAAGAATTGAACGAAATAAATAAGAACCTTACCGGACAACTGGCAACCACTAAAGCGGAAAAATCCGCCACAGCTGAAGAAGAGAAAAGGCTCAGGCTTGAATTATCCCAAACAAGAACGACTCTCTCCCAAGATAAAGAAAAAATTGGTTCGCTAGAACTCAAGCTTACTACCGCAGAAGAAGAGAACAACGATCTTTTGGAACAAATAGCGGAACTTGAAGGCAACAAAGAGGCCGAATTGAACGATGCGAGCGGCGCAAGCGATCAAAGTGACAAGAAAATTATAGAATTGACAGCCCTAAACGTCGACCTTCGTAAACGACTTACCAAATCGGAACAGAAAAACGCCGACCTTATTAAACAGCTTGCCGCATTGAACACGCAGAATGCCGGCCTTCAAAGCCGTTTGCTTCAAGAAAACGCGGCCGCTGCCACTAACCCGGAAACTTCCGACGAAGAATCCGGCGAAGAGCAAGAAGAGCAACCTTCTTCCTCTACCCTGAAACGACCCGGAGGATTTTCAAATTCTAATCCCAAACGCAAAAACGTCGGGAACGTTTTGTCAAAAGAATCCTGGCCGGACCTATCGAACTTACCACGCCAACAAACAGCGAATGGGCCGATAACGAAAGACTCGTGGCCGAAGATGTCGGTCGCAATGGAAGACGATTTTGTAAATGCGCTAATGCAGGCGATAAATTTTGCCGCGTCTATACTTAAAAATTCAACAATCGATTGTAGCCCGCTTTTCAAAGACCAATCCGGCGAATCTAAGGGCAACCTTATTCTTCAGTGGATTGTAGGTCTGGCTTCACAATCTACGATAGCTCTTGGCCGGGAGTATCGCACGCAACTTGAAGAATATATTGCCCAAATATTCTATATATTCGTCACGGGAAAAAACCACGTGCCTAGCAATCAAGGGTGTACCTATCAAAGGTGCACTGCAATGACGCGGCTTGGCTATACCCTGAAAAACCACACGTTCAGGCTGACTCGCGTATGCATCAACGCTTCCCATCAAAACCAAGTGAGTTTTTTGCCTGCATTCTTTGCTCTTGAAACATTCGAAAATGAATCCATCTCGGACAGCAGACAGTTAAGAAACAAGGCTTGTGCTACCGATCTGCGAACGAAACGCGATATTAAGGTTATGTATTTCAAAGATATCGACGACGAACGCGGAGCGGAGGTGGCAACGATCGCATATTCTCCGTAACCGATTCCCCTTCGATTGCGCTCTCTATCTTACAAAAGAACGGCCGGTCCGTTATTTTTTCTATCATTTTCTCTTGTTGCTGATCTGCATCCATAAAAAAAAGATCGATAAAAAAATCTTGAACGGCGTCGCAGCAATGCAAACGCAAAGAAAATCTATTTTTGCGTGGAAATTCGCGCGATACATTGATATAAAAACGGGCGCGCGTATCATTTCGCTATAAAAATAATGTATTTATAAGGCTGCGACATGCCGTCCCTTGGAAATAACGTGCGGGAGAAGCGTCCGCTTTCTCCGCATTTAAGCGTCTACAAACCGCAAATCAGCACGGTGTTGTCCATTCTGCACCGCATGACGGGCGTCGCGAATTATATCGGTTTAGTTCTTGCGGCGCTGTGGATATGCTGCGCGGCGTTTTATCCGGAGGGCAACGGCGGATGGATAGCCGCGTTTTTCTCGTCCGCCTTCGGAAAAATCCTGCTTTTCGGATGGACGTTTTCCCTCTTTTACCATCTCTTTAACGGCATACGCCATTTGTGTTGGGATGTGGGAAAAGGCTTTTCGTTGCCTGCCATGCATAAAACCGGATGGGCGGTCGTCGTCGCCTCCATCGTTTGTACCGTCGGGTGCTGGATATACGTATTGGGAGCCGCGTCATGAACAAGCATTGCCGTTCGCCCCGCCATCCGTTATTTAAAAATCGGGCGCCCGAGCGCCGGGGCGCGGCGCATTGGGTGGCCGAACGCTTAACCGCCCTCGCGCTTATTCCGCTCGTGCTCTACGTGGTCGCGCGATTTTTGTGCGTCGTCACTCACGGAGACGGCGGAGCGGACGAAATGTTTTTCGGCGCGTGGGACGCCGCCGCCGGCGTGTTGCTTTTCGGCATAGGATTCTACCATTCCGCCATGGGCATGCAGATGATTATCGAAGACTACGTGCGTTGCCCGGTCGCGCATTTCGTGCTGCTAAATACGGTGCGTTTCGTCAATTTAGCGCTCGGCGCCGCCGTTTTCGTCGCCATATGCCTTATCGTCGCCCGGCATTTGGGCGGCGGATCCGTTTTCGCTTAGATATATTTGGATATATGCATGCCTACCGACGCCTATCCCGTTCACGACCATTATAACGACGTCGTCGTCGTCGGCGCCGGCGGCGCCGGGCTGCGCGCGATTTTGGGAATCGCCGAAGCCGGGCTGTCCGTCGCCTGCGTGACGAAAGTCTTTCCTACGCGCAGCCATACGGTGGCGGCGCAAGGCGGCATCAGCGCCGCGCTGGGCAATATGGGTCCCGACGATTGGCGCTGGCACATGTACGACACGGTAAAAGGATCGGACTGGCTGGGCGACCAGGACGCCATCGAATATATGTGCAAGGAGGCTCCGCGCGCCATTATCGAGCTGGAACATTACGGCGTGCCGTTTTCGCGCACGAAAGAGGGGAAAATCTATCAACGTCCCTTCGGCGGCATGACGACCGAATACGGGCAAGGCAAGGCGGCGCAGCGCACCTGCGCGGCGGCGGACCGCACCGGCCACGCCATTCTGCACACCTTATACACGCAATCGCTCAAGCATAACGCGTCGTTTTTCGTGGAATATTTCGCGATAGACCTGCTGATGAACGAGGCCGGGGAATGTTGCGGCGTGCTGGCGTGGAATCTGGACGACGGCACCTTGCATCGCTTCAACGCCGGGCTTACCATACTCGCGACGGGCGGCTACGGACGCGCCTATTTCTCCTGCACGTCCGCCCATACCTGCACCGGCGACGGGGGCGGCATGGCGCTGCGCGCGGGGCTGCCGCTGCAAGACATGGAATTCGTGCAATTCCACCCCACCGGCATATACGGCGCCGGCTGCCTGATTACCGAAGGGGTGCGCGGCGAGGGCGGCTACCTCGTCAACGGCGAGGGCGAACGCTTTATGGAGCGCTACGCCCCATCGGCGAAAGACCTGGCGTCGCGCGACGTCGTCTCGCGCGCGATGACGGTGGAGATAAACGAAGGGCGCGGCGTCGGTAAAAACAAGGACCATATTTTCCTCCATCTCGACCATTTGGCTCCCGAAGTGATTCATGAGCGCCTGCCCGGCATCGCGGAGACGGCCAAAACCTTCGCCGGCGTGGACGTGACGCGCCAGCCGATTCCCGTCCTCCCCACGGTGCATTACAATATGGGCGGCGTGCCCACCAATTATTATTGCGAGGCGATCGCGCGCGACAAAGGGAAAGATGCAACGGTCAAAGGCTTAATGGCCATTGGCGAGGCGGCGTGCGTATCGGTGCACGGCGCCAACCGACTGGGATCGAACTCGCTGCTTGATCTGGTGGTGTTTGGCCGCGCCGCCGCCATCCGCGCCGCGCAACTATTAAAACCGAAGCAAAAACATGCCGTTGCGCCCCAAGCGGCGACCGACAAGGCGCTCACGCGTTTCGACAATCTCCGCCACGCCAAGGGGGCGACGCCTACGGCGGAATTGCGGCTTACCATGCAAAAAGCCATGCAAAACCATGCGGCGGTGTATCGCACGCACAAAACGCTGGCGGAAGGCGTGGAAAAAGTACGCGAATGCTACAAGAACTTCAAGGACGTCTCCGTCACCGATCGCGGACTCATTTGGAACAGCGACCTGGTGGAAACGCTGGAGTTGGACAATCTGCGCGGCCAGGCCCTCGTCACCATCGAAGGCGCGCTCGCCCGCACCGAAAGCCGGGGGGCGCAAGCGCGGGAGGACTACCCGGACCGCGACGACAAAAACTGGCTGAAACACACGCTCGCCCGCGTCACCGACGCCGGCAACGTTTCCTTAGATTACCGCCCCGTCTGCCTCACCACCCTTACCAACGAGGTGGAGGCGATACCGCTAAAGAAGAGGGTGTATTAGGCTAACGCAAGGCGGCAACGCTTAAATACGATACGGAACGGAAAAGCCGATGACGTCCGAACGCAAGATGCCCTACGACATATGGGCGGAAAATATGTCGCGCATCGCCGAACTCTCGCACCTCGTCGCGATGGAATGGCAGCGCATCGCCGCGAAGGGAGAGGGCGAGCCGTCGCCCTTTGCGGAGGATTTCGGCAAGGTGTGGGAAAAAATATGGATGGACGCCGCCTCTCGTCCCGAAGAATGGCTGCGCCACGGCATGGAATTATGGTGCGATTGGATGGAGATAGCGCGCGTCTCGTATGAGCGCGCGCTTGGCGCCGACGTCGCCTTTCCTTTTTCTTACGAACGGCGCGACCGACGTTTTTCGGACGAGGAATGGAGCGCCAATCCTTTTTTCGCCGGGTTGCGGCACATGTATTTGCGCGGCTGCGAAAGCATGCGCGAATGGGCCTACGGCCTATGCGGAGACGACGAAAAAATGCGTCGCCGCTACGATTTTTACGTAAGCCAATATTTAGAGGCGATCAGTCCCAGCAATTTCGTCGCGACGAATCCCGCCGCGATGCGCGAATTCATCGCCAGCCACGGCGCAAGCCTGGTGAAGGGCATGGAGAACATGCTGGGCGACCTGCGCGCCACCGACAGGCATTTTCACATCAACCTCTCTCCCCCGAACGCCTTTACGCCGGGAAAAAACATTGCCATCTCGCCCGGCGACGTGGTGTATCGCAATTACCTGATGGAAATCATTCGCTACAAGCCCAAAGGCCCGACGGTGGCCGCCGTTCCGCTGCTGCTGATTCCCGCATGGATCAACAAATACTATATTTTCGACTTGTCGGAAGACAAGTCCTTCGTCCGGTGGTGCGTCGAGCGCGGATTCGACGTGTACGTCATATCGTGGGCCAACCCGGACGCGCGCATGGCCGGGGTGACGTTCGACGACTACTTAATCGACGGCGCCTTGGCCGCGCTTGATTTCGTGCGGAAACATAGCGGATCAAAACGTGCCGCCCTGATGGGATATTGTCTGGGGGGAACGTTGCTCGCCTGTTTAATGGCCTATTTGGCAAAAAAAGGACGCGCGCACGAGGCGCTCTCCGCCTCCTTCCTCACCACCTTGCTCGATTTTTCGGATACGGGAGATTTTTCGGTGTTTCTCGACGCCGACAAGGTGCGGCGCATCGAGTCGCAAATGCTGCGCAGCGGCGGTCTGATGGACGGCAAGGCGATGGCCAACATCTTCAGCCTGATTCGCGCCAACGACTTGATATGGAATTTCGTCGTCAACAACTATTTGCTGGGAAAGGAGCCGGCCCCGTTCGACATTTTGCATTGGAACGCCGACGTCACCAACCTGCCGGCGGCCATGCATTCCTTCTACCTAAAGAACATGTACGTCGATAACAAACTGATGGCGCCGAACGCCCTTTCCCTGGCGGGAACGCCGATGGATTTAGGCGCCATTTCCGTTCCCTCCTATTTTCTGGCGGCGAAGGAGGACCATATCGCGCCCTGGCAAGCGGTGTTTAACGGCTGCAAATTGCTTCTTGAGTCTTCCGTCACGTTCGTGCTTGCCGGATCGGGCCACGTGGCCGGCGTCATCAACCCTCCCGCCAAACAAAAATATGGCTATGCCACGTCGCCTTCGGAAGTAAAAACGGCGGAAGAATGGGCGGCGAAAGCCGTGGAGCGCGCCGGGTCGTGGTGGGAAAACTGGGAAAAATGGCAACGCGAACTCATGGGGGAAGACGTTCGGCCCGCCAGGGAAAACGCGGAATCGTTGGCGCCGGCCCCGGGCGATTACGTGCGCCGCTCCCATGCCGTGACGTCCGAATGAGACTTTTCAGCGAAAGGATTGCGCTCCGCTAAGCGACGGGCGCGCGCCGTGACGAAAATAGGGAATGACGGACGCCGTTCCCGCAATGCGTTCCGCGTCGCGCACCTTGTCTTGCACGCGAAAAATAACGTCCTTCAACGCCTCCGGAGAAAGGGAGGCGGCAAGGGAGGCCAGAGGATCGCGCGCTTGCCAACGATAAAAGCACGACGTGGCGTCGTTTCTTTCCAACGACGGCGCCCGGCTTCCCCGTTGAGGAAGCGCGGCGACGCACGACACGACGCAGGGCGTTTCTCCGTCGCGCAGCGCCTTTAAATGTCCCTTCGCCTCCGCATAGAGTCCGAGCGGCCCGCCTTGACGTAACGCCTCGCTTCGGCATGACGAGGAAAACGCCTCTTGCGCCGCCGCGTCGTTACGCTCCGTCACGTAGTAATACGTCAGAAATTTTTTTCCCGCCGCGCGATACGCGTCTGCGGCGCCGCGCAAATCTTTGGGAGACGTTTCTTTGTCCGACGCGAAAAAAACGGTAACGCCGCCCGTTTTTTGCGTCGTCGCTCCCGTCGCCAGCTCTTTTGCCGACGTCGCGCGAAAAGGGTGGGCGTCGCATCCCGCCTTCGACGCCGCATTCCCTTCTTCTTCCCGGTCGAATGCGAAAGCATAGGCATGCAGCATTTCCGTCATCAGCCGCGCCACGTCACCTCCCCGCGCCACATAGGCGGAATAGGGGCTGTCGGCGCACGACGCCGCATCTTCCCGATCCATTGCCGCGCATACGGGAGCGACGAAGGCGTCCCACCCGGAGGAAACGCGCGCCATGAAGTCGCCGCTTCCGTGGGCGACGCGCAATTCGTCCATGCGCGCCTCAATCGAGCGTATGAGCAATAATTGTTCGTATAAGCGTTCCGCCGTGACCGCGCACGGGGCGTCGAGAAGCGCAGATTGTTCCATACGGGTATGTTATCCAACGGAAAATTTATGATTATCGTTATTAATCTCATAATATGAGTTATGTTATTAATTTTTTCGATATAAATTAAAAAATTTATCTTTTTAGGGGATGTTTTCAACCATTGGGGTACAAGCGCCTATGGTAGCTACGCAAAAAATAGCACGTATATACCCTGAATATTTCTCGCCATAGATGCAAAATCTTATTAATAAAATAATACTTATTCATTATTATATTCCCTATTTCGGTTCGCTTGTAGTGCGGCGCCGAACGATCACCCGTTAGTGCATCATTATGACCCATGATTATTTTCCGCCCCACGATAATTTTTTAGGGGGCGAAACGGAACGGGAGTATGATTTTACCGTTCACGAAAACGCCGCCGAGACGATGCTCGCGGCGCTTCCTTCCTCTCCGGCGGACGTCGTTGCCATTTTTCCTCCGACGTCGCTGCCGCATTTCTGCCCGTATGTACCCGCTCCGTCGGAAAGCGCCGGCGGACGCAAGGCGCGCCAGTTATCACATTTGTCGTTGATCGGCGTGGAGATAACGCCCCGTTACGTGCGGATGTGCCGTCGCGGCAGGGGAAAAACGCGCTACGTCGAGCGTCCTTTGCGGGATTGTGCGACGTGGGAGGAACTGGCCGAACGTAAGGGCGACGTCGTTGCCGCGCTAAGGGCCGGCGCCAAGGCGCTTAACGCGCCCCATAATCTGGTGGCGCTGGCGCTTCCCATGTCGGCGTCGGCGCTCGGGCGCGCGTCGTTTCGTAACATGAACGGCGAAGCGTTGAAAGACATGGCGTCGGCGAGTCCCGACTTTTGGCGGAACGCCTTGGCAAAAGACGTGGACCTTGAGCATTACCGCCTATGTTACGACGTCGTTTCCCGCAACGCCGAACATGACGCGATGGAGCTGTTGTTTTCGGGCTATCGGCGCGACGCCGGAGCGTTTTTTGAAGACGTCCTCGCCCGGGCCGGGTTGCGTCCGGCGCTCTTCGACGTGCGGGAGGCGGCGCTCATGCGGTTGGCAACGCAGATAGACGCTTCCGATGCGTCTCCGTCCGCCGTCATGCAGATAGGGCCGGAGGAAAACCACGTCATCGTCGCGCATAACGGATTGCCCGTCCATAAGGAAATCGTCATCAGCGATTGGGACAGGGTCGCGCTTTCGGGCGGCGACGCGCACATTATGGAAAGCGTCGCCGGGCGCTACGCCGACGAATTTCGTCGGGCGACCATGGAAATTCAGGCGGCGTCGGGAAGCGGCTTCCCCGTGCGCGCGCTCGTTTCTTCCTGCGTGCCGCTCGCGCCGTCCTTCGTCGAAAAATTACGCGACGCCTTGCCTGAGGTGCGTTTATACGCCGTCCAAAGGCAGGATTCGCCCGATGGTTATAAAATCGCGCCGCTTGATGATTGTTCCGCCGCCGCCGCTTTTTCCTCCGATGCGGCGGTCACGTTGATCGCGGGGCGAACGCTTCTCGGCAAGGCGTCGCACCCGTATCGGGATATGGGGGCACTCAACCTTTATCCGTATGCGAAGGAGACGGGAGAGGCCGTAACCCTCCGCCGCAAGGGATTTCTTGCCGCCTCCGTCCTCGCGCTTGCCGTCGGATCGACGCTCGCCGCCTTGACGCTGGGCATGTGGACGCAAAAAATGCGCGTGGCGTCCGATCTGGAAGAGGCGAAGCGCCTGTCGGCCGGCTATGACCAAAAACTGGCGCGCGCGAAGGAATTAACCGGCGTGACGGGGAAGCTAAAGGAAATTCACGCCTTGCCGGATTCCCTGCCCTTAAACCAATCGCACGTCATGCGCGCGCTGGACGACGTGAACGCCGTCATTCCCGCCGGCGTGTGGCTGGATAGCTTCGAGTATCGCTTTCCCCGTTCGGTGGAACTGAAGGGAAACGCCTATGACGACGCAGATATTCTGGCCTTCATGAGCGCCCTTTCCGATGGCAAGGCGTTTTCGGGAATTACGCTTAAAATGATGGAGGCAAAGGAGGAAAAAACCGCCTCCCTTCCGGCAGGAGAAGAGAAAGGGGAAAGTCGCCCCACGGAGCGTCCCCTTAAAAAATTTCGCGTGAACGCCGCGCTGCGCGAAGGGAACGGTTCTTAGGGCTTAGCTTTTTCCGCCATCCGAGCGCCCTCATGTGGCCATCTGCCATGATTCGCGCGGGGATGACGAAGAAGAAAAAATTAACGGTTTTCACCCTGCTCTTTACCCTGTGAACGTAACGGCTTGCCTTGCCGTCGCATCCGTTTTCGCGTATGGTAAACGTTCTTACGCCTTCCAGTCGCCTCATCGGATCGTCTTATGCCTAACTCGCAAAACATAAAGCTCGCCCGTTCTTCCTATCGCCGGGAAGACGTCGTCCTCGGCGTGGTTCACGTTGGCATAAGCGCGTTTCACCGCTCGCATCAGGCGGCCTATTACGATTCGCTTATGGAAAAAACCGGAGATTTGCGGTGGGGCGTCGCCGGCGTCAACGTACGCGCGGCACAATCGCCGGAGACGGAGCGCTTGCGAAAAAGAAACGGAGAATATGTCTTGAAAACCGTGTCTTTCGAGGGAAAAACGGAATATCGCCTCGTAAGGTCGCTGATTCGCGTCATCGATCATGCCACGGCGTCGACGGAGGCGCATCGTCTCCTCGCGCTTCCGTCCGTCCATGTCGTGTCGGCGACGGTCACGGAGAGCGGGTATTACATGGCGAGCGACGGCTCGCTCGACGTCGCGCGAAAGGAAATAGCGGACGAACTCGCCGGAGGGCCTCAATCCACGATTTACGGATTTCTTCGCGCGGGGTTGAGGGCGCGCATGGAGGCGGACGGCGCCGCCGTGACGATCATGTGTTGCGATAATTTGCGCGAAAACGGAAAAATTTTGCGACGCAACTTTCTCGCCTATCTTTCCGCCGCAAAAGACGACGCCTTGCTCGAATGGGTAAAGACAAAGGCGAGCTTTCCTTGCGCCATGGTCGATCGCATCACCCCGCGCCCGACCGACGCGCTTTCGCATGAAATAGAGGAACTTTTCGGCATAAAAGATGATTTTTCGGTATTTTCCGAAGATTTTTCCCAATGGGTGATAGAAGACGCCTTTGCGGCGGAACGTCCTCCCCTCGATGCGGCCGGCGCCGAATTCGTCCCGAACGTCGCCCCTTACGAAGAGGCGAAAATACGGCTTCTTAACGGCGGCCATAGCTGCGTCGCCTATTTGGCTGCGCTGAAAGGATATTCGAATTTCGGAACGGCATTGCGCGATCCGGAGCTAAGCGCTTTTTTTGACGCCTACGAGCGGGAAGACGCCGTTCCCGGATTGAAGGAATCTCCCCTCGACCTCGCTTCTTACGTCGCGTCGATAAAAAACCGATTTCTTAACCCGCATATCGCCGACGCGGTGGAGCGCATTTGCATGGACGGCGCAAATAAAATTGCCATTTTCGTTCGCCCCACTATGGTCGCCCGGTACGAAGCGGGCGCCGTTCCCCGTTGCGCCATTGCCGTCGCGGCGGCGTGGTATGCATTTATGCGTCGCGTCGCGGAAGGGAACGCGGCCATTCCTTACGTCGATCCCTCGTTTGACGAACTTAAACCGTTATTGGCCCTTGGAAAGGAAGCGGAGTTTGCCGGGCGCGCGTCGATTTGGGGAGATTTGCCGGTCCGCTTCCCCCGTTTCGTCGTCGACGTGACCGAGGCGATACGCGCCACGCACCCATAGGTCGACGTCGGAACCTCTTAACGCATCCGTTGGCGCAGCACGTAACCCGCCCCGCGCACGGTTTGCAATAAGATCGGCTTTTTGGGATCAGGCTCAAGCTTGGCGCGAAGCCGGGCGACGCCGACGTCGACCGAGCGCTCGTTAATCCCGCATCGCCGCGCAAGCTCCTCTCGCGCGACGGGCGCGCCTCCGCTTTCGGCGAGAAGCGCGAGTAAGGTTCTGTCGCGTTCGCCGAGCGCGACGTCGTTTCCGTCCAACGCCAAGGCGTTCGTGGCGGGCGTAAACCGGTAGCGCCCTATCTCGACGTAATGCGCGTCGCTTGCGTCGTTCGCATGGCGCGGGGACGCCGATCTTTCGAGCAGCCGCGCGATTCTGAGGGAAAGCTCCTTGGGAGCGAAGGGTTTGGCGACGTAGTCGTCCGCTCCCGCCTCCAGCCCCGCGATGCGGTCGTGCGTTTCGTTGTTGGCGGTTAGCATGATGACCGGAACGCCTTCGCCCTTGCGCAACCGACGCAAAAAATCCGTTCCCTTCTCTTTCGGCATGTTCTCGTCCAGCAAGATAAGGTCCACGCGGTAAAAAGCGAGATAGTTCGTCGCCTCGTCCGCGCTGCGCGCCATGCCGACGACATAGCCCTCGCGGCGCAGATATTCCGCGAGCAACTCTCGCAGCCCGTCGTCGTCGTCCACCGCCAATAGGTGCGGGGGAAGGGCGAAAGATGCGACGTCAGGCTTTCCTTTGTCCACGAGCGACAAATCAATGCAAGGCGGCGGGCAAGGATTTCGGCGACGCCCAGTTTTCGTTAAACAGGCACGTCACGTCGTTGCCGTGGCGCAGGGTGAAGCGTCCCGCCACGCGCTCGATAACGACGTATTTTCCGGCGACGTGAAAATTGACGATGGCCTCCTTGTTTTGCGAATCCACCAGAAAAATTGCGGGAAGGTCCACGTTGACGTCGGGATATTCCAGATAGGTGAACTCTCCGTCGTCGAACACGCGAATCGGGGCCGTAAATTCGTTGCCGGAAATGGTGTAGTTGAAGTTATAGCGGCTAAGGTCGGTTAAATCCGGCTCGGACGCGCTTTGGGGAGCGTATTGCCTCAGCGAATCGCCGGCCGAGTCGCCTTCCGGGTAGACGAATCGCGTCTCCCACGCCAGTTGCGGGTCGTTGATGTTTTCGGCGATGCGCCCTTCCAATTGAAAATAATAGGTGCGCTTTTCGGTAATGACCATCATGTTTGTGACGGTATGTTCGGGATACACCGCAATCGGCTTAAGAAACAGGCGATTGTCCTTTGGAAGCACCTGCCATGCGGCCGGATTGCCCAGCGAGACGGTGAGAATTTTTTCGTCCTTTCCAAATAAGATGCTGCCCTGATAGACGTAATGCCCGATATAATGGTGAATTGCGTTCGGGTTATAGGTAATCACCCGTAAGCGCGGCTCTCCGGCCACGGGGCGAGATTCTTGCATCGCGGCGGCGGGAAAGGCCGTCGCCAGAAAAAATGCCGCGCACAGCGCCGTCAACACGTAAGGTAATTTCGTCACTTTTTCTTGCGCACCGTATAGCTTGTTACCTGAAACTTGATCGGCGCGCTGGAACGCGCGATCGACACGACGTCGGAGAGGCGAAAATGCAAGTCCGCCACCCATTCGTCCGTTTTTATTTTTCGGTCTTTTCCCTTGATCGGAATTTCCTTGCTGAGGAACTGCACTTTCGCGTGCGTGCTATACAGGTAATTATTGCTGTATTCGATGGAATACACCTCTATGTCGCGGGTGAAGTCGTTGCCGTATTTTCTTAAGGGACTGGAAGGATTGAGCTGCGACATGTACGCGCGGTAGCGATTGTAAATGTTTTTCGACGACATCGTCTTAATTTTGCGGTAGCGCGAGGCGTACCCTTGCGGCGTCATCAATTTTGGGGAATACCCCTCCTTCGTTTCGACGAAGGAGCCTATCATGAAATTCGCCACCGACAATTGGGGATTTTCTTTGGAGTCATCGGAAAGCCGCGTCATGTAATAGCCGACGTTGGACCCTTGCTCCACCCCGACGGCGAAGGGCGTGCGAATGATCGTCTCGCCGATAAGGTTGACGTTAATCATGGTCACGGCGAAGGCGAAGCATACGGCGGCCAAGATAAGCGCCGCGTAGGAACGTTCGCAGATGGGAAGCAGCGTCGAAAACTTATACCATTCGCGCGCGTCGTTAAAATATCGCCCGTCTTCAATGCGGCGCGCGACGTCTAAGAAATAGCTTTTTTCGTGTTCGCTTACCCTGGCCATGCGTTTTTTTTAGATGACGGAATGACGTTTCCATAACGCTGCGCATACCATAACGCGCCCGTTACGTATACCGCAAAAACATGAATTTTTTATAAAAAATCGACGTTTCCCTCATTTTTTTATCGCCATGCGAATATCGTATCCTATACATTGTCGGCCAATGGCGTTCCCTTCACGTATTTAAAGCGACATAATGATAGACGTTACCGACATATCCCGCCAATTTTCGTCAGCCGCCGCCCAACGCGGAAAAAACTATTATTATCAGGGCCGCGTCGCGGAAATTACGACGCAGCAAGACGGCTCCATCGTAGGGAAAGTGCGGGGGAGCGAAGTATATACGCAAAAAATTATCCTCAACGGAAAAAAAATCACGGGATTTTGCTCCTGTCCGTTGGGAGGAGACTGCAAGCACGTCGTGGCGGCGCTATATCATTACGTCAATAACGCCTCTAAAAAAGCGGACGAGGACGCGCGTCTTGACGCGGAACTCGAAAAATGGCTGGCGCAGTTCGACGAGCCGAAGGCCGAAAAAAAAGCCACGGTAAATAAAGCGATATTTTATCTCCTTAGCGTTTCGGATAAAAATTACCTAACCGTCGAAACCTGCTCCGCCGCCATGCTCAAAAGCGGCGGTTACGGCCAAGTGCGCGGCTACGTTCCCGAAAGCGCCGTGCGCGGGGGCGCGTTGCCGAAATTCGTCACCGACGAAGACCAAAGCATCATGCGCAGCCTCTATTATCATGATTACTCGGGTTATCGATACGTGGCCGACCCGACGGAGCTGAACGACGCCGGCGACGCTTCGCTGCTCGATCGCATTCTTGCCACGGGGCGTTCCCGTTGGGGAAGCGAGCCGGACGGGCCGGCGCTTTCCCTCGGCCCCGAAACGAAGGGCGAGTTCGCTTGGCGCGTCGAAACGGGAGGAACGCAGCGATTGGAAATTCGCACCCCCGATCTGCCCCGCGCGACATCCTGTTTCGTTGGCAACGCCCTCTATTATTACGACCCGAGCGCGCACCGCATCGGCGTAATTCATACGCCGTTTACGGGGAGTACGCTAAAAAACTTGCTTAGCGCGCCGCCCGTCGCCTCGGACGCCGTCGCCAAGGTGCGCGAACGGCTTGGCAAGGCGTTTGCGCAAGGGTCGGGAGACGCCGCTTCTTCCGCTCTGCCTATGCCCGAAAAATTCGAGCAACAACTTGTCGCGAAGCAAGTGAAGCCGACGCCGCAATTGCGCCTTACCTCATTCACGCTAGAGTCGAAATTATGGGGGAGGCCGAACGTCACGACCGCCGGCGGCGACCTGACTTTTTCTTACGAGGGGGCGATCACCCATTTCGCCGCGCAAGGCGACACGGCGACGAAAGCGGAGGGCGGTCGCCTTTACGACATAATGCGCAATAAAAAAGAAGAATATCGCCTTATAGACATACTGAAAAAGAACCATCTCGGACGGCTTCTTCCCGAGCAAAAAATGTACTCCCTCCCAAAAACGCAAGGCGATCCGTTTATCATCGTCGGCGCGCCGGGCGAGATAAACACCGAGGAAAGTTTCGAGGCATGGTGCGACTTTATGACGGACGTCGTGCCGGCCTTACGCGACAAAGGGTGGAAAATCGACGTTGAGCCGGATTTCCCGTTCAATATCGTTAAACCCGACGAGGAATGGTACGCCGATATCGACGATTCGTCCGGAACGGACTGGTTCGGCTTTAATTTGGGCGTAACGTTAGGCGGCGAAAAAATAAATTTAGTGCCCATTTTGTTGCGCGCGCTGAAAATTTTTCCCGAAATGTCGAATTATTCCGAAGAGCACATTAAAAAAGCGAGGGGCGAAGATTTACTTATTCCCATGGAAGACGGGAAAATCATCTCGCTTCCCGCCGATCGCGTGGGATTGATGCTAAAATTCATCAAGGACCTGTACAGTTTTAGGGAAGGCGCCGATTTCGACGCCATTAAACTGTCGCGCAACGACGCGCTCGACATGTTGGAGCTGGAAGAATTAAGCGCCGCCCTTAAGTTGCGGCGTTTCGGCGGGAATAAGCTGATCGAATTGGCGAAAAAACTGAAAAGCTTCAACGCCGTCCAACCGACGCCCCCGCCGACGTCGCTGCGCGCGAATTTACGCGACTATCAGCGGGAAGGATTAAGCTGGTTGCAGTTTTTGCGCGAATTCGGTTTGGCCGGCGTGCTCGCCGACGATATGGGGCTGGGCAAAACCGTTCAAGTGCTGGCGCATATCGCCTGCGAAAAAGAAAACGGGCGCCTTACCAAGCCCGCGCTCGTCGTCGCTCCCACCAGCCTGATGGGCAACTGGGCGAAAGAGGCGGCGCGTTTCGTGCCGGACATAAAGGTGCTGGTGCAGCACGGAGCCTCGCGCAAGGAAGATTTCGACAACATTCCGCAGTATGACATGGTGCTGACCACCTATCCGCTATTGCCGCGCGATAAGGACGCGTTGCTCGCGCACGCGTACCATTCCGTGATTCTGGACGAAGCGCATTACATTAAAAACCCCAAGTCGAAATTCAACAAAATCGCCTCCATGATGAAGGCCGACCATCGCATTTGCATGACCGGTACGCCCGTCGAAAACCATTTGGGCGAATTATGGGCGCTGTTTAACTTCCTGATGCCGGATTACCTCGGTAGCGACCGCGAATTTAACAAATTTTATCGGAAGGCCATTGAGAAGGACGGAAATTTCGACCGCAATAAGGCACTCGCGCGCCGCATCGCCCCGTTCGTCCTGCGTCGCACGAAAGAGCAGGTGGCGGCGGAACTTCCCCCGAAAACGGAAATGATTCGCACCGCGACGCTCGACAAGGCGCAGCGCGACCTGTATGAAACCATTCGCGTGAGCATGAGCGAAAAGGTGCGCGACGAAATCGCCAAAAAAGGATTGGCCCGCAGCCATATCGTGGTGCTGGAGGCGTTGCTGAAATTGCGCCAAACCTGTTGCGATCCCCGCCTGCTTCCCATGGAGGGGGCGAAAAAACTCACCGAGTCGGCCAAGCTCGACATGCTCATGGAAATGCTTCCGGGATTAATCGAAGACGGGCGGAAAATTCTGCTCTTTTCGCAATTCACCGGCATGCTCAAACTGATCGAAGGCGAATTGGCGAAGGAAAAAATCGACTACGTCAAGTTGACCGGGCAGACGAAAGACCGGGCAACCCCGATAGAGCGCTTTCAAAACGGCGACGTTCCGCTGTTCCTCATCAGCCTAAAGGCCGGCGGGGTAGGACTGAACCTGACCGCCGCCGATACCGTCATTCATTACGACCCATGGTGGAATCCGGCGGCGGAAAACCAGGCCACCGACCGCGCCCACCGCATTGGCCAGGAAAAGCCGGTGTTCGTCTATAAGCTTATCACCGAAGGAACCGTCGAAGAAAAAATTCTGGAGATGCAAGAGAAAAAACGCGAACTTGCCGACGGCATTTTCGACCCGACCGCCAACGCCGGAGCGAAAATCACCGGCGACGAAGTGGCGGCCTTGTTTTCGGCGGCGTAGGCCGTAAGGATTATGAAGCGTGAAAAAAGCCGAAGTCACGATTAACCTCTTTGCCTTAGTAATAATCATAAAAAAATTGAAAAATTTGTTTTTTCTTTTAAAATAAAATGCATACACACCTTTAGCTATTACAAATCAACGTACCAATTTGTCTGACTTCCGCAATGTCCGAAGGCACCACTCTGGCAGATAGCCGGTATGTCGCTTGCGGAGAAAAAGGATACGGCCAGAAGCTTGACTCACCTCTTCCGCAGGATCCAAACCACAATCCTCTTCCGAAGAGTATAAACTTCAATCTTTCGCAAGACGTCATCATTTACGCATTTGAAATGCAAGAGGACGGAGGCATTATCGAGGCTGTAGATATGCGAGTATTTGCCGGGAACGAAACAATTTTTCTTCCCGCAGGATGGGAATTCTTTAGCGTCGCAGATCAAAACGCAATGATTGCCGCAGCCGATCGAATATTAGTGGACGACGCTGTGGCTAATATAGAACAAGTTTCCTATGACATTCGTGTACTCCAGAGTTGTATACTCTACTATTTATCTTGTATAATGGCACAATTGAACCACATGTTTCCCAACGAATCATGAGAGGCTTTGTCTTCCGTATGTGGCTTCTTCTCTTTTTAAAAAAGAAAAATATTTTTATATTATCGCGCCGTTCCTCCGCCGTTTAATCGTCGGCGCCAAAGCCAGGCTATTCCTGCGACGCGATGGCGGTGGGGCAGCGGCTTCCGGGAACGTCGTACCCTTCGTCCCTGAAACATTTTTT
Organism: Rickettsiales bacterium; assembly: GCA_040507985.1. Classification (GTDB taxonomy): domain Bacteria; phylum Pseudomonadota; class Alphaproteobacteria; order Rickettsiales; family UBA6187; genus JBEVNR01. The sequence continues at coordinate 51,254 of JBEVNR010000001.1, read as the reverse complement.
TATCGCCGAGACTTCCGCGTCGGTCATGCCGGCCCCGCGCAGCAAAACGGCGCCCAGTTGCAGCCCCGCCTCGCATTTTTCGGCCACGATGGCGTCGGCTCCGCAATCCGCCAGCAGCTTGCCGTGGGTAATGTCCGAGGCGCGCGCCACGATGGGCAGGGACGGGTAGGCGGAGCGAATGTTGCGCACGAGTTTTTCCGCCCTGGCGTCGTTCGTGACGCTCACCACCAAGGCGCGGGCGCGCTCTATGCCGAGCCGATGCAGCGTTTCCGGGTCCTGGCAGCTTCCCATATAGACTTCCTTTCCCGCCTCGCGCATCGTGCGCACGTGCACTGCGTTGTTGTCGAGCGCAACGAAGGGAATTTTTTGCTTCTTCAGCACGTTCGCGGTCATTTGCCCGGAACGGCCAAAGCCGACGATGACGACATGCCGGTTAAGGTCGGTCAGCTCTTGCTTGCCGCCGGACGCTTCGACGGAGGCGTTCTTGCGTAAATTCAGTCGTTTGGCGACGAATTTTTCCAGCGCCGGCAACAAGGGCGTCAGCGCCATGGAAATGGTGACGACGAAAAACAGCATTTGCGCGTCTCCCTCGCGCAGCAATCCGATGTCCGGTTGCGTGGCCATGCGGAACAAAATAAAGGCGAACTCGCCGCCTTGCGACAACAGCAGGGCCGTTTTGACGGAAGACTCCCACGGCATGCGGAAAAGACGGCACACCGCCGCCAGAATGAGGGTTTTTACCGCGATAAGGGAAACGGTGAGCACGGCAACCGTGGCGATATGGTCCTTCAGCAACCCCACGTTGACCGACATGCCGACGGTCATGAAAAACAATCCCATCAACACGTCCTTAAACGGACGCACGAAATCGGACACCTGATATTGGTGGCGGGTGCCGGCGATCAATATGCCCGCGACGAACGCCCCCATGGCGAGCGACAAATTGGCGTAAACGGCGATGAACGAGCTTCCTAAAATGACCAACAGAATCGCGGTGACGAACAATTCGTTATTATCGGCGATGCGGTTGAAGAGCGGACGCATGATCATGCGCCCGATCAGGAAGATGGCCGCCACGCCCAGCGCCGCCTCGACCAGCGTGCGGCCTATCATCGCGCCGACGCCGGACATGTCGCCGCCAAGCTTCGGCAACAGCACGAGTAACGGCACCACGGCCAAATCTTGCAGGATTAATATCGCGATCGACACCCGACCCGTTTGGGCGCCCTGCATTTGCGCGTCGGCGATGACGCGCAGCACCACGGCGGTGGAAGACAGCGACAGGGCCGATCCGACGATCAGCGATTGCATGGCGTCGAATCCTGCCACGCCGTAACATAAGGCGGCAATCGCGGCGGAAGTGGCGACAAGTTGCAGCGTCCCCACGCCGAACAAATAGCGGCGCATTTCGACCAGGCGCTCAAGCGTCAGTTCCAGCCCTATCATAAACAATAGGAACACGACGCCGAATTCGGCGATCACCTCGAAATCGTCGTGCGACACCAGCCCCAAGCCATGGACGCCGATAAGGGCGCCGGCGCATAAATATCCGAGCACCGGGCTTAAGCGCATGCGACTGAACACGGCCACGACGACGGTAGCCGCCAATAACAGCCACAATATTTGCGGCAGATAGGCGGGATCGGCGTGCGCTATCGCGCCCGCTCCCTCCGCCGTCATGCGTTGCGCCGTTTCTTCCATCGCATCTTTCGCCCATTTTTCTTTAAACGCGCAGTATAACCGCTTTCGAGGCGCGCGGAAAATAAAAACTTCCGGAAAAAAATTTCCCGCCCGACACATTTTGCATACTTCCACAGAAGCGCGACTGCGAAAAAGCGGGTAACGGAATATCGTTTGATAAGGAAAAGGAGGGGTGTAAATTCATCGTCGGAAATATTATACCCCTTCGCGTCGATATACCCGTTTTCGGCTTGCGCGGTAATCGTAGAGACGAAATCCGTGGGGCAGCCCGACGTTCCGACGTTGGAATCCATCGGTAAGGCTTCGGCGGGATAGGTGAGGCGAACTTAACGTCGATTGGCGTGCGCGATACGTAATAAAGGGATGTACTCTAAAAATTCGCCGGATGGTGGACGCTTCGCTCGCGCATGGTCGCGGCTTCGCTTGCGTAGACGGCGCATAGATCTTCCAGCCAGGCGCGCTCGTCTTGGGAAAGGAATTCGCCGTGTGCCGCCAGAATGCGGTCGTGATAGTCGCGCAGCCAGTTTTTTTCGCCCACGTTCAGCAGCGAAAAATCGATGGCGCGCGCGTCGATCGGAACGAGCGTGATGGTGCGGAAGCGACAATATTGCGCTTCGTCCGATAAGGAAGGCGAGCGCTCGACGACGATGAGGCTTTCGATGCGAATGCCGTAGGCGCCGTCCCGGTAATAGCCGGGTTCGTTCGAGAGCACCATGTTCGGGCGTAGGCCGACGCCGCTTAATCCCTTGCCAATCCGTTGCGGACCTTCGTGCACGCCGAGGAAACACCCCACGCCGTGGCCGGTGCCGTGGGCGTAGTCCCTTCCCTCGCGCCATAGATATTGCCGCGCCAGCGCGTCGAGCATTTCCCCGGCGGTGTTCTCGGGGAAATCCGCCCGGGCGAGAGCCATATGCCCCCGCAAGACGAGGGTAAACCGGCGCTTTTGCTCCGGCGTCGGCTCGAACAGGCATACGGTGCGCGTCACGTCGGTCGTGCCTTGCAGATATTGTCCGCCGGAGTCGATAAGCACCATGGAGCCGTCGCGAATGGTCGCGGCGGTTTTGGGAGAGGGGCGGTAATGGATGACGGCGCCGTTGGCGTCCGCGCCGACGATGGCGGCGAAACTGTCGCCGCGATATTCGTCGCTCATCGCGCGAAAGCGGGTTAAGGCAGAAACGACGTCCGTCTCGCGTAGCTCTTCCTTGGCCTTGCGGCTTTTTTCCAGCCAATGCAAAAAGCGCGTCATGGCCAGCCCGTCGATGCGGTGCGCCTCTTTCATGGCGGCGATTTCGGCGTCGGTTTTGACGGCCTGCATCATCGCGCAAGGAGAGGGCGACGGCACGACGACGGCGTGTTTAAGCGCATTGTAATGCTTCATCGACGTTAAGCTCGGATCAAGCAGCACGCGCGCCTTTTCGGGAATCGCCTCCAGCGCCGCCGCGCATTCTTCGAGCGGACGAATTTTTACGCCGGCCTCGTGCAAGGCGTCGCGCAATTCCCGATTCACGCGCGACATATCGACGAACCAATGCGCAACGCCGGTTTTCTCCACCAAAAGCCGTCCGAACGCCACCGGCGTATAAGGCGCGTCGCCGCCCCGCACGTTAAGCAGGCGGCATATATGCTCCGGGAACGGCTCGAACACATAGTCCGCCTCGTATTTTTCGAGCGCTTGCGCGAGCTTGGCCAGCCGCGTTCCCGCGCTTTCGCCGGCGTATTTTTCCGGATAGGCGAAAATTTCGGCGTCGCTTGCCGGCGGCCTATCCTCCCATACGTCGTCGACGGGATTGGGGGAAACCGGCACGAATTGCACCGACGGCGCCGCCGCCCGATAGGCGTCCATTTCCGATTTTGACGTCAACTCCGGGTCAAATCCCGCGAACGCTCCGGCGGGAAGCCGTTCGGCGAGCAATTGCGTCGGGCGTTTCGTCGATACGTCCACCGGAACGTATATGTCCATCGGAAGCTCTTCCCGCGCCTGAAGGCGATAGCGTCCGTCGGTGACGAGAAAAGCGGCGTCTTGCGTGACAATCGCGACGCCGAACGATCCCGTAAAGCCCGTGAGCGCGGCAAGGCGGCAATTGCCCTTCGGCGGCATTTCGCTGCGATATTCGTCGTGCGACGGCAGAATGAAGGCGTCGAGGTTGCGCTCCTTCATGTATCGCCGAATTAGCGTCGTGCGTTCCATCGCTGCGGTTTTTGCGTCTTTGGGCATATGTATGGGTGCGCCTGTCGGGTTGTGCGGCGCTTTTTTGCATTACGCCTCGGAAAGTTGATTATACCCGATCGCGCATAAGTTTAACATAGCCGAAATTTCTTTTTCCTCCCCCTTCCGTTTTCCTTTGCCGCATATTACGACATAAAGCCATCACCAACGGCAGCGAGCGCGTATTTATGAGCGGTTTTCACGACGTTTCCTTTCCGATAGACATTGCCGCCGGCGCCGTGGGAGGTCCGCGTTTCGACGTCGACGTGGTGCGGCGGCGGGGAGGCGTCGAGTCTCGCGCCGTTCGGGCCCGCAGCGGATATATCGAATACGAAGTGGGGTGCGGCGTGCGCAACGCCGAGCAACGCGACGCGCTTATCGCCTTTTTCCGCGCCCGGAAGGGCCGCGCCTACGGATTCCGGTTTCGCGACAAAAGCGACTGCCGGGCCGATGGGCAAATGATCGGCGAAGGCGACGGCGAAACCCTCGCTTTTCCGTTGATAAAAACCTATGAGGGCGCGGAAGAGGGAGACGCTCGTATCATCGCCAAGCCGGTGGCGGACGATTTTGCGATCTATGTCAACGACGCTCCCCTGCTAAGCGGATATTCCATGAACGTCGCGACGGGGGTCGTGACGTTCGCCTTGCCGCCGGCGGATGGCGCCGTCATCTCCGCCGATTTCACCTTCGACGTTCCCGTGCGCTTCGACGTCGACGCGCTGGCGATGCGTTCGGACGTGGGAGAGCGCTATTTTTGGAACGACGTTCGCCTGATCGAAATAAAGGAGTAGCGCGCATGCACGCCATATCGCCCTCGTTAACGGAATATATGCGCAACTCCGCCCACATATTGTGCCATTGCTGGGTCGTTTCGCGCGTAGACGGAGAAACGTTCCGCATGTGCGACTTTGACCGCGACGTCGTCCATGGCGGAGAAACCTACGGCGCCGGCTACGCGCCCGCCTTTGACGGCGACGTGACGCTCTCGCGCGGAACGGACGCCGGGGCGATGCGTTTTTCGGGGAAAGGCCTGCCCGAAGACGATATAAGCAAAGGGCTTTTTGACGGCGCCGACATGCGCTGTTTTATGGTCGCGCCGCTTTTTCCCGAATACGGACGGGCAGACGTCATGCGCGGAATCGTCGTCGAGGCAAAACTGCAAGACGGACGCTTCGCCTTTGGCGTTGCCGGCATGGGCGCGCGCGCCTCCCTTATACATATGGCGCGCTTCTCGCCTTTGTGCCGCGCGGCCCTTGGCGACGCGCGATGCGGCGTCGACCTTGACGCGCTTTCCGTGTCGGGCGAGGTGACGGAGGAGGGGGAAGACGCCTATCGCGCGTTCGTTTTTTCCGACGCTCCCGAAAACGCCGCCGCCTTTCGCTGCGGCAAGGCAAAATTCACGAGCGGAGCGAACGCCGGCGCCGTATTTTCCGTCGCAAGCGTAACGGAAAATAGGGTGACGCTCGGGGAATCATGCCCTTTTCCTATCGCCCAAGGCGACGCCGCCACCCTATCGCCGGGGTGCGACAAATATTTTTCCACGTGTATGTCGCGTTATGACAACGCCGTGAATTTTCGCGGCGAACCGCACGTGCCGGGCGTACAGGCGTTGCTATGACATGGGGCCTGCCCGAAGGGCGTCCTCCGTTTCGCGAACGAGCCGCGCTAAAATATCGCGCGTCGGCTCTTCTTTTTCCACCATGCCCACGCTTTGCCCGGCCATGAGCGATCCGTTTTCCACGTCGCCGTCGATCACGGCGCGACGCAATGCGCCCGCCCAGAAATGCTCTATCTGCAAGGCGGCCTCGTTTTTCGATAGTTTTCCCGATTTATAGTCCGATATGGCGTCTTTTTGGGCCTGCATAAATAAATCCGTCGCCTTGTTTTTTAAGGCGCGCACGGGAATGACGGGAAAATCCGGGTCCAGTTGCACGGTCACGGCTGCGTCGCGCGCGTGGGCGTTGACGAAGGCGCGCTTAAAGGCGGGGTGGGCGATGGATTCCGTGGCGCAGACCAGTCGCGTGCCTATCTGCACGCCCGCCGCGCCCATGCGCAAATACGCCGCGACGGCTTCTCCCCGGCCGATGCCGCCGGCGACGAAAATCGGCAATGCGTGCGCCATGTGGGGAAGTATTTCCTGGCACAACACCGAGGTCGACGTCGGCCCGATATGCCCGCCGGCTTCCGACCCCTCTATCACCAGCGCGTCTATGCCGAATCGCGCCAGCCGCTTCGCCGCCGGAAGCGCGGGAGCGAACGCGATCGCCTTTGATCCGGCGCGCTGAATTTTATCGATCAACGCTTTGGACGGCAACCCTCCCGCAAGGACGATATGCGATACGTTTTGGCGCAAACATACGTCCGCAAGCTCGTCCAGCTTTGGATGCATGACGATGAGGTTCACGCCGAAAGGCTTGGAGGTTAAGGCTTTGGCGGCGGCAATTTCTTCTTCCAGCAGGTCGGGCGTCATGGAGCTGCACGCGATCACCCCAAAGGCGCCGGCGTCGGAGACGGCGGCGACGAGGTTTCTTTCCGATACCCAACTCATCGCCCCACCCATGACCGCGTAGGGCGTTCCTAAAAAATCGGTTCCTTTTTTCCATAAGGCGGAAAGATGCGAGGAGGGAAGCATAGGCGTCATAGCGACATCATACCTAATATATTTAACGGATTGGGCAGATACTTTGCCAAATACGCGATTTATGCAAGACTTTTTTATAAGCGACCATAGCTTACCGCCGGTCGCCGTCTTCGGTAAAAATCTCGGCGCGCCTTCGCCCTTTTAACGGTTTCTTAAATTAAGCTCCGTTACTATGTGCTAATAGTTCAATTTCCCGCGAATAGGAAAACGGCATGGCCCATTATCTATCGATAGAATCGAAGCGGCGCTCCGCCGGTTTTTCGTTGGTCGAGCTTTCCATCGTATTGGTCATCATCGGTCTTATCGTCTCCAGCGTGCTTGTGGGGCAAGATTTAGTCAGGTCGGCGGAATTGCGCGCCCTCGCGTCGCAATACGAGGAGTTCAACAAGGCGGCGGCCACGTTTAGGGATAAATATTCCGGCCTTCCCGGCGACGTGCGGGCCGACGTCCGCTTCGGTTTTGGGGTGGCGGAAGCGGGAACGACCGAAGACGGGTTGCTTGAAGACGCCGCCGGAAACTATTCGTTGCACAGCGGGGAATACACGCGCTTTTGGAACCATTTGGGCGGCAGCGGCGCGGGGCTTATTCCGGAATCGTACGCCGGCGGGGCGGTGCATAGCGCGGACATAAGCACGATTTTACCGCAATCGGAACAGGGCGGATATTGGGGAACGTTTTCCCTGTCGACCGGAGAGAACTACTTTATCTACGGCGCCGCCGATAACGGCAGCAGCGCGGCGTGGTACACGGAAAACATTCTCTCTCCCAAAGACATGCTCAGCATCGACTCGAAAATTGACGACGGGCGTCCCGGCAGGGGAATTTTGCGCGCGCGCGGCCAAAACGCGACCAACCCCTTGACCAATCCCGGCGCGGGGGCAGCGTTATGCGTCAGCGCGGCGGGAGCGGACGGCGACTATAACGTCGATTTGAACGATCCGCTTTGCACCTTTAGCGTGTTAATGCGCATATAAATTTTACAGCCAGGACTTACGCGAAACGAGTATTTTTGAGGAATTTTTAGGCGCCTTCGCACACAGAAGCCGCCGTGTAGTCAATCTACATAAGGCTTCGAGTACGAAGGCAACGCAAAAATTACCAAAAAGACGACGTTTCGCGTAAGTCCTATACCGCAATATCCAACCGAAGGCGACCCATATGAGCACTCCTTCCCTTCTTTCCCGCAGACAGGACGCGCAAGGCTTCTCCCTCGTCGAGCTTGCCATCGTGTTGGTCATTATCGGGCTTATCATCTCCAGCGTGCTGGTCGGGCAAGACATCATCCGCGCGGCGGAGTTGCGCTCCATCACTGCGCAATATAACGACGTGCGCACCGGCTACCAAACCTTCGCCACGCGCTATCAGAATAAAATACCGGGCGACATCAGCAATTCCGCGAGTTTCGGGTTGACGCCCACCAACTGCGACAGCAGCGCGATCGGCTTAGGCAACGGCGACGGATTGATACAAGACGCCGACAATTCCGACGGCGCCAAGGAAACGTTCGACGGCGAAGTCGGGTGTTTCTGGATGCACCTAAGCGAAACGCACTTGATCGCAGGCAGCTTCGACGGATACGAAAGCACCACCCCGTCGGCGACGGTGAATAACGTCATTGACGAAAACATGCCGCGCGTGAAGGCGCGCGCGAGCGGCTGGGGCGTGTACACCGCGCTTAACCGCAACTTCCTGGTCGCGGGCGTCACCGGCGCGCAAGCGGACGACGCCTACGACACCACGGCCACCTTCGCCCCGCGCGACGCCGCCGACATAGATTCTAAAATCGACGACGGCATGCCTTATACCGGATCGGTGCGCGCACGCGACCCCGGCACGAGCGATCCCGACACGTACGTCAGCGACGGTTCCGTGACCGCCTGCCACTTAGAGGGCGCGGACAGCGCCGACGCCACCTCCGACGACGTCTACAGCCTTGCCTTAGACGCTCCCGGATGCACGCTTATCTTTGAATTGCCGACGATATAGCGTATCTAACCGATAAAGGCGGCCACGTCGCGCACGTGCCGCACGACGGAGATCGTCGGAACCTTGCCGCTGCGCTCCTTGCACGATTCGCTTAACGATTCCTCCATCCCCTCCGGCAGGGGCGGGCAAAGAATATGCAGGAATCCGGCGTTGACCGCTTCCTTAACGCGCGCCGCCGCGTGGCCCGTCATGCGAATTTCGCCGGACAACCCCACCTCGCCGAACACGGCGCAGCCTTTGGGCAAGGCCTTGTCGTAGTAAGAGGAAAGCAGGGCGGCGACCACGGCGGCGTCGGCGGCGGTTTCGGTAATCTTCACGCCCCCCGCAACGTTAAGGTAAATTTCCCTGTCGCCCAAAAATACGCCGCAACGCACCTGCAACACCGCGAGCATCATCGCGAGGCGGTTCGGGTCCCACCCCACCGTCGCGCGGCGGGGCGTGGCCATGTTGGTTTTGGCGGCGAGCGCCTGCACCTCCAGCAAAATGGGGCGGCTCCCCTCCATGCCGGCGCAGACGGCGGCGCCGGCCACGCATCCCCCGCCGGCCGACAAAAATAAGGCGGAGGGATTGCGCACCTCTTTCAATCCGTCGGGTTGCATGTCGAAAAACCCGACTTCGCCGGCCGCGCCGAAACGGTTTTTCACCGCGCGCACCATGCGGAAATGCCCCCTGTCCTCTCCCTCGAAATAGAGCACCGTATCCACCATATGCTCAAGGAGTTTCGGACCGGCGATCTGGCCGTCTTTCGTCACGTGGCCGACCAACACCAACGCCGCATCGCGCCGCTTGCAATAGCGGACCAGATCGTTGGCGCAGACGCGCACCTGCGCGACCGTTCCCGGCGCCGACGGCACGCGCGCGCTAAACATGGTTTGAATGGAGTCAATCACCAGCAACTTGACGCGCGGCAACCCGTCCAGCGCGGCGACGATGCGCTCGATCTCGGCGCCGGCCAGAAACTTCAACTTCGTCGCGTCCAGTTTAAGGCGACGGAAACGCATGCGCACTTGCTCCGCCGATTCTTCCCCCGACACGTACACGGCGGGAGCGCCGTCTTCCGACGTCTCGGCCAGCGTTTTGGAAAGCAACGTCGATTTGCCGATGCCCGGCTGGCCGCCGAGCAGCACCGCGCTTCCCCGCACCACGCCGCCGCCCAGCACGCGGTCGAGTTCCGCTAATCCGGACGGAAATCGGTCCGGCGCCTGCGCCTCGGCGTCGAGAGGCACGAAGGCGAGCGCCGCTCCCACGCCGCGCGCGGACGAGGAGGTTTTTTCCGTCTCCTCTTCGGCAAAGCTGTCCCACAAGCCGCACCCCGGACATTGGCCCTGCCATTTGGGTTGCACTTCGCCGCATTCCACGCAGCGATATTGTTTTTTGACTTTGGGAGGGGAAGCCATACGCGGCACGCTTTTTTCTTTTTTCTCTTTTTTTGAACGCGCAGGCAATTGCGTGCGTCGTCGTCATCCAAGAACGCCTATCACGAATAAAGGAAACTACCTAATTAAACGAGCGTGGAAGCGGAGCCTGCCCGCAAGATATTCGCACACGTCAATCCAAGGAAATGAAAAAGCAGCAAGCAGCACACGAAAAGCAACGCCATCCTATCCCGGTCCATCCGTTTCACGGCAACGTTCAACGACGAAATGACGGATTCTGAAGCGCTAATCATCGCCATCCGAATCATCATGGGAGCAGCAAGGCGAGGGCGATGAACTTTTGATTTTCTGAATGGTTGCTCCCGCACTCATAAGAAAACATTTCGGTATATCGATCTTGTCACATAGCAAAAGCTCTTGAATGAGACCCGTTAACATGGAAATTTGATGGGACTGTACGTTGATTCTATGGGAATTTTTCTCATCTCTCAAGCTAACAACTGCAAATTGTTGTCGTAGAGTAATAAGCTGATTTTGAACTGACGGTGGCGATGGCGGTGGCGGTGGCGGTGGCGGTGGCGCAGCCGAAACCGGAAGAGGCTGCTGCTGCGGCCGGGCAGATTGAATCGGAATATTCTTTGCCGTCATAGGCGGCGCAGCCGAAACCGGAAGAGGCTGCTGCGGCGGCCGGGCAGATTGAATCGGAATATTCGGCATAACCTGCGGCAACGTGCTCTGAAGAGGATAGCTCAAAGAGGCGACATTAGTCTGATTGCCCTGAGGATAAATCATAGACTGCTGACTACGAACCACGTAAGATTGCTGCGATTGAACAGGCTGTCCATTTGGATTCGGAAGATAGAATTGCTGCCGAGTGTCAGAAGAAGTAAGCTTGGTAGCAGCCTTAAGCTGCTGTTGAGGGGGTTGAGAAGCAGGCTTCTTAGAAGCCTTAGGTTGTTGAGGGGCTTGAGAAGCAGGTTTCTTGTCAGAGTTCAATCTATTCGACGCTTTCTGGCTTTCCTGCCATTTCTTGAGTTCAGCCCAAAAGCTCGAAAAATCAGAATCGCTGAACCATATCAAAAGAACATCCGTAAGGCGAACGTTCATGGGGCTTTCAGTTAGCTTCGTAACGAAGTCCGGGTAGCGTGCACTGAATTCCTCTGAAGGAACAGGGTACGTGTTGTCAACATGTTCCCACCCCTCCATTTCTTGATCGTTCCTCACCGGAGAGGGACCGCTATCGTTCGGTGATCCTCCTCCCATTGCGAGTATGTAGCGGTTGGTTACGCAAAGAGGTAGCGATGCTTGCTATGCGGCAGAGACAAATAGGATCTTCGGCAAGGTTTAAAGGGTAAAACCGAAGAAGGAAGCGAACATGTAAATTTAAGTATCACTCTTTACGTTAAGGCGCAATACATAAAATAAGACTGACGCGATACGTCTCAGGGCAAAAACATGAATTAACAAGATTATAAAAAATTAAACATTGTCATTCCCGCGAAAGCGGGAATCTAGGCAAAAAACAAATTTTGCGCAAAGCATACTTTCATATTGGGGCTTTCGCAGGAAACCTTTCCCTGCCATGACGTCATCGCTCCAACCTTTCTTTTGCCTTGGTTTTTCCTATAACGGGCAACAGCGCCGCCAACTCCGGGCCGGATTCCTTACCCGTTAAGGCAAGGCGCAACGGCATAAATAATTGCTTGCCTTTGCGCCCGGTGCGCTCTTTCAGGACGTTGGTCCATTCAATCCAAGTGTTTTCGTTCCATTCCCCGCCGGGAAGCAGGGAAGCGGCCTCGCGCAAGAACTCCGCTTCTTCTCGATAGGGGGAGGGGGCGTCGGCGCAGATGCTTCGCCATTCCTCCGCGTCGCTTACGCGGGACAAATTGCCGCGCACCGCGTTCCAAAAGCTTTCGTCCACATATTTTACGGAGCCTCGATTTCTAACGTCGCCATATTCATAGCCGCGCACAATTTTTGCGCTCAGTCTTTCAAGCTCTTCGTGGTCAAAAATACAACTCGCGCGGGAAAAATGGGAGAAAGAAAAATCTTCCGCCGCCTCCTTCATTCCCGAAAGAGGGATGACGGGGCGAGAGGTGCCGAGGCGCGACAGGTACGACACGACGGCGGCGGACTCCACTCCCTCTTCCCGCAAGTCTTTGATCGCGTTTCCGCCCTTGCGCTTGGAGATTTTTCCCTCTTTCGTTTTGAGCAGCGACAAATGCGCAAATGTCGGGGGAACGGCGCCCAAGGCCGTAAAAATTTGAATCTGGATGGCCGTGTTGGTAATGTGGTCCTCGCCGCGCACGACGTGGGTTACGCCCATGTCGACGTCGTCGACGGCGGAAGGAAACAAATAGGTAGGAGTTCCGTTTTCGCGAATGACCACCGGGTCGCTGAGGTCGGCGGCGTTAAACGAGAGTTCTCCCCTTACGGCGTCCGTCCAGGCAATCGCTTCCGCCGAGTTTAGTTTAAAGCGCCAATGGGGCTTTCTTCCCTCGCTCTCGAAAGCGCGCTTTTGGGCGTCGGAAAGACGTAAGCCTTCCCTATCGTAAAGGGGAGGCAATCCGCGTCCGAGCAATATTTTACGCTTTATGTCAATTTCTTCCGACGTTTCGTAACAGGCGTACATGCGTCCTTCCGCCTTTAATTGCTCGACGCACGCATTATAACGGTCAAACCGTTCCGATTGTCTTTGTTCTTCCGACCATTCGGCGCCAAGCCATGCCAGGTCCCGCCGTAACCCGTCGACATATTCCTCGCGCGACCGTTCGGCGTCGGTATCGTCGATACGTAAAATATATTTCCCTTTGGTAGCCAGCGCGAGCATACCGCAGGCGATGGACGTCCGTGCGTTGCCGATATGCAAAAAACCGGTGGGAGAAGGAGCGAAGCGCGTGACGACGGTCATAGGTTTGGCAAAAATCGTGTTTACAAAAGAATTACCTTTAGGACTGACGCGATACGTCGTTTTTTCGGCAATTTTTAGGAGCCGCACGCCCTTATAGTAACCTCAGAGTACTTTACGTACGTGAGGATTCGAGGACGGAGGCGACGACAAAATTGCCGAAAAAACGACGTATCGCGTAAGCCCTAACCTTAACTATACCGCATATATCATTCTCCGCAAGCGCTATGGCAAGTCGCGTTGTTAGGTCTAAAATTGGACGCGATATATTTCGCGTCATACACTACGTTCATTTTTTCGTTTCTGTTGAATTTTGTTCCCGGCGCCTTATATTACGTAACAAGTCTAACGAAAACGGAGTTTCGTCGCTGTCATGAACGCGCAAAAACACGCCTACGCCTTTGGGGCGGAAACGGGAAAAATTCTGCAATTGATGATCCATTCGCTCTACACGAACAAGGACATATTTTTGCGCGAATTGGCGTCGAACGCGTCCGACGCCTGCGACAAATGTCGTTACGGGCTGCAAAAGGGCGATTTTACGGCAGAGGACGGCGACCGGCTTCGCATCGTGATTCGCGCGGACGAAGAAAAAAACGTCGTCGAAGTAGAGGATAACGGCGTCGGCATGACGCGCGAGGAACTGATCGAGAATCTCGGCACCATCGCGAAGTCCGGCACGCAGCAATTCATCGACGCCATGAAGCACGCGAAGGAGGGCGGCGATCAACTGAATTTAATAGGCCGCTTCGGCGTCGGGTTCTATTCGTCCTTCATGGTGGCGCATAAGGTGGAAGTGACGACGAGGGCGGCGGGAAGCGACGTGGCGCATAGATGGACGTCGGAAGGCGGAGACGGCTACGACGTCGAGGAGGCGCCGCTCGATTCCGCTCCGAAGCGCGGCACCCGGGTAACGCTGCATTTGCGCGACGAAGACGCGGAATACGCGTCCGAATTTCGCATTCGCCACATCGTTCGCACCTATTCCGACCACGTGCCGTACCCCATCGAACTAAAAACGGTTAAGCAAGGGTTGGACGGCAAGCCGGAGGAAACGCCGCAGGAAATCATCAACGAAGGCACCGCCTTGTGGACCGAGCCTCCGAAAAACGTGGAAGCCGTCCAATACGCCGAATTTTATCGCCACGTCGCCCATGCCGGCGACGAACCGTGGGCCACGCTTCACGGCAAGGTGGAAGGCGCCGTCGCCTTTACCTATCTCTTGTTCGTTCCCACCGAAAAGCCGTTCGACCTGTTCTCGCAAGAGCGCGTCGCGCGGGTGCGACTATACGTCAAGCGCGTGTTCATCGCCGACGAAAAAGCCGAACTCATTCCTCCGCACCTGCGCTTCGTGCGCGGGGTGATCGATTCCGAAGACCTGCCCCTTAACATTAGCCGCGAAACCCTGCAACATAACGCCGTGCTGCGTAAAATCCGCAAAACCGCCGGCAATAAAATTTTGGCGGAACTGCAAAAGCGCATGGACGGCGACCGCGACGCCTACGTCAATTTCTGGCGTCGTTTCGGCGCGGTGCTGAAGGAGGGGTTGTGCGAGTCCATCGACGTCGAGAAGGAAAAATTGCTCGATTTGTGCCTTTTTTCGACGTCCGCCTCTCCCGGCGAGCTTATCTCGCTAAAAGACTATAAGGCGCGCATGAAGGACGGGCAGAAAGAGATATATTACCTGATCGCCGAAGACGAAAAAACCGCCCTTAACAGTCCGCAATTGGAAGGGTTTAAGGCGCGTGGGCTGGAGGTCGTGATTTTGACCGATCCCGTAGACGATTTTTGGGTGAACGTCACGCACGATTATGACGGCGCGCCCATGACGAACGTCTCCCGCGCCGGGCTTGACTTAAGCGAGGCTGAAGGCGGCGACGGCGACAAGGAGAAGGAAAGCGAGGTCGACGAAGCGGAGCACGCGCAAATCCGCGCGTTGTTTAAGGAAACGCTGGGAGGCCATATCTTAGAGGCGCGCGTCTCCAAAAAACTTTCCGACTCCCCCGTGTGCCTGACGGTGCAGGAAGGCGGAATGGACATGCGCCTGGAACGCTTCCTCATCGCGCAAAAACAATTGTCGCACGCCGCCCCGAAAATTCTTGAAGTGAACCCCGGACACCCCATCGTTCAGGCGATCATGAAGGCGAAGGACGACGAAAAATCAAAGGAGAAAATATGGATTCTTTTCGACCAGGCATGCATTTCCGAAGGCGAGCCGCCGCAAGACCCGCACGCCTACGGCAAGCGCATTTATAAATTGCTCGAAGAGGCGGCGTAGGGCGCGAAGGGGAGGGTTCCCCCTTTTTATCACTCGCTCGGCGCTTCGGAAACGGGAGCCTTAAGGGGAGCGGGGTTTGGCGCGTTCGACGTGGTCGCCGCAGGTTTTTTCGCCGAAGGAGCGGAGCGGTCGGAGATGGCGTCTTTTTCCGGTTTTTTGGCTAATAAGGTCGTGCGAACATAGAAATTCATGCGTTTAAGAATGCGCATGCCGAGACTCGCCTCCCTTATCTCCTCGGCGGCGAACAACGGAAAGAAACTTGCCTTGCCTGACGAGTCGACAAGCTTTAACGTCGCTATTTGCGCGTCTTTCGGAATGGGCGCGCGCAACGGAGAGTCGTAAATAACGGCGGCGGAGCGCACCAGCGCCTTGCCTTCCCTGGGAACGACGGCGCGCACCGGTTTTTTTAGGTAAAGGCCCGTCTCGCTTACGTCGCCGAGCCATACCGGCAGGGAGTCGATGGGCTTATCGGCAGGAAAAAGCGTGACGTTGCTAAAATAACGAAATCCGTATTGCAGCATTTTCTCCGCTTCGTCGGTGCGGGCGTTGTCGCTTGGAAGCCCGTTGACGACGGCGATCAGGCGGCGTCCGTTTTGTTCGGCGGAGGCCGCAAGCCCGTATCCGCCGTCTTCGGTGTGGCCGGTTTTTAACCCGTCCGCCCCGACGTCGCGGAACAGCAAGCGGTTGCGGTTGTGTTGCGTAATGCCGTTATAGGTGAATTCCTTCTCCGCGAAATAACGGTAATATTCAGGAAAATCGGTGACGATATGGCGCGTGAGCACGGCAATGTCCATGGCGCTCATGAGGTGATCTTCTTGCGGCCAGCCGGAGGCGTTAAGGAAATGGCTTTGCGTCATGCCCAGACGCTTGGCTTCGGCGTTCATTATTTCGGCAAACGCCGCTTCGGTCGACGCCACCCCTTCGGCGACCACCATGCAGGCGTCGTTGCCCGATTGCACGGCGATGCCTTGGATGAGGTCTTCCACCTTGACGCGATCGCTCACCTTAACGAACATTTTCGATCCGCCCATGCGCCAGGCCGCTTCGCTGACGATAAACGTGTCGTCAAGTTTCAGCGCGCCTTTTTTCAATTGATCGAACAGCACGTAAAGCGTCATTAACTTGGTCAAAGAAGAGGGATGCATTTCCTCTTCCGCGTTTTTTTCGTAGATGACGGCTCCGGTTTCGGCGTCCATCAACACCGCGTACGGCGCCGGCGTCTCAAAATTGACCGCCCACGCGGCGGAAGAGAGCGACGCTCCGCAGAGAGAGGCAAGCAGGCCGAGAAAGCGGAGCGATAAGAAAGGCGTGCGGCGATGCGTAGACATAGGGCGTCACTTAATTGTATTGCGGTAATATACCGAACGAAATTGATAAGGATAGAAGAGGTTCAATTCCGGCGAAAGCGACGGATACCTCGTCATGCTCTCCCAATACGTTCAATTAGAAAGGCATAGCGTAACCTGTGCACTTATACTCCTCGTTTAGGCAAGAGATCAAGCGACAATCTGAAAATCGTCTCGTTTCCAAAAAATCCGCACAGCTTAAGTCCGAACGGAAAAAGCGGCGCGTTCGGCGCGACCGGCGAACAGTCCCGGAATCACGTTCTCGGTTGCGGCCCGAAGCGCCGCAAGCGATGTTTCGTGACCGAACAACGTCACGGCGGCGCCTTCCGCCAGCCCAATAAACGCGAGCGGCGCGTGATGCGATTCCGCCAATTGGCTGACGGTTTTCACGTTTTCTTCCGAAATTTCGACGACGTACCGCGCTTGGTCTTCGCCGAAGCAAAAGGCGTGCTCGGGCAGTCCGCACGCCTCGGTTATCATCGCTCCGATATTTCCCGCCAACGCCATGTCGGCGACGGCGCAGGCGACGCCTCCGTCGGAGACGTCGTGCGCGGCTTCGAGCAATCCTTTGCCTATGGCGTCGCGGATAAAGGCGCCGTTGCGTTTTTCGTCCGTCAAGCGGGGCAGGGGAGGGACGGCGTCTTCGTCGCCGAACAATTCGCGCATATACAGCGAACATCCGAGATGCCCGTCTCCGGGGGCGCCGACCAGCGCGATAAGGTTGCCTTCTTTCTTGAACGCCATGTCGAGGCGTTTCGACAGGTCGCGGAGCAATCCCACCCCGCCGATGGCCGGCGTGGGTAAAATCGCCTCGTCGCCGGTGGAGTTATAGAGCGACACGTTGCCTGATACGACGGGGTAATCGAGCGCGCGGCACGCCTCCGCCATGCCTTCCAGACAGCCGACCAACTGCCCCATTATCTCGGGAATCTCCGGATTGCCGAAATTCAAGCAGTTGGTGATGGCGAGCGGCGTGGCGCCGGTTGCGCAGATATTGCGGTACGTTTCCGCCACCGCTTGCGCGCCGCCGCGCTTCGGGTCGGCCTTACAATAGCGCGGCGTACAGTCCGTCGTCATTGCCAGGGCTTTTTTCGTGCCGTGGACGCGCACGAGCGCGGCGTCCGCCTTGCCGGAATTATAAATCGTGTCTCCCATCACCTGCGAGTCGTATTGTTCCGCGATCCAGCGTTTCGCGCAATTCTCCGGCGTCGCCATTAACCTAAGCAAAACGTCGGAAAGCGGCGCCGGCGGCGTCACGTCGCCGGGGCGTATTTCCCTGGACGAATTTTTTATGACGTACGGACGATCATAGCGCGGCGCCTGCTCGGAAAGCGGCTTCACCTGCATGTCGGCGACGACGGTTTCGCCGATCGTCAGCACGATGCGCCCCGTGTCGGTGATGCTTCCGACGACCGCCCACGGCACTTCCCATTTGTTGAAAATACGCGCGGCGATTTCTTCCGATCCGGGTTTTAACACCGTGAGCATGCGCTCTTGGCTTTCCGATAGCATAATTTCGTAGGGGGTCATCCCTTTTTCGCGCAGCGGCACCTTATCTAATTGCAGGTGGATGCCGGTCCCGCCCTTGTCGGCCATTTCCAGCGACGAACAGGTCAGCCCGGCGGCGCCCATGTCTTGAATGGCGAGGATCGCATCTTCCCGCATCAACTCCAGGCAGGCTTCCAGCACCAGTTTTTCCATGAACGGATCGCCGACTTGCACCGTCGGCCTTTTCGCGGCGGAATCTTCCCCGAAAATGCCGGAGGCCATGACCGCGCCGTTAATGCCGTCGCGCCCGGTTTTTGCGCCGAAATAAATGACCGGCGCCCCCACCGCCGCCGCCGCGCTGTAGAAAATGCGGTCGGCCTTCGCCACGCCTACGTTCATGGCGTTCACCAGAATATTGCCGTTATAGGCGGGATGAAATCCGCATTCCCCCCCCACCGTCGGCACGCCGACGCAATTGCCGTATCCGCCTATTCCCGCCACGACGCCCGACAATAAATACGGCGTTTTTTCGTGGTCGAGCGCGCCGAATCGCAGCGCGTTTAAGTTCGCGACGGGACGCGCGCCCATGGTGAACACGTCGCGCAGAATGCCTCCGACGCCCGTCGCCGCGCCTTGGTACGGCTCGATGAAGGACGGATGATTGTGGCTCTCCATCTTAAAAATGGCGGCGTCGCCGTCTTCTATGTCGATGACGCCGGCGTTTTCGCCCGGCCCGCAAATCACCCACGGGGCTTTCGTCGGGAGCTTCGACAAATGGTTGCGGGTTGATTTATACGAACAATGTTCCGACCACATGGCGGAAAAAATGCCGATTTCCGTTAAATTCGGACGCCGTCCCAGCGCGTTGCAGGCAACGCTATATTCTTGGACGCTTAGATTGTGCAGATGCGCCGCCTCTTCGCCGATGGGAGCGTTGTCGGGAATGACGGGCGTGTAGTCGGACATAAAATATAGCGTGTAATGCGCGTTAACATGGTTTCGTTTCGCATAGTAACAGGAAAAATAAAAATTTCCGGCGAAAAATCGGGTGCGCTATCGGAACGGAAATTCGCCTGACCTAAATAGGACTGACGCAGCACGCATTTTTTTGGCGCTTTCTGCGGTAAAAATCGTCTAAAAATACTCACGTACGTTGAGTACGCTGCGCTTTTTATCCGTTTTTGACCTATAAATCGCTCAAAAATCTACGCACTGCGTCAGTCCTACTAAAGCTTTATGTGGATGGAAATCGCCGAGCGACGTGCAGGAGCGCCGGCGAAACGTTGCTTTCGTTAATTTTTGCTAATGAAAGCCATAGCGCGCCGTCGCTGTCGAGTCCGTCGCCCGCGTCGGAAGGAACGCCCGTCACGGTTGCGTCATATAATAGCCATACGTGATATAATGTGGCGCGACGTCCGTTTTCGTCCGCATACTCAAAAAGAGTGGCGAGAGTTTCGCGCTGCATTGCGCTCTCGACGACGCAGCCCGTTTCCTCCTTTATTTCGCGGCGAAGCGTGTCTTCGAGAGTCTCCGGCACGTCGACGGTGCCGCCCGGTAGATCGTACCGTCCCGCATAGGCGCCGCGCCGCTTGACGATCGCCAGAACGTGCGTTCCGCTTTCGTCGAAACACGCGCCGTATACGCCGAAATGAAAATATATGTTTTTCGTCAAGATTCTGCCTTTTCCGTAGTCTATTTAAGAGGAACGCCATGTCATAATAAAGCGGTTTTTAGTAAAAATACAGGTATTGTTATCAGATGGCGTTACATACGATAGATTTCTTGTGCAAGAGATTTATATGAATGCCTTTCGTATTGCGAGGGCGAATCATGCGGGGTATCGAACGTGACGGCGCATGGATGGGCGAAAGAAAGGGCGGCAAACTATAGATTGACGTTTTGTGAAAGCGACGATTTTTACGTTTTTTAAAACGGAGGGGTTATCCGAAACGCTTATGGCTCTTGCGGCGTTTCGGAAGAAGGCGCAGCGCTTCCTTCGGCAAAAGGGTCGCCGGCGGAAGGTTCGTCGAGGTCTTTTTCCTTGTCACCGCCGATGCCGCCGAAGGCAAATTTTCCGATTAAGGCTTCGAGGCTGACCGCGTCTTGCGTGAATTCGAGGGAAGCGCCGGATTTTAGCATGGATTCGGAGGCCCCCGGAGAGAGCGCGACGTATTTTCCGCCGAGCAGCCCGTCGCTGACGATGGCGGCGGAGGTGTCGTCCGGCAACGCCACGTCGTTATGGATGCGCATGTCCACCTTCGGACGATAGGTGCGAGGCTCGAGCGACACGTGCGCGACCGTTCCGATCTTTACTCCGCCCACGCGCACGTCGGCGCCGGAAGCGAGCGATCCTATTTCGCCGAAATCGGCGGAAACGACGTAGCCATCTTCCTTAAAGGAGGCAATATGGCCACGATCATAGGATACCCATATGAAAACGGCGGCGGCTGCCAAGACGACGAAACCGGTAATCGTTTCAAAAACGTGCTTCATATCGGCAATCCTTTGGCCTACCTAAGGCGATGCGAAATTTACGCGGAGGGCGGGGTCCACGGTCCATATTTTATGGGGGCGGGTCGTTCGGACGGGGCCTCGCGGCGCCCGGGCGGACGGTAGGCATATTGCGTGCCGGTATGGTTCGGTTCATGCTCGCATTGCCATGCGTATGGTTGCGGCGCGACGTCGTCCGTCGTATGGTGCAGCCAGCCAAACCACGTCGGACAGACGGAAGAGGCGTCGTTGCCCTTTGCATACAACACCCAACGTTTTTTTCCGTTCTCAAAATAGACGTTGCCTAAGGCGTCGGAACCTTTTTTCTTTCCGCAAAGGCGCGTATATATCCGCGTTGCTATGGTCATGCCGTGCGCCTATAAGTTAATGCATTTCGCGGTGATGACGTCCGGCAAGGCGGCGACGGCGTTTGCGGTCGCTTCGGTAAGCGCCACGTCGGACTCAACTAGGGCAATGGCGTTCCCCGCACGTTCCCCGCGCCCCAAATGGAAGTTGGCGATGTTCACCTGCGCTTCGCCGAGCAACGTGCCGAGACGGCCGATAAATCCCGGTTTGTCTTTATTGTTCACGTAGAGCATGTGTTTGCCGGGTGCGGCCTCCAGCCTTGTGCCGTTTAATTCCAAAATGCGAGGACTGCTGCGGAACAAGGTGCCGGCAACCCCGTACTCCTTGCCGTCGGCCTTTATCGTCACGGAAATTACGGAACGGTAGTTGCGGCGGCGGCGATGGCTGACGTCGCTTACGCTCACGTTGCGTTGTTGCGCCATAGAAAGGGCATTCACGATATTCACGTCTTCGCACGAACGCGACAGCACGCCGCGCACGATGGTGGCCGTCACCGGCTTGGTGTTCGCGTCGCACACTTCGCCGTCATATTCGATGGTGATGGCTTCGGGCGCGCCGTCGGCAATTTGGCCGAGCATTGCGCCAAGCTGTTCGCCAAGCGTGAGGTAGGGCTTGAGTTTCGCGGCGTCTTCGGCGGAAAGCGACGGAATGTTCACCGCATTGTTAATGGTCCCGTGGTTCAGATAGGCGGAAATTTGTTCCGCCACCTGCAACGCGACGTTTTCTTGCGCTTCGGCGGTGGAGGCGCCGAGATGGGGAGTGCAAATCACGTCTTCGCATCCGAACAACACGTTGTCGGTCGCCGGCTCTTCGCTGAACACGTCGAGCGCCGCGCCGGCCACGCGTCCTTCGTCGATGGCTTTGCGCAGCGCCGCCTCGTCGACCAGTCCGCCGCGCGCGCAGTTAACGATGCGCACGCCTTTTTTGGTTTTCGCCAGATTTTTTTCGCCCAGAATATTGCGCGTTTCGGCGGTCAGCGGCGTATGGAGCGAAATGAAGTCGGCCTTCGCCAACAAATCGTCCAGCGACACTTTTTCAATATGCAGCTCGGCGGCGTGTTCGGCGCTTAAATATGGATCGTACACGATCACTTCCATCTCCAGCCCTTGCGCGCGCTTGGCGACTTTAGAGCCGATATTGCCGCAACCGATCAACCCAAGCGTCTTATGGGCGACTTCCACCCCGATGAAGCGATTTTTCTCCCATTTTCCGGCGTGGGTCGAGGCGCTGGCCACGGGAATGGAGCGCGCAAGGGACATCATCAGCGCGATGGCATGTTCGGCGGTGGTGACGGAATTGCCGAACGGGGTGTTCATGACGATCACGCCCTTATTGGTCGCGGCGGGAACGTCGACGTTGTCGACGCCGATGCCGGCGCGTCCGATCACCTTTAAATTAACGGCGGCGTCGAGAATTTTCCCGGTGACTTTGGTTGAGGAACGAATTGCCAAGCCGTCATATTCGCCGATAATCTTGCACAATTCGTCTTCGCTCAAGCCGGTCTTTACGTCTACGTCCACGCCTTCGGCAAGGAAAATATCGCGCGCGCGCGGACTCATTTTGTCGGAAATCAATACCTTTGCCATAGGTTTATGCGTCTCGCATTATGTCTTTTTTGGAAAAAAGAATATATAGAAGCTTTCTCGTCGCTCCACAAGTTTTTTTTCGCAGCATGCCTGCCCCGCCAAGGTGAAAACATGAATTAAAATTAATAAATTAATTATTTTTTCTTCTTCATTCCCCCGAAAGCGGGAATGACAAACATAAAAAATAGTGTAACGTATTAGGTGGGAACACTATACATACAGCACCCTTCCGTTACTTAAGGGCGTGCGGATCCTAAAAATTCCTCGAAAACTATCGTTTCACGTAAGTCCTATGTAGCGCTCACGGTTGCTACGTATTTTCCTTCTCCAGATATATTTCTCCCGTCTCGCGGAATTTCTCCGACATTTTCTTCATTCCGTCCTCTTGCTCCCGTTTTTGCTTCGCGTAGTCGCGCACTTCGTGCGTGATTTTCATGGAGCAGAATTTCGGGCCGCACATCGCGCAGAAATGCGCCGTTTTAGCGGAGTCGGCCGGAAGGGTTTCGTCGTGAAACTCCTTAGCGCGATAAGGGTCGAGCGATAGATTGAATTGGTCTTCCCAGCGAAACTCAAAACGCGCCTTGCTTAGGGCGTCGTCGCGTAGATAGGCGCCGGGGTGGCCTTTGGCCAGGTCGGCGGCGTGGGCGGCAATTTTATAGGCGATGACGCCCTCGCGCACGTCGTGCTTATTGGGTAGTCCCAAATGCTCCTTGGGCGTAACGTAACATAGCATCGCGGTGCCGTACCAGCCTATCATCGCGGCGCCGATGGCCGAGGTGATGTGGTCGTAACCGGGCGCAATGTCTTGCGTGAGCGGGCCAAGCGTGTAGAAGGGGGCTTC
This sequence comes from Rickettsiales bacterium, assembly GCA_040507985.1. Taxonomy (GTDB): domain Bacteria; phylum Pseudomonadota; class Alphaproteobacteria; order Rickettsiales; family UBA6187; genus JBEVNR01. Next base: position 28,041 of record JBEVNR010000001.1, on the reverse strand, counting down.
CTTGCACACCTCCAGTTGCTTGTCCATATTTTCTTTGATCATATGCATGGGAACGTGCCCCGGACCTTCGATCATGGTCTGGACGTCATGCCTCCACGCCACTTCCGTCAGTTCGCCCAGCGTCTCTAATTCCGCAAATTGTGCGGCGTCGTTGGCGTCGGCGATGCTGCCGGGACGCAGCCCGTCGCCCAGCGAAAACGACACGTCATACGCCTTCATAATCTCGCAAATTTCTTCAAAATGCGTGTAGAGGAAATTTTCCCGGTGATGCGCCAGGCACCATTTCGCCATAATGGAGCCGCCGCGCGAGACGATGCCCGTCACCCGTTTTTCGGTAAGGTGAACGTAACGCAACAACACGCCGGCATGAATGGTGAAGTAATCGACGCCTTGTTCCGCTTGCTCGATGAGGGTGTCGCGAAATATTTCCCAAGTAAGGCTTTCCGCGACGCCGCCCACTTTTTCGAGCGCTTGATAGACAGGCACGGTGCCGACCGGAACGGGAGAGTTGCGAATAATCCATTCGCGCGTATCGTGAATGTTGCGACCGGTGGAAAGGTCCATCAGCGTGTCGCCCCCCCAGCGGCACGACCACACCATTTTTTCCACCTCTTCTTCAATCGACGAGGCGACGGCGGAATTGCCGATATTCGTATTGATTTTTACCAAAAAATTGCGTCCGATAATCATCGGCTCGGCTTCGGGATGGTTAACGTTAACAGGAATAATCGCGCGCCCCCTCGCAATTTCGTCGCGCACGAATTCGGGGGTAATGAAATTCGGAATGGCGGCGCCGAACGACTCGCCGCCTCGCGCGTTTTCGATGGCATGCTTGCGCCCAAGATTTTCGCGAATGGCGACGTATTCCATTTCCGCCGTAACCACGCCTTTTTTGGCATAATGCATTTGCGTCACGTTACCGCCATTTTTGGCGCGCAGCGGTTTTTCGTTGGAGTAACGAAAACGCTCGACGGAAATTTTATCGGTAGACATGGCCGCCAGCGAACCGCCATTGTCTTCAGGCTTTACCTTCCGTCCGTCATAGCGCTCGACGTCGCCGCGCGCCTCAATCCAAGATTGACGTATTTTAGAAATCCCTTTGCGCACGTCTAAGGATGCGTCGCTTTCGGTGTAAGGGCCGGACGTGTCGTAGACCACAAAACTATCGCCCCCCGGGTCTTTGTCCGAGAGCCATATTTTGCGCATGGCCACGTCGACGTTCGGAAACAGATCGCCCTTGACGTAATGTTTTGAGCTATTAGGGAAGGGACCGGTCGTCACGGCGGCGGAAACGTCGGAAACGGACGTGGGAATGAAAGACATGATGTTCCGAAAAATCTTTAAAGAACGATGACATTGCGCTTAGTTTAAGATATGCCTTTTGCCGGAGCGTTTGTCAAGGACGACGCCGGCGTTAAGAAGTGCGAACGACGTATTTCACGTATTTTCGGCAAAATAACGCCAAATAACTCTGGCGCCATCATTAAAAATACGGTAAGGTAAGAAACTCTCACTGGTTATAACTATGATCTTTGGCGAAAAGGGGGTAAGTGAGTTGTCTTACGTAGTGGTACGAGATAATAACGTTGACCAAGCGTTGCGCGCTTGGAAGAAAAAATTACAGCGCGAAGGTTTCTTTCGCGACATAAAGCGCATTCGGTGCCATATCTCCGCAAGCGAGCAAAAAAAACAGGATCAAGCCGAGTCGAAGCGGCGTCTGGTTAAGCTAAACCGTAAGCGCGAACAATACGATTAATTGTTCATAAACATAAAAATAAATGCCGCAATCTCTGTATAAAAATTGCGGCATTTATTGCGCTTAACAGAAAAATCAATCACGTTTTGGCGGCGCTTCAACGCTCGGCATGTTGTATAATTTTACAAATTAAGGCTTTAAAACATACGATAAAAACGCCTTTCCCATCAGAATTTCCGGTAGATTCTCTTTATACGGATACCTGCAACAATTTCGATACAATGGACCTTTCGGATAACGCTATCTACGGCGGACCTCTATGCATAACCATTCGCCATAGACTGTTCACGTACGCTTAGTACGCTGCGCTTCTGTGGGCGAACGCTCCCCTCATATTCACTTCGCCGGTAGCTCGATTTATGCAAGAAGTCTGATCTATCGATGAAGAATCCTCTCTGAATTTTTACTACGTTAACGAAAAACTATTGGCTTGCCCTTAAGGCGGAAGGTTGTCTTCGGTCGTTAGCTCTTCCGATTTTTGACCTCAGGCCGTTCCGCATTCCTCTCTCTAAGACCCAACAAATAGGGTATGGAATCGCTTCCTGACGCGAATTTCTTACCTCCCGGAAGCAATTCCAAAAGCACATGACGACGAATATGCTCCATTCAAGCGCATACTGATTTCCGTTGGCTTCAAATAAATAGACCTCTTGCAAAACCCTACCTACGGCGGACGTCTGCGCGCCATCGTCCGTCCTCGAATCCTCACGTACCTAAGTACGCTGCGGTTCTGCGGGCGGGCGATGACACGTATCCATCTCGCCGTAGCGGGTTTTGCAAGAGGTCTAATATATTCTTCCATGGCAACCCCTAAAAAAAATCGAGCGCTCAGTTTCTCTTAAGTTTTCGTGCATAGTATATACATTGCATTGCCCAAAAAGGAGATTGCCATGAAAAATAAAATTGCCCAAATCACCGTTTATTTCTGGGCGTTGAAAATTCTTGCCACCACGTTGGGCGAAACTACCGGGGACATGTTGTCCATGACGCTGAATATGGGGTATGCGGTAAGCCTTCTCCTTACCGGCGCCATTTTGCTGGCATTGCTGTTTTTTCAAGTGCGGGCCGAAAAATTTCATGCTCCGCTCTTCTGGGCGGCCATTATCGGCACCACCACGGTCGGCACCGAAATTTCGGACATGACGGACAGGACGTTAGGGTTGGGCTACTTTTATGGTTCGCTTGTCTTAACCTCAGGCTTGCTTATCACTTTGGCTATCTGGCGTTGCAAGGAAAAAACGCTGCAAGTGTATCCGATCGATCGTCGCAGACCTGAAATCATGTTTTGGGTTGCGGTTCTGTTTTCAAACAGCCTGGGTACGGCATTCGGCGATTACCTGACGGACAACCTTGCGTTAAGCTATATGCAAGGGGCGCTTATTACGTCCGGCGTCATTCTCGCCGTGTTGTTCCTTCATTATGCCACTCGCATAAACCACGTTTTTTTGTTCTGGGTCGCTTTTATTTTTACGCGCCCGTTCGGAGCCACCTTCGGCGATTTATTAACAAAATCGCATGACAAGGGAGGATTGGATTTAGGCACGATGCAGGCTTCCGCCGTTACGGCCGCATTATTTATTGTCATATTAATAATTTCTCGAAAAAAAGAACGTCACGAATTTTGTTCCGCTTAAGCGCCTGATGGCTTCCATACGCCATCGATATTCCAAGATTAAGCTACCCTTAAAATTCAACGGTCACTTAGGCTGTATGCGCTTTATTGAAGCGAGATGATTTTTAGGGATTTTTTTAGCAAAAAATGTGATATCCTTTTGAAGGAATACTGAGCTATTGTAAAAAACATATCACGCCTTTCCCAAAGATAGCACGTGACGCCGCTCTTCCCCCTCTTTGTTACCCTAAAAGCCTATGACGCGCACCGCCGCCGCTCCGGACGACCTCTTGTCTTCTTACGACTTTCACGTGCCCAAGGCATTGATTGCGACGCGTCCGTGCGAGCGGCGGGACGGATCGCGCCTTTTGGCAATGACGCACGGGGGAATAACCCATACGGTTTTTCAACGCCTTCCGCAGATTATTCCCAAAGGCAGCGTAATCGTCGTGAACGACAGCAAGGTCGTGCCTTCCTCGTTAAGCGTAATCAACGAGAAAAATCGACGCGCGCTAGAATTGACGTGCGTCGATACGGAAGGCGAGGCGGAGCGCCGCGCCTTCGTCTTGCCTGCCAGGCACGTCGAGGAAGGCGACCTTCTCCGGTGCGGGGAATATGTGCTTCGCAACGACAAAAAAGACGGCGCGCAAAGCCTATTTCGGATTGCGGAAGGGCCGGCGGGGTTTTCGGCGCTGCTTGCGTCATACGGGCGCCCCGCGCTTCCTCCCTATATCGTGAAGGAACGCAAGCAACGCGGTGACGAGGCGTTCGGCGAAGAAGATTTCGCCCGTTACCAAACCGTGTACGCCGATGCGGCGGGATCGCTCGCCGCGCCGACGGCCGGGCTGCATTTCACGCCCGAAATATTGGCGAGATGCGAGGAGCGCTTGTGCAGAACGGTAAAAGTAACGCTGCATGTCGGCCTAGGTACGTTCGCGCCGGTGAAAACCGACGACGTCCGCGACCATGTCATGCATAAGGAACGTTATATCGTATCGGAAGAAGCGGCGCGGGAGGTAAACGCCGCCGGGCGGGAAGGGCGCGCCGTGATTTGCGTCGGCACCACCGCCGCGCGCACGCTTGAGGCGGCGTGGAGCAAGAAAGCCAACGCCGTCATGCCGGGCGAGGCGGAGACGCGCCTTTTCATTCGCCCGGGCTATCGGTTTAACGTCGCGGACGCGCTGCTTACCAATTTCCACCTGCCGAAATCGACGCTGGCCATGCTCGTGTCGACGCTGTGCGGAAGGCGGCGCATGTTATCGGCCTATGAATGCGCCATAGAGGAAAAATATCGCTTTTTCTCTTACGGCGACGCGTGTTTTATCGTCAACCCCTCGTCGCTTCATCGTTTTTCCTATGTCCAATAGCTTTTCCTTTTCCCTGCACGCGACCGATGGTTTCGCCCGCGCCGGACTTCTCAAAACGGCCCATGGCGAAATCCGCACGCCGATTTTTATGCCCGTCGGCACGCAAGCCACCGTCAAGGCGATGACGCCCGGCATGATACGCGACGCCGGCGCGCAGGTTATTCTCGGCAACACCTACCATTTAATGCTGCGCCCGGGAGCGGAGCGCGTCGAAAAACTGGGCGGTCTTCGGCGCTTTATGGGGTGGGACGGGCCTATCTTGACCGACTCCGGCGGGTTTCAGGTCATGTCTTTATCCGGATTGGCGAAAGTGACGGAACATGGCGTCGAATTCGCGTCGCATATTGACGGCAGCCGGCATATGTTGTCGCCCGAGCGCTCGATGGAGATTCAACGCGCCCTCGGCAGCACAATCACCATGATTTTCGACGAATGCCTGCGCTATCCCGCCACCGAGGAGGAAACGTGCCGCTCGACCGAATTGTCGCTGCGATGGGCGAAGCGCTCGAAAGAGGCGTTCGTTCCCCGCGACGGCTACGGATTGTTCGGCATCGTGCAAGGGGGCATGTCTCCGGAATTACGAAAAACGTCGTCGGACGGATTGCGGGCGATCGGATTCGACGGTTACGCGATCGGGGGGTTGGCGGTCGGGGAAGGGCAGGAGAAGATGTTCTCGATGCTGGACGTCACCGCGCCCATGCTTCCCAAAGACAAGCCGCGCTATTTAATGGGCGTCGGCAAGCCGCTTGACATAGTCGGCGCGGTGTTGCGCGGGGTGGATATGTTCGACTGCGTCATGCCGTCGCGCTCCGGCCGCAACGGGCAGGCGTTTACGCGGCACGGGGCGATCAACCTTCGCAACGCGAAATACGCCGAAGACCTTTCGCCGCTCGACGCCGATTGCGATTGCCTCTCTTGTTCCGCCGGCCACAGCCGCGCCTATCTGCACCATTTAACCAAGGCGGGCGAAATTTTGGCGTCGATGCTGACGACCGCGCACAATATTCGCTTTTACCTTCGCCTTACCGAGCGGTTGCGCGAGGCGATAGAAAAAAAACGCGCGCGCCAATTCGCCGAGGAATTTACGGCGAGGTACGAGGGAAGCATGGCCGCCGAGGAGCATGCGTAGTCCTATAATAGATTTTCTGCATATCCTTAATTTGCTACAGGCTCTTAGTCGTAGCCGAACATCATGCGGCACGAGGAGGGATCGTCGCTCGTTGCGGACGATACGTCGTACAGGGCGGAATCGGCCGCGTTTTGGTAACATCCCGCGCTTGCATATCCGCCGCCGTCGAATTTTCCCCCGGCGGCGATAAAGCCGGCGTCGGGATTGCCGTCGTCGAGTTTTTGGTCGAAGTCGCGCGCCTCTTTCGGCGACAGCACGCCGTCGCGCTCTCCCGCAGCCAAGGGCGAGAGCGCAAAAAACTCGAAATGGTTGCGCATGGGCAGGCTGCGCGGGTAATCGTCGTCCGCGCAACACACGACGCGCATCGCCGCGCCTTTGGCCACCTTGCTTTCTATGGCGTTCACGCCGACGTCGAAATTGCCGGACCACACGCCGCAATAGGTTTTTTTGGTGAGTTCGGCCAAACTTAAATGCAGGTTCGCGAGCGTCGATTCCGCGCCTGCCGCAATTTTGCCGTCTCCGTTGCCGTTTAGCGAGGAAAGGGCGCCGTTGTCGCACGCGCCTTCGGACGAAGTCGGAAGGGAGGCGGCGTCAAAAAACTGGGTCGCGTTCACGAGGTCGCCCGGCAATCCTTGGTAAATGGACGAAAATTGCACCAACGCACCTTTATATTCCTCGGCCAGCGCCGCCATAGATTTTATGCGCATGGAACGCAGCAATCCCTTGCCCGCCGTCACCGCCGCCGCGAGCAAGCCGATAATCACGATGACGACGCTCATTTCCACGAGCGAGAAGCCGTTTTTTTCTTTCATGTCGCCTCCTTATGCGGCGTAACGAACGCCCCTGAGACGGGCGCGGCGCCGACGCATTCCCGCCATGACTTCACCTCAAAGACGAAGCGCATTCCGGTGGCCGGCGCAAGGGGAAGGGACGGCCGTTCATCGCCTCTTTTACCCAATCGGTCGCATAGGGCGGCGCACGCCTCCGATATGCCGGGGTTGTGCGCAACGACCGCAAGCGCGCGAAGCCCGTCGTCTTGCGTCGCTATCACGGAAAATATTTTCTGCGCCGAGGCGTTGTACAGCGCCGCGTCGCTTTCGAGCGGAAGGCGTCGTCCGATTTCTTGGCCCGTTAATTTTTCCGCCGTTTGCGTGGTGCGGACGGCGTCGGAACAGAGGACGCGCGTGGCGTCTGCGTCCGTGGAGAAACTCTCCGCCAGCGCTCCCCCGAGCGCGCGGGCCTCGTTCGCCCCCCGTTGGGTTAAAGGACGGCGTTTGTCGTTACGGCCGGCGGCGGGCGCCGCCTCGGCATGGCGAAGTAACGTGAGGGTTTTCATGGCGGTTATGGAAGGCGGTTCATTTTGGGAACGAATTATACCTAAGCTCGCCTTCTTTAAGATGCAAGCAAAAACTATGCGCCGCTATCGGAGTATAACATTCAGTCCGCCGTTACGCTTGCTTCTTACCGCGCTTCCCGGCGAACGCGTCCGCTCGTTTCCATCCTTTTTATTAGCTGAGCTAATGATAATTTCTTAGGGGTACATATTTGGGGTATAAAAAAATTTGGAATTAAAAAACATGGGGCGTCGGTTCACGGCCTTTTTCCTCCCGCCAATTTTTCCCTCGCCAATCCGCCGCCCTCCCGCTAGAATGGCGCGCGCAATCCACCCTGCTTTACTTGGCTTATGACAGACATACACGTTCCCATTTCCCGCATTCGCAACTTCGCGATCATCGCCCATATCGACCACGGGAAATCGACCTTGGCCGACCGCCTGATCCAAACCTGCGGAGGGCTGGAGGAGCGCGAGATGAAGGAGCAGGTGCTCGACAGCATGGACATAGAAAAAGAGCGCGGCATCACCATCAAGGCGCAAACCGTTCGGCTTATCTATAAGGCCGACGACGGGCTGGATTACATGCTGAACTTAATGGACACGCCCGGCCACGTCGATTTTTCGTACGAAGTGAGCCGCTCGCTCGCCTCGTGCGAAGGATCGGTGTTGGTGGTGGACGCCTCGCAAGGGGTGGAGGCGCAAACGCTGGCGAACGTCTACCAGGCCATCGACTGCAACCACGAAATCGTTCCCGTGTTAAACAAAATCGACCTGCCGGCCGCCGAACCGGAGCGGGTGAAGGAGCAAATCGAAGAGGTGATCGGCATCGACGCCTCCGGGGCGGTGCCGTGTTCGGCCAAGGCGGGCATAGGCATTCATGAGATTCTGGAAAATATCGTGAAGATTATCCCCGCGCCCAAGGGCGACCCGAACGCGCCGCTGAGGGCGCTGCTGGTGGATAGCTGGTACGACCCTTATTTGGGCGTCATCGTGCTTGTGCGCGTGATGGACGGCACGCTCAAAAAAGGCACGAAAATCCGCATGATGCAAGCCAGGACGGTGTATAACGCCGAACGCATCGGCTATTTCACGCCAAAGCAATACATGACGGACGCGCTCTATCCGGGCGAGATCGGCTTCATCACCGCGTCCATTAAAGAAGTGGCCGATTGTAAAATCGGCGACACCATCACCGAAGAGGGGCGGCAATGCGACGCGGCGCTGACCGGGTTTAAGCCCAACCTGCCGGTGGTGTTTTGCAGCCTGTTTCCGACCGACGCCTCCGAGTACGAAAAATTGAAGGATTCCGTGGCGATGCTGCGCCTCAACGACTCCGGTTTTTCCTACGAGAAAGAAAGCTCCGCCGCGCTTGGCATGGGCTTTCGGTGCGGATTTTTGGGGCTGTTGCATTTGGAAATCATTCAAGAGCGGCTGGAGAGGGAATACGACCTCGACCTGATCACCACCGCGCCGAGCGTCGCCTATAGGCTGGAGCTTATCGACGGGAGCGAAATGACGCTGCACAACCCGGCCGACATGCCGGACCCGGTGAAGATTCGCGGCTGGCAAGAGCCGTGGATCGCCGCCACCATCATGACGCCGGACGAATATTTAGGCAGCATCCTGTCCCTATGCACGGGAAAGCGCGGGGTGCAAATCGAATTGACCTATGTCGGCAAGCGCGCGCTGGTGCGCTATAAATTGCCGCTCAACGAAACCGTGTTCGACTTCTACGATCGGCTAAAATCATGCACGCGCGGCTACGCCAGCTTTGAATGGGAGCATGCCGGCTACGAAGACAGCGACATGGCGAAGGTGAACATCCTCATTAACGGCGAACCTGTGGACGCGCTGGCGATGATCGTCCACAAAACCCGCGCCGAGTCGCGCGGGCGCGAGCTATGCACAAGGCTGAAAGACTTAATCCCCCGGCAAATGTTTAAAATCGCGATTCAGGCGGCCATCGGCGGCAAGGTGATCGCGCGCGAGACGGTGAGCGCCATGCGGAAGGACGTCACCGCCAAATGCTACGGCGGCGACATTACCCGCAAGCGCAAATTGCTGGAGAAGCAGAAGAAGGGCAAAAAGAAAATGCGTAACATCGGCAACGTCGACATTCCGCAAAGCGCCTTCATTCAAGCCCTGAAGGTGACGGACGATTAAGCCGTACGAAGGACGCCAATCATTATGTGTTGATGTAAAAAACAAAAAATGACGGGAAATCTGTTATTTGACGCATGAAATATCTAATAACTCGCCATCCCGCTATAAAGCGGCATGCCGTCATCGTTTATAAAGATATTCCGACTTTTATCGGGATGACGGGATATGATAGTGAATCCACTTTAAAATGATCTCATAGGCTCTAAGGCAAAAGAGGGACGTTTTTGCATGATCCACAGATTTTCGACCCCGTCCGGGACGGAGCGCGCCAATGTCTAAAGGGCGCGACCTGCAAGCGCGATTCGGGAGGCGCGCTTTTTTTCTGGGCGTCGTCAAAACCTTGTCCATTTTAGGCATTTCGTCGCGGCTTTACTATTTACAATCGGTGAAAACTGACGCGTACCGAAAAATGTCGGACAAAAACCGCATAAAAAAACGCTACGTGCCGGCGATGCGCGGAAAAATCCTTGATCGCAACCGCGTGGCGTTGGCCGAGAACCACCTGGAGTTTCGGCTTGCCGCCGACGAGGAGGCGATGAAGGAAGTCAATAAAATATACGACGATATTTGCGTCTTGCTCGCATTGTCGCCGGAGAGGCGAGAAGAATTGCGTCGCGCCTTGGAGCATCAGGATAAAACGAAGCTTGGACGGCTGGGGGAAAAGCAGGCGCGCATCTTGCTTAACGACTTGTCGTGGGGAGAGACGGCGATCATCGAGGCCAGACGGCCGGAGCTGCGCTACGTGTTCGTCGACGCCGTGTACCGTCGCCGCTTTCCGCTACGCGAGTCGTGCAGCCAAATTACGGGCTATGTGGGCGTGCCGACGGAAGAGGAGGCAAAAGACAATCCGGAATTTCGCATCGAAGGGGCAACGGCCGGACGCACCGGCGCCGAACGGGCCTTCGACGCCGATTTGCGGGGAACTCCGGGCGTGCGTTATTTCGAGGTGAACGCCAAGTCTTATCCCGTTAGGGAATTGTCGGACTCTCCCGGCAAGCCCGGCGAAGACGTGAGGCTCGCGCTAGACGCGCGGCTACAGCTTCACGTCGAAAAAAAACTGGACGGGCAATCGGGTAGCGTCGTCGTGCTCGACGTCGATACCGGCGGCATTATGGCCTACGTCTCGTCGCCGGGCTACGACGCCAATCTTTTCACCGGGGGCATCGTCGGCGCGGCGTGGCAAAAACTGCTGAACGATCCGCGCAAGCCGCTGCTTAACCGGCCGTGCCTCAGCAGCTATCCCCCCGGCTCGACCTTTAAGCCCACCGTTGCGCTGGGGGCGCTGGCGGAGGGGGTGAATCCCGAAAAGCGCGTATTATGTCCGGGATATATTGACGTCGGAAACGTGGTGTTCCATTGCTGGAATCCTTACGGCCACGGCATGGTGAACATGCGCGAGGCGATACGCCAATCGTGCAACGTGTATTTTTATACGCTCGGAAAACAAATGGGTTCCGGTCCCATCGTGCGTGCCGCGCGGGAAATGGGGTTCGGAGAGCGCACCGGCGCCGGGCTGGGCGCGGAAATTCCCGCGCTCATTCCCACTCCGGAATGGAAGCTGGCGCGATACGGGCAGCGTTGGTCGCCCGGCGATAGCGTGAACATGGCCATCGGGCAAGGATTCGTACTGGTGACGCCCATACAATTGGCCACCATGGCCGCGCGCATCGCCTCCGGGGTGAAACTGTTCCCCTGCCTTGTCGACAAAGGCGCTCCCCTTCCTTTGCCGCTTGGCGTGCCGGAGGGCCATTTACGCATCGTGCGGCAGGCGATGGAAGACGTGGTCAACCATCCGCGCGGCACCGCCCGCGCCCACGCGCTGGAGAACCGCGACTACTCCTTTGCCGGCAAGACGGGAACGGTGCAGGTGATTTCTAAAAAACAGCGCAAAAAATACGAAGATCGGGGCGACGTCGAATCGCTGAAGCGAACGGAACATCACGGGCTGTTCGTGGGGTATTCCCCGCTGATTAAGCCGAAGGCCGCCTTTGCCGTCGTGGTGGAACATGGCGGCGCGGGCGGCAAAGCCGCCGCTCCCGTGGCTAAAGCCATCGCCGAAAAGGTGAACGCACTCTATTTTTAGCGGGAGAAGCGTCGTATTTTTAGCGGGAGAAGCGTCGTAAGAAAAATTTATTTTTTTTAACGCCCGCGCTATGGCAGTTTGCGAAAGATTGACCTAAAACAAAATTATGAAATATCCGCTTTCGCAGGACGGTATGGCATCGTATGTTCGAGGCGTAATAACGCGGACTGGCCGCTAGCCGCTATATTTTCAGGCGGAATATATTCGGCGAATTGCTTTCGGATTTCTTCCATAGGGGTAAGGATAGGCATAAAGCGCGTTGAGCCCCCTTCTTGACGGTTAAAAGATTCAAAATGACTTAAAAATACGCTTGCAAAGTTCAAAAATGATTCCATTTCTTGATTGATATTACTGTGTTCTTCCGGTGAAGAAGCCGTCCATCTTGCGTTATATATTTCATAGATATCATCTATGAAATCATGCAAAAGGTGAAGATAATCCGTAGAGACATCTGCGTTAACGCTTTCCTGATAATTGATGGATCGAAAAATTGTTGTTAACCAGATCAATAAGTCTCTCTTATCGAGAGAAAAAATTGCGTCCGCCTCTTGAACGTACTTGTCCGTTAAAATAGACGGATAAAGAGCGGGAATACATTCCAGAAAAACTTTCCTGCAATTTTGGTAGCCTTCCTCTGCGAATCTATAGTCCACAAGATTTTTTCTAATGGCAATAAAAACATTGTTTATATCTCCGGGAGCAATTGCGATTGCTTGCGCAATTTTTTCTAATTCGGCGATATCTTCTTTTAATCGTGCCATTGATGCATCATAGATAGGCGTTGGCAAAGAAAACATGATGAAATCAAGCGTATACCAAAATATTGTGCGACGGCGTAAGTTGCGAAAATCAGGAAGCGTGATAAAATGATGCTATCATACGCTAAAAAATACGCAATAAATATTAATTATTTATGCCCCCCTTCATCCACCTCCGCGCCCGCACCGCCTATTCGCTTGCTAGATGAGGGCGATGACGCTTGGCGAGTTGGCCGCGCTTAAGCGTCAAGCACCGCATGCCGGCGGTGGCGGCGACGGACGGCAAGAACATGTTCGGGGCGCCGGAAGTTAAGCAGGCGATGGCGGGCGGAGGAATATAGCTAACATTCGAGACGGCGACGCGCTTGTGTTATCAATTTTTTTCTTTTTTTGAAAGCGCGTAAAGACCGGCTTTACACGGAAAAGTGCGATATTCTTGGAATGCTGACTCGACGACGAAAAATAAAGGGCGTAACGAAAGGAAAAAACGTTGGGCGCGAAGTCTTGGCGAGGTCGGCTGCAACAAAAGCGACGCAATCAAAGCGGGATTAAATTTCATTAAGTAGCCATTCATCGATAAGGGCTTTTGTAAAGGCGGGAGCAAACGTCGCTGGGGCGTCTTTGTCAATTCCCTCATTTTCTGTTTTTTCGTACGCTTCGACGACACAGCGCAGGGTCATTTTATCGCCTTCGTTTTTCCAATGCAAGTCGCTTATTTCTGTTGGACCAGTAAGAGTTTTCGCTCTAGCATAAAAAAGCTTATATAGCGGCAACCGCTCCGATTCGGTAGCGGAGTCATGCATGATTTCAAGACCGGCTCCTTTTTTTACCATATACACGATCACGGCGAGTTGTCTGTCAGTATAACTATTGATGCGGCCTACAAGATGTCCGACACAAGAGCTATTATTATAGCTCGTCCACCAATTTGGAAATACAACGTCTTTATGAGCGTTGATGTCCAACCCCAGCCGTTCAAACGCCTCCAAGAAAGGCACGTAAGGGTCTTGAAAAAGCTGTATGCAGGCATTTTTCTGGTTTTCGGGATTAGCAAAGTATTGCTCGACAAATTTTTTCCCATTTTGAGAAAAACGATCAATTTCAGTAGCAATATAGTTTGTTGAATCCGGGTAAGAAGCTCTTATTGCCATAAAGGCATCTTGGATTAATTGTTCAAATCCTTCCACAGTAAGCGGGTGCATACGGTAGTTGGAGTCCGGATAGCGATCGATATCAACTGTAGGAGACATGGCGGCAAATGCAATTGGCGAATCAAGCTGTTTTTGAAAATATTGCTGAGGTTGTTGCTACGGCAATCGTTGCAGAAATCAATCAAATTGATAATATCAATCTACCGTATGCCCAAGAAAAACGCAACAAATATTAACAACCCATGCCCCCCTTCATCCACCTTCGTGCCCGCACCGCCTATTCGCTTGCCGAGGGCGCCATTACTCTTGACGAACTGGCCGCGCTGTGTATTAAGCACCGCATGCCGGCGGCGGCGGCGACGGACTCAAATAACATGTTCGGGGCGCTGGAGTTTTCGCTGGAGATGGCGGGCAAGGGCATACAGCCCATCGTCGGCACGACGCTGCATATCGTCGTCGACGACGAGAGCCTTGCCCCGGTGCCGCGCGACGCGCGTTCCCACCCCATAAGGCCGCGCGTGGTGGAGTTGCCGCTATTGGCGCAAGACGAGACGGGCTACGCGAATTTGCTTGACTTGATAAGCGAAGCCTATTCGCATTCGTGCGCCGACGTTCCCGCCTCCTCCCTATCCCGCGTGGCGGAGCGGAGCGACGGGGTGATATGTCTCTCCGGCGCCGCTGCCGGCCCTATCGGCGCCTTGCTGAAGGAAGGGCGTGACGACGCGGCGTTCGCGCTTGCCATGCGCTTTAAAGACATGTTCGGCGACCGGTTTTACATGGAATTGCAGCGCGTCGGGGGGGAAGCCGACGCATGGGTGGAGAAAGCCGTCCGCATCGCCGGGGAAGCGGACATTCCCCTCGTTGCGACGAACGACGCGTATTTCCCCGATCCGGGCTACCACGCGGCGCACGACGCGCTTTTATGCATTGCGGACGGCGCCTATCTGGAACAACAGGAGCGCCGCCGCGTGAGCGTCGAATGCCATTTTAAGTCGCCGCGCGCCATGCGCGACCTGTTCGCCGACCTGCCGGAGGCGATAGAAAACACCGTCCATATCGCCAAGCGCTGCGCCTTCATGGCAGGGAAACGCGCGCCCATATTGCCGACGTTCGACGCAGGAGGGCTGGGCGAAGCCGACGAGTTGCGGCGGCAGGCGCATGAGGGGCTGGAAGAACGGCTTACCCTACGGCGCATTGACGACGAGGAAAAAAGAAAGGCATATTTTGACCGGCTGGAGTTTGAGCTGGGCGTCATCATCGGCATGAAATTTCCCGGATATTTCCTCATCGTCTCCGACTTCATAAAATGGGGGAAAAATAATTCCATTCCCATCGGCCCGGGCAGGGGATCGGGCGCCGGCTCGATGGTGGCGTGGGCGCTGAAGATTACCGACCTCGACCCCATTCGCTTCGGCTTGCTGTTTGAGCGGTTCTTGAATCCCGAACGTGTCTCGATGCCGGACTTCGACATAGATTTTTGCCAGGAGCGGCGCGAGGAAGTCATTAGGTACGTGCAGCGCAAATACGGCGTCGACCGCGTGGCGCAAATCATCACCTTCGGTAAATTGCAAGCGCGGGCGGTGTTGCGCGACGTCGGGCGGGTCATGCAACTGCCCTATAATGCGGTGGACCGCATTTGCAAGATGATTCCCTTCAATCCCGCCAAGCCGATCACCCTGCAAGAGGCCATCGACCAGGACAAAAACCTGCGCGCGATGCAAAGCGAAGACCCGGAAATTGCGCGGCTTATGACCATCGGGCTAAAGCTGGAGGGACTCTACCGGCACGCCTCGACCCACGCGGCCGGGGTCATCATCGGCGACCGGCCATTGAAGGAATTGGCCCCCGTTTATCGCGATCCGCGATCCGACATGCAGGTCTGCGGATTCTCGATGAAATACGCCGAATATGCCGGGCTGGTGAAATTCGACTTTTTAGGGCTAAAAACCCTGACCGTCGTCGCGAAAACCGTCGAATTGATAGAAAAAACGACGGGGAGGCGCATAGACATGGCGACGATTCCCCTAGACGATCCCAAAAGCTATAAAATGCTGTCGGACGGCGATTCCGTCGGAGTGTTTCAGGTGGAAAGCGCCGGCATGCGCGACGCCTTGCGCAAGCTAAAACCGGACAATATCGACGACATTATCGCGCTTATCTCGCTGTACCGCCCCGGCCCGATGGAAAACATTCCCGTCTATATCGAATGCAAACACGGACGCGCGGCGCCCGATTATTATCACCCGTTGCTGCAAGGCATATTGCGGGAAACTTACGGCGTGTTCATTTACCAGGAACAGGTGATGCAGGCGGCGCAGGTGATGGCGGGCTACACGCTCGGCGGCGCGGACCTGCTGCGGCGCGCCATGGGCAAGAAAATCAAGGCGGAGATGGACGCGCAGCGCAAGTTGTTCATCGACGGCTCCGTGAGGAACGGCGTGGACAAGGACAAGGCGTCGGAAATTTTCGACGTGCTGGACAAGTTCGCCGGCTACGGGTTTAACAAGTCGCACGCGGCGGCCTACGCGCTTATTTCCTACCATACGGCCTATTTGAAGGCGAATTATCCCGTGGAATTTTTGGCCGCCTCGGCCAATCTGGAGATAGACAACAGCGACAAGATCGCCGTGTTCATGCAACAGGCCAAGTTGCACGCCATTCCCGTCTTTCCGCCGGACATAAACCGCTCGCACGCCTATTTTATGCCGGAGACGGGCGAGGACGGGCGTCTCGGCATTCGCTACGGATTGGCCGGCTTAAAAAACGTGGGCGTGGGGGCGGTCGAGAAAGTCGCGGAAGAAAGAAAGAAAAACGGCAAGTTCAGGGATATTTACGATTTCTTTTCCCGCGTGCCGTCCGAATGCGTGAATAAACGTCTGTGCGAAAACATGTTCAAGGCCGGAGCCTTCGACGCGCTGCACCCCGATCGCGCAGCGCTCGTGGATTCGCTGGAGGCGCTCTCGCGCTACGGCGCCGCGATTCGCGAAGAAAAAGCCAGCGCACAAGCCTCGCTGTTCGGCGGGGGAGGAAGCGACCTTCCCAAGCCGGCCATACGGTCGAAAGAGGGAGGGTATTCCTTACGACAAAAAGCGCAGGCCGAATTCGATGCGTTCGGTTTTTTCATGCTGTCGCACCCGCTCGCGCAATATAACGAAACGCTGCGCGGGGAAGGCGTGATTTTTTCCGACCGATTCGACCGCCTGCCGGAAAGCGGAAAAGCCACCGTGGCCGGGGTGGTGACGGGCAAAAAAATAAAATCCTCGCCGCGAGGCCGCTTCGCCATTATCGATTTCTCCGACGAAGGCGGCATGTTTGAAGTCTCCATCTATAACGAAACGCTTCTCGATTCCCATCGCGACGCGCTGGAGACGGGCGCGCTGTTCGCCGTTGACGTGCACGTGCGGAAGGAGGAAGGCAATATCCGCCTCACCGCCGACGCCCTCCGTCCCCTTGACGAAGAGCCGCCCAGGCATATCGTCCTGCGCGCGGACGGCGTCGCGTGGGCGGAGCCTCTGAAAAAACTTTTAGGCGAAAAAAAAGGTCGGGATTCTATCTCCGTGATTTGTCCGCTGGACGGTAAGCCGCATAAAATAATGTTAGGCGGGCAATTTTGCGTGAAGGGGATCACGACGGAGGACATAAGCAATATCGGCGCCGAGATAATCGATTAAAACTCTTGCATAACTTCGCTATCGGCGGCCGTCTGCCTCGCCTAAATTCGTCCTCATATCCTCGCGTACTTATATGTACGCTGCGGTTTTCCGGGCATGCCGCTTCCGGCTCGGCTCGCCGATAGCTAAGCTTTGCCATGCGTTTTTTCGGTCGCCCTTGCAAAAGTCGTGCGGCGCCTTTATGCTTGGCCGTCGCCATGTGGTGCGCTCCCGTTTTTTATTTACACCGTCAGGTCATGAGGAACGAAACAAGAAACAACGCGTTTGTGGAGGCGGCGCCGTTGCCGCGCGTATCGCTTAAGCGGCGCGCCTTGTCGTGCGTTCGGCGCGTCGCCTGTACGTCCGCCTTTCTGAAAACGGCGACCTGTACCGTCGCCGCGCTCGCGTTCGCGGGTTTATACGGCGACGAGAGCGTGAGGGAGGCGACGTACGCCAACTATGCGCGAACGTCGCGCTCGCTCGGATTGTCCGTGCAACATTTTTACGTCGAAGGCTTGAAGCGCACCGCCAGAAAAGACGCCTTGGCGATTATTGAACCGTATGAAAACGCGCCGATCTTTTCCGTTCCCATCGAACGGTTGAGGGAGGACATGGAAAACTTGCCGTGGGTCGACGTCGCCCTGGTCGAAAGATTGCTTCCCTCGACGATTTCCGTCCGGTTGCGCGAACACGTCGCCACGGCGCTATGGCAATATGAGGGCGAGTTTTACCTTATCGACGCCTACGGCCATAAAATTACGCAAGTGAACGACTACGCCGGTTACGGCGACCTTATTTTAGTGTCGGGAAAAGGCGCGGCGGAAAAACTGCCCGAGTTTATGGACCGGCTTCGCGCCTATCCCAAGGTGTCGCGACGGGTGGCGTCGGCGTCGTTCGTCGGCGAGCGCCGATGGGACGTCTATCTCAAAAACGGCGTGTTGCTGCGCCTGCCGGAAGACGCGCCCGAATCGGCCATGCGGCAAATAGAGGCGATGCTCGAATCGGGATTGCTGGAAGGGGGAAGGGTGCAAACCGTCGATTTGAAGGAGGGAAGGCGCATTTACCTGTTGCCTTCCGAATCGCCGCACGCGGAGAAAAAAGGATGACGGCGTCGCCCGAAGAGATTGTCGCCGCGCTTGACGTCGGGCACGTCAAAACCGCGTGCCTCATCGCCAGGATAACCGCCTCGGGCGAGGTGACGGTGTGCGGCGCCGCGCAGCAATTGTCGCGGGGCATATCGGCCGGTTACGTCGTCGACGCCCAAAAAGCCGAGGACGTCATTCGCGCGGTCGTGGCGTCGGCGGAAAAAATGGCCGGCGTCAACGTCAACGAAGTCGTGTTGGCCATAAGCGGCAACCGGCAAGCCTCGCGTCGCATCGTCCTTCAGCATGAAATTAACGACGCCGTCACCTCCGGCGCCATGCATCGCATGCTCGAGAGGGGGTGCAAGCGTTTCGACGCGAAGGGCCGCATATTGCTCCACGGCGTCCCTCTCGATTTCGCGATAGACGGCAACGGCGGCATTCGCGAGCCGGTCGGCATGCACGCCGGCGAAATAACGGCGGACATGCACCTGCTCGACGCCGACGCCTCGACGGTTGCCAATTTGGCCTCGATTCTCGCGCGCTGCCATCTCGACATGCGCGACGCCGTCAGCGCCCCTTATGCCGCCGGGCTTGCCTGCATGACGGAAGCGGAACGCGAGGCCGGCGCGCTGGCGATTGATTTCGGCGGGGGAAATACCTCGGTCGCGCTGTTTAAAAACGGCGCGTTGCATTACGTCGACAGTTTCGCGCTTGGCGCCGCGCACGTCACGCGCGACGTATCCATCGGCCTTTGCACCTCTCCGGAGAATGCCGAGCGCCTGAAAACGCTGTACGGTTCGGTTAGCCCGTCGCACGTGGACGATTACGAATCGGTCGAGTTCGTTCATAACGCCGACGTGGCGCTGCGAAAATCTGATCCGACTTATGCTCCGCGTTCGCAATTGGTGAGCATCATACAATCAAGGATAGAGGAAATTATCGACATATTATTGTCTCGCCTGCCTACCGGATTAAAGGAGCAAGCCCCGAGCGGCGCCGTCTTAACGGGCGGCGGCGCATGTTTAACGGGATTGTGCGACTACGTTTCCGTAAAGACCGGCATGAACGCCCGCATCGGCAGGCCGGGCCACTGCGCGGGGCTGCCGGAATCGATGGGCGGACCGATTTTCTCGACCCCCGTCGGCGTGCTGCGCTATTACGTGTACCGCAGGAAAATGCTCGCCCTGCACCTTAAGGAATATCACCGCCAAAAACGCTGGTACGAACGCGCGTGGGGATGGATGCGCGATAATATTTAACGTTCCGCTTGATTTTTTAATTAAGGCTTTTTATGCTTTATCTTAACCCTTCTTCCTTACCTACAGACGCATTCTTGTAAACGCTCAAGATTTTCTGCCCGTTCATCTCTTCGCACGTTCCTATTTCGCGCGATCATACCAAACTCTCCAAAAAATGACGGTGTTGATTCGATGTCGAATAAATGGCTTAACAATTTTGTATGCGCTGTTGGGTTGTGCGTTGTTGCATGCCTTATGGTTTCCCTATCTTGCCTCTTCTTACGCGCCTCGAGATTTGGTGCGGTTGCTTCCGCACCTTATCCTAAGCAGTTTAATTGTGGCCCACACAGCGTGTCTTTCAGTGCTATTTTATAATTCTATCTCGCGTTTGGCTTCGTTGTGTTGTGCGTTCTTGCATGCCTTATGTTTTCCCTATCTTGCCTCTTCTTACGCGCATCGAGATTTGGTGCGGTTGCTTCCGCACCTTATCCTAAGCAGTTTAATTGTGGCCCACACAGCGTGTCTTTCAGTGCTATTTTATAATTCTATCTCGCGTTTGGCTTCTGTCGCCCCATACGTACTGTGGGCTATTATAAGCCTGTCCCTCCTATACGTTATCGAAACGTGGATGTATGACCGCATCGCCAAACCAATGTGCATGGAGGAGTGGAAATATCTCTCGTGTTCCGGCTTCTATTGGATAGGGTGCGTTGCGCCGAGCGTGATGTTAGCGTGGGCGATTGCAGCCTTGATTTCTAGGGGACGTTCCTCGCAATCCCCAAAGAACATTAGCCTGGTTGCTGTTGTCTGATAATTTACAATAAGAACTATTGGGTTACCGAATCACGGAGGAAAAAAGAAGGCAACGAAATGCTTCGTCAAGAACGTGGCGCCTTTTCTCATTCTTCTTTATTGCCATTGTTATGCGTGTGTTGTCCTTTCGTCGCCTATATGAAAAAAACCTAAAAAAGGGGTCCGGGAGTTTTAAGGCGTATCGTGTCTCGCAGGTTCGAGAAGGTTTGGGGGATTTTTTAAAAAAATTGCATTTTTAGAGCATGTGGACGTAAGGAACGGGATGGGGGCATGGATAAAAACCATTGAAAAACGATAAGGTTTTTCTATACTTCCTATTTCGATTACACGAACGAGGGGGCGTTTTCATGAAAACGAGGACATTACTTTCCATATTCGCGATAGCGGCGACGGTTGGCGCATTCGGCGGGACGGATTGCGCGGAGGCGGGAAACGGTCAGGGCTATCTCCGTCTCTCCGGCTTTAGCGTATACATGAACGATCCGGCGTTTGAAAACGTATCGACCGGAGTAAAGTCGGACGTGGGCGTGAAGGACGGGTTCGGCGGCGCCGTCGCGCTCGGCTTTCGCCTTCCGAACTATACCCGGGCGGAGGTGGAAGGCTATTATCGCCGCAACGACATTGACGATCCGGCGGTGGAGGCGTTGGGACCGGATGCGTACGAAACATACGGCGCCATGGCAAATTTATATTACGACCTGCCGTTCAGTCGCGGATTTATGCCTTATATCGGCGGCGGCGCGGGGTATGCCAGGCTCAAGACCGGCGACGTTTTTAAGGACGACGTGTTTGCCTATCAAGGCATGGCCGGCGCACAGTTTTTCTTTCGTCCGAACACCGCGCTTACCGTCGGCTACCGTTATTTCGCCACGCAAGACGCCCGCTTAACGGTCGGCAGTGGGCGGGTTGACGCGTCTTACGAAACGCACAATGCCGAGGCCGGCCTTTCCTTCGGATTTTAGGCGCAAAAAACGTGAAGATATTTTCCTCCGCAGCGCTTTATTCGGCGGTCAAAAAGATTTTTTCGTTCGCAGCGGCGACGTGCTGCGCCCTTGTCGTAGCTTCATGCGAAACGCAACTGACGGGAAAATTGGAAGCGGCCTCGCGCGATCCTTCCTTTGATCGCTTAACGACGTACCAAAAAGCCTTGGCGTTGGATTATTTGCGGCTGGCAAAAGAGTTTAACGAAAAAAATCTGTCTTTTGTCGGCGAAAAGCTTGCGAGGCGCGGATTGGAGTCGACCCGGGGGAAAACGCCGGCGCCGCGCTCGCCGTTCGCGCCCCTTTCGACCGCCGGCTACGCGCAAGATTACGGTTTTATGCTACATTTAACGAAAAATCCCGGCGACCCGCGCCTTTATCCGGAAAAGGCGGCAAAAACGATGGCGCTCTATGATTGCAGGTACGCGACGCTGGATAAGTCCGCCGAGTGCCGAAACGCGTTTCATGCGGCCATGGACGAAACCTTCGAAGAACTGGCAAAGGCGACCTTGCGGGGCGCCGTAACCGTGCCTTCGGAGGCGGCGAACGTGCCCGTATCAACGAAAAAAGAGCCGACGACTCCCCTTTCGTTCAATCCTGAATGGGCGTATTTTCTTCCCGGGACGTCCGCGCTTCCCCAAGGGCAACGCCTGGCGCTCACGTCATATGCGGAAAAATTGGCACAAGACGGTCCTTGCCGCATATCGCTGCGCGGATATATCGACGCCAAAAACGGCGCGGCTAAAAATAAAACGCGCCAGATACAATTGGCCCTCGCCCGCGCGCTTGCGGTGAAACGCATATTCGTCGAGGCGGGCATAGAGGAAGAGGCCGTCGAAGCGGTGGCGTTTGACGAGGGATGGCTTCCCGAAGAAAAAAACGGCGAAAACGGGCGTCCGGAATGGCGCCGCGCCGTGGAAATTCGCGTCGTTACCGAGACCGGCGAGCCGCAAGGCGCATCATAAGGAACAACCCCATTTCGGCGGCGACGTCGGAATCGACGTCGGACGATTTTAGCCTGATTTCGGTTTTTTGCAACAAGTTGCGCAGTTGCGTTAAGCCCGACAAGTTCCATAGGCGCAATTGCGCGCGCACGGACGCGACGTCGCGAAAGAAAATCGGCGGACGTTGCGACTTGACGGCCTCGTCTTCCGTCATGCCTTGCGCCTGTCGTAACACAATTTCCTCCAGCGTCGCGGCGTGTCGGGCAAGGGCGCGAAACACGCCGACGCCGTGCACGCCGTCGGCGCATAATCCGCGAAAAACGCGATTGGCGACGGCAGCGTCGCAGCTAAACGCCGCGCGGCATAATTGCGACAAGGGCGCCGACGATTCCACGTCCACCACGTTTTCGACGTCTTTAAGCGAGACGGGCGTTCCGTCTTCTCCCTTATATAGGGCCAGCTTTTCTAATTCTTGCATGACGACCATGCGGTCGCCCGGCAACGACTCGGCAACGGCGCGTACCGCGTCGGATTCTATCGACAAGCCGCGTTCGCGCATGTATTCCCGAACGAAAACGGCCAGATCTCCGACGTCGTCGGCATAACACGGCAACGCGGCGATGCCGGAGGGAGCGGACTCGGCGAATTTTCGCAGGCTTGAGGCGGGCGGCAAATCGTCGGCGACGACGATAATGCGGTTAATTCCGGCGTATTGCGACAATATCTCCTTAAAATCGGACGGCAACGTCGTCGGGCAGTCGCGCAACACCAGCAATTTTCGGTCGGAGAAAAACGACGCCGCGTAAAGTTCGTCGCGAAATCCGGCCGCGTCGCCTTTGAAGTCGGAGAAATTTTTTTTGATGACCTCTCCCCGAGGAGCGTTCGCTAAAAACTTGGCGCATAATTTGTCGCACAGCATGGCGATGCGTCCGACGTCCTTGCCGTAACATAAAAGCGTCGCGATTTTTCCTCCGAAACCCTCGCCGTCCGGAAATCCGGCGATAAAGCGTTCGGCGTCTTTTGGGGGAATTTTCATGGCGGCGCTTTATGTTTTTATGTGTAAGCAAGCGGTCTATTTTAGAAGCCCGGCCGCGCAAGAGTCAAAGCAAATTTACGCACACCCGAGCGGCACGTTATATCGCCTGCATTTCCCACAAGCGCTTATAGGCCCCTCCTTCCCTTTGAATAAGGGCGTCGTGCGTTCCCTCCTCGACGATGCGCCCTTTTTCCATAACGATAATGCGATCCATACGTTTTAGGGTGGAAAGTCGGTGCGCAATCGCAATGACGGTTGCGCTTCCTTTTTCGAGCATGTCTTCGATGGAGCGCTGAATCAGCGCCTCGGTCGGGGTGTCGAGGCTGCTCGTCGCTTCGTCCAATATTAATATCGGGGCGTTTTTGAGTATGGCGCGGGCGATGGCGACGCGTTGCCGCTGTCCGCCGCTCATTTTTACGCCCCGTTCGCCCACGACGGAATCGTACCCCTTTTCCATCGCCATAATGTCGTCGTGAATTTTCGCCTTCTTGCAGGCGCCGATAATCTCGTCGTCGGTGGCGTCGATGTTCGCCAAACGTAAATTTTCCCTCACGCTTCGGTGAAACATCGTGACGTCTTGCGGAATGACGGAAATATTGGCGCGCAACGATTCCTGCGTCACGCGCGTCACGTCCTTTCCGTCAATCAGCACATGTCCGCTATGCGCGTCGAAATAGCGCAACAGGCATTTAATCATGGTGGTTTTTCCCGCGCCGGAGGCCCCGACGACGCCGATGCGCTCGCCCGGCGCGATATGCAGGTTAAAATGGCGTAGAATCGACGTATCGCTCGCGCCGTAGGAAAAAGAGACGTCGCGATATTCTATGTCGCCGCTTGCGCGCGCCATCGGCGTAGCGTCCGGGCGGTCGGTCACGTCATACGCTTCGTTAAGGAAGGCGTAGGACGACTTAATCTGCGCCGCCGCCGGATTGACGTTAAACAGCAAGCTGTCGAGAAACTTATCCAGTTCGTTGTGAATGTTCAGCGTCACCATAGACACGAAGGCGAAGCCGCCGGCAGTGATTTCCCCCGCCTGAAAAAGCCGCGCGAGCAGATAAATTTGCCCGACGCTCATGAGCGTAATCATGATCGTGTCGACGTTGTCGACCCACCAGGCGTCGAAATGCCGGGTTTTTTTGTCCTTCGCCTTCCACCCCAACAACGCGGGAAAAAGCTTCGATCGAAATTCGTCGTCCGGATTGCCGATCACCTTCACGGCGAAAATATTGGCCACGGAATCGTTGACGACGCCGACGGTTTGCTGGCGCGCGCGGACGGAATCTTCCTGTAGGCGCATTTGACGCGTCATGAGCGCATATAATATCGGCATGTATATGGCGACGAAGCAGGCCAATACCTGCGCGGGCTGCGCGTGTACGTTGACCATAAACGCCAGGCTCATGAGAATGGTGAGCACGTTCACGGTGGCCCGAAAGGCGAAGGTGATGAAGGTGACGACGCCGGTTTGCAGGTCGGATATTTTGCTCGCGATTTCTCCGGACAAATGCGAGTCGAACCAATGCAGGCTGTGGCCTAAGGTCTTGCGGTACATGTCCGAGACGGTGCGCTCAAGCAATTCCGGCTTGTAGCGAATGTCGAGCAGGCGGTTGATGAAATACATGCCGTGGCGCATGAGCTTATAAAACGCGAACAGCGCCAGCAATCCCCAGAGATTTGCGCTTTCGTCGTAAGCGATCGCGTCGATGATTTGCTTGACGTTATAATTGACCGCAATGCTGAAAAACGAGGCAAGCAGCGCCACGCCGCACAAGGCGGCCAGATAGGCTTTATATTCCCTGCATAAAAGCAAGGCGTAGGAGCCGACGCCCGAAGAAGATTTTTTCGGACGGGAACGTTGTGCGACCATCGCGAACAACCTCTTACAACTATAGTCGATCCGATGCTTAAAACCGTACATGTATAGCATGTCTTGCCTTGCGCGTACAATAGACTTCTTGCATAACCCGCTAAGGCGAGCGGATACTAGGTTTCGCCTGCCCGGAGAACCGCAGCGTACATAGGTACGTGAGGATTCGAGGACGGACGAACCGACGTAGACGCTCGCTTTAGTAGCGGTTATGCAAGAAGTCTAATAAAAACGTCATTTACAAAGGCTTACCGCGATATTTTTTCCCGACATATATAAGCGTGAGCGTCGCGCATCCCGTAACGACGAAGCCCGCGACGATAGGCAAGATCGTTCCGTCGTATAACTGTCCGATGGCCGCCCCCATCCCCGCGCCGCACAACGTGGCAAACGCGCCCAATATGGCCGCCGAGGCGCCGGCCGCATCGTCGGCGGATTCCAGCGCCATGGCGTTAAGGTTTCCGTATAAAAAACCGAAACAAAACATCAGCGTTGCCCCATAGGCGACGAAGGCGGCGAAGGGGAACGAAAATTGCGCGACCCACAAAAAAACCGCGACGGAGATCATCGTCGTTGCCGCCGAGGCGGTTAAAGAAATGCGGCGCATGCCGAAACGCCGCACCAACCGCCCGTTCAACAGCGACGCCAAGCCCGTAGCCAACGATCCGGCGCCAAAATAAAGCGGAAATTCCTCTTCCACGCCGTATATTTCGGAATAAATTTGTTGCGCGGCGTTGATATATCCGGTCAAGGCCGCAAACACGCATCCCAGCGCCGCCGTATGTATCCATAGCGAGGGATTTTTTGCCGCCTTGCGCAGCGCTCGCAGCGTCGGCGAACTGCCGGATTGCGTCCGCTTTTCCTTGGGAAGCGATTCGCGCAGGCGGCATGCCGCCCATAAGCCGCAGAGGGCGGCGTAGGCGATATAAGCGACGAAAATATCCCTCCATCCGCCGATTTGCATCACGATCTGGCCTAAGGCGGGCGCCACCGCCGGCGTCATGATGAACACCCCGGCCACGTATGACATGACGCGCGCCATCGCCCGTCCGCGATATTTGTCGCGCACGATCGACATGACCATGATGTACGGCCCGGCGGCCCCCGCTCCCTGCAAGGCCCGTCCCGCCAGCATCGTCGGCATGTCCCCGGCCACGTAGCACATGGCGGCGCCGCAACAATAGACGCCAATTCCGCAAAACAGCACAAGGCGGCGTCCGAGCGCGTCCGACGCCGCCCCGGCGATCAATTGCCCAACCGCCATGCCGGCGAAAAAGCAATTGACGATATGTTGCGCCCGGTTCGGGTGCGCTGCGCCCAGTTCCGCTCCAATCACGGACATCGCCGGAATGCTGCCGTCCACCGACAGCGCCACCGACGACATGAGCAGCGCCATCAGAAAAATAAATTCCGTTTCTCCCATCGGCCGGGCGCGTTGCGTTCGCATGGTTTTTCCTTGGCTCCGGGCCGCATGCATTTTTTGATCCATAGGCCGGCGCAGCCGGAACGGCCGGATTGTTGCCGCGAACTTGATATGTTTTTTTAAAATAGCTCGCCATTCCTTCAGGAGCATATCAATTCTCGCTGAAAAAATCCTGAAAATCGTCTCGTTTAGCTACGCGGGCAGGGCAAAAACATGAATTAACAAGATTATAAAAATTAAACATTGTCATTCCCGCGAAAGCGGGAATCTAGGCAAAAAACAAAATTTGCGTGCGTAACACGCTCATTTATTCTTTAAAATAAGAGCGCGCTTCGCGCGCAAGTTTAAAAAATGCTGGATTCCCGCTTTCGCGGGAATGACGAAGAAGAAAAAATTAACGTATTAATTTATGTCTTCACCCGCACCGACGCATCGAACGGTCCGGTTCCCGCTTGATTTTTCACTAACGCATGCTATGATGAATGCACACAAAATTTCACGCTTCTCCGATTTTCTTCGGACTCTCTCGACTACATATCCGACCGATATATCCTTACGCTTTTGCACTTCCCATGGCGGACGCTATCGCTACCCAAGGTGTCACCGTCACCACGCCCGACGGCAGAACCGTGGAACAGGTTCGTGACGAGTTAACGGGATTGATTGACACATTCGAGAAGGAGCATCCGGAATTCCCTGAACTTTTTCGAGCCAAAATAACAGCACATTCCTTTGCTGTCCTTTATTATCTTATAAAGCAAGACGAATTCCCGCAGGGAAACCGCAAACAAGAAATAACACGCGCTGCGAAAGCCTTTTGCTCTTACTTTCCCCGTACCTTCCCTTCGGAAGAAAAAGCCGTCGCGTTTATTGAAGAAAGAAGCGCCACCGAATTTATTGAAAAGGATAACTCTTCGATAAAAGCGGATGCCGTCGAATTCGATCCGTGGATGCAATTGCGAGAGCAAGTCAACACATTGACGAGCGACGACATTCACTGTCCGGCCGCCTTTTCGAAATTCGTTATGAAAGCGCTTGGCGATTTACAGATCGTATTGTCCGGATCGCCCTGTACATCAAAAGATGTATCTCACAATTGCAAGGCGTCCGAAATTCTCGAAATCATGAAACAGAAATTTATCGCAACCTCCTCCAAGCCATGCCATTCCGCTGCGCTACAGGAAGAAAATCGTCGAACGGCAAAAGGGCGGTTCACAAGAACTACTCTAAAACCTCACAATCACATAGACGACTCATTTCAAGAAGAACAGAAGGCGCCAAAGCTTCGGTGTTTCTCATGTAAAAGTTATAAAAAGAAAGGCAAGGGGCGCCAACGTTTCGATAGCCAGACATCCTCCAAACGATACGAGGCATCATCAGGGGATTCACGGTGGGGAGCTTGTTCTAAGGGGAACTCTTGTGTAAAGCGTCAATAACTCTTTCGGATGCTTGTTGCTTATTTATGCAGCAAAGCGATTCTGAGTAATGACGCGCTAGATGCTATCCGTTCCTATCTTTTCCCCCACGGCCGGCCGGTTCGGCCTTGAGACGTTTTATTTGTATTCGTGTTTTCCGCAGCGCCGTTGCTTTTTAAAAAAAATTTTTCATTAATGCGACGATTTCGCGCCGATACGTAAAAAGCCGAGGGCA
>JBEVNR010000029.1:0-20609 GCA_040507985.1 Rickettsiales bacterium | reverse complement strand
GTTTACCCTGAAAAACAGCTTGCATTCATACGTCCCGGTCGCCTATGCTGGCGGCATCCTAAAGTTTCATCTGTACCGAGTTCTCTCCCTTCTCGTTCGTACCTTCCTCTGCACCATGGCTTCAGCAGACGTTAACGGCATCTCCAACGAGACTCTTAAAAAAATGGCGCAATCCATTTGCGATTTTATCAAAGAAGAGGAGGCGGAGAAAACCGGAGCAACGCCTGGTTGTAAATCTAGCGCTACATTCGCCGATGATAAGATTCCGCCGAAAGGAGGCGTAACGCTTTGCATGAGGTACATGGTGGTTTCCGGAAAATATAGGCTACATTACTTACGCTCCGCTTCATGCCACATATCGTTTACGAACGAACCCTCCGCAGCCTCCGACGATACGTCCCCTCCTTCTGATAAAGAGGCGACCGGCGCCAATTTTCCATTGATTTCTTATGAAACCGGCCAAGTAATTGAGCAGGATTTCGGGTGCCATCTATTAAGCCTAGATGGCATACACGACGTCACTCAATACAAAGAAGGGGAATCAGGTAAAGAATGGAAATTTCCACCTCTGAAACGTGATAATGACGGCAAGATTTCCCTTCAATTCAATCAAGAATAAGCGACCCGGGAACGTTGTGCTCCCCTGTCCTCTTTTCTTGTCTTGCGTCACCGTTTTTTTATGTTACGCTCCCTTTCGTTCGCAGGCTCGAACGCGGAAAAATAAAAAAAAACGAGTTTTAAAAATTTGACTTTTTGGCATGCCGTATTTAGGCTGTGCGCACTTGTTGAAACGAGACGATTTTCAGGAATTATTCCATAAAGCGACGCGTAATATGACGGACAGTTTTAACGTAGCGGGGCGCGAATTTACGTCGCGCCTGCTGGTCGGCACCGGAAAATATAAAGATTTCGAGGAAACCCGTGCGGCGATAGAGGCGTCGGGGGCCGAAATCGTCACCGTGGCGGTGCGGCGCGTCAACGTCGCCGAAAGAAACGCGCCGATGCTGCAAGATTACCTCGATCCCAAAAAATACGTCTATCTGCCGAATACCGCCGGATGCTTCACGTGCGACGACGCGGTGCGCACCTTGCGGCTTGCGCGCGAGGCCGGCGGGTGGAACCTGGTGAAGCTGGAAGTGCTGGGCGACGAAACCACGCTTTACCCCGACATGCCGGAGACGCTTCGGGCGGCCGATTCGCTGATTAAAGACGGATTCGACGTGATGGTATATTGCTCCGACGATCCGCTCATGGCGAAACGTTTGGAAGAGATGGGCTGCGTCGCGATCATGCCGCTGGCGGCGCCGATAGGGTCGGGGCTAGGCGTACAAAACGCCCTCAACATTCGTTTCATCGTCGAAAACGCGAACGTGCCGGTGTTGGTCGACGCCGGCGTCGGCACCGCCTCCGACGCCGCCGTGGCCATGGAACTGGGATGCGACGGGGTGTTGATGAACACCGCCATCGCGCACGCAAAACATCCCGTCAAAATGGCGGAAGCCATGAAACACGCCGTCGTCGCCGGCAGATTGGCCTACTTGGCCGGACGAATGCCCCGCAAGCGCTACGGAGAGGCGTCGTCTCCCGCGCAAGGCATAATGGCGGCGTCATGAGGGAAGCGAAGGAAAACATTGTCAAAAAAGCCATCTATCGCGGCGCGCATCGCGGATGCCGCGAAACGGACGCGCTGTTCATGCGCATTCCCGAGAAGCATATTTACGCCTTTAGCGACGCGACGCTTACCCTGTACGAGCAATTTTTAGACGAAAGCGATTACGATATTTTTCCTTGGCTGACGGGACAGCTTCCCCTCCCCTCCCCTTACGCCGACGACGCCGCCCTTATCGCCGCGCTCGCATATTGCCGCGTTCCCGTTCCTTCGTAGCCGCGCCTTGCGTAAGCATTCCCAACAACGCCATTGAAAAATATATTAATATGGTGTAAATATTTACGTTGTTCCGCATAAGGCGGCGCGCTTCGAGTCGAGTCAGGGAGTTTTCTTCATGTGTTTCCGCGCGTTTTATTACGCCCTTGCCGCTTGCGCGACGTTTCTTATCCTTATTCCCTGCGGTTACGCTCAAACGCCGCCGACAACGTCTGCCGCCCCGGCCGAAAGCGCGACGCCTCCCGCGCCGGCCAATCCGTATTACGTGACCGACATTCAGGCGGGAAAAGACGCCGCAAGCGGCGAAAAAGCGATGGAGGCAGCTATTTCGGAAGGGCAGCGCAAGGCGTTCGTGAAGTTACTGCAAACCTTAGGGTATGAGGACGCCGAAACCATCGCGTCGCGTTTTGACGACGGCGCCGTCGGGTCTGCGGTGAGCGAAATGGACGTCAAGGGCGAAAAAGTGAGCGCCACCCATTATCAGGCCGTTTTTGCGTTTAAATTTCGGCCCGAGGCGGTGCGCGCCATGCTGGACGGCGCCGGCGTGGCCGACCCCGCCCCCACCGCCGGCGAATGGCGCAACGACTACGCGCAATATCGCGACCAATTCGACAATCAAAACCAGGCCCAATCGAAAAACCTCGCCGTCTTGCCCATCTTCGACGACGGCAACGCCTTGCAGCAATGGGACGCCGCCGATAATATATGGCAACGCGCCTGGCGAAGCGCCGCCATTGCCTCCGGCAAGGCCGTGACCCCTCCCGCCGATGCGCCGACCTTGCACCCGTTATTTTTAGACGACGTGCGCAACGGCGTGCTCGCGCCGGAAGACCGTTCGCGCATAAAGGAAGGCTTGGCGCCGTTCCTGCCGGGAAAAGACGTCATGGTCATTGCGCTCGGCGAATTTTCGCGCGCGCCCGGCGTTTCGGCGGGAACGATCGTGTTGCGCGTCGCCCGCGTCTCTCCGGACTTCGCGCCGCTTTTCGTCGAAAGCTACGCGCCGGCGCCGGGAGAAAACATGGAAGGCTTCGTCGGGCGCGTCGTTCGCGCCTCCTTCGACCGCATGCAGCTCGGCAGCGGCTCGGGAAGCGTGTACGGCAACGACGTCTTAACGTCGCCGGCGCCGCAAGAAGACGCATACGTGTATAATCCCGCCAACGCCGGAACGGGCGAGGCGGCGCTCAAAAATCCCGGATACGACGTCGGGTGCGGCGCCGCTCCCGAACAAACCCTGACGCTTATCGCTCCCGTATACGACTTAAAGGAATGGACGGAGATTGAAAATCGGCTGCGCGCCGCGCCGGGCGTCGTTTTCGTGCAACCGAACTCGCTTATTCCCGGCAACATGCGGGTGACGCTGGTGCATCGCTGCGGAGAAAACTTGTCGCGCGCGCTGGAAAAATCAGGAATCGTCTATAACGCCCCCGCCTTCACCGTCACGTTGGCGCGCTAGCCTATGGAGACGCATAAAATCGCGAAGTGGATAGCGATGTGCGCCGGCGCGTCGCGTCGCGCCGCCGAACGCATGATCGACGAGGGGCGAGTTTCCGTAAACGGAGAAACCTGTCGCGACAAGGCGGTGCGCGTCTCTCCCTCAACGGATAGGGCGACGCTGGACGGGAAGCCCCTCTCCGCTCCGCCGGAGGCGCGTATTTGGCGCTTCCATAAACCCAAGGGCTGCGTCACCTCCGCCGGCGATCCGGAAGGACGCTCGACCATTTACGATTTTTTGCCGCCGGAGATGCAAGCGCTCAAATATGTGGGCCGGCTTGACTATAATACCGAAGGATTGCTTCTTCTCACCAATAGCGGCGCCGTGGCCGACGCCATGACGTCGCCTTCCTCCGCTCTGCCGCGCATATATCGGGTGCGGGCGTTCGGGCGACCGGACGTGCGTAAAATGCGCGAGGCGCAACGCGGCGCCGTCGTGGACGGAATTCGCTATCGCCCGATAGAGATCGAAAGCGAACGTCGCGACCGCGCGTCGCAATTATGGTATCGATTGACGTTGCGGGAAGGAAAAAACCGCGAGATCCGGGCCATCATGGAATATTGCGGACTGCAAGTCACCCGCCTTATCCGCATCGGCTACGGCGAATATGCGCTGGGCGACCTTCCCCCCTGTGCGACGAGGGAAGAAAAGTTGATCGGCGTCCCCTCCCCGTTCGCAAAAACGACCGCATGACCTTGGTTTGGGACCATATATATTTTCGCGTGCGGGAATATGTTTTTCCATAAGGCCGCTTGCGCCGGCGCCACGACCTTATCGTTTTCGCCATGTATGACCAGCACACGTTTCGGCATGCGTTTTTTAGGAACGCGCAGGCGCGCCCCGTCGAAACGAAATAATTCCTTCACGAGCCACGGGTACGGATAGGCGCCGTCCCGGGAGGGATTTCGGCGCAGGAACGCTCGTATTTCCGTCGCTTTCTCGTTTCCGTCCGCCACCGCCGAGATAAAGGAACGCAACGTGACGTCCGGCGCCCGGCGAAAACGTTCCGCGAAAGCGAGGCATTGTTTTTCCGAGGCAAAAGGCGAGCGTTCGTCAACAAAGCGAAACGGCGCGCCGATAAGCACAAGGACGTCGACGCAAAGCGTGCCGTCGGCGACGGCGCGCGCCGCCACCTGAGCGCCCAAGCTCCATCCGACCGCGATGCGAGCGAATACTCCCTGAGGACGCAGGCGCAGCATGGCGCGCCGCCATGCCGCGTAAGAGGGGTAACGCGCGTAGCGCCCCTCCCCTTTTCCGCCCGGCATGAGCCATCCCGGGAAAAAAAGAAACTTCCTATACTTGTCGATGAGCTTAAACAACGTCCAACCCTATGTCCACCGGCGGCGGCGAATGGGTGAGCGCCCCGACGGAGATACACTCGACGCCGGTTTCGGCCACGGCGCGCACGCGCGAAAGCGTCACGTTGCCCGACGCCTCGAACGTAATCGTCGACCCCAGATCGCGCCGCATCGCGACGGCAAGGCGCATATCTTCCTCGCTCATATTGTCGAGCATCACCACGTCGGGAAGGGCGCGCGTCAAGCACTCCTCGACCTGTTCCAAACTGTCGCACTCCACCTCGATTTTCGTCAGTAACGGGGCGCGGCGCCGCGCCTCGTCGACGGCGCGCTCGATGGAACCGCACACGGCGATATGGTTGTCTTTTATCATCACGCCGTCATATAGTCCGAAACGGTGGTTTTTCGCCCCGCCGACGCGGGCGGCGTATTTTTGCATGGACCGCATGCCGGGGAGCGTCTTGCGCGTGTCGAGCAATCGCGCGCCCGTTCCCTCCATTTCTTCGCATAGCCTCGCGGCAAAGGTCGCGACGGCGCTAAGCTGACGAATGAAATTGAGCGCCGTTCGCTCCGCCGTCAGCAAAGCGCGCGCCGGGGCCTCTCCCGCCATCATCGCCTCTCCCGCACGCATTTTTTGCCCTTCCCTTGCGGCGTAATCAATCGCAACGTCGTCCTTCGCCGCGAGACGCAGCAGATAGTCGGCAATCGGAAGCCCGCACGCGACCAAATTTTCCCTGGCCGCGATCACGAAACGCGCCCGCGCGCCTTCGGGAATAAGGGCGGCGGAAAGGTCGCCCGAGCCGACGTCCTCCTCCAGCGCCATGTCGATAAATCGTCGATCACAGAGGGTGGGAAACATTTTTTATAAAAATCTTTTTTATAGCAACGACCGAAAAGCCCCGGCGCGCGACCTGCGGCGCCGAACATAGAAACACATGCCTATCGCACCATAAGACCTAAGAAACACGAACGCAAGCGAACCAATGCTCAAGAAAGTTTTATTTCTCTAAGGAACCATAGAATATGCTCTGCATCTCCGTCGCTACGGTCAGTATGAAAAGGATCTGCTCCTCAGGAGACGATGCGTTCAACAACGTTTCCCAATCAACTTTAGGGGCGGAGGGGATGAAGGAGATGGGAGAAGTATTTGTCATGTTCCCTTGATAAGCAGCATTGATCCAGTCGTGACATTCCCCCTTCATTTCCTTCGATACTTCCGGAGTTTGTCTATATACATTCTCCGGAGTGGAGACAACGGGAAATTTCCTTTGGCCTTCACAATACGCATGTTGAATCTTATTCTTAAAACTTGAAGTCTTAGCGGCCGCTCCGGCGCAGTCACGGGTATTCGAACGTCCGTTGCCCTCTTGAGCGCAGAAGATTGTCATTTTTTCTTCAAGATTCATTTCCTTACGCAACATATTCAGGGCGTCTTCTTCGGTGGGGAAAGGAGCGGCGGCAGGATAGCGTGAGATGACGTTCGCAACGATGCGTAAGCGCAATGTATCGGGCGTGAACGTCACGTTCTCAGTTTCACACTCTTTTCTATATGCCTGTTCTTCGCCTTCGGCGATCTCCTGCAATTCTTCTTCGGTAATCGGAACCTTTCGCTCGCTCAATAATCGGACGATAGACGGAATTTCATCCGAACCCGGCTCGCAGAATAAAGCCCGAAACCCTGTGACGATAGCGATATGCGCATTCGGATATGTTTCCAAGGCATGCGCAATTCTTTTTTCCATCTTCGGCACGGTTGATCCAAGCACAAGCGCTACCTTAGCTTCTTTATCAACGAAGCAATGGTTGCAATAGAGAGATCCGCAAATCAACCCAATACAATCCTTGAGGAAGACATTTTGTGCTTCCGGATCAAAGCCCAGTTCCCGCAAGCGTTTCATCATGATATTGACCATATCGCGACGCTCGGAACCCGGAGGACGATGAAAGAGGCGAATCACCTTATTAAGCACGCGATTCCAATCCTGCGGAGCGGCGACAATACGCGTCTCGAAAGCATTTCGCATATCTGTGGTCACTATTTTGCGATATGTCGGAGTAAGAGTAGCTTTTGGATTCTCGTTAAGCGCAAACACCGCATGATCAAAAGATTCTTGATCGCCTGGCACGCCAAGGTACAGGAATAGCAAAGAGATTGCGTGCGCCTTATTGAAGCCTTCTAAACCTAGTTTTGCGATCGCGTCGTTAAACGTAATCAGCTCGTTAACAGTAATCGACGCCATAACGAAAAGCAACGATAGCTATAGGCGAGAGATGACGCAAGAAGGTATAGGATGAAGGAATGGCGCAGATTATACGTTAAAAAGAAAAAAATGTCACGCACGGAACGGCAGGTATTTTTTCTACGTTACATTCGGCGCAAGCCGCGTGATTTATATTTTTTTAACGTGCGTTTCTTTATACTGCATGCCGTTTGGCGCCATAGACATAGGAAAAAACATGAAAACATCGCATCGCGTCGCGTATGCATTCTTCGCCCTCGCATGGAGCGGCGCGGCGCTTTTCGTCGCGCGTCCCGCGTTGGCCTTAACCCGGGCGGAAGAGCTGAAGGAACTTCGGCTTCAGGTCAAAATGCTGACGAAGCGCGTCGAGGAGATGGAGGCGCAAGAAAAAGAAGAAACGCAAAAAAACGCCGCCGTTCCGGTCGCTGCGGCCAAGCCGCCCGAAGACGCGGCGCCCATGCCGCCTGCGGACAAGATCGTGACCGCCGGCGCGGAAAAAAATTCGTGGAAAATTCCCGGAACGGACATGTCGCTGAAAATCGGCGGCTTCGCCAAGCTTGACGCCATCGCCGACGTGGGCACGGCGTACGGCGCGCCCTACGCCTCGTTCGGCGCGATTCCGCTCGACGGCTCGACGCAAGACAAGCAAAGCGAGGAATTCAACATGCACGCGCGCTCTTCGCGCTTTAGCCTGACGGGCACGTCGCCCACGCCGCAAGGAGACGCCAAACTTTACGTTGAGGCGGATTTTCTGGGCGCGGCCGGCAACGAAAAAACCTCCAACGGCCACGGACTGCAATTGCGCCATTTCTACGGAGAATGGGCGGGACTGCTCGCCGGGCAAACCTGGACGACGTTTTTCGATTCGGCGACCTATCCCGAGACGCTGGACGCAAACGGTCCCGTCGGCATGACCATATCGCGCCAACCGCAACTGCGCTACACCAAAAAAATCGGCAAGGGCGCGTATTCGATCGCGCTTGAAAATCCGTATTCCGATTTTTCCGACCCCTCCTCGCCGAGCGTCGGATCCGCGCTGGAAAAAACGCCGGACCTTGTCGGCATGGGCAAGTGGGACGTTCCCTTCGGCACGATATCCGTGGCGGGACTCGCGCGCGACCTGCACGTCGAAAACGCGACGACCGGAACGAACGATTCGGAATTCGGCTGGGGCCTCGCCGTCGCTTCGGTCATCAAAACCGGACTCGGGGCGGACGGAAAAGACGATATTCGCCTGCGCGTCGCGGGCGGCGACGGCATAGGCCGCTATATGTACGAAGACGCCTCCGGGGGATCGAGCGGCGCCGCAGGAAACAGCGGCGGGGCGAACGCCGCCGCCTATAACGGCTCCGTGCTCGACGCGCAACCCACGTGGGGCGGATACGCTTCGTACCATCACTTCTGGACGAAGGAAATTCGCTCCAACGTCATGGGGGGATACGTCCGGACCGACAACAACGTAGACATGTTGCCGTCCCTCGCCGGAGCCAACGCCACCGTATGGTCCGGGCACGTCAATACTTACTGGCAGCCTATAGACAGGTTCGCCGTCGGCGCGGAATACATGCACGGCGAACGCGAGCTGGAAAACGGCCTAAAAGGCGATCTCGACCGCATCATGGCGTCGGTGATGTATTATTTATAAGAGCCTGCCGCCCTATTGATTTAATCTAAAGATCCCCGCTTTCGCGGGGACGACGGAATATAAAGCATATTAGGCTAGTTTTTACATATAAGGCAAGCATTCCAACCGCGTGAAAAGGAACTCCGATATGGCGATTGTAACGAGCGACAAACCAAAAATTTTCTTTATCGTCGTCTTGCTGTGCCTGATATTGGTTGTTTTCTGGTCGGACAGGTATCCCGGACTAATCAAACGGTACGCGTCCGTCGCCTCCGGCAACGTGGTTTTGCTTGACAAAATCTCTCCGGACGCGGGCGTGGCGCCGAACGACGGCACCAAACCGTTATGGGAGCGCACCGCCGTCACCGCCGCCAATTGGGCGTACACGAACCG
Organism: Rickettsiales bacterium; assembly: GCA_040507985.1. Lineage (GTDB taxonomy): Bacteria > Pseudomonadota > Alphaproteobacteria > Rickettsiales > UBA6187 > JBEVNR01. Next base: position 11,677 of record JBEVNR010000029.1, on the reverse strand, counting down.
CAAGGGGATGACGTTCGGCGTATTGTTCGGCGCCGGCGCGCTCACGCTGCTATCTTACGTGCGCGTTTCGCAATCGCGCAACCGATTCGTCAACGCCTTTGGCGGAATGCTGGCGGGCATGCCGCTGGGCGTGTGCGCCAATTGCGTGACTCCCATCGCCAAATGCGTCGCGGAAGGCGGGGCGCGGCACGAGACGGCCCTGGCGGCGTCCGTCGCCTCCCCGGGGCTGAACCCGGTCGTGTTGTCCATGCTGTTCGCAGCGTTTCCGTTCCATCTCGCGATCATAAAACTATCGATGACGTTGCTTGTTATCTTGGTCGCCGTGCCGCTCGTCGTCGGGAAAAACCATGCGTCGAGCGCGACGGCGGAGGCTCCCGCTTGCCCTTCCTCGTCGACGCCTAAAAGAAGGTTCGGCGGCGTTTCGGGCGCGTGTCTGGATTACGCCAAAAACCTATGGTACGTATTTTCCCGCACCGTGCCGCTCATGATAGCGGCGGGATTGCTTGGAGCGTTGGTCGCGAATCTCGTCGATTTCCACCGGTTGGCGGCGGAGCCGAACGCGCTCGCTTTGGGAGCGATAGCGCTCATATCCACCTTCCTGCCCGTACCGATGGCGTTTGACGTGATGTTCGCCCACAGCTTTATGGCGTCGGGCGGGGCGGCGTCGGCGGCGTCGGTCATGCTGACGTCGCTCGGCTCGTATAGCGTGCTGTCTGCATTGGTCGTCCGCCAAACGATGGGAACGGCGACGGCGCTGAAAATGTATGCCGTCGTCGCGGCGGCGGGAATGGCGGCCGGACTGGCGGCGTCGCTTTTTGGGTAGCTCCACTGACGAACGTTTTACCCTTTATTTAGAGATGCCCTCTATAATTTCATCCGTTAGGAGAGGTATTTTCGGAGCGCGCGCGCATGACATATTCGCCTACGGAAGCGCCTTTGTCGGCGGGAGCGCCCCCGCCGGTTCCCGCCGCGACCGTTGCCGGAGCGGATGCGGCGGACAAAAAAAAGGCGCAAAAAATTCCCCTCGGCCAGAAACTGATCGATAGCGGCCTTATTTCCAAAGACCAGTTGGAGACGGCGCTTAAGGAACAAAACAACCAGCGCGGCGGCAAGCGCAAGATGATCGGCGAAGTGCTGGTCGAAATGGGCTTCATCACCGAAAGCACGCTGGCGGAAATACTCACCGAAAGCTCGGGCGGCGCGTCGCAGAAAATCAGCGTCAAAAACACGGTTCTCGACCCGAAGCTCATTAAGCAAATTCCAAAGGACGTCGCGCAGCGCTGCAAGGCGGTGCCGATTTCGATCAAGGACGGCGCGATCATTCTGGCGATCACCGACGTCTATAACATCGTCGCCATCGACCAGATTCGCAGCTATTTCCCCAGCTCGGTGAAATTGGTGCCGGTCTACGCGTCGGAGAGCGACGTCATCGAAATTCTCGACCAATATCACGGCTACGAAACCAGCATCGGCGGCATTTTACGTGAGATAGAGTCAGGGCTTGCGCAAGACAAGAAAAAAGTGAGCGGCGAGCAGGAGGGCTACGTCAACCCCACGGTGCGGCTCGTCGACGCCATTTTGGTGGATTCGATCAAGCGCGGCGCCTCCGACATCCATTTCGAGCCGGAAGGCAGTTTTTTGCGCCTGCGTTACCGCATAGACGGAAAATTGGTGCAGATTCGCAGCTTTCATAAGGAATATTGGCCGGCGGTGGCGGTGCGCCTGAAAATTATGTCGAAAATGAACATCGCGGAGACGCGCAAGCCGCAAGACGGACGCACCAGTTGCACCGTCATGGGGCGCGAGATCGATTTCCGGGTGGCGACGCACCCGACCGTCCACGGCGAAAACATCGTCATGCGCGTGCTCGACAAGCAAAAGGCCCTCATGGAGATAAGCGCGCTCGGCCTTGCGCCATCGAACGAAAAATTATTGCTAAAACTCTTAAAACGTCCGGAGGGCATCATCATCGTCACCGGCCCGACGGGCAGCGGTAAAACGACCACCCTCTATTCGATATTGGGCTATATCAATTCCGTGGACGTCAACATCATGACGCTGGAAAACCCCGTCGAATACCAGCTTCCCATGCTGCGCCAGTCTAACGTGGTGGAAGATAAGGGCATGGACTTCGCCGACGGCGTAAAGTCGCTGATGCGGCAAGATCCGGACATTATCTTCGTCGGCGAGGTGCGCGACGAAGCCACCGCCACCATGGCGATGCGCGCGGCCATGACGGGACATAAAGTCTTCACCACCCTGCACACCAACGACGCGGTGGGCGCGATTCCGCGCTTGATCGACATCGGCATCCCACCTTATTTGCTGTCGGGTTCGCTCGTATGCGTCATCGCGCAACGGCTGATGCGGCGGCTATGCCCAAAATGCAAGACCCCACGCCCGGCAACGGAAGAGGAAATGCGCGTGATGGGCATTTCCAAAACGATCACCCTCTATGACGCGGTGGGGTGCGAGGCGTGTTTCGGCAGCGGCTATAAGGGGCGCATGGCGGTGCACGAAATTCTTCCCATGAACAAGGAAACCGACGAGTTGGTGGCCGGCGGCGCCTCGCGCAAAGCAATATTGCAGGCGTCGGCGAAAAGCGGGTTTTTGCCGATGAGCGTCGACGGCATCAAAAAAGTGGCGGCGGGATACAGCACGTTGGACGAGCTGATTCGCGTCGTCGATATGACGGAGCGATTATAATGCCTCTATATGCTTATTCCGCGTTAAACGACAGGGGACGGCGCATTCGCGGCTCGATGTCGGCGGAGACGGAAAACGACCTGGAAACCAAGCTTGGCTCCATCGACCTGGCGCTCATCGAATGCAAGCCCCAAAAAGGCGCCCGCGCGGGCATGGGCGGCGGCAGGGTGACGGGGCAGGACCTGGTCGTGTTCTGCATTCATTTGGAACAGCTTGAACAGGCGGGCATTCCGATTCTGGAAGCCATGTCCGATTTGCGCGACTCGACCGACAATGGCCACATGAAAAGCGTGCTGACGCAAATTTGCGACGCGATTCGCTCCGGTAAGATGCTATCGGAGGCAATGGCGTTGCACCCGAAAATCTTCAACAAAACCTTTATCGCGCTTATTGAGGCGGGAGAAAAATCGGGCAACCTACACGAATCCTTCTCGCAATTGGCCAAGCACTTGAAATGGACGCTCCACATTCAGAAAAAAATACGGAAGGCGACCTATTATCCCGCGTTCTTGCTGGTGCTGATGACGGGCATCATCTCGCTCATGATGCTGTTCGTCATACCGAAGCTCTCCGTGTTCCTGAAGGCGCAAGATTTTGATTTGCCGATGTACACCAAGGCGCTGATCGCCACGTCCGAATTTTTCGCAAACGATTGGTACATTGCCCTCCCCTTCCCCTTCCTGCTGTGGGCGGCCATAAAAATTGCGGCGAGGCTGTCCGAAGACGTCGCCTATAAGATTGACGTGATTAAACTGCACATTCCCTTTATCGGCGCCACCATCAAAAAAATCGAGCTTTCCCGTTTCTGCCACTTTTTCGGCATTATGTATAAAAGCGGGATCGGACTGCTCGACTGCATCGACAGCGCCGCCAACGTGGTGAAAAACCGCGTCATCTCCGAGAGCGTCTCGGTCATTAAACGCAGCATCGCGGACGGCAACTCGCTCACTTTTTCGCTGAAGGCGTCCAACCAATTCCCTAACCTCGTCGTGCGCATGTTTAAGGTGGGCGAGGAAAGCGGCAATCTGGAGGTGGCCGTCGAAAACATCAATTTTTTCTACGACCGCGAGGTGGAAGACTCGGTCAATAACATGATCGCCGTCATCCAGCCGGCGCTCACGCTAGTGATGGGCGGCATTATGCTCTGGGTGTCGATGGCCGTGTTCGGACCGCTATATAACAGCTTCAGTAAAATGAATTTTTAAACATAAATTTTGACAAAAAATTTATTAAAATGATTATTTTACCGATTATTTAGACATCATGCATATAATTTCATCCGTCGGGCACAATGATGCGGCGATGAGGGAGAACTCGTAACACATGGCGCAAAAGTCAAAAATCATTGCGATATTATGCGGAGAAACCGCTATTTTCTGCCTGGCGGACGGCATGGAAACCAAGTTTCGCGTGTTTTGCGCGTCGCCGGACCAGGCGGAGAAAACGGAACTGCCGAAATTAATGGCAAGGCATCCTTCCGCGCCGGTCTACATATTGCTCGACAGTCCGGAATTAACCGTCACCAGACATTCGCTTCCCGGGGTAAGCTCCATGGCGATCGGCAAGCTGGCCTCGCGGCGGCTTGAGCGCGATTTCGCCGAAGACGACATAAAGTGCGCCGTCAACGCCGGAAGGGAGAAGGACGGCAGGAAGGATTGGCGCTTTCTCTTCGTGAACGCGCCCATGACGCCCGACGTCAAGGGCTGGATGCAGTTTATCATGCAGTTTTCCAATCCCGTCATGGGGATGTATTTTCTTCCGTTAGAGGCGTTGCATTTGGCGGAAAAAATTCGACGCTCCAAAAACAATCCGAAGGACGGCAGGAAGAAAGCCGCCGACGCGAAGAAAAAAACGTCCAACGGCGCCGACGAAGACAAGAAGTGGTTTTTCTTAAGCCTCACCCAAAAAACCGGAGGGATACGGCAGATCGTTTTTGAGGACGGACAATTATTTTTTACGCGTTACGTGCGCTACCCGTCGCACGCCGCGCCCGAAAGCGTCGCCGGCGTAATCGAACAGGAAATGGCCAACACGGTGGATTATTTACGCCGGCTTTCCTACACCGACAAAGACTCCACCCGCGCGGTGGTGGCGACGTCGAGCGAAATTAAGCGCGCGCTGGCGGGGAGCGCCTTCGGCGGCATCGACACCGACGTGATGACGCCCTATGAATTGTCGATGAAAATCGGATTAAGCGGCGCGTGCCGCATTGACGACAAATACACCGACGTTCTGGCGGCGACGTCGTTCGCGACCTCCAAACCCGTCATGCGGGTGTTTACCGACGACATAGCGAAAAACTATCGGCTCGTGATCGGCGCAAAGGCGGCGCATTACGCCTCCGTCGCCATGGTTCCTCTTTTTCTGGGATTGTGCGGATTTTACGGCCGGGAAATTATTCTCTCCAAACAACAGACGCTTTCGCTCGAAAATAAAAAATCCGGCGTGGCCAAGGAATATAACGCCGCCCTCGCCCAGGCGCAAACGATCGATAAGGAGCAGGAAAAAACCATTCTCGCCGCCGCCGCCATTTATTCCGAACTGCAATCGGCGCCGCAACCCTCCCCCCTGCTTTTATCGGAAAAATTCGCCGGCGCCAGCCTTGTGTCCGCGAAAATAAAGGAAATGAAATGGAGTTATTCCGGCGATTCCGACGAAAAAACCAAAGGGCCGGCGCGCGCTCCGGCGGAAACCATGCGCATCGGCCTCGATTTCTATAATAGCGGCGGTTCGGCGGAAAGCTTGTTCAGCAATTTTGAAACCTTCTCGCGCAACGTTTCGGAGCAATTTGCCGAAGGGTATGTCGTGGAGTATTCCAAACTGCCCGATAAATTAACGTTCAACAATAAAACCGACGTCGTTCCGGTGACCATCACGGTGCGCACCGACGACGGCAAAAATAAAAACGACGCCAAGGGCAACAAAAAAGGGCGGCAGTAAATGCTATGAACGGAATCGAGACGCTGCGAAAAAAACTGATAATGCGTCTCTCGACGCTTGCCTTTCTGGCGTGCGCGACGGGAGCGGCCGGCTACGCGCTGAATTCCGGGGCGTCGTCCTCCCAAGGCTACAACGCGAAATTAACCTCCGACATTCGCGGATTGGAAGGCAACATCCAAAAATTTAAGTCCGATAATATACGTCGCGAACAGGCGATGGAGATATGGAACAAGATGACCGAGGGCGAAAAGGCGTTTAACGGGTTGCGCCTCGGAGAGGCAAAAGAGGCGCTTGACCGCATGATAGGAAAATATTGGCTTTCCAACGTCAAAACGACGTTTTCAAAGCCGATATTGATAGACGGCCGGCAAGACGGGTTCCAAATCGCCAAAAGCGACGTCAGCGTGACGTTCGACGCCGTTTCCGACGCGATGGCGCTCGATTTCCTTGAGGAAATGAACGCTTCCTTTCCCGGAAAAATTCGCGTGACGCGCTTCGAGATGGAAAAAAACCAGGACTTAACGAAAAGCTTCATTAAAGACATTTCCACGGGGCAGCGTCCGGCCTTGTTTAGCGGCTTGATGGAATTTGATTGGCGGGACATCAAAAAATGAGCGATAGAAAAGCCATGCGCATCGCGCGAATCGCGGCCGTCGGAGCGGCGCTGTGCGGCGCAAGCGTCGCCGGGCAAGGCGCGCGGGGGCAGAACGCCGCCGTGGACCGCCTGAAACAAGCGATTAAAGGCGAAGCGCAGGCCGCGCCTGCCGTCAAGAACGCTCCGGAGACGGCTTCCGCCGCTCCGAAATCGGCGCCGTCGCTTATGTTTTCCGAAAACGAACGCGAGTGGGTCGAGCGCGCCATTAAATCGTACGCCACCAAAATTCCGGTGAGCGTCTTGTTGCCGCAGCTTTTTCCTTCCGAAGCCTTCGGAAAGGCGGACACGGCGAACATTCCCCCTCCCGCGCCCATAGACGACCCGGACATGCCGAAAATCGGGGCGGATAAAATAGAGTCCGTCGTTCCGGTGCGCGCCGCGCCGAACGTGCCGCCGCCGCTCACCTTTAATTCCTATATTTTGCTGCAAGACAAAGGCAAGCGCGTCTGGCTGAACGGCGCCGTCGTTCCGCGCGTGGAGGATTTTACCCTGAACGACGTGCACGTCGCCGAAATGCAGGGCGAGCGCATTTACTTTATCTGGAGGGATTCCCGCGCCGACATGTTCCATCCGGAATGGAAGCGCGACATGGCGCAAATCGGAAAAACCGATTTCTATACGAACGGCAAAAATATCGTCGTCGATTCCGTCACCCTCGACGTCGGCTTCTTCCTAAAACCGGGAGAAACGTTCGAGGGACAAACGCTAAGCGTTCGGGAGGGATCGCAACCCGAACGCAGCCTTCCCGCTAAAAACGTCGAAAAGAGCGCGCCTGCGTCCGACGTCATTTCGGGCGGGCGCGGCATGCAACAGGCCCTCGCCGAGGATGCGCCGAAAAAAGACGGCGACGCCCTGCCGGACGTCCAACCGCCCGAGGACGAGGCGCTTGATTTCGGCCCGGCCGAAGGGGCGAACGAAGCGACGGACGCCGTTCGCCTTCCTAAATATATGAACAAAAAAGACCGCAACGGCGTGGTGCGCCTTTACTACTTAATGACGCGGGACGAGGCGAGGGAATAACCCTTGTCGCCGACAGGGATACGCAAAAGGTCTATTTAATCCACCGCCTCCACCCCCTCCACTTCGGGCACGTAATGCTTTAGCATGCTTTCGACGCCGTTTTTTAAGGTAACGGACGAGCTGGGGCAACCCGCGCAGGCGCCGCGCATTTCCAGCCGCACTATGCCGTCCGAAAATCCGCGAAAAATAATGTCGCCCCCGTCCATGGCTACCGCCGGACGGACGCGGGTATCGATAATCTCCTTTATTTGCCGTATGACGGGATTTTCCTCGCCGTCATCTTCCGATTTTTCCTTGGCGCCGTCTTCCGGCAATAAGGCGGGCTTGCCGGAGAGCAAGTGGTCCATAATCACCGTTAACACTTCAATTTTAACGGCGCTCCAATCGGCGGCGACAGCTTTCGTCACGGAGACGAAATCGGGGGCGACGTACACCGCCGTCACCTCCGAAATGAGAAACAATTCTTTTGCGAGCGGCGAGCGAAAGGCTTCGTGCGGAGCGTTAAACTGCGCCGACTCGCCGTCCGACACCGGCATGTCCGGCAAAAACTTCATGGTTTGGGGATTGGGGGTTTCTTCGGTGCGTATATACATGGCGATAACTCAGCATTATTTCTTCCGTTCGTGAGGCGTAGCATACAGCGTCGTCGATTGCTATGCAATAATTCAGGATCATGCAACACTTGTGTGCGAAGCATACTCAACATTCGTTAAAGACAACGCGGGAGAGATGGCACCCGGCAAGGAATTTTTATGTAAAACTTAAGTAAGTAATTGCAATATTTTAACGCTTGTATAAAATCATAAAAAAGTGACGGAAATATTTATGCGCCATTCCTCGCGTTACCTTATCGCCCTACGTGCGACGCTATCGATCGTCTTTTTATGGCCCTTGCGAGGACCGGCGGCGGCGCAAGCCTTGCCTACCCCGGCGGAGACGGCGGAAGCGTTGCGCTATTATCTGTCGCGCGACCCCGGCGCCATCCATTCCCAACTGGAGAGAACCGGCTTACGCCTATGCTCCGGTTCGGAATTGCCGAACAGGGTCGTCGGCGGCGCCCTTTTCCCCGCGCGGGGATTCGCGCGCGTCGACGCCGTCAACAAGGCGTCGCTGGAGAACGAATGGGAGGATTGGAACGAAATCGCCGACGTCGTCTCCGCCTTCTCCGGACAATCGGTCGAGGCTCAGGACGCCATGTCGAAGCGCATGGAAACGGAGGAATATTGCGACAAGCGCTTTCAGCGCGTGCGCGACGACGAGCAGTACCGCGTATGCCAATTTCGTTATATGGCAACGCAAATGCTTTTCGGCGCCGACAAGGAACTGTGCCTGCGTGACGCCGAGGCGCTCGGCGACGCCGCTAAAACCGATTCGTCCGTGTATGGCTGCTTGCGCCTCGTTGGCTGGAAAAACGCGTCGGACTGGAAGGAAAACATCGAGTTGCCCGTCAAGCTGCGGTAAGCTATATGCACGAGGTCTAGTATATAAACGGACGCTGAATCCCGTTGATAACACATAAATATTAAAATATAGTTTTTTGCTATCGTTATGGGAAATAAAAATGCTTAAAAGCATATGCGGAATATATTCAAAAAACTAACGCGCTCCTGCAATAACGGCCTTCGTCGTTTGTTCTCCCGGAGAGAAGAAAACGCACCCCCTACCATAAATAAGGCGCATAACCATGGAGGAGATGCGTCCCCTAAAAAAATCCACGAGGAGAAAAAAACAGATCCATCGCGCGTTGATGTTACAATAGAGCGCGCCAATCCCTCTGCCGTCGGATTTTCCTCTTCGTTTCATTTTTCGGTAGAACGGCCTTTACGCACCGCCTGCGCTTCCGTCGACATTGCGTCGCCTCGTCCCGTTGCGTCCCCTCCTAAAGATTTGTTGGCCGATCCGCCTCACGAGACGCCGGAGACGCCAATAGCCGGATTGCCGGATATAAAGGAATTTTTGCGTTCCGGTTCTTACGTCAGCAAACATCCAAGCCGACCTCCGCATATAGCAAAAATAGAAGAAGAAGCCAACGCTATCATATTGGACGAGCCTAAGGCGTTACGCGGCGAACCGGAGCCGTTTGACCGCGTATTCGACAGGGCGGCGGAAAATTTAGGCGTTTCCATGCGGTGGAGGGATTATGTGGCGTTTAATAACGAACAAAAGAAAGGTCAATACCTTATGGACATCTTAAAAAAGATGTCAGCTTTTTATATTAATTATCTTGATAGGCATCTAGAAAAAAATACCAAAAAGGAATTCACCGAAGAAGTTATAAGAAATAATGCAACTTATGGAATATTGATGGATGAAAAAGATCTTAAAAATACTTTTTATCTCTATGATACCGTTAATTATCATATCCAATCCGGCGTTTCTTGGAATGATTTTGTTGATGATAACAAAACGTGGCGAGATAAAATATCATCAATAAACACAGCGCTAGATAGCGCCAGAAGAATAGAAGATAAAAAACGTCACGCCATCACGGCAAACGTAACGGAAGAACGCAGCGGAATAATGCGCTCAGAACAAAAGGTTGATTTACATGCGCAAATGTTACGTCACCGTTTAGGCGTCAAGCAATGGTGCGATAAAGAAAGATAATCGCTTAACGCTCTCACGCGCATTCCTCCGTTCGGAAAGCAGTTTTTTTATTTTTTTCGTTTTTTTAACGAGCGGACGGCTTGTCAAGCCTGCAATATAATAAAAATCCGTTAGGTAAAGAACGATACGGCAACACAAACTGCCTATTTCAAGCGCGCACACAAACAAACACGCATCACGCACCCTCACGCACGGGAGAATAAGAACTCCATGTCTCAGGGGCGGAGCCTCCAGAGACAATCTGGCGAGATCAACGGGACCCGCGCCGAAAGGAGACGCACGCAATGGAGACGGGCTGCGATTGCCCGCAAGCAAGTATTTAAGCGTACCAATCTCTTTTCTTGCGGACGCCAAGTCTTTTTCCATTTGTGCCTGAGTCTCTTTGTGTAGCTCCATATACATGCAAATGGCGCTCAAGGTTTCCATAAGTTCTTCGGAGAAAATCATGGAATGCACCGGCGTTGGCTGCGTCAAAGCCATGCTTTTGATCAAGCTGCGTACGCGAATCAACTGCGTATTAAGGGAGCTGCGGCGGGCGGGCAAACGGGTTTCAGGCGGGTCATATTGTGAGAACAGATCGTGCAAGCTAGAGAACCTGTTCTGTCTATTGTTTGCACTAGCGGCAACATCTTTCGGCTCAGTTACTCCTTGCCTCGGATTCGCGTTCGCCATCGGCGCCGATTTCTGCGCCGGCTCCATAGCGGATTCCGGAGGAAATGTGCTTTCATGCTCTTCGATATGAAAAGCGGTCGAGTAGGTGGACGCCCCCTTTTCCGGGTCGTTCCACGTCAGAAGCAATTGTATCTTTCTGTCCGTCGGGCGAAAGACTTGCCAATACATAGGGTAAGGAGGAAGCTCTCCCTTGCACTCTCCGGCAATACGCTTGCGAAACTCGTCTTCGAGCACCAGCCAGAATCCGATTTTCACCTTAACGCAATGAGGGCTGCTATCAGGAGTGATAAAGACATGGACCGCCTTACAGTCCAAATAGGCGTCGCGATTAACGATGCTGGCATATTTCCCCTTCTGGCCCGGAAAACCGATCTCCCAATTTCCGTTATCGGCAACGTGGGTATAAAAGCAAAAGCTTTGCCCTTTGTGGACATATTGCATGATTTCGTTCACGAATTCATTGATAGCCTGCGGAAGATCGTCGGCAACTATCGTGTAGGTAGGGAAAGAAGAAGCTTCGGCAGACATTTCAGGCGATACGTAAACCCGAAATAAACGCAAACGTTATGCTAAACAGATAAATGGGTTGCGCGAAAATAATAAACGTGGCGAGCAAGTAATCTCAATTGTATGGCTTTTTATACACAAAAATATTGGCGAATGCAAGATAATCTTAGGGTGAAATATAAATTAATACGTCAATTATTTCTTCTTCGTCATTCCCGAGAAAGCGGGAATCCAGTGTTTTTTTAAATTTTTGTGCGAAGCGCATGCCAAAACCCTTTAACGAACGTTGAGCGTGCTGCACACGTAAATTTGTAAAACTGCCGGATTCCCGCCTGCGCGGGAATGACAAAAATTGATATTCTAAACACAAATTGTAAATTTTTTTAATTTATATTTTCATTCTGAAGAAAATCTCAATTATGGTCGATCTATTTACCATAGCAACTGTTATTTGCTTATAGAGAAGAATAATTTTCATTCCACCTTTGATTGTTTTTAATCATGGCGTTAAGGGTTAGGAGGATTTTGCGCATGACGGCGACGATGGCTTGTTTGAAGGATTTTCCTTTG
>JBEVNR010000035.1:0-13879 GCA_040507985.1 Rickettsiales bacterium | reverse complement strand
GGATTTCAAATCACAGAAGATTGGCGAAGGACTACGAAATACTCACCAAAACTGCCGAAGCGTTCGTTAAAATCGCCATGATACGGGTCACGTTAAATAAATTATATAGAAATAGTTAGGTGACGGCTTCTTAAAAGCGCGGCCGCGCATTCGTCGCCGGAGGCCAAGGGCCTGTATGACGGGTGCAAGACGATCGAGGAGAAGATCGTCCGCGCCCGGGCGTTTTACGAGAGCATGGGGCGGGAGGTTCCGCCCATATTTAACGCTTTCGCCTAGCGCGTTCGCCCGACTTTCCTCCTTTGCCGCGCCTCGGCGCGATCCGCCCTCCCTTGCCGATTTTCGGCGTTTTTCCGTTTTTTCCTTCGCGCATGCGCCGCCAAAGCGCCGGCCTGCCTCATGTTTGCCGTTTTACGCCGTTTTTTGTCGTTGGCGGGAATGTCGCGGGGCGGGTCGGCCGCGCAAAAACCGTACCGCGCCGGTTAAGTGTCCGTGCATATCTTTTTAGGTGGCCGTGCATAAATTGATACGTGTCCGCCCTTTATCATCAACCCATTGCCAATAATTTTATTATCGGCCGGGCGCCAAGAAACGCCCCGCCCGCCGCGCCGCAGAATTGAAAAGGAAAACTCTTTCGATCGGACGCGTTCCGCGTCCGACGGAGGCGCCGCGCGCGGCGCCGTTATTCGGCAGGGTGCGAGTCCGTGTGGGGGAGGGGCGGGGAAAATTTCCTCCCCTCCCTCCCGGGAAAGGCGGAAACACATATCATTTATTGATATTTGTTGATATAGGTGGTAATATATGTGCAGTATGGCAGTCACAGACATTTGAGGGGAATTATGACAAGCAACTTAAACGTGCAACTTACCGACGAATTACGCCGCCATATCAATTTACGGGCAAGCGATCGCGACGTCTATGCGACGCCCAGCGAGTATATACGGGATTTAATCAGAAAGGACATGGAAGACTGGCACATCGTCTCCGACGTGGCGCAGGGATTAAGGGAAATGAAAAACGGCGAATTCGCCTCCGAATCCATACTTGATATCTTGCGCGAAGATTAGCCCGTGCAAGATGAAAAACGTTACGTCCTTACCCCGACGGCTCGCCTTCACTTTCGTCAAGCAAAGGCGTGGTCCGTGTCGCGTTGGGGAAAAGAAGCGACGGCGCAATATTTTCGCGATATAGATAAAGTCGCGGTAGCGCCGGGAAGAAATAACGGGAATTCTGCATTGCGCCATGAATTGACGGATGACGGCAACGTAAAAGTATATCCGGCGCGCGAGCATTACATCGTCTATTGCGAGACAGGTAACGGCTCTATCGCAATTTTGGCGTTTATACGACAAGGACGGAACGTCCCTGAATTGCTAAAAAAATATGCCTATGTTTTTAATCGCGAGATGAGGAATATCCAATGCCGCCCGCCAACAAAACATTGACGAATAAATGCTCGTTAAATACTCCTTTAATTGACGACGACGGAGACGCGCGGGAATTGCGTGGGGAGGATTTCGCCTTAATGCGTCCGCTTGGCGAAGTCGATCCGGAGTTGGCGGCGCTGTCGGCGGCGGCAAGGCGCGGTCGCCCTAAATCCGACCGCGCGAAGGAAGCGATAAAACTGCGCATCGACGCCGACGTTTTAGACGCGTTTCGCGCAAGCGGGGAGGGGAGGCACACGCGCATTAACGACGCGCTCGCCGATTGGGTGAAGGCGCGCGACATGCGACCGTAAAATCCAAGGCCCAATGCGCGCATAGTTGCGCCGTCATTCCGGGTGCGTCTCTTCCGGCGCGACCAGGCATGGGGCGTCGTCGTTCGTCGGTTTTTTGTCGAAAGAGAAAAATTCGCCGCAAAAGGGCGTGACGCGGAAAACGAACTCCCGGGAAGTTTCTCCGCCGTTAGCGTCGTTCGGCTCCATTCTTTTCCTCGTCCGTGCGTCGTTGAATCCCTGTAGTGCGGAGAGTACTCCTTTTGCCGGAAATATCGTAAACAATCAAGAATTATGACACGTTCCTTTTACCGATAAGGAGCGTTATGCCGGCGTTTTTTTCGGGAAACGCAAGGCTTGCCTTTTAACGGATGGGGGCGCCGTTAAGAAGGGAGGCGCTACGCTAATTCGACGAACTTTTCGTGCACCGATATTCTTTCTTCTTCAAAAGGTTGTATGTCGCCGTTTTCTTGCATCAAGGACAGTTCTTTTATGAATTTTCCGACGTCGGTCGTAGGGGCGTTTTTGAAATCGGTGAATCTATACCGCCACCATCCTAAATTAATTAACTTATGGATGACGTCATGGTTAAAGCGGTATTTTTTTATGGCGGCGGGCGCGCCGGCAACTATGGCATAAGGAGGCACGTCTTTCGTCACGATGGATTTCGTGCCGATGACCGCGCCGTCGCCTATCTTAATTCCTCGCGCCAAGATCACGTCGTGGCCTATCCATACGTCGTTTCCTATTTCCGGCAGCCCTTTCGATCTTTTGGGCGGCGTTTTTGTCACAGGCGAGGCAAAGTCCGTCTCCGCCGCCCTAAAAACGGCGGCGCTTGAATAGTCAAAACCGCATGTGGAAAGCCTTTCCATTGGATGGTTGTCGGGCATGACCCTCACTTCGGCGGCTATGGCGCAATAACGGCCGATTTTTAAAGACGGATGAAAACAACTTTTCACGTAAGTGTGGGCGCCTACGCTCGACAGCGACGGCGGCTTGTAGCAGCCGGAGTATCGCTCCATTTCCGCCTTTCCGCCGGCGTTATATGAATTTCCTATCTTTAGCCAAGGATTGTCGTACGTTCCCTTTGCGTCAAGAAAAATCCTGTTTTCCTTCAAGAAGTCAATATGGGAGGAATTTATCCTTATGATCGTCATGGCGGATCGTCGCAATGGTTGATGTTGGCGATGACGGCGCTTCGAACGAGGCGGCGCCTTACTTAATGCCCTTGTCGACGCAGCCGGCGATGATTTGTTTGTCGCCGACGGTAGCCGCCTGTAGGTAAAAGAACGTGCCGCCGATGAAGGCGCACGTTACGACCGTCATCACGACGACGCAGCAGGCGAAGGTTTTGGAGGCTTTCGCCATTTCGCCGCACGATGCGCATCCGGCCTCGAGCGCCGCGAGGCTTCGCTCAAGTTTGGCGAGGCGAGCCGAGAGGTCGGCGACTTCCTTGGCGCGGGCGTCGCCGGCTTGGGGTGCGGTAGGGGAAAGGTTGTCGCTCATGGATTTTCTGCCCTTAGATTGAAATTGCGCGTAGAAATAGCATATGCGCGCAAAATAGCAAATATTTGGATTAAGTTTCCGTCGATTTTTTGGTTGACAATATGTTCCTGCGGCCGTAGCGTCCTCGTCGGAGCTGAAAACTCCATCAACGACGGCTATGCCCCGACAGCGCGTATTTTTTTGCGCCCAAGCGTAACTTATGCTTGGGAGTGCGGCTAAATAAGCCATGTGTGCGCGATGCGCGCATGCGGACGAATGCGCCCGCCGTTTCGTTGATCGGTTTTCAGCTCCCGAGCGCCCGCCTTGAAAAAGCGGACGTTTGTTTCCTTCAGAAAAAAATCAACGAGGTTTACCATGCCAACTTCTGCCTCCCGAAGCGTTCCGCCTTTCCCGACGCGGCGCGCCGCCCTGAACGCGCCGCCGGCGTAAGCTTTCCTTAATTTTCCGCCTTTCCCCATAACGCGCCGCTTTAGGCGCGAACGTAAAGGAACGCCTTATGACGAACGCCCGACCGAATAAAGCCCGCCGCCCTCGCGCCGACGCGGCCATGAAGGAGGCGAGCGCGAGGATCGGCGGCCGGATCGCCCATGCGCGCGCGATGGCCGGCGTCTCGCGGCTTCAACTCGCCCGCATGGTCGGCGTGAGCCAGCAGCAACTGCAAAAATACGAAACCGGCGCGAATCGCGTGTGCGTTCCCCGGTTGCTCGCGATTGCGGAGGCGCTGAACGTACCGTTCAGGCGCCTCGTCGACTTCCCGCAGGAAGAAGGCGGGTCGAATCCCTTCGCGACGGCGAGCGGACGGCTGTGCCTGCAAGCGATGCGCAACCTCATGCGCGTCGCCAACCCCGCGCGGCAACAGGCCGTCGCCTCCCTCGTCCGCGCCCTGGCCGACGCGGAAGGGGAGGAGACGGAATCTCCGCAACCCTGACGGGCGTCGCCGCTCTCCCGCCTCCTTCCCCCTTCACTACGCGCATGAATTGCCGGACAATATATTTAAAAACGGCAAGGAGGCGGAATGCGGGAGAAGGTGACGGCGAGCGACGTGCAGGGCCGTTTCGGCGCGGTCGGCAAGGAAAGCTTTTTAAACGACGTGATCTATCCCCTGTGCGAGATATACGGCAGGGAGATGGACGCCAAGACGGCGACGCTGTGGTATAACGCGCTGAAGGGGTTCGCCTCAGGCACGTTGGCCGAGGCGGCGGAGCGCGTCGTCGAGGGCCGGCGAACGTGAAGCAATTGTGCAAGGCGATCGAATTCGAGCGCGCCGCCGGTCCGAACGGCAAGGCGAGCGCGGACAAGGTGACGTACGTTTGCCGCGACGGACGGGCGATCGCGATGTGGAAGGCGATCGAGTCCGAATGCAAGAAATGGGGAAGCGAGGCCGGCTGGAACAACTGGCTGTCCGTCTGCGCGCCCCATCGCTACGAGAACGGCGAGCTGCGCGTGTGGACGCCGTCCTGCTTCATACGCGACCGCCTCACCAATTCCCCCACGGAGCGGCGCCTGTGGCAACGGGGGCTGCCCGAGGGCGTTCGGGCGATTTTCACCGTGTTTGCGGAGGCGAAATGAGCGCGCGTTCCTTCGTTTATCCGTCTTCCTCTCGTTTACCCGGCAAGGGCGCGGCCGAACGCGCGGCTTCCTCCCTCTTCGCGTCGTTCTTCCTGACGGCGGCGGGCGGCACTGTCGCGTTGGCCGAGGGAAGCATGGAGCCGCCTATGGCCGCCGCCGTCTTGTGCCTGTCGTTCTTTTCCGTCGTCGCCTGCTTTTGCGCCGCCTTCGCCGCGAAGCCGCCCCCGCCTTATCTATGCGCGGACTGGGCCGTAAAAGGGGAGGACGACGAGGCGTTCGCCCTGCGCCGCCGCGTGTTAATATACGAGCGCGACGAGGAGCTGCGCGGCCTCAAGGCCCGACTCGTCTTCGCCGCCGCCGTCTGCGGACTCGCCGCCCTCGCCTTCGCCGCCGTGGCCGCCTTCGTCGGCGCGGCGTCCATCATGTGAAGAGCCGTTCCTTGCGCGGCTTTTTATGCGGTTTATCGCACGTTCTCACGCGTTCGACGGCTTGCCGAAGGCGAGCCATCCCCGTTTTTTCGGCGAAGGCGCGGGGGCGGAGAGAAGGAGTCGTTCGGCCTGCCTCTGCCAGTTTTGCCGCTCTTGCCTTAAGTCGGCGATGATCGCGTCCTTTTCTTTTAACCGATCATCCAGCAGGGCGACGCGACATTCCAACGATTTTATGCGCTCGCGCATGACCGCCCTTGCGGTCGTTTCCTCGGCGTTCTTCGCGCGTTCTTCGTTGTGCGAACGCTCCGCGCCCGAAAAAGAACGGGCGTTTTCGCTTTCCTTCGGGAAAACCCGAAAAAGCTCGGCCGGGTCGATCTTATACCCTGCGCCGGTTTTTTCGACGTAGGACATATCCCCGTTTTTTAACGCCTTCCATATTACGCTCTTGCTTTTTCCCGCCTCTTTCGCGGCCTCGTTCAGGCTTAAGTACATGGGTTTTCCATCCGTTCTTTTAGGCGTTCGCGTTCGTTCTTTTTGGCGTTCTTGGAACATCATAGCGAGAACGGAAAAGGACGCAAGGGGAAGGGCGGATAAATCCTTGCGCCACCGCCGGAATTTTTTATGGTACGGAGGAATAATGGAAAAACCATAGCGAAAAACGCCTTATGACGCCGTTGCTCTACCATTTACTTTCCTTTCCCGCGCGGGAGGTCGTATGGCGCATCGCGTCCGCGCAAGAGGAGGACGAGATATACCCCGCCCTCGACGCGCTACGCCTGCACGCGGAGGAAGCGGCGCGCATGGAGTCGACGCTTCTCGCGCAGCGCACCGTCGAAATGCGCGCGTTCGCGTGGGCGCACGACGCGCATATGGCGATAGTGAAGATGTGCCGTTGCGTCGTGTCCGCGCACGGCGATGAGATCGTGGGCGCGCGGCAGGGCTATATCTACGACCGGCGTTTCGTCGACGTGACCGGGCGCGCCGACATGATCGCGCTCGCCGTGGCCGCCACGGAGGCGTTGCTCGTGGTCGGGCGGCGCCTTAACGCAAGGGCGCAAAAAAACGCCGAGATAAGCAATGCCGACAAAGTTTACTACAAATCATGCTTCGCGCATTGGGTGCGGCGGCATTGCGACGCCTTCCCGCTCCCGCCGGAGGGATGCCCGGCGACGCGCGTCGCCCTCGCGCCCCGCGCGCGGATCGTAAGGCGAAAGACGCCGAACGCCGTCTTCCTCGGCGTGCGCAGGGGCAGGAACGTCTATTTCAACGCCGAATTTCTCGCGCGAAGATTGTTCCATTCCGTCGGAGGCGATCCGCTCCGCTGGGGGCAACCGATTAACTGCGGCAAGCGCGACTTCCTCGCCATGGCCAAAGCCGCCGCCGCGAGCATGGTCGAAGCCGTCGGCATCGAGGACTAGGGAGGCGGCGGAATAACGCGCGGACGGCGCTTGACTTTTGGAGGGGCGGGGGCGTATAATGTAGGCATATCTCGGGGTTACCCGCGCCCCCTCTTTGAAATAGAGGGGAAAATAGAAAAGGCCTCGCTTAGGCGAGGCCTTTTTGTTTTTAGTGGTACTTAAAAAAAGCTTGGCGTATGTCCTCGCATACCGGCTCCGGCAACTCTCCGATTCTTCCCTTCAATCGTCTGGCGTCCAACGTTCTCCCCTGATCCAATATGACGCTGCCCTGCTTGCCGTTAAATTCCAAATTGTAATAGGACGCACGGTCTTTGCGTTTCGTGGTGAGCGGAATGCCGAAGAAAGTCGAGTGCGTATATTTACGCATTATAAACACGGGACGACTGTATTGAACGGATTTTCCTAAAATCTCATATCCGACGTTTAATCCGACGCTGCACCACCATATTTGCCCTTCGCTGAAAAAAGGCGGTTTTATTTGTGCGTCAATTTCCTGCTTCTTCTTGTTCCACCCGTCAAAGTCCTTGGTCACGCGCCGTCCTCGCTCGCCGTTTTTTTATGGGCGGGGCTTCAAGCCGCGCCCGGCCTTTTTATACGGGGTTTTGCGGGGATCTCCACGGGGATTTGACCGGAGGATTATCTATCTTCCGGTCAAGGACGCTTCACGCCAACGGGGGCGGGGGGTAGGCTGAAAACACACCGACGAAAAACCGACGATAATCGCGGGGGGCGTTTGGGATGATTTCGGTACGAAAAAGGCCGCGAAAGCGAGGCGCGGGGGCGGCGTGGGAGGCGGAGGTGCGCGTCAAAAAGCGGCGCGCGTTCAAGAGTTTCCCCAAGCTTCGGGAGGCGCGGGAATGGGCGGCTCGCGAGGAGCGGGAGCTTCGGTTGCGGGAGCTTCCGGCCGAGGGGCAGGCGCCCCGCCGGACGGCGGGGGAGATGATAGACGCGTACGTTCGGAACGTGCTGGAGCACAAGACGGACAGCGTCGACTTCAAGCGCGCGCAGCGGACGCAATTCGCGTGGTGGAAGGCGAAGATCGGCGCGACGCCCTTAAGCGAGGTGACGCCGGCCGTCGTGTCGGCGATGCAATACGAGCTGCGCGCGGGAGGGCGGGGCAACTCCACCGTCAACCGCTATTTGTCGGCCTTGTCGCATTGCTTCACCGTGGCCGTGAAGCAATGGCGGTGGGCGGAGTCCAACCCCGTATCGGCGGTGCTGCGCTTTCCGGAGCCGCCGGGGCGCGTCGCGACGATGGAGGCGGGGGAGGCGGGCGCGCTGCTGGAGGCCGCGCGGGAGGAGGAGGCCAAGAGCTACAAGCCGATGGAACTGATCGTCGGGCTGGCGGCGTGCGCGGGGATGCGCAAGACGGAGCTGCGCTTTATCGAGCGGCGCAACGTGTCCTTCGACAAGAACGGCGCGCGAATCGTTCTCGAGAAAACCAAGACCAAGAAACGCCGGTCGGCGCGGGTGGAGGCTCCGGCGATATTGCGCGCGTTGCGCCTTCGCCACGCGGAGACGAAAGGGCGGAAATATTTGTTTTGCTGCCGCTCGATCGATTACCCGTTCGAGTTCGACCGCGAGTGGCGTCGGGTGCGGACGCGCGCGAAGGCGGAGGACTTGCGCTTCCACGACCTCCGCCACGTATGCGCCTCGGCGATGGCCTTGACCGGCTCGCAAACCCACGACATCAAGGAACAGCTCGGGCACGCGAGCATCCAACAGACGCAGCGCTACACGCACCTCATCCCCTCCCACGCCGACGCGGCGGCGTTACTCCTTGCGATTATCCTCGCAAAATCGATGTTTGCGTATCTCTATATCTTGTTCCGTTCTGAGCTTTTCAGATAAAATCTGCTTGTCAAGAATGGCCGTATATTGCTTAGCGAATATTTTCACTTTTTCATCGGTATCTTCAAGCCACGGCATTATTTCTTGCTTTTTACGTTTATATGCTTCCATCATGCCGAACTCGCCCTCTACCATGCCCGTGCTCTCAAGAGCAATCATAATTTCGGTATGAAAATTATCGTCTTGCGTAAATATTTTTACAAGCTTCTTGCAAACGTTTTGTATAATCGGATCGCCGTCATAGTTGCGCAGTATTGCCGTCACGATGTAAAAATTTCTCCTTTGGGCGGTACGAGCTAATTCTATAAGTTTGTTTTCGATTTTTTTGAAAGAAGAAGAAAAAATATTGTGTACGAATTTTCCGCCGTCATACATAAAAGAAATATATTTGCCGTCGTACCAACCGCTAACCATATCGATCACTAGATCCGGATATGCGGATAAGGTCTTGTTAAGATGATGAAATTGATACGGTATAGCATCGAAATCCTGAAGAGATTTTACCCCTTCTTTTTCCACTATTACTCGTTTGCCAAAATAATCTATTATTTTTTTGGGATAGCGCTTGGCAATGTTATCAAGAAGGATTTCCGCATGGAAATCTATAACTTTAAGAAAAAGAAGATTTTCTAAAACTATATCTATCCCATTTTCATCAAGCGCAAAAATAAACAAATTTATTTCTTTTATCCACCAACAATCATTGACCCAGTGTGCATTTTCCAATCGCGTTAAAGATTGAACGGCCGGAAAAAATATTTGATCGATAAGTTGTGGAGCGTTGGAGTCGTAATTTTTTATCGTAACACCTATCACTTTTTTTAGGACAGGTGTATCAGAAGTATTTATGGCCTTTTCAAGAATTTTGCTTATTATCGCCTCATCTAAAGGTGGATAGAACTCAAATACCTTTGCGCAACTAAATAAGTATTTTTCTTCATCGATCCAACTATTCATCAGATTTAAAGCATGTTGACGGTTGCTATTCAACAGGCCGCCTAGAATGGACGTTAAAAACGGTGCCAAGCGCTTTTCGTGTTTTTCAAGCAACGCAAACATATAAGTCGGCTTGCGTTCAGAAATTATATTTAAAAATTTTATAAAATAAGGGAACGTGGCTAAATCATCAGATTCCGTTTCCGTACAACGTATGATCATTCGTTCCCAAAAGTCTTCGTTTTCGCTTGATAGAGACTCCGCAAGCGCTTTTATTTTTTCCTCTCGATAATCATTTTTTTCGCTTATTTCTGTATCTGGGTTATTCCATAATGGTTCAAGGACGGACTCGTATCCAACGAGCGTTTTATATACGACAAACTCTTTGAGTCTGTTTAGTCGTAATTTAAAAATAAGCGCTTTTTCTACTACTGTTTCGCTTAGCTTCCAACAGGTTTCATCGCCTATTTTTTTTGCCTCGGCAATGCCTTTAGAAAATTTATAATTATACCATACGTCTTCTTCGATAGATTCAAGTATCTCATATTTCTCGTTAGGAATGATTTGGGTATAAAAACCTATGACTTCTATGGTATCCCTTAGTATCAACGCAAGCAATTCATTGCCGCTATTGCCGTTGCCAGCCATAAGCGTGGCAGAATTAAGCGCGCTTATCATTAAACATTTTATGCTTTCTTCGTCTTCAGCGTTATATAATCGCTTTATTAACGAAATGGCTTTTTGGCGAATAACGCCCGTATGTTCGTTTCCGGGCAATACGCCGCGATGTATCCGAATGGATTCATAGGTGCCGGACGTGCCTTTAAGAACCGGCGTAAGAACGATGCGACACACATCCGCCACCGGTTTTTTGATAGCCTCTAAGGTGTCGCGGTCAATTTTTTCTAAGCAAGCCAGCATACTATTTTGCACAAAAAAACTAGCTTGTTGAAATACGGCTATATCATAGCCGGCAAGAATTTCTATGGATTCGCGAATCATTTTTTGCGCTTTATCGTCATTCCTAACCGATAGATAAAGTTCAATAAGAGCAGAGAAAACCGCTTTGACATCTACATACCGAATATATTCCAGTATTTTCAGGCTGACTTTAAGCACGTCATAAAAATTTTTGCCTTTTAGGGAGCCATAAGGTGTTTCCGTATCTACGGTTTTTACATCTTTAGACGAAATAACGGCGGATTTGGCTGTTTCTATTATTTCCTCGACATGGCGGATAATATACTCACGGTCACAAAGAGGAAGAGTGCTTTCTTTAAATCGCTCAAGCATCTCGTAGCGTTTATTGTTATCTTCGCATTTCGTTATCTTTTCTTTGAGATCTACCTCAAAAAACTCTTTTCCTTCTAATAAACGTTTATAGTCGTATTGAATTTTTTGAAATTCATATCCTGCCGGATTAAGATAATCCTTCATTATTTTTTGAAGGCGCTTATCCATCCCTTCAAGAATAAGAGTTCCGTATCCGTTCATTTCCGGTTTTTTATAAATAACGTCGTGCGCGGTTTCAGACCATGCATGATTCAAAACCGTGTGAATCTGAATTTCGCATTTTAGTCCTTTGTAAACTGCGTATTCCGGCAATGACGCTCTTGTCTCGCTAAGTTCTATTATGTAGTGGTGCGCTGTATAATAATTGTTTGCGGATGCGGCTTCTTCTTTAGGATAGTGAAGTTTCGAATGATCCGAATGTACCTTAAAATTTCCGCTGACAATACTGGAGCCGATAAAGGAATTCACGTCGTCATTATAATAAAAGATGACTCTGCATCCTGCCAAATCTTTTCGGATTTCTTCTATGTTTTCTGCATCCTCTTCGCCTTTTTCCGCCAATCTGTTGCGCAGCGACTCCACGGTTTTGGCGCGATATTGAATCTGTTGAAGATGATAACGCTGATTTCCATTGCGGACGGCATCGTCGATGGCAGCCAATAATATGCCTCGCACGGCTTCGGAAAAGCTTTGGTATAATTGTCGATTATTTCCATATTGCTCAAGATTCATAAGCATGTCTCAATTGAAAATCCTTATAGATTATATCTAATAATTTTTAGAAATTCATGCAACCAGATAAAGTCAAGTAAAATGGGCGGACGCGGAGCGGCGGCTCTCGCCCGAGGCGTCGGCGGAGCCGGGGGGAGTGGTCTACCGATAAGGCGCCGTTCCAGCGCTATATGATGGACGCGTTTAACGACAGGCGCGTCCACACCGTCGTCGTGAAGGCGTCGTCGCAGGTGGGCAAGACGGAAATCCTGAACAACGTCGTCGGCTACGTCATCGACAAAGACCCCGGGCCGATCATGCTCGTGCAGCCGACGGAGGCCATGGGCGAGTTCGCGCAAGCAAAGACCGCTTCACGCCCATGGCGAGGGACACGCCCGCGCTCAAGGGAAAAATCAGCGAGAGCAAGCGCGACGGCGACAACACCATCCTGCACAAGAAGTTCCCGGGCGGGCATTTGACCGTTTCGGGCGCCAACAGTCCCGCGTCTCTGGCCTCACGCCCGATCCGCTTCGTGCTGCTGGACGAGGTCGACCGCTACCCTTCAAGCGCGGGCAAGGAGGGCGACCCCGCCAATCTGGCCGTCAAGCGCTCCACCACCTTTTGGAACCGCAAGATCGTCTACGTGTCCAGCCCGACGGTCAAGGATGAGTCGCGCATCGAGGCGGCCTATATGGCGGGCGACCGCCGCGCCTATAAGGTTCCGTGTCCGCGTTGCGGGGAATATCAGGAATTGTCGTTTTGGCGACTGAAAAGACCCTACGACGACGCGCCGGCCTACGATTGGTTTTACGAATGCGCCGTCAATAACTGCGTCATCGAGGAGCGCAAGAAATCGTGGATGCTGGCGCGCGGCTTTTGGGAGGCGACGGCGCCGTTTAACGGCGTGGCGAGCTTTTGGATACACGAAATCTATTCTCCGTGGGTGACGTGGGCGGAGATGGTCGAGAATTTTCTTGAGGCGAAGAAGCTTCCGGACACGCTGAAGACCTTCGTCAACACGTCGCTGGCGGAGCTGTGGGATCAGGAAAAAACGGGGGAGGGCGTGACCGCCGACTCGGTGGAGGCGCGCACCGAAACCTACGAGGAGGAGCTTCCCGAGGGCGTCTACGTCGTGACCGCCGCCGTGGACGTGCAGGACGACCGGCTGGAGATCGAGTTTCTCGGCTGGGGCATGGATCGGGAGACCTGGTCGATCGATTACGTGGTGAAGCACGGCGACCCGGGCATTCCGGAGGTGTGGGAGGAGCTGGACGGCATTATTGAGCGCGAGTTCGACCACGCGCTCGGCGTAAAAATGCGCGCGGCGGTGGTGTGCGTCGACGCCGGCGGCCACCACGCGCAGCGCGTCTACGACTACGTGAAGAAAAAAGCGGCGCAACGCAAGCGCGTGTACGCCGTGCGCGGCCACAGCGTGCGCGGCCAGCCGATATTGGCGAAAGTCTCGCGCAACAACGCCGCGAACGTGAAGGTGCATTACGTCGGCACGGACACGGCGAAGGAGATGATCTACTCGCAATTAAAAATAGAAAGACACGGCCCGGGCTACATGCACCATCCGGAGCATTACGACGCGGAATATTTTTCGCAGCTGACCAGCGAGCGCAAGCAAACCGTTTATAAAAAGGGGCAGACCGTCACCGAATGGGTGAAGCCGAAGGCGAGGCGCAACGAGGCGCTGGACGTTAAAGTCTATAACTTCGCCGCTTTTTGGATACTGAAAGCGAACATGGCCATGGTGAAAAAGAAGTTCCTCGCGCGCGTCAGAAAACATCGCGAGCGGACGCGCGAGGAAAAAACCCGCGCCGCGCCAAAAAATCCCGATTCACCGCCGCCCGTCCCGCAGGCTACGATTAAACCGAAGCGCCGCCGCGTCCTTAAAAGGAAACCCGGCGGCGGCTACGTGAAAAATTGGTAGGGCATAGCCGACATCACAATAATAAAGCCGAGATGAAAACCTCAAAAGCGTCTTATATTTGAGGGTTTTGCGGAACGTTAAATTTTTTCTGGATTTGCGTTAAATAATTTTGAGCTATACATTGTAACGAAAAGGCAATCTCGTAGACATCAGCAGACGTGAAGTCCAAAGGCTTACCGATATCAAAAAAACGCTCATGCGTATGAAATCTAACGTATATATCGCCTATATCGCCGTCGTTCTTTAAGCCTATTTCCGATAAGGTTTTGCCGATTTCTATGGGAAATTCTTGTAACGTCACCGAATCCCTTGAAAACGCCGTCATCGTTGTCCACATAAACTTTCTTTGATTATTTTTCGCAGGAAGCCCGTCATTTTCTCCGACTATTCCGTTTCTATGGGCAAGGCAATTTCTAATATCTTTGGTGGATTCGATAAAAGATTTTTGATCATCGCTTAATTTAATGTCAAATTTTTCTTCTAGCATGCCTATTTTTCCAGATTTCTTGCCTATTTCCGG
>JBEVNR010000036.1:0-7227 GCA_040507985.1 Rickettsiales bacterium | reverse complement strand
GGGCATGCTTTTTACTTGCATCTCAAGGAATGTGAGTTTAGATATAATTATTCCGAAGAAAACCTCTTTTCTATAATTTTGGAAAAGTATAAAAAATATACCCGATGCTAGTCATGGCGCTAGTCTAGAGCCAGCGCAGTTTCGTCAATCTAGGTTAAATACAACATCTGCGTGCATGGCACGCTCAACTTTTTCTTAAACATACAGTGCGCTTCGCGCAAAATTTTAAAAAAAGGCCGGATTCCTGCTTTCGTGGGAATGACCAAGAAGAATAAAATTAACGTATTAATTCATGTTTTTGCCTTGTATTGACAAATGACAGCGGATTGTATAGAAGGGTTTTACCTTTTCTTTGCGTGCGAAATTTTTCACCTCCCTCTTTGCCTGCGTTTCGCCATGGCGGAACTTCAATACCTCGTTTCCGACGAGAATTGCAACACATGCGGCGCCAATCTCGGCAAGTTTAGCCTGGACTGCAAGAACGCCGGATATGCCATCAAAGAAGTATGCATTATTAAAGGTCCAAACGACGAGGATATGCCGGGCTTTTCTCAGGTCGGCGACGATTTGATGATATTTTGCCCGAACTCGGACTGTCAGGCCGTTCACGCATGCAACCTATGCAAGCAACCTAAGGCTCGCCGCCCCTTCCCCGCCGGCAATCCTTACTTCGTGTGCGAAAACGCGCATTGCCGTCGTGAAATTTTTGTGGCGGGCGACGGTCCGGCGGCGCTGTTCGGGATGCTCCCTATGTTCATTCGCTATCCCGGGTGGCAAGTCACGTGCCCAACGCTTGACGCCGACAATTTCGGCATGGGCGGGTTGGCGTGCAGGCCGGGCGACGATCCCGATCTCCACTTGCTTCTTATTACCGTTGGACGTTACGTGGAGATAGCGATCAATTTATGCGCCGCCAGAATACATAACACTGGTTATAATAATAAAAGCGCGTTTAAAGTGAACGAACAAGGCAATCCTTCGTTTCATCTGAATAGTGGAGCTAACTTTAAGCACGAGACGCAAAAGCTCTATCTTTTCCTATTCTCTATTTTCGGACAGCAAGAAACGATGAAGTTGCTGCATTCCGACGAAAAACCAAGGGAAAAGCTTCGTCCGTATCTCACCGCCATAAAAGACTTCATGGTTGAAAGAGGTTTTCTGCGGATCGTAAACGGCGTCGCCCTTCCCACTCCGAAAGGCGCGCATGACGCCGCCGCCGGAACGATCGACGGACTATGGAAAGACAAAGCCGCCAAGGATATCCGGGAGCGGTTTCACGGAATATACGACGCGACGGGATTGGATAAGCGCTCCCTGCCC
Organism: Rickettsiales bacterium; assembly: GCA_040507985.1. GTDB lineage: Bacteria > Pseudomonadota > Alphaproteobacteria > Rickettsiales > UBA6187 > JBEVNR01. The sequence goes on along the minus strand of JBEVNR010000036.1, from coordinate 5,907 downwards.
GAACCATCTATGACGTCGTGGGGTGCATATGCCCATAACGACAAGGAAATGGCGCGCTTGCGCAAATATGTCCAAGAGAATCCCGACGCCTCATGCAACGTTGCGGTGGCAGGCAACGGACTCGCCGCCTTTGAGCGAATGTTCGAGGCAGCAATCGCCGCTCAAGGCGTCGCAAATATTTCTTACGTATCGCGTAAGCCAAGAGAATATTTCACGCAACAAGACGCGTGTATCGTCCGTATGCTCACAGCGTCGCCAAGCGACGTCCGCTTCGTCAAAAACTTCCGCGAGGCGTGGAAGCATCATCCGGGAAGGGCATTGCGCTGCGACGAGACGGAAGAAGGTAAAAAACGCCTTACCGTAGAAAATAATGGAGAAAAGCAAGAAATCACGGTCGATTTTTTCTTTATCGAGATTGGCCTGACGCAGTCCGCCTATACGCAGGGAATGATCGGTAACGGATATCTTTACTCCGGAGCAAAACATCCCGCTACCGGAGAATGGCTTGATCCAACCGTATTGCATGGCCCCGACTTCGCTAAGTATGCCGTTTCGCCTACGCATCCCCTTGTCACGGGACAACCCAAAAAATTCGGAAACCATAGTCGTGCGATTGGGAAATACGCAGCCAATATGTACGAGAACTTTAACGTCTGTTATCAGACAACGTCTGAGAAAAACAACCTCGCCGGCGCCTATGCGTCGCTTTGTAATTATCAAGCCCTTGTTTCCGCTTGCGCGTCCAATTGGCTTGACGCCATTGCGCATCGAAAAATCAATTATAAGAGTTTCTTGTGAGAATGAGATGGCGTGATTTTTTACGGGAACGCGGCGTTAACGGACAGTTTTTAAAAAAAACGTTCCCGAAAAAAATCTTGCGTCTAAAACCCCCGCACCAGAAAATACCCGTCCGGGCGTCGCAGCGGATCGAGCGCGATGGTCAGCTCGCGCGTTTTGCCTTCGTCATTGCTGCCGCGCAGCGACACTTGCGCCGTGCGTCGGCGTTCGATGGCGTCAGTAAGCGATCGGCGGGCGTTTTCGCTTAGCCCTTCGTAGCCCAGCAATTCGTCAAAGCGGTTAATCGCCTTGTTGCCGAACAGTTCCACCGATTTTCTATCGGAATAGACGATGGTTTTGTCGCGGTCGAAGATAATGCAGAATTGCGAGTGCATGTTCATGCCGCCGGCCAGCACCATGCTTTGAAACTCCGCGCGCTTGGCGGCGGAAAAAAGGCGCCGCAGGCATAAAAACCCGAGTATGCCCATCGCAAAGGTCAGGCCGATCGAGGCGTAGGCGACGAGCGGGGAAAACACCTCTCCGGCGCCGGAAAACGCCGCGTATTCCGTCCACGCCGCCGCCAAGGTAACGCCGGCCACGGCAATGGCCCCGTACACATAATGTTCGGCGTGGCGGAGGTTGAAACATTCCGAACGGGCGATAATAGCGTCGGCGTCTTTGCGCAAATCGAAGCGGGGCGTCTGGATGTGGGCGTCTGGCATACTTACGGGCGACCTTATGAAATGAAAGTTACTCTTTTTTTGCCGCCTTGGCGAACAACCGGAAAAAATTCTCGGTCGTGGCGTTCGCGGCGTCGGCGAAGGACAGGTTTTTTATCTCGGCGATCTTCGCGACGACGTGCGACGCATAGGCGGGCGCGTTCGTCTTGCCGCGATGCGGAACCGGGGCGAGATAGGGCGAGTCGGTTTCCGCAAGCAGGCGCGAAATCGGCACGCCGGCGGCGACGCGGCGCAATTCCTCCGCGTTTTTAAAGGTGACGACGCCGGAGAGCGAGATATAGCCCCCTAGCTCGAGGCACGCGCTTGCAAAATTTTCTCCGGCGGAAAAGCAATGGATGAGAAACGGAAACGCTCCCTTGTCCATTTCTTCCCGCAGGAGGCGCAGCGTGTCTTCCTCGGCGTCGCGCGTGTGGACGATGAGCGGCAGCCCCGTTTCCCGCGAGGCGGCGATATGCGTGCGAAACGATGCGCGTTGCAGGTCGCGGGAGGCTTTTTCGTAGTAATAATCCAGTCCCGTCTCCCCTATGCCGATCGTTTTTGGCAGGGCGCAGCGCCGCAGCAGCTCTTCTTTCGTGACGAACGGGTCTTGCTCGACGTTGTTGGGGTGCTGGCCCACCGAACACCATATGCGCGGCGACGCATCCGCAACGGCATAAATGCGGTCGAACTGCGAGACGCGCGTGCAAATGGTCTGCATGTAACGCACCCCGTTCTCCTCGGCGAATGCAAGCGTTTCGGTAAGCTTGCCGTCAAAATCCGGAAAATCCAAATGGCAATGCGAGTCCACGATTACGGCGGCGTGATGGGTCATGATAATGTCGCTCCGGTCATAGTGAAATAGTAAATTATATTAATTAATATTTATTGAACGGATGCGGCGATAGAGAGAGGAAGCGCTTTCCCGTTCCGTTCTTAGGCCGGCACGCTACCTCAGGCGGAATAATTTTTAAACCCAAATGTTGGTTAATGATGGAAAAACGCCGTCCGACGGCATATAATCTGCGGCAACGACGACTAATTCTTAGGCGACAGAGCGCAACCGATGTCCGACGACGATATCAAAGACCGCGAAGGTGGGGAAGCGGACGGCGGCGACGACGACGCCGCAGCCGCATGGGCCGCCGCGCTTGAAGCCGAGGAAGAAAAAAAAGAATCGGGCGCCGGCGGCGCCTCCTCCGGGCACAACGCCCTGACGCAAGACGAAATCGACAGCTTGCTCGGATTTGAAAACGAGTTTACGCCCGACGAAAAAACCGGGCTGGAGATGATGCTCGAAAAGGCGATCATGTCTTACGAGCGCCTGCCGATGCTGGAAATTATTTTCGACCGGTTCGTGCGCATGCTTTCGACCTCGCTGCGCAACTTCACGTCGGAAAACGTCGACGTCGACATACAGGCCATTACGTCCATGCGATTCGGGGAATACGTCAATTCCATTCCCATGCCGGCGGTGATGTCCATTTTTAAGGCGGTGGAGTGGGAAAATCTGGGCGTCGTGACCTTCAACGGGTCGCTCGTCTATTCGCTGGTGGACGTGCTCTTCGGCGGCAGGCGCGTCAACAAGCCCATTCGCATCGAGGGACGCCCCTACACCACCATCGAACGCAACATCGTCACGCACGTGACGCGCATCGTGCTGATGGACATGGCCGACGCGTTCGACCCGCTTAGCCCGACGACGCTGCAATTCGAGCGGCTGGAGACGAATCCCCGCTTCGCCACCATCGTGCATCCGTCCGATACGGTCATTATCGTGAAACTCCGGGTGGATATGGAGGATCGCGGCGGCGGCGCCGAAATCGTCTTGCCGCTGGTGACGCTTGAGCCGATAAAACCTCTCCTTTCCCAGACGTTTTTAGGGGAAAACGCCGAAAAAGACTCCACGTGGGAAAATTACCTCAGTCGCGAAATGTATCGCACCGACGTGCGCGTCGACGCGGTGCTCGGAAAGAAATATGTGCGCATGCGCGACGTCATGCGGCTGGAGGTCGGAAAAACCCTCATTCTCGACACCTTGCCCGACCAGGACATCGCCCTTACCTGCGGTGGCGTCGAAATTATGAAAGGCAAGGTGGGGCGGGTGGACGACGACATGGCCGCCATCGTCACGCACGCCCTGAAATCCGCCGCCCTCGCGGGCGCGGCGGCCGGCGCGGCGCGCGCCCAGGCCGCACCTCTCCCTTCTTCATCCCCCCAATCAAAGGAGCGCCGCCATGCCGGTTAATCTCATCGTGAACGTGGTCACCATTCTATTGCTTAGCGCGGCGCTCGTTTACGGCCTGCGCCTAAGTAAGCAAATTCAGGCGTTTTTACAAAGCCGTGCCGAGCTGGGCGCGATGTTTCGCACGTTCGACCGCACCATAGCCGAAGCGCGGGAGCATATGAGAAATTTGCGGCAGGCGGCGGACGAATCGGAAAAAAAACTGCGCGAGTCCATCGATCGGGCGACCATCATGGCCGACGACCTGGCGGGCGTGGCCGACCGCGCCGAAAACGTGTTTACGGTGCTGGAGCGCGCCCGGGCGCGCGGAGAAAAACCGCTCGTGCCGTCTCCGTCGTCAAAAGTGACGTTCGAGGACGAAAAAGACGACGCCAAGCCCCTAACCGACGCGCAGCGCGCCAAAAAACAGGCGGTGTTGGAGCGGCTTCTGCAAAAAGTCGCCAACGCGAGACAAGAAGAAGACGGCGCGGAGGGCGCCGCCCCGTCCAAAAAAATCTCCAAGGCGGTGTAATCTATGCAACTCCTTCCTTTAACGATAAGCGGCGTTCACAAGCGTTACGGGAAAAAACCGGTGCTGCGCGACGTTGGGTTCTCGGTGGAAAAAGGCGAGGCGTTCGGCCTGATCGGCCTAAACGGCGCCGGAAAGACCACCCTGATAAAAATTATGCTCGATTTATGCGACCCGGACGCGGGCGCCGCGACGCTTTTCGGCGAGCCGGCGACGCGTTGGCGCTCAAGGCGCAATCTCGCCTACCTGCCCGAACATTTTCGCCCGGGGCAACAATTAAAAGGAAAGGAATTTCTTTCCTTGCAATTATCGTTTTACGGAAAAAAATACGATGCCGAACGTGCGGAATCCTATTGCGACAGGCTGGATTTGCCGAGGGATGCCCTCTACCGCAGAACCGCGAAATATTCCAAGGGAATGGGGCAAAAACTGGGGCTGGTCGCCGCCTTCATGTGCGACGTTCCCTTGCTCGTGCTGGACGAACCGATGAGCGGACTCGATCCCAAGGCGCGCATGTTGCTAAAAAAATTGTTGCTCGAAAGCAAGGCGAAAGGAAAGACGATCTTTTTTAGCTCGCACATTCTCTCCGACGTGGCGGAAATATGCGACCGCATCGCCGTCTTGCATAACGGGTCCGTCGTGTTTTGCGGCACGCCGGGCGAATGCGTCTCGTCCTATGCCGGAAGCGATTTGGAAGACGCCTTCATGAACGCGATCGCGGCATAGTTTGCCATGAAATTTATGCGCTTTAGATTCTTTAGGTCGCCGTTGCCCTGACAAGAGCCAAACAAAATCTTTCCCTTTGCGGAAAAACACGCTATCATGCACGCATAACGTTCTTTTGATCTTTTTTGATCCACATCGTTGCATCTTGGTTGCTCCTCGCCATTTCGCTCCACAGGATTTTAGCGTACCGCTCGTCGTTCCGCCATGGCGCCCTCCGATTTAAATGGTAGGGACGTGCATTGGATGAAAGCCACCCATCCTTCGACCGAAGACGTCATGCACCCCATATGGGGTCCGGAATTATTTCCCTTATGCGATCATGCCGACCTTGCCTGCGCCCACGGATGGACGTTCACGTTGAGGATGAATAGAGGCACGTTTATTATGTTGGGCAGAGGTTTGCGCAAAAACCATTCGCCCCAGGAATCGTTCGACAATCTGCGGAATTTCGCGTCTACTTATGCCGCCGTCGGAAAAACGACTAATGATAGAGTGACAGCCGTCATGCAAGGATGGAATGAATCCGCGGTCCTTTCTCGTTCGACCGGTAACGCTATAGCGTCGATTCCGCTGATGCTGGGTGCCGCTCGCTTCATAAGCCATACGCTAGATCCCCAGGGAACGGCCAAACGCCAACAGGCAAGGGAGGAAATTATCCCTAAAGACGTCTTGTCTCTTTCGAGCATTCCGTTTGGGTTGTTCTTTAACGTCAAGAATAGAGACAATGTTCGCTTCCATTGGAATCCGTTTTCGGGAATCTTAGCCGAAAATGAAGGTCATGACTCAGACGGAGACGAAATGATTATGGCTCTAGACTAGCGCCATGACTAGCATCGGGTATATTTTTTATACTTTTCCAAAATTATAGAAAAGAGGTTTTCTTCGGAATAATTATATCTAAACTCACATTCCTTGAGATGCAAGTAAAAAGCATG
>JBEVNR010000023.1:0-87186 GCA_040507985.1 Rickettsiales bacterium | reverse complement strand
TCTCGAACTACCGTCCGCAGTTTTACTTCCGCACGACGGACGTGACGGGGACGGTGACGCTTCCGGAAGGTGTGGAGATGGTGATGCCCGGCGACAACGCCAAGTTCATCATCGAACTGATCCATCCCGTGGCTATGACCGAGGGTCTGCGCTTCGCCATCCGCGAGGGCGGCAGGACCGTCGGCGCCGGCGTCGTCACCAAAGTCTTGGCGTAAGGGCGGCCATAGGAGTGTAGCTCAATTGGCAGAGCGCCGGTCTCCAAAACCGGAGGTTGGAGGTTCGACCCCTCTCACTCCTGCCAATAAATTATGTGATATGTATGCAAATAGCGAAGTTCATTCAAGAAGTTAAAACGGAAGGAATTAAGAAAGTTACTTGGCCTGCGCCCCGAGAATCATTTAACACGTCTATAATGGTGCTCGTGATGGTCGTTTTTTTTATGATTTTCTTTTTGATAGTTGACTCTGTGCTTTTTTATGCTATACAACACGTCCTTGACTTATAAAGAGGCGTTTTCTGTGAGTGAACGGCAATGGTACATCGTGCAGGTTCTCTCCGGGCACGAAAAAAAGTTTATCGACGCGTTAAAGCTAAAGATAGACAAAGAAGGAAAGGCGGATCTTTTTGAAGAATTTTTTGTTCCCGAAGAAGAGCGTATCGTAGTAAAAAGAGGAAAAAAAGTTGCGGAAAAGCGAAAAATTTTCCCCGGCTATGTCTTGGTTAAAATGGGGCTAAGCGACGATGCTTGGCATATATTGAGAAGCATTCCTAAGGTTACCGGAATTTTGGGCGACAAGGGGAAGCCTCAAGCATTAACCGAAGCGGAAGTAAATAATATTTATAAACGGATAGAAGATAAAGTAAACGACGTTGCTTCCGCCAACAATTTTAGCGCAGGAGAAAATGTGTCAATTATTGACGGTCCTTTTAAGGCATTCTCCGGCGTGGTAGAAAAAGTTGATCCCAAAAAAGAAATTTTAAGCGTCACCGTCAGTATTTTTGGGCGGCAAACTCCCTTGGAGTTGCGATATGACCAAGTGGATAAAATTAATTAGGTAATGCGTCATGGCTCCGGCTCCGGCAAAAGCGGTCAAAAAAGGTAATAAAAAAGTTGAAGCCTTCGTTAAGCTTCAAATTAAAGGGGGGGCGGCTACTCCGGCTCCTCCCGTTGGTCCTGCGCTTGGTCAAAAAGGCGTTAACATTAAGCAGTTCTGCGACGCGTTTAACGAGGCGACATCCGACAGGCGGGGCGACGTTCTTCCCGTCGTGATATCCGTCTATGGCGACAAAAGCTTTACCTTTATCGTTAAGCAACCTCCCGCTTCCTCGCTTATAATGAAAGCCGCCAATCTTGCGAAAGGCTCCGGAGAAACCGGCAAGGAAGTCGTTGGAAGCATTTCAACCTTAAAACTCGCCGAAATTGCGAAGCGCAAAATGGAGGACATGAACGCGCGTCACTTAGAAGCGGCCATAAGCATGCTACGCGGCACGGCTCTTTCCATGGGGCTTGAAGTAAAAAATGAAAATGAATAGATAAGTTACGAATCGCTCGTTTTAAATTAAATGACAACTATTTTATGAAAATTTCTAAGCGTATTAAGCAATCTTATGATCTTTTTGATAGGTCTAAACAATATACCCTTGACGACGCCGTTCTTTTGTTAAAGCAAATGCCGTGCTTGAAATTTGACGTAAGTTTAGAGGCCAGCTTTAATCTTGGCGTCGATCCGAGGCATTCCGATCAAATGGTGCGCGGCGCAGTCGTTCTTCCCCATGGAATAGGTAAGGTAACGCGCGTTGCGGTGATTACCGGAGGCGTTAAATCCCAGGAAGCAGAAAAAGCGGGAGCAGATATCGTCGGATTGGATGACGTTATTGAAGAAATTAAGAAAGGCAATATTGCCTTCGATCGCTGCATTGCGACGCCTGACGCCATGACGAAGCTGGCGCAAGTGGGGCGTATATTAGGACCAAAAGGTCTTATGCCTAATCCAAAACTTGGTACGGTAACGAACGACGTCGCGGAAGCGGTGAAGAACGCAAAGCTAGGTCAAGTCGATTTTAAAACCGAAAAAAAAGGCATCCTTCATGCGCCTTTCGGTAAGATATCTTTTGATAACAATAAAATTAAAGAAAATTTTCTGGCTCTTTCTTCCGCTATCCTTAAGCTTAAGCCTAAGGCCGTTAAGTCTAACTATGTCAAGTCTTTCTTTATTAGCGCTACGATGTTGCCTTCCATAGCTATCGTGCCAAGCGAATTGCAGTAAGCGAAAGGAGCTTTTAACTATGGATAAAACACAAAAAGCAAGCCTTGTTGAAAAGTTTAAAAACACGTTTTCCCAAGCGTCAATAGTTATCGTCGTGCATTACAAAGGGCTTTCCGTCGCAGAAATTTCCGCCTTGAGGAATGCTTTATATGACAAAAACGTAGGGTTTAACGTCGTTAAAAATACTCTTTCCAGGTTGTCGATCGAGGGAAGCCCTTATGAAAATTCTATAAAAAAATTTTTATCGGGTCCGACGGCTGTTGTTTATTCTTCCGACCCCGTGGCTGCGGCTAAGGGAATTGCCGATTTCGCGAAAACGAACGAAAAATTGATCGTTGTTGGCGGTGCGATGCAAAAAGACGTTTTAGTAAGCGCACAAATTGAAGAGTTGGCGAAATTGCCTTCGCTTGACGAGTTGCGCGCTAAAATCGTGGGACTTATTTCCGCTCCCGCACGTAACACGGCGTCGCTTATTCATACCGTTGTCGCCGGAATACCTCGCGTCATTCAAGCGAAAATCGACGGCGAAAATTAATTTTTATTTTAACTTTAATTGGGAAACCTTGTCATGACTGACCAAAATTTAGAACATATCGTTGAAAGCCTTTCTAATTTAACGGTGCTTCAAGCCGCTGAGCTTACCAAGCTTTTAGAAGAGAAGTGGGGCGTTTCCGCTGCCGCTCCCGTTGCCGTCGCCGCTGTTGGAGCCGCCCCGGCCGCCGAAGCGCAAGAAGAAAAAACCGAATTTGACGTTATTCTTACCGATGCGGGTGCGACTAAAATTAACGTCATTAAAGAAGTGCGCGCCATTACCGGTTTAGGATTGAAAGAAGCTAAAGATTTAGTGGAAGGCGCTCCGAAACCTGTAAAAACGGGCGTGTCTAAAGCCGAAGCGGAAGAAATCAAGAAAAAATTAGAAGCTGCCGGCGCAAAAACCGACGTGAAGTAACCTTTCTTTTTCTTCTTTGGAAACTGGCGGCAACAAAGCCGTCAGTTTCTTTTCGTTTGGCGCATGTACTGTTCGGAGAATCGCGTTGTTTAACTTTACAGAAAAGAAAAGAATTAGGAAAAATTTTTCTACGATAAAAAACGTCGCGGAAATGCCTAATCTTTTGGTGATGCAAAAAAACTCTTACAATGCGTTTTTACAGGCCGACGTTCCTGCGGACGCACGCGAAGACATAGGTATCCACGGCGCGTTAAAATCTATTTTTCCTATTTCCGACTTAACGGAAACGGCTAAATTGGAGTATATTTCTTACGTCTTGGACGAGCCAAAATACGACGTTGAAGAATCCAAACAGCGCGGCATTAATTACTGTTCTCCTTTAAAAGTCACGATGCGCATGATTTTATGGGACGAGGACGAAGACACCGGCGTTAAGGAAGTCAAGGGGATTAAAGAACAAGAAGTGTTCATGGGCGACGTTCCGTTAATGACGGATAACGGCACGTTCATCATCAACGGAACCGAACGGGTTATCGTGTCGCAAATGCACCGTTCTCCGGGCGTATTTTTCGACCACGATAACGGTAAAGTGCATAGTTCGGGTAAGTTTTTATATTCCGCCCGAATCATCCCCTATCGCGGATCGTGGCTGGACTTTGAATTTGACGTTAAGGACCTTCTTTATTTTCGTATCGATCGACGTCGAAAAATTTTGGTCAGTTCCCTATTATATGCATTGGGATATGACAAAACGGCGATTTTATCCTATTTTTATTCCTCTTACGTCATTCGCAAAGGTGCAAGCGGATGGGTTGTGCCTTTCGTGCGCGAGAAATTTAAGGGAACTAAGTTAGAACGCGACCTCGTTGACGCGGATACGAACCAAATATTGGCAAAAGCCGGAGAGAAGTTAACGGCGCGTAAGTTGAAGCTTATTGCGGAAAATACTTCTTTCGTATACGAAGACGCGGAAAATATTAAAGGGTTATTCGTCGCCAAAGACATTGTCGATGCGGAGTCCGGAGAAGTCATTCTCGACGCCGGCGGAGAAATTACCGAGGGATTTTTAGATGCCGTCGAGTATAGCGACTCTTCTAGCATCGAAATTTTGAACATCGATAACGTGTTGGTGGGTGGATATATTCGCAATAGTATTTTTGCGGATAAAAACGCCAATAAGGAAGATGCGCTGCTTGAAATTTATAAGGTTATGCGCCCCGGAGAGCCGACAAACTTAGAATCGGCGGAAGAACTTTTTCATTCGCTTTTCTTTACCAAAGAGAGATACGATCTTTCGCTTGTCGGACGAATGAAAATTAATTCAAGGTTGCATCTTCCTATTGACGAAAATAACACGCTGTTAACGCATGAAGATATATTGGCCTCGTTAAAACTGTTGGCGAATTTACGCGACGGCATCGGAAATGTCGATGATATAGATCACTTAGGCAACCGTCGCGTGCGTTCCGTGGGTGAGCTGGTGGAGAATCAATTGCGCATCGGGCTGGTGCGTATGGAAAGAACCATCGTAGAGCGCATGAGCGCCGTCGAAATTGATTCGGTTATGCCGCATGATCTCGTTAACGCTAAAGTGCTCACGGCTATATTGCGCGAATTTTTTGGTTTGTCCCAATTGTCGCAATTTATGGACCAAACCAATCCTCTTTCGGAAATTACCCACAAGCGTCGCTTGTCTGCGTTGGGACCGGGCGGTCTGACGCGCGATCGCGCGGGGTTTGAAGTGAGGGACGTGCATACGACGCATTACGGGCGCATATGTCCGATTGAGACGCCCGAGGGACCAAATATCGGCCTTATCAACAGCTTGTCGACTTTTGCTAAAATTAATAAATATGGTTTTATCGAGTCTCCCTTCCGCAAGGTGACGAACGGCCAAGTGACGAACGAAGTGGTGTATTTGTCCGCGATTGCCGAAGAAGGCTATATCGTCGCCCAATCAAACGCGGAATTGGATGTCGAAGGGTATTTCAAGGGAGACATGATCAGCTGTCGCCAAAGCGGCGAGTTCGTCATGGCTAAACCATCGGAGATTGACTTGATCGACGTGACTCCCATGCAGATCGTGTCCGTCGCCGCCTCTCTCGTTCCTTTCCTTGAAAACGACGACGCCAACCGCGCCCTTATGGGAGCAAACATGCAACGTCAGGCCGTGCCGTTATTGCGGGCTGACGCGCCTCTCGTCGGAACGGGTATGGAATCAATCGTGGCGCGCGACTCCGGCGCCGTCGTCGTCGCGAAGGCCGATGGGGTCGTTGACAAGGTCGACGCCAGGCGCATCGTCGTACGTTCTAATATTTTGGATAAAGATAAGCCGGGCGTTGATATTTATAACTTGCTTAAATTTCAACGCACTAATCAAAACACGAGCATCAACCAACGCCCTATCGTCAAGAAAGGCGACGTCGTAAAAAAAGGCGATATTATCGCAGACGGACCTAGTACGGACATCGGCGAACTTGCGCTCGGTCGTAACGTGTTGGTTGCGTTTATGCCGTGGAACGGATATAACTACGAAGACTCCATTCTTATCTCCGAGCGTATCGTCAGCGACGACGTGTTTACGTCCATTCACGTGGAGGAGTTTGAAGTGGTCGCGCGCGATACGCGCATCGGTCCGGAGGAAATAACCCGGGACATTCCGAATATCGGCGAGGAAGGCCTGCGTCAGCTTGACGAGGTTGGCATCGTCCATGTCGGCGCCGAAGTCAAGTCCGGCGACATATTGGTGGGAAAAGTGACGCCGAAAAGCGAGTCTCCCATCACGCCGGAAGAGAAATTGTTGCGGGCTATTTTTGGCGAAAAAGCGGCGGACGTGCGCGACACTTCGCTTCGCGTGCCTCCCGGAATCACGGGTACCGTGCTGGAAGTGCGCGTTTTTTCGCGTCGCGGCATAGAAAAAGACGAACGCGCGATTGCCATTGAACAACAACAAATTCGGCGATTGGCAAAAGACCGCGACGACGAGCTTAAAATTGTCGAAGACCGCATTTTCTTGCGCGTTAAAGAGTTGCTGGAAGGCGAAAAACCTCTTTCCGCGCCGGCAGGGTTCAGTCATTCCGACACCTTAACCGCCGAAGCGCTGGCGAAGGTAAAGAACGCGAAGAATTTATGGCAATTTACGCTCGATAGCGAAGAAAAAATGGAAGCTATCGCTGACTTGAAAAAACAATTACAAAAAATCGGCAAGGAAGCGAATCAGCGATTTAAAAATAAAGTGGAAAAATTGCAATCCGGCGACGATTTGCCGCAAGGCGCCCTGAAGGTCGTTAAAGTTTTCCTGGCGGTTAAGCGCAAACTGCAACCGGGAGATAAAATGGCCGGACGCCATGGAAACAAGGGCGTGATTTCTCGCATCGCCTCGCTTCAAGACATGCCGTTCTTAGAAGACGGCACTCCGGTCGATATCGTGCTGAACCCGCTTGGCGTACCTTCGCGCATGAATATCGGGCAAATTATGGAAACCCATCTGGGGTGGGCCTCCGCTAAGCTCGGCGCGCAAATTCGCGATATGTTGGACGCAATGGGCGACGATAAGGACGGCGCCGCGCTTCGCTCGCATATTTCGGACCTCTACGACGACGAGGAGATCGGGAAGTGCGTCAAATCGATGAACGATAAGGAGACGGTTGAATTAGCGAAAAATCTATCGAAAGGCATTCCTTTTGCGACGCCCGTATTTGAAGGCGCCAAGGAACCGGACATTGAGCGCTTGCTTAAAAAGGCGAATTTAAGCGCTTCGGGTCAGGAACGTTTAATTGACGGGCGTACCGGCCAGTTCTTTGAAAGGCCCGTTACCGTAGGATATATTTATATACTAAAACTGCACCACTTGGTTGACGATAAAATTCACGCTCGTTCGATCGGCCCATACTCGCTGGTAACGCAGCAACCTCTTGGCGGCAAGTCCCATTTCGGCGGACAGCGCTTCGGGGAAATGGAATGCTGGGCGCTGCAAGCCTACGGCGCGTCCTATACCCTGCAAGAAATGCTGACGGTGAAATCGGACGACGTGGCAGGGCGTATTAAAATTTATGAATCCATCGTGCGAGGCGACAGCCATTTCGAGTCCGGAATTCCGGAATCGTTCCACGTGATGATTAAGGAGTTGCGTTCGCTGTGTTTAAATATATCGTTAGAGCAAAGCGACGAAGCCCAATCGGAAGTCGTTTACGACGCCAATGACGAGGATGCGGCGAAAGTTATTATTTCCGACGATAAAATTCGGCATATTGCATAGCCTAACGTTGGCGCGCCGCCTTTCTAAAAAATAGTATTCGCGATGATGGGAGTTCGTCAATGAGCGTAGAAAAGATGTCAAGCATTTTCGGAGCGTTGGGAAGCGCTCCGACGTTCGATCAAATTCGAATTTGCCTTGCCAGTCCCGACGTTATTCGCTCGTGGTCTTATGGCGAAGTGAAAAAACCGGAAACCATTAACTATCGCACCTTTAAGCCGGAGCGAGAGGGATTGTTCTGCGCGCGAATATTTGGTCCGATTAAGGATTACGAATGTTTATGCGGAAAATACAAACGCATGAAATATCGCGGCGTCGTCTGCGAAAAATGCGGCGTAGAGGTCACCACGTCAAAAGTGCGGCGCGAACGCATGGGCCACGTCGATCTGGTGTCTCCGGTCGCACACATATGGTTTCTTAAGTCGTTGCCCTCGCGTATTTCGACGTTGCTCGACATGGCCCTTAAGGACGTGGAAAAAGTACTGTACTTCGAGGCGTTCGTCGTCACCGAACCCGGCATGTCTCCTTTCGCCAAAGGCCAGTTGCTGACGGAGGACCAATATTCCAAAGCGCAAGACGAATACGGCATAGACAGTTTTACCGCCATGATCGGCGCCGAGGCGATAAAAGAGCTGCTTATTCAGCTTGACCTCTTGGCTGAACGCGAAACCTTGCGGTTGGAACTTGGGGAAACCAAGTCTGAGCTTCGTCGCAAAAAAATCGTGAAGCGCTTGAAGCTGGTGGAAGATTTTTTAGAATCGGGCAATAAACCGGAATGGATGATTCTCGACGTCGTGCCGGTCATTCCGCCGGAAATTCGTCCGCTCGTCATGTTGGACGGAGGGCGTTTCGCTACCTCTGACTTGAACGAACTCTATCGTCGCGTCATCAACCGTAACAACCGTTTGCGCAGGCTTTTGGAATTGAAGGCGCCGGACATTATTTTGCGCAACGAGAAACGCATGCTGCAAGAATCGGTGGATGCGTTGTTTGACAACGGGCGTCGCGGTCGCGTCGTTAAAAACGCCAATAAGCGCGCGTTTAAATCGCTTTCCGACATGTTGAAGGGAAAACAAGGGCGCTTCCGTCAAAACTTGCTTGGTAAGCGCGTCGATTATTCGGGACGTTCGGTGATCGTCGTGGGACCGGAATTGAAGTTACACCAATGCGGCCTACCGAAAAAAATGGCGCTGGAATTATTCAAGCCGTTCATTTACGCGAAACTGGAACTATACGGATTGTCCACGACGCTTAAAACCGCAAAAAAAATGGTGGAAAACGAGCGGCCGGAAGTATGGGACATTCTCGACGAAGTGATTCGCGAACATCCCGTCCTGCTCAATCGGGCGCCCACGTTGCACCGCCTTGGCATTCAAGCGTTTGAACCCATGTTGGTCGAAGGAAAGGCGATTCAACTGCACCCCTTGGTCTGCGCCGCCTTTAACGCCGACTTTGACGGCGACCAAATGGCCGTCCACGTACCGCTTTCCATCGAAGCGCAGCTTGAAAGCCGCGTGTTGATTATGTCCACCAACAATATCCTTAGCCCGTCTAACGGCAAGCCGATTATTGTGCCTTCCCAGGACATGATTTTGGGATTGTACTATCTGTCGGTGGAGCGGGTCGAACAGAAAGGGGAGGGGATGCTCTTTGGCGGCGCCGAAGAGGTGGAGCACGCCTTGCACAACGAATTGGTGAATTATCATACAAAAGTGCGTTGTCGCGTCATCGAACTTAACGCCGAAGGAAAAGAAACGCGCCGCATCGTCGATACGACTCCGGGGCGCATCTTGCTCTCCACGATATTGCCCCATTATCCGGGCGTTTCCTTCGATCTGGTGAATAAGTTGCTAACGAAAAAAGACGTCTCCAGCTTAATTGACACGGTGTATCGTCTTTGCGGATCGAAGCAAACCGTGATTTTCGCCGACCGCATCATGCAGCTTGGATTTAAATATGCGTGCATTTCGGGAATTTCCATCGGCAAGAACGACATGGTCGTTCCGAAATCGAAAGACGCGCACATCGAAGCGACCCGCAAGGAAGTCAAGGAATTTGAAGAACAATATGCCGACGGCCTTATTACCAAGGGCGAAAAATATAACAAGGTGGTGGATAGCTGGTCGCGTTGCACCGATAAAATCGCCCAGGACATGATGAAAATCATCGCGGGCGACGCTTCCGATTCCTCTAAAGGGGCGGACGGCAAAGCGCGGCTTAACTCTATTTACATGATGGCGCACTCGGGCGCGCGGGGATCGGCGGCCCAAATCAAGCAGCTTGCCGGCATGCGCGGATTAATGGCCAAACCCAACGGCGACATCATCGAAACCCCTATCGTCTCGAACTTTAAGGAAGGCCTGACCGTTCTTGAGTATTTTAACTCCACCCACGGCGCGCGGAAAGGCTTGGCGGATACGGCGCTTAAAACGGCGAACTCCGGATATCTCACGCGCCGGTTGGTCGACGTTTCCCAAGACTGCATCGTTATCGAAGAGGATTGCGGCGTAAAAGACGGCATCGTCATGCGTCCGGTGATGGAGTCCGGGGAGTTTATCGTCACCTTGGCCGAACGCATTTTGGGTCGCGTCGTCACCAACGACGTGCGCAATCCCAGCACCGGGGAGATTTTGCTGAACGCCGGCGAAATGATCGACGAATCCACCGTCGAAAAAATTGACGAGGCGGGCCTCGACTCCATCAAGGTTCGCTCTGCGCTTACCTGCATAAGCAAAGGCGGCATTTGCGTAAAATGCTACGGTCGCGATTTGTCCACCGGATCGATGGTCAGCATCGGCGAAGCGGTCGGCGTCGTGGCGGCGCAGTCTATCGGCGAGCCGGGAACGCAACTTACCATGCGCACCTTCCACATCGGCGGCGCGGCGCAACGCGGCGTAGAGAAATCTAACGTCGAATGCAATTACGAAGGGGTGCTTTTCCTTTCCAATAAAAACGTGGTGACGGATTCCGAAGGCCGTTTGGTGGTGATGAGCCGCACCATGCAATTGCAAGTGCTTGATCCGGACACTCGCGTCGAGCGCGCCCATTTTAAAGTGCCGTATGGCGCCAAGCTCTTTTTTGGCGAAGGCGACGCCATTAAGCGCGGCGCGATTTTGGCGGAATGGGACCCGTACACCTTACCCCTTATTTCCGAGCGTTCGGGCTACGTTGCCTTCCGCGATTTGGTCGACGGCACCTCGGTATCGGAGCAGGTGGACGAAGAAACCGGCATCGTGAGCAAAAAAATCATTGACTGGAAACAGAAGCGCAAAGGCGCCGACCTGCGTCCGCGCGTGACCTTGCGCGACGAAGCGGGCGAAATCATCATGCTTGCGAACGGTCTGGAGGCGCGCACGTATTTGCCCGTTGACGCGATTTTAAGCGTGAACGACGGCCAATACGTCCATGCCGGCGACATTTTGGCGAAAATTCCGAAAGAATCCTCTAAAACGAAGGACATTACGGGCGGTCTCCCGCGCGTGGCCGAGTTGTTCGAGGCGCGCCGTCCGAAAGATCACGCGATTATTTGCGACGTGGACGGTCGCGTGGAGTATCGTAAGGATTATAAATCCAAGCGCCGCATCGTTATCGTTCCCGAAGAAGAAGGCGCGGACGAGGTGGAATATCTCATTCCGAAAGGCAAGCATATTACCGTTAACGAAGGCGACGTCGTTCGTAAGGGCGACTTGATTATGGACGGCGATCCCGTGCCGCACGACATTTTGCGCGTCATGGGCGTGGGCGCCTTGGCGGATTATATGATTAGCGAGGTACAGGCCGTCTACCGCCTGCAAGGCGTAAAAATTGACGATAAGCATCCCGAAGTCATTATTCGGCAAATGCTACAAAAAGTCGAGGTGTCCGATCCGGGCGAAACGACGCTTCTGGTCGGCGAGCAGGTGGATAAGGAAGAGTTTAACCGCATTAACGCCCGCACCGAGCGCGACGGGTATCGTCCGGCCCAAGCGATCCCCGTGCTGCAAGGCATTACCAAGGCCAGCCTGCAAACCCATTCCTTCATTTCGGCGGCTTCGTTCCAGGAAACCACGCGCGTCTTGACGGAAGCCTCGGTTGCCGGGAAGATCGATCGCTTAACGGGATTAAAGGAAAACGTTATCGTCGGGCGCCTTATTCCCGCCGGCACCGGGTTTTACATCGGTTCGGTGAAAGGCGAAGCAAAGCGTCGGGATAAAATGGGATTCACGGAGGAAGCAACGGAATCGTCCGGCGGCGCAAGCGCGGCAGCTCTTGCCTAAAATCGTGAGGGCGGATGCGACCGGGGAAGAGCTTCATTTGCAAGCGCTCTTTCCCGAGCGCGTGTCGGTTGATTTTTTCATGCGCCCTACCTTGGAGGCGGCAAGGGAATTATTGGGAAAGCGTCTGTTTTTTAAAGGAAAATACGGATATATTAGCGAGACGGAAGCCTATGTCGGACAAGACGATCCGGCTTCTCATGCCGCTCGAGGCAAAACGCCGCGCAACGCGCCGATGTTTTATCGCGGAGGCTTTTCTTACGTTTATTTTATTTACGGCATGTATTATTGCATAAATATCGTGACGGAACGTGAAAACTTTCCGTCCGCCGTGTTGATTCGCGGATTGGTTGCGAAGGAAAGCGCGGCTAAGACGGACGGTCCGGGCAAGTTGGCGCGTTATTTAGGCGTAACCACCGCGCATAGCGGCATTGACCTTACGCAAGCCGACGATTTTTTCGTGGCGGAAGGGATTTCCTTGTCCGACGATAAGGTGGAGAGGACGCCTCGCGTCGGCATTCGCGTCGGCTTGGAAAAGCCCTGGCGGTTTTTAGTAAAGGATAAAAATTTTTTAGCCTAGCTTTAGCAATGAAGTAAGAAATACGCAATAAGTCTATGGTATAAAAAGCGAAAGTCCGGTAAGGACAAAAAATAAAACCTTAGCGTGAAGGAAAAAGTCGCGTGATGTGCAAGAGAAAAAAAATAGGGATCGTCATTGTCGCGCTAACGGTTGTGGGCGCGGGGGCCTATGCGCTTGCATGGAAAAAGCATGCGGACAATTTGGAGAGGCGCATTAAGGCGTTTGCCGACAAATCGCCGTACGGTAAGCTTGAATATGCGTCGATGGAAAGTTCGGGCTTTCCCTTCCGCATCAGAACCGTGCTGCATCAACCGCGCTTTACGCTGGACGCCGAACGGTTGGTGAAGGAGCGCGCGCCGGAATATTATCAGGCGACGATGGTCGCCGATAAAAAACAAGCTTTTTCGGACTGGCAGGAAACGGCCTCCGTCGAAGGCGACGCGATTATTGAAGCGGATCTGTATTCTCGAACCTTTTCGATTTCCGTCGACGGAAACATCAAGCATGTCAGCGACATTGACGGGCATAGCATCACCAACATATTTACGCCGGCGGCGCATAGCAGGGCCGAGGTCACGTTTGGTCTTCCGAACAGGCCCAGCCTGTTGTGGGAAGAGGCGCTAAGCGACGTGCGAAAAAAATATCCGTTGGCGTCCTCGATAAAACGCGCGTTCGCCACGTTGGACGGAGAATGGAAAACCCGCGATAAAAACGGGAAGGAATTGACCGTGCGCGCCTGCAAGGACGACCAATTTCTGCTCGAAGACAACGGAGCGGACGCGTTTTCGGTTAAGGCGTTCTACGAAGATTGCGACTCCTACGCCGAGGGAAACAAAGCGGTGCGTCAACATTATGCCAAGCTTTATCCCCGCAAGGTGCTCAGCAATTTTGATCGCGTGTTCGGTGAAGGCGACGTAAAAGACGCCGATCTGGTCTTGAATTTTTCCGGCGAGCGCGAGGGCGAAAAAGGATTGGCGATACAATTAAAGGAAATTTCCTATAAAGATCCCTTTATTAGCAATAACGTTACCGGCGAGTTGCGCCATTACGCCTTAGACGGAAAAGACAAATATCACGTCAACCTGCAAAGCGCCTCTAAGGTTGAGCCGGAGTTTTACGAAGATCAGCGCCAAAAACTCACGCGATTTTTTGCCTCTTACGCGGCAAACGATAAGGATTGGGATCGGGTAAAAAACGACGTTCCGTTCGGCGCGGGCAATTGGCTTAGCGAAATACGGCAGAAAGACCCGTCTAAATTTGGAAGCGTCGCCGCGCAAAATATTTTTCAGTTATTCCCGAAATTTCATGAGTTCGGCAAAATTAGGCTAGCCCTTGACGCCGACGTTAATCTTTCGAAATCGAACCCGGAGCTTGCCCTTAATTATTTTTCATTTGACGCCGATCCTTACGGGTTGGACGTGAAATTAGCGAAAGACGAGGAAAAAGAAGGAAAATCTAACGGCGACAAACGCTACGACCTTACCGTACGCCATTATGAAGCGATGACCGGCGACGCCGTGCGCTACGCCGACAAAATTATGAAATCGATGAAGCGCATGGGCATAGGCGAGGTGACATATCGCATAAAACCCGGAATGGACGCCGCTCTCGTCGGCCTGCTGCGCGACTTCTCGGGAAAAGACGAAGACCCCTTGCTGATTAGCGTGCTATTCTCCGGCGCCGACATGCGCGTGGGTGCCTTGACCGGCATGGAGGCGATGCAGCGGGCGATGATGGCCCTGTCTCCTTTCGTCGAAGTGACGCCGTCGGCGCAACCTTCGGAGAAGCAGCCTTCTCCGTCTTTATCTTCGCCGCCGCAAAATTCTCAATCGGGCAACCTCGTTACTCCGAAAGATGAGCCAACCAAAAAATAAAAGTTTAGCGTCATCATCTGGCATTTATGTTTAACATATCAATTTTCGTCATTCCCGCGAAAGCGGGAAACTAGGTTAAGCACAACATTTGCGTGCATGGCACGCTCAATTTTTTCTTAAACATACAGTGCGTTTCGCGCAAAATTTTAAAAAAACACTGGATTCCCGCTTTCGCGGGAATGACGAAGAAGAAAAAACTAACGTATTAATTTATATTTTTACCCTGCTTGCCGCAGCGGGTTTTGCAAGAATTCTATTGATAATGCATCGTTTTTGATGTACATAGTTACGTTAACTCACTTTGATTTTCGATCGGACACATCACCCTCCGTTCGGCGTCTTTCATATTTCCTAAAGTTCAGACTTTATCCAAAGATTACGAACCGTCGTTTTTTTGCCGCCCGTCACTGCGTGACAGGACATTCACTTAACTATGGCTCCGGAGCGGAGGGCGCTGACGCCTGACGACGTGCTCAACACTTCCTACGAAGATTGTGAAATCTCTGCAAATGGTGAATGTCTCAAAGCTCAGCATGGCAACTACACTCTTCGGAACGTTTTTGTCGAAGATGACGACGTAGACAATGATCTACGGGAAGATTTAATGCTATCTTTGACAGGATCGAACATCGAAAACGTAGGATCTGACAAAATTACCTTTATCAACATTCGTCTCCCGAGAGAGTGGTGGGGTAAAATATTTGAGGTTCTCGAAACGAGACGCTACTCCTCGCCTTCCGACAACGAATCCGACAATGAAGATGCCGCGACAAAAGATATTGACTACGCTTCCGGTTTGCATTCCCTTCAACTTATCGATTGCAATTTGCCGTATTCGTTATTTCTCCCCCTTGCACAAATCGTGCAAGCAAATCGATTTCTTCATAAATGCTTGAGGGTTGAATTCTCCGACGTTCCTTCCTCCAATCAGGAAGAAAAAGATTTTGAAGAATTCGCACGTGCCTGTCTTCACGCCGGAAAAACTAAAGTCGTCAATGCACAAGTTACGTTTTGTGAGCATGAAATATGCTTGCAACAACTAGGGATTTTTTTCTCAAATGAATGCCTCTTTCTATCCGACAGAACGTCAAAAGCCCTTGCGGATATTATTTGCGGCGTGAATTGCAGTTGCAACGGCACCTTTAACTACCTTCGCACCAACGGCATATTGACGAAGGCAGATTCTGAGCGCGTTATTGATCATCTGCAACAGCTTCGCGATAGCAAAGGGTGCGAGATGAACGTTTATATTCACCCTCATCCATCGACGGGCGAAGAACATAAGCGTAAATGGATCAATTTCCTTGTCCAAAACGCGGCGGCCACGAAATATGTCGACGTCAGAAGCCAATGCTTTCCTCTTGAGGACGTCGGCATTTTGGCTCCGCTTATCACAGCCTATGCTCCACAAACAGATTTAGAGAGCTTTTCGTGCGACTATCACGAGATTCCGCCGGGTGCTCAGGAGACCTTCGTAACTCTGCGCGAAAACAATCCGCAGTTATCATCTCTCCACGTCAATTGCGCAAACTTTGCTGAAGATCCGTTGACGCGCCTGTTCCGGCATTGTGAGAAGAACACGAACATTCATTGCGTACGTTTTCACGGAAGGAAATTTAACGTGACTGAGCAAGCGTATCTCGCATCTCTTTTTAAATGTGCTCATATTACGACGTACGAAATATATGGATGCGGCTTAACTGCGGAAACCTTTCGTTCCATTATGTCTAACGCTTCTTTAAGAAACGGCATAAAAACGCTTGCTTTTTATGATAAAGACGGAGGCAAAGACGTTAACGGCATCAACATGTACGTTACCGCCGTGGAGAACAATGCCACGACGCTGGAAGGCATTCGAGCGTCTGATTTTGGGTTTACGTCCTTGCAAATCATGAGATTGTTACAAGCGGCGCAGCAATTTCCCGTGCTTCGATATCTTGATCTATCAAAGAATGCGCAGTGGACTAAAAAAGTTCAAAAAAAACTTCTCCAACTGGTTGCAAAACACGCACAAACGTTGGGAATCCTTGACGTCAAAAACGCAGGTTTGCTTTCCGAAACGATTGACGGCATGCTTGCTTCCGTCTTGCGCGCCGTTAACGAAGGAAAATCCGCGACGGTCTATCTGGACGTGAACGGAAATTTTATCTCCCCTCAAGGATGGGCGATCATGGATAAGCTAAGACAATCCGGACAATTCATACATCTTTCGCCGACTGCTGACAATTATGGGCCAAGCGACGCCTCCGAATCGGAAGACGATGACGACGAAGATGAGGACTCAACGATAGTGATACCCGACGCCGGCAGCGTTCTTGCCCAAACCAAGACGAATGAGGCGAAAACGTTGCAGCAGCAAATCGACGTTTTAAAAGCCGAAATGGCGCGAATGCAGTTAGATAACACAAAACAGGATGAAACCATCGCTACTTTTACACAGTTGCAGCAGCATCTGATCGAAATGAACTCTTGGAGAAAGCGCCTCGTTGAACATTATGACGGCTCTGTGAATAAAGAGAGGGCGGCTGCCGCATTCGACACGTTCTACGGTTTTTTCATGTTCTTCTTCACTGCTTCTATGGAGATGATCAAGCAAGACATTGATCGGAGTCGCGATAAATCGGCGCGAGCGATGATTACGGCAATTTTTAAGGGAATCGAATCGGGAATCATCGCCGGCGGCGGAGTTAATCTTGTCTATAATCCTCTTGAAATGCTCAAAACTACCACAGATATATTTATCGGGGGGGTAATTGATCAGCGTCGTAAGAATCAGATATTGCTGCGCCGCAATGAAATACAGCGAAATATCGGCGGAATGACGGACGTTGACGCCCACGGCATTTCTCCTGTGCTTAATCGCTTCTTGATTCGTGTCGCCATTAGCGTGATGCTCACGCTTTTCCCTGCGAAAGTGACTGACGCGAACGCCAGCGATCTATCGGAAGAAGCATTGGCTAAGCGCGACGTGAGCGATGTTGAGGCCGTTATCAAAACTTTCATCTCTACTTTTGTCGACGACAAAGGCTTCTCAGACAATATGGAGGAGAAAAAGGCGGCCCGGTACGTATGGAACAAAACGCTCGCGCTTGATCCGAAGGTTTTTAGGCACGTGCCTACCCTTTCCAAACAAGACATTAACGAGCGTAAGGCACTAGAAAACCAAATTTTCGATGAAATGAGTATGATCATGGGGATTACCCCCACCAAAACGGACAAAGATCTTGACGATCTCAAAGCCGACATTGTTTCCGGTCATAGCTGGTCACGCAAGAGATTGTTCCAACGACTGCAACATAAGCTTCGATACTAGTTCCGGCCCATCAAATTGCTTCGCTGACGACGAATTTTCCTTTGTGCGGCGCTAGGTTGCGGCTTTTCCCCTCACGCTCTTTTGACGTTCCTTTTGGGTTTTCTCTTTATATCGGGTAAAACGCGCCGGGCAGGTTCCGCGCAAAAAAAAAGATGGCGAAAAAAATTTCATCCCACGCGACAAGCATAACGCGCGTCTATTTCGTTTTCCACCGCCGAAATGCACTCAAACAAATTAACGACGCGTTTCGGCACGCCCGGCCGTAGGCAGGACGCGACGTCCGGCGTCACGTTTCCCTCGTCCGTCACTTTTATCAAGGCGTCGCGCAGCGTTTCGCCGAAGCGGGAAAGTGAAGAATTGCGGTCGCGCTCGCCGCGCTTGCGCAACGCTTCCGCAAACGCGAAAATAAGCGCGCTAGGGTTGAACGGGGCCTCTTTGCCGCCGCTTTTTTTATAGAGTTCGTACAGTCCGGGGGCGGTGCCGTGGGGCGCTTCGTACAGACAGGCGCCGTCTTCGCCGATAATCGCGGAACTCGCCATGGCGAGGCTGCCGCCGTAGGCGGCGCTAATGTCGGAGAATACGTCGCCGTCTAAATTACGCAACGCGTATCGGGCGCGCTTCGGGGGATCGGCGATCATTTTTTGCAATAAGAATCCCGCCGAGCAGAGCATATAAGGCGGACGCTCCGGACAGCAGCGCAGCAAATCGGCATAGACCTCGCGCACGACGGCGGCAAAAACCTTATCATATTCGGACCCGCCCTCGTCAAAACCGAAATAGATTTCTTCGTTCGCTTCCTTCGCGTCGGCGAAGGCGCGGCGTACGAAGGCGGCGATGGCGGCGCGCTCGTTGCTCATGAACATAACCGGATCGCCGGCGGAAACGGGAACGGAATGCAAGATTTTGTCGTTCACCCGTAAGCGGATCACGCCTTTTTCTTCGGCCTTTGCGTTATAGCCGTTATATTGGTCGCCGCCGCCGGCGCTCATGCGGGAGACGGAAATGTGCTGGCCGCGATCGGGGAATCCGTCTTTTTTCAGTAATTCCACCAGGGCGGAAAAATTGGCGCCGGCCTCGTTTTCGGGCAATCCCCACAAGGCGGAGGCAGGGGGAGAGATAATCATGTCCGCCGCCTGCGCGTCGATCAGTCCGTAGCGATAAAATATGCCCGCCTCGCGAAAACGCTCGGCGAATTTTTCCTTGAAAATATCGTCGATAATCGCGCGCATCACGCCGTCATAGCCGGGAACGACCGTATCCTTCAAGGCGACGTAGGCGTTTTTTTTCAATTCGAGCGCGGTTTCAAAAAAATGCGCCGCCCATCGCGCCAATTCGTCGGCGCAAGCGGTTGCCAACAGAAGCGGATCGCCTTCGCCGACGGGGCGGGAATGCAGCGAACGCGTCTCGCCGCTTGCGTTGATATGTTCCAGCGTCGCCATGCCGGAGGCGGGAGAGGCGCAGGAAAAGGCCGCCCGCATGCCCGAGGACAAAGGATGCGACACGCGCACGTCGCGCCCTTTCCATTCGGGAATGCGTTTTTGGATATTGGCGAAGGGGATTTCCTCGCGGGAAATATTTCCGCCCAACCCCTTGCGAATCGCTCCGTTGGGAGACTTGACCGCCGCCGCCGGTAGGGAGTCGACGGGGGGAAGTTTCGCGCCCTCTTGTTGCAACGCGTCGTATATCGCGCGTTTTTGCTCCGCGTTCACCGTAATGCCGGCGTTTTTCACGCCGATTTTGTGTTTTTTAAGGTCTTCGATGGCGTGCGCCACGACGGCGCCTTGGGTGAGGATGCGATTTCTGGCGGAAAGGTCGCGCTCGATGATCTCCATATCGACGTAAGGACGCACCAATACGTCCAAAATGCGTTCAAACGCCACCTGCGCCATCTCGTCGCCGTGCAGGACGACGATAGGCTCTTTTGAGGAAGCGACGATTTTTTTCATCGGCGTCATAGAACCGTCCCTGTCATAATCGCATAAAAAACTATGTTATAGCTTATGCCATGTCGAACAATTTATCAATGTCGTCTTGGTCTATCGCGTCAATTTGCGGACCGTTGCGCAGCTCGTCGGTTTCGGAGCGTTCGGCCTTAATTTGGGCGGCAAGCATCCGCACCAACCCGCCGATCGTATCGTCCACGAAATCAAGCGTCTCCGCGACTTTCGTGAGGCGTTGGCCGGAGAGGTCCTGGAAATCGCACGCCTGCATAATTTCCGCCAGCGCGCCCGACACGTCGGCAGCGCAAGCGGCGCCGTCTTTTTTCGACACGCGTTGTTGAATGCATTCGCAGCCCGTGATAATGCGTTCGGCGGCGCGCTCGTTATGTTTCATCACGGCGCTTATTTCGTCTTGAATCCGCCCAAGCGGGTTTTCCGCCATGCAATGGGCGTTCACCACCACGCTGCGCGTTTCGTTGATGCGCTCAATGATTTTTCGCACCTCCTGGTAAATCTGGCAATTTTTATGGTAGAGATAGTCGCGCATGATGGCGGCGAATTCCTCTTCGATGGCCGCCACGTCAGGGTCCTTGAAATCAATGCCGCTTTCGCCGCAAATGTCTCGAAAGCGCCGCGTAAGCCGCTGCGCTATCTCCAGGGATGGCGTCGGAGTCGTCATAAGCGCGTCCTTTCCGTAAAATGGCTAGGGTTAGAAATTGCCGAACACGGCGGCCAATTTTTTCTTTAGCGTATCGGCGGTGAAGGGTTTGACGATATAGTTGTTCACGCCCGCCTGTTTCGCCTTTACGATGTTTTCCGGCTTGCTTTCCGCCGTCACCATAATGAACGGCACCATTTTTTTCGCGGCGTCGTTCAACTCGCGCACTTTTTGCAGCAAGGTGTAGCCGTCCATCGGCTCCATGTTCCAATCTGAAATCACCAGACCATACGAGCCTTCCGTGATTTTCTTTAGGCCGCTTTCGCCGTCTCCCGCCTCGTCGACGTTGGCGAACTCTAATTGGGCGAGAAGGTTAATGATGATGCGGCGCATGGTTTTATAGTCGTCAATCACCAGAATGCGCATGTTTTTGTCGATCGACATAGGTTTCTCCGACGAAATGGGTATGGCGTTCGGAAAAGAATAAAATAAAGGCGCTAAAAAAATATTAAGGTAAGCACAAGAAGCGTTTATGCTGATGAAGCAACGACAGGGTGACTGCGTTTGTGGAAGCGCGACTTTTAATCAATAGACTTGGCCATCTTTAATTTTGGTTTGGTCGCAGTAGGTTCTAACGCTACAATCAAGCAAATATTCCGTCATTTCTGCGTAAGGGAGAACGACGGAATATTGTGCATACAAATATCTCAGGACTTACGCGAAATGTCGTCTTTTCGGTAATTTTGTCGTCATTTTCGTGCTCGAATCCTTACCCCCGCTTTCGCGGGGGCAGGCATTCGCGTCTAGTACGCTGAGGTTCTGCGCGCGAAAATTCCTTAAAATCCCTCAAAAATACTCGTTTCTCGTAAGTCCTAATCTGTTAACTTGGCTCATTACCCTGTAGCAACGGATAACGCGGGCGCGTCGTCAAGTGCGGAAGGGAAGTCGTCCGCCGCCTCGTCGATCGTTTCCATGCGATAACCGATGCCCGGTTCGGTGACGACATATTTCGGTTCTTTAGGATTGATTTCTATTTTTTCCCGCAATTGGCTGACATAGACGCGCAGATACTGCATGTCTTCGCTATGCGCCGGCCCCCATACGTCTTTTAGCAACTGGCGATGGGTAATCATTTTGCCGCGATTGACCATAAAATAGCGCAGCAACTCATATTCCTTTGGAGTAAAAAAAGCAGGTTCGCCGTTAAGAAGCACTTCATGGCGCACCAAATCCATCTCGATGCGACCGTTTTTTAGATTCGGTTCTCCCGCTTCTTGCGTAGCCGCCTTGCGCAGGTTGCTCTCGATGCGTGCCAATAAAATATCGGGATTAAAGGGTTTCGTAACGTAATCGTCGGCGCCGCGATTAAGGGCGTCGATCACTTCCTTGTCGGCGTCGCGCACCGAACACACGATAATCGGCACGTGCGACCATTCGCGAATGCCGCTAATCACTTCTTTGCCGTCAATGTCGGGAAGGCCAAGATCAAGCACGACCAGATCCGGCTTGATGGAAGCGCATAGACGAATCGCCTGGTTGCCGCTATCCGATTCTTCGGTTTTATAACCTTCGCTCTGTAAGGAAATTTTTAACAGCTTACGAATTTGCGGTTCGTCGTCTACGATAAGAATGGAGTTGCGTTTATTAACCATAAGAAAAATTTCCGTTTCATGTTCGCATTTTTTAATTTTTTGCCGTTACTAAGCGGCCAGACTAACGCTTTAAAAAACGTTAACATACAGAACTTTATAATCATAACGGCATAAAGAGACTATTATGCAATCCCCGGAAAACTAAGCGCTAAACGCACTTGATTTTTTGACAAGAAGCAGGCGAGCGGCAAGGGGCATATAGCCCGGTAAAATTAAGTCAGCACGCGAAACCGGCGCATCATTATCCGAAACTAAGTATACGTTGGTATATGTTGCGGAAGGATGAAGGATCTTAAAGTTAATCTATCCAACCGCGCTCGCGATAGTATTTTTTTGCTCCGTCGTGAAGAGGGGCGACGTTGCCGTCTTTAACAAGATTTTGCTCGTCAAGATATGTGAAGACGGGATGCAAGGTTTTAAAGTTTTCAAAATTATCAAATACGGATTTCACGACTTGATATACGGTGTCGTCGTCAAGCTTAGACGTGGTAACGACGGTCGCTTTTACGCCGAAAGTTTTTACGTCGTTCGGATTGCCGTTATACATGCCGCCGGGAATGGTGGTGTAGCTATAAAACGGATTGGCTTTAATGACGGCGTCAATGTCCGGACCTTCTAAAGGCAAAATGCGCACGTCGCATGAACTTGCAACTTCCTGTACGGCGCCGTTGGGATGACCAGCGCTGTAGATCATCACGTCAATTTTTCCGTCGCACAGTGCCTGGGCTTGCTCTTGCGCCTTAAGTTCCGACGCAATTTTAAAGGTTTTTTCCGTCCATCCCTTAGAACGCATCAACACGTCCATCGTAGCGCGGTTGCCGGAGCCGGGATTGCCGATGTTAACGCGTTTGCCCGGAAGATCGTTTAAATTTTTAATGTCCGAATTCGCCCTGACCACGACCGTAAAAGCTTCCGTGTGCAAGGAAAAAAGCGAGCGCAAGTCTTTGAAAGGTCCTTGGTCCGCAAAAATATCGGTGCCTTTATAGGCGTTATATTGCCAATCGGATTGCACGATGGCGATGTCCATTCCGCCTTGGCGCAACGAATTCACGTTATACACGGAGCCTCCGGTCGCCTCTACGGAGCAACGTATGCCGTGGTCTTTGTGTCCGCGATTTACCAGGCGGCAAATGGCGCCCCCGGTGGGATAATACACGCCGGTAACGCCGCCGGTGCCGATGGTAATGAATTTATTCTCCGCCCTGGCGCTTCCGGCCATTAAGCACGTTGCCGCTATGACCGCGCAAAAAGCGCTTTTAAAGAATTTTTTCGTCGCGCCGACCATCGTTAGTATCCTCGAAATATTCTTTGCGATATTATTAACAATAACCGGTGACCCTACCACAAAAAAAAACGCCCCACAAGCGTTTACTTGCCTTAGGGCCTCAAGAAAAGGAAAAAGACGCCCTTTATGTGCGCGCAGCGCGTATATCCGAAACGTGCGGGGAGATTTTATGCGCCTTAAAGCCGCAAGATATGCTATTTTTAAAGAAAAAACGCTATGCAAGGAGACATGCCGTCAATGGCGAAAACCGCTTTAACGCTCATATCCCTTATATTGCTCGGAGCGGCGACGCTTTATGTCCTTGCGTGCGGATATATGTTTCTAGCGCAGCGCCGCTTTCTCTATAAGCCCGAAATAGGCGACTTGCGCAATCCGGCGTCGGCAGGATTGGCGGAAGCGTCGCACGCGCGCGTCGCAGGACAAGACGAAACGGAAATTTCGGCATGGTATGTGGCGCCAAAAATACATATGCCGGTTATATATTATTTGCACGGCAACGCGGGCAACCTAACGGGAAGAAAAGATCGCTTCGCCGCTTTTGCGAGGCGCGGCTACGGCGTGTTTGCGATCAGCTATCGCGGATACGGGGATAGCGACGGCGCCCCCAAGGAAAGCGGCCTTTTTTCGGACGCGGAAGCGGGGCGTCAATATCTCGCGAAAACGCTCGGAATTCGCGAAAGCGACATTATTTTGTACGGCGAATCGCTCGGCACCGGCGTGGCGCTGCACCTGGTCGCGGAAGGGCGGTTTCGTCCGCTTTTCGTCGCGCTCGAAGCGCCGTACCTATCCGTCGGAAAAATTGCGAGGCGCTCCTATCCGTGGTTGCCGGTCGACATGTTGCTGCGCGACCGCTTCGACAGCGAAAAACGCGTGCCTTCGCTTGACGTTCCCCTTATGGTTTTACACGGCGAGGCCGACGCGCTCATTCCCCCGTCCGACGGACGCGCCTTGTTCGACAAGGCCGGCGCGCGCGTAAAGGAATTTTATTCCCTTCCCGGCATTGGCCACGTCGATGCGCCCCCTGAAAAAATCATTGGGCTTATGGAACGCTTCATGCGCGAAAAATTGTATGTTATTCCATAAATAACCAATTATTTACGCCTGCTTGATATAATGGATACTATCGCCCAACCCTCTTAACGGAGTTGCCGCCTTGCCCAACAATTCCGCAAAAAAACACGGAAAAAACTCCGCCGCCCTTAGCGACGCCGACGTTGACTTGCTTCTGGAAAGCCCGCAAGAGAAAAAAATGCGCGTGGCAGACATGGTGGCAGAGTATTACGCGCGCGGAGGCTTTAGCGAAAGCGAGTTAAAGATGGCGGGCGACGTGCTGATGGCGCTGGCCGAACACGCCGAAACCGAGGTGCGGCGCCACCTGGCCGAAGGAGTGAAGTCATTGCCGAACATGTCCGCCGAGGTGATTAAAAAACTTGCGCAGGACGTGGCGGCCATTTCGGTGCCCGTGCTGGAATGCTCGTCGGTGCTGACCGACGAGGACCTCATCGAAATCGTCAACGCCACCAAAGACATGGAAAAATTACGCGCGGTCGCCGGACGCGCCTCGGTGAGCGAGCCGCTTTCCGACGCCTTGATCGAACAGGGCGACTCGTCGGTGGCACAACGTTTGCTGGGCAACGCCGGAGCCGACATTTCGGGCGTCGGCTACGACGCCATTTTAGACGCGCACTCCGGCGACGTCGACATGGCCGACGCGATGGCGACGCGCGACAAGCTTCCCATTCGCGTCGTCGAGCGGCTTATCGACGCCGTGTCCGAAAAAGTGCGCATGCGGCTGGCCGAGGCGTACCCCCTGGACGAAAAAACGCTGGAAGAGTTAATGCGCGACACCGGCGACATCGCCCTCATCAACATGATAACGAACGACGACGCCAAGTTATTATACGGGCGCTTTCGGCACTTCGCCAAAAAACATAATTTTCCCGACTCGTTTTTGCCGGTGCTGTCGCTATGCATCGGCAACATTCGCATGTTCGCCATTTTGGCGAGCAGGGAGACGAAAACCCCCATGCTAAACGTGCGGCGCTTGCTGGGGGACGAGTCCGGCAAGGGTTTTCGGGCGCTGTACCGCCGCATGAAGCTTCCCCATTTCTGGCAAGACGCGTGCGCATCGCTGGCGTCGATATTGCGCGAATGGGAACGCGACGGAAACAACGTCTACGATGACATTTTTCTCTCCCTTCCGTATGCCGACGCATACCCGGAAGCGTTTGAGTCCGACGCAGCGGAAACGTGCGAAGACAAGGCCGCCGTTGCCGCCATCTCTAACCTGGTGCGCAACAGCCTATTGCTTTGCCGAAAGGAAAAGGAAGGCGAATAGAGCATTATGCGATGATGTCGTCTTCGCTGATCGACCGCAAATAGGCGATGGCATCCTTAATTTGCAGCTTCTTACGCTTCATGCGCTGCACCTCCAGCATGTTAACGCGATATCCCTTCGTTAAGGCGTCAATTTTTTCGTCTAAGACGCGATGCTCTTCCTCAAGTTTCTTAATCTGGCGCAACACCGTATCGCGGTCAAAGCCGTATTGCATGGCGTATCCGAAAATTAATAAAGTTAGGGAGGCTAACGTCCGCAGCCATGTTATCACACCGCTCACTCTTCCGCCAGCCTTTGTTGTAGCGAGAAGACAATTATGTAAAATTCATTTACAACGACGCGAAAGGGGCTGCGTACGGCCTACGTTGCCGGAGCGGCGACCTTGATTTTTTTAATCCGCCTAAGGTCGGCGTCGCGAATGAAGAATTTTAGTCCGGAGCTATGGGTCACGCTTTCCCCCACGGCAGGAACCCGGCCCAGCATATAAGCGATAAGGCCGCCCACCGTGTCGTATTCCTCCCCGGACGCGTCGAAGGAGACGGAAAACTTTTTCTCCACCTCGTCAATGGCCATGCGGGCGCTAATGATATAGCCGTCTTCGGTTTCCTGCCAGTTTTGTTCGTCCTCCCTGGGCGCGTCGTGCTCGTCCTGGATTTTTCCCACGATTTCTTCAATGATGTTCTCTAGCGTCACCAATCCGTCGGTGCCGCCATATTCGTCGAGCACCACGGCGATATGCACTTGCTCGGTGCGCATTCTTAGCAGCATGTCGAGAATTTTTACGGATGGAGGCGCGAATAATATTTTGCGCGTCATTTCCTTCACGTTAATCGGCCGATCGGAAAAAATTCTGCGCACCACGTCTTTTGCGTGAACGAAGCCTATGATGTTGTCCAAATCGCCCTCATAGACGGGAATGCGCGTATGTCCCTTCTCGACGATGGCGCCGCCCAATTCTCGGGATGAAGCGTCGGACGACACCGCCACCACGTCGCCGCGCGTAACCATCACGTCTTCAAGCGTCATCTCTCCGGCGCGGCAGATATTACTAAGCATGTGACGTTCTTCCGTCCGGACCCGCACCCCTTCGGGATCGTAGGCGGCGAGCATATCGGCCAACCCTTCTTCCAAGGTCGCATAAGGACGCGAAGCGATGGCGTTTTTAAACATCCCCAATAAGGTAGGGGGATTTCTTTTTTCGGACGTCAAGGACGAAACGGGTTCGGTCCCCTGAGGTCGCGAGAAAGGATCTTCCTTCATTCCGCTTAATACTATCTATTGGTGCCTTACAGAAAGGCTACGAATGCCCATTATACCATAAAAAAAAGCGGACGGTCCATCGTAATTCGCCGTCTCAAGGGAAAATTTCGCCTATGGTTTGCTTTTACGTAAGCCCGCTCGAAAAAACATCGTTAAATTATTAAAAATTTCTCTTAAATCGACGCACGATAAGCAAGGCGGCGTAATTAAGCGTCCACGTGACGACGAACAGCGCCGCCCCCAGCGCAAAAGCGGACAAGGTGCGCGGATCGTCGAACGATTGGTCGCCCGTCAGCATTTGCACGATTTGCACCGTGACCGTCGTGACCGGCTCGAGCGGATTGGCCGTTAAGTTTGCCGATAATCCTGCCGCCATCACCACGATCATCGTTTCGCCGATCGCGCGCGAGAGGGCGAGTAAAATCGCTGCGATTATCCCCGGCATGGCGGCGGGTAAAATCACGTGCCATATGGTTTCGGCGCGAGTGGCGCCCATGCCGAAAGAACCGTCGCGCAAATAGCGGGGAACGGCGCTGAGCGCGTCGTCGGAAAGGGAAATCACGAGAGGCGCGATCATCACGCCCATCACCAACCCGGCGGCCAGCGCGCTTTCGGAAGACGTCTCGAATCCGAACAGGCGTTGCGCCGCGTTCGCCAATCCCGGCCCTATCATCGTGGCGGCGAGGTAGCCGTACACGACGGTCGGCACGCCCGAGAGCAGCTCCAACGCCGGTTTCAGGCGGTTGCGAACGGAAGGCTTCGCCATCTCGGATAAATATATCGCCGCGCTCAACCCTAGCGGAACGGCGACGCACAAGGCGATGGCGGTGATTAAAAACGTTCCGGCCATCAGCGGAACCATGCCGAACGCGTGGACGTCGCCGTCGCGCATCGCTTGCGGCGTCCATTCCGTTCCCGCAAGGAAATTCACTATCGGAACGAGGCGAAAAAAATGGGCCGCCTTGTCGAACAACGCGAAAACGATGGCGAAGGTGAATCCGACCGACGACACGGTCACGGCGAGCAAGACGTATTTTCCAAATTTTTCGCTATGTCGGTATATCGGCGTTTCCGGACGAAACAGCGTAAAACACGCGCAAGCCGTCAAAACGAAAGCCAATCCGACGCATGACAAATAGGTGATGCGAGGATCGGCGAAGGACGAAAGGCGCGACGTCGCCGCCACGACGCAAAATAAAAGAGCGAGAACGACGAAAAGCATGGAGCCGGCGCGACCGAAGGCGGAGAGGGGAGCGCGTAAGACGCGTCCCGGCGACGCCGTCACCTGATGGCGCACGTACCCGTAAGAAGCCACGTACGAGACTATCGCCAAGCAGATAAACGCCAAGACGATCAGTATGTCCAGCATAAAAACGTCGGTTACGAAGTTATTTTGGCTCTTTGGAATCGGACGTTTGCTGCGCCGTTTCCTGAATAACGCCGCAGGCGATACGATCCCCCGCGTCGCCCGCCGGATCGGTGGAATAATCGTCGGCCCCGGAATGCACGACGATGGCGCGGTTCGCGATTCCGCGTTCGCCCTCTAGCGTGAAGCCATGCAAAAACACTTCGCCGACATAGCGCTTATTTTCCACGGTTACGTTCGGCAGGTCGCCGGCGTGGGCGCCCTCCGGGGAAAGAAAACCGTGTTTATGCCCATCGGGATTAAAATGGCCCCCGGCGCTTTTAAAGTCCGGCAGGGCGCATTCGCCGTTTTCGTGAATGTGCAGCCCGTGCTCTCCGTCGGGAAGCCGCAAATCGACGCGCATGATCACCCCTTGTGGGGTTTGCAGGAAGCTCGCCTTGCCGGCGTCATTGCCGTCAATGTCGGCGAGCTTTGCGAAACCGGTTGGCGCAACCGATATGGGCGCCTTCTCTTTGTTCGCATTTTCCTTGGCGGCACGTTCCTCGGCGCGCGCGCTAAAAACGGCGAAGGCGCATAAGGCGGAAAAAGCGACGGCAACGTATTGTTTATTCATTGGTATCTCCTTAGATGATGCGGCGTGCGGCTAAAAAGGAATGTCGTCGTTAAAATCTCCGTGGTCGGCGAGCGGCCCGGGATTGAACTCGCCGCCGGAGTAAGAAGACGAGGGCGCGCCGCCTCCGGTTGCGCCGTCCTTGCGGCCGTCGAGCATGGTGAGGGTGCCGTTAAAATTTTGCACGACGATTTCGGTGGTGTATTTTTCGGCGCCGCTTTGATCGGTCCATTTGCGCGTTTGCAACGCGCCTTCCACGTAAATCTTCGCCCCTTTGCGCAGATATTGCTTAATGACCTTTACCAGCCCGGGGGAAAACACCACGACGCGATGCCATTCGGTGCGTTCGCGGCGCTCGCCGGTGTTTTTATCGTTCCAGCTCTCGGAGGTGGCGACGGTAATGTTGGCTATTTCCCGCCCGTCTTGGGTGGAGCGAATTTCCGGATCGCGCCCTACGTTGCCGATGATGATCGCCTTGTTAATCGAGCCTGCCATATGTGCGCCTGCGCCGTCCGATAAAATCTTAATATAAACGCGGCCACGCCTACTACGAGCTGCCGGCGCATGTTACTCTTTGACGTTGCGTTTGGCAACCGTAAATAATAAAGCTCTTGGTAGACAAGAAAATATGCCTCACGCCACCCGTACCGTTTGAAACATGCCCGCCTCCATATGGTACAATAAATGACAATGGAACGCCCAATCGCCTTTTTCGACGGGCGTAATTAACACGCTCACGACTTCCGCCGGTTTAAGCAGGTAGGTATGTTTGAAAGGAACGTTATCGTGCGGACTGCCGTTTTCGACTTGCATCCACATGCCGTGCACATGCATCGGGTGTTCCATCATCGAATGGTTCACCATATAGAGGCGCAATCGCTCGTTATGGCGAAATTGATAGGGTCCGTCATGTTCCGCAAAACGCTTGCCGTCCATGGTGAAAACGCCGCGTTCCATATTTTCGGTAAGGTTTACCGTCATTTCGCGATCTACCTTTTTCTTGTAGGGCTGACGTTCGTCCGACGTTAAGTCGTCATAGGTCAGCACGCGCCACCCGTCCTTGCCGAGGCCAAGTCCGGCCTCGTGCGACTTTCTTTTCGGTTCCGTTACCGTCATGGAGACGTTCGGATTGGACGCCTCCGGCATGAAGGGTTCCGGGCCGCTTCCCGGAATCCCGTCGATTCTCGTTTTTTTGGGCGATCCATGGTGATGCATATGCGGCATGGTTTTCATCATTCCCATGCCGACGTCCTCTAACGTGCGCTCCGGCGGCGGACGGCGAGCGGGAAGGGGAGCCTTCAGGCCCGGACGGGGGGCGAGGGTGGCCAGCGCATAGCCGCTGCGGTCGAGCGTTTCGGCAAACACGGCGTAGGCCATGTTTTTTTTCGGTTCTATCAGCACGTCGTAGGTTTCCGCCGTACCGATGCGAAATTCGTGGATCGCAACCGGGTTCACGCGTTTTCCGTCCGCCATGACGACCGTCATGTCAAGCCCGGGAATGCGCACGTCGAATATGCTCATGGACGAGGCGTTAATGAAGCGTAGCCGCACCGTTTCGCCGGGCGTAAACGCGCCGCGCCAATTTTCCTCGGGCGAACGGCCGTTGACGAGATAGGTGTAGGTTTTGCCCGTCACGCTCGACAGATCGCGCGGCGTCATGTTCATGGCGGAAAAAGGCAACAATTCGGCGTTTGCCTCCGCAAAGCCTTTTTCCTTCACGTCGCGAAAATAATCCGTCGCCGTCCGTCTTCTATAGGCGTAATAATCGGGATCGAGGCGCATGTTGCGAAAGACGGCCTCCGGATTTTCAAACGTCCAGTCGCTTAAGACGATGACGTGGTCGCGATCGTAGGAAAACGGCTCCGGCACGATCGGATCGATGATGATCGGTCCGTAGGCCCCGGTTTGTTCCTGAAAGCGCGAGTGGCTGTGATACCAATAGGTGCCGGCTTGCTTTATCGAAAAACGGTAACGAAACGTTTCGCCGGGCCTGATGCCGTCAAAACTTAAGGCGGGAACGCCGTCCATGGCCGCCGGCACCAACAGGCCGTGCCAATGGATCGAGGCGTGGGGAACGTCCGGCATGCGGTTCGTGACGTCTATCGTGACTTCCTCGCCTTCCTTCCAACGCAATAGCGGAGCGGGAACCGTGCCGTTAATCGCCGTGGCGCGTCCTTTTCTTCCGTTTATCGCCAAGGGCGCATAGTCGAACGCCAGACGGAAATCGCGTTGCGACGCATGGGAGGCGACGCCTTCGCTTGCCTTGCCCGGCGAGGACGCCGCCCATGCCGCGCGAGGAAGGTAAAGACACGCGGCGGCGGCAAAGGCCCCCTTGCCGACGGAGGCGACGAAACGGCGACGATCGAGAGTAAATGGCGGGGCGCTCATAGCTATGGGGCAATTAGAGAGGGATTAAACAGCCTATATCCCTATAATAGTTCTTATGCCGCAAACTCCGCTTCCGTCTTGGCGCGAAGTTCGTCCAGGGAAACGCCCGGCGCGGCGTCGACGAGGCGCAGACGGTCGCCGTCAACGTCGAACGTCGCCAGTTCGGTGATAATTCGATCGGCGACGGCGCGGCCGGTTAAGGGAAGGGAGCATTTTTTCAGCAATTTCGGCTCGCCGTCTTTCGTCGTATGCGCCATGAGCACCACCACGCGCTTGACGCCGGCGACCAGATCCATTGCGCCGCCCATCCCTTTGACCATTTTTCCCGGCACCATCCAGTTGGCGACGTCGCCTTGCTGCGAGACTTCCAGCGCTCCCAGCACCGTGAGGTCGACGTGCCCGCCGCGAATCATGGCGAACGACGCCGCGCTGTCGAAATAGCTGCCGCCCGGCAATATCGTCACCGTTTCCTTGCCGGCGTTGATGAGGTCGGGGTCCATCTCGCTTTCTTTCGGGTACGGTCCCATGCCGAGCATGCCGTTTTCGCTTTGCAGCGTCACCTTCATGCCTTCCGGAATAAAATTCGCGACTTTCGTCGGCATGCCGATGCCTAAATTCACGTACATGCCGTTTTTCAATTCGGCGGCGGCGATGCGGCACATCTCGTCTTGGCTGCGGGGCATGGGCGCTCTCCTTCGGTATTATTGGTGCGTGCGGCGTTCGATGCGTTTTTCGAGGTTGGCGTTCAGGAATATTTTATCGACATATATGCCGGGCGTGTGGACGCAATCGGGGTCAAGGGCGCCGATCGGCACGATTTCCTCCGCCTCAACCACCGTCAACTTTGCCGCCGTCGCCATCATGGCGTTAAAGTTGCGCGCGGTTTTTCCGTAGACGAGATTGCCTTCCTCGTCGGCTTTCCGCGCGCGGATAATGGCGAGATCGGCGAAAAGGGCGCGCTCCATGACGTATTCCCGCCCGTCGAAAATGCGTGTTTCCTTCCCGTCGGCCACCACGGTTCCGACGCCGGTAGGGGTATAAAAAGCGGGAATGCCGGCACCGCCGGCGCGAATGCGTTCGGCCAGCGTGCCTTGCGGGTTGAACTCCAACTCTAATTCGCCCGATAAATATTGCTTTTCAAAGGTTTTGTTCTCCCCGACGTAAGACGAAACCATTTTTTTTATTTGTCGGCTTTTGAGCAATACGCCCAGACCGAAATCGTCGACGCCGCAATTATTGCTGATGATCGTCAGATTTTTGACGCCGCTCTCGGCGACGGCGGCGATGCAGGCTTCGGGAATGCCGCACAGGCCGAACCCCCCGGCCATGATCGTCATGCCGTCCTTAAGCGCTCCATTCAGTGCGTCGCGCGCGTTTTCGCAGCGTTTATGTGACATGGCGCTCTCCGTTTAGTGACATACCTTACGCACAAATGATAATTTATGCCAAATTTTATATTTTATCCATCTTTATCTATGCCGTATGCAAGAGTTCTACTTTTTGAAACGAAACTATTTTCAAAAAACGCATACGCTCTACAGCAACCATCCCTGCTTTCTCGGAAAGCCTAAAGGCGCGGTTTTGCCGGACGAGCCGCGCTTGCCTTCCCACGGCGCTATGTCGGTGACGGTACGGGTGCGGGTTCCGGTTTTCCAACTTAATCCGTCCGCCGCGTTGAATGGCATGACGTCGAACAGTCCTCCGTGCGAATATTTTTGCAGCTTCACTCCCATCCCTTTTTTGAGGATCGGCACGTCCTCCGGTTGTAAAATCAGTATTTTGCGGTTGTCTCCAACGAAAGCGAGTCGGTCGGTATGGATCGGAAGGCAAAATAGCGGTGCGGCGCCGTCGCCGGGGCTAAAAATATGTTTGCCAAGCTTGGTGCGCCCGACGGCTTCCTCGGCGGGAAGGCGAAACCCTTTTCCGTCGGTTGCCGCCAGCAAGTAATGGCTTCCCGCCATATAGGGCAGCAGCGCGATCGTCTTGGCGCCCTGCGGCATGTCGAACAAGACGTGCAGCGGGTCGCCGTCGCTTTTTCCTCCGGAGAGGGCGGAGGCCGGCAAGGTGTAGAATTTTCCGTCGTCGGTAAAGGCCAGCAATTTATCGGTGGTATGGCAGTTGAGGACGAATTTCTCGGCGTCGCCGTCCTTATATTTCGCCTGATCGGGCGGATAGTGGTGGCCCTTATAGGCGCGGATCCATCCTTTTTGCGAACAAAACACCGTCAGCGGCTCTTTTTCGACGGTGAGGTCGACGACGTCGCCCGCCGACGCCGCCGGGGGCGGGGCGCCGTCGATGACGGTGCGGCGCGCGCCTTCCTCGGCGTCGCTCTCGCCGAATTTTTTTTCGACGTCGTGAATCTGCGCCAGCAGCGCGTCGGTTTGTTTCGTCTCGGAAGCGAGCAGCGCCTCCAATTCCTCTTTTTCTTTGGCCAGCGCGGCATGCTCGCTACGGATTTCCAGCTCCTCTAATTTTCGCAGCGAGCGCAGGCGCATGTTGAGGATGGCTTCCGCTTGCCGGTCGGTGAGCGGCCATGTCGTCATCATGACAAGCTTTGGTTCGTCTTCCTCGCGAATGATGCGGATAATCTCGTCAAGATTGAGATAGGCGACGAGAAACCCTTCCAATATCTCCATGCGATCGGCGACGGCGAGCAATCGATGGTTAGACTTCCGCACTAGCACCTCGCGGCGATGATCTAAAAACGCCGCCATCGCTTGTTTCAGCGACATCACCGAGGGCGCGCCGTTTTTATCCAGCACGTTCATGTTGAAGGTGAGGCGGTTTTCAAGTTCGGTGAGACGAAACAACGATTCCATCAATGCCTCGGCCGGCACTTGCCGATTTTTTGGCTCCAAAATAAGGCGAATGTCTTCGGCGGATTCGTCGCGCACGTCGGCCAGCGCGGCCAGTTTTTTATTTTTGATGAGATCGGCAATGCGCTCGATCAGCCGCGATTTCTGCACTTGATAGGGAATTTCCGTCACTACGATCTGATACGATCCGCGCCCTAAATCTTCCTTTTCCCACTTCGCGCGCAGGCGAAACGCGCCTTTTCCCGTTTCGTAGGCGCGAACGATCGCCTCTTCGCTTTCCACGAGCACGCCGCCGGTGGGGAAGTCCGGCCCCGGAACGAATTTCGCCAGCTCCGCGACGGTTGCCTCGGGGTTTAGCAATACATACGCCAACGCCCGACATAATTCGCCGACGTTGTGCGGGGGGATGGCGGTCGCCATGCCCACGGCGATGCCGTCCGCGCCGTTGGCCAGCAGATTCGGCACGGCGGCAGGCATGACGGCCGGCTCGCGTTCGCTTCCGTCGTAATTGGGAATAAAATCAACCGTGTCCATGGCGATGTCTTCGGCCAGCGCAAGGGCATAGGCGGTAAGCCGCGCCTCGGTGTAGCGCATGGCGGCGGCGGCGTCTCCGTCGATGGAGCCGAAATTGCCTTGCCCGTCCACCACTTTATAGCGAATGGAGAAAAATTGCGCCAGCCGCACCATGGCGTCGTACACCGACGCGTCGCCGTGGGGATGGTACTTGCCGATCACGTCGCCCACCACGCGCGCGCATTTCTTAAAGCCTTCGGTCGGGGAAAGCTTTAATTGCAACATGGCGTAAAGCAGGCGCCGATGGACGGGTTTCAGTCCGTCGCGCACGTCCGGTAGCGACCGCGCGGTGATGGTTGAAAGCGCGTAGGCGAGGTAACGCTCGCTCAACGCGTCGGTAAAGGCGACGGGAACGATGTTTTCGGAACATTTCACGGGAGAGGCGTTCATGGCGGCGGACATATCTATTGGCGTTCGGCGGAGTTACGTTTATAGCGGAAAAAAACGGGGAAGTCCGGAGCTATGCCTCGGCAAAGGCGGTAATTTCAATGGCGAGCGTTTATTTTTTGCTTCGACGGCTTAACTCGATGGCGTCGCCAATATCGATGA
The DNA here is from genome assembly GCA_040507985.1 of Rickettsiales bacterium. Classification (GTDB taxonomy): domain Bacteria; phylum Pseudomonadota; class Alphaproteobacteria; order Rickettsiales; family UBA6187; genus JBEVNR01. Next base: position 52,260 of record JBEVNR010000023.1, on the reverse strand, counting down.
CGATATGGCTGACGTCCTGGGATGCAAGGGGCATCACGTTGCTATAATCTAACTTTTGTCCGGGGGCCAATAACGGAAAGCCGGACTCGAGCACGGACGTTTCGAGGGTTTCTCCGTTCCCATCTTTTTGCGTAATTTGCAAGTTAGGAATGCGGCGCGGATCCCCGGATTCGTTGACGATCGTGCCGGAGAGCGCGACGGAGGGGCGTCCGTATTGCTTCGTCTTCTCTATCTTCGTGTCGTATAGCGCCACTCCCTGCGTATTGACGACGCCAAGCGGCACGTAAAGCGGGGCGGCAAACGCGACGTTGCGTACGATGGCCGGCCCGAACAAGTAGAGGCTTGCCGCTATCAACCACGAAAAACACAAGGAGAACGCCACCCACTCGTGCCGAAACGACGGCTTTGCCTTTGGTACGGGCAACCCGGCAAAAACGGGGGGCGGGGCGGCGTGTTTAGGTTCAGGAATCGCGACGACGGCCGGCGGCTTTTGAAACCACGTTTCGCGACATTTGGCGCAGCGCACTTTCCTCCCCGTGCCGCCGAGCGCTTCGTCCGGCAACATGAATCGCGCTTGACATGCAGGACACCCGACGATCATCTTCCGCCCGAAGCTCGTATGTAAACTATTTCTTAACCGCCTTTATAGAGCGAAGCGAAAGGTAAGTCCAGGGTTAAACGCGGGAGGGGGCATTTTCCCCGGAAGAATGCCATAAATTAGCCTTTGAGCGGCGAGCAATAAAACCTTAACATATTGGTTATTTTGGTATATAATCCGTTGCGTTGCCGCCATTCCGCGATGGCCGTTCACTTGGGGAGCCGTTCCGTATGTCCGATAAAGAAACCGCGCCTTCGGCGCCGCTCGTTCCTTTCGCCACGCTTAACCGGCAATATGGGTGGCTTATGCTCGGAACGGCCTTGGCCGCACTGTTGCTTTGCGCGTTTATCGGCAAGTACGTATATGACCGCGAGTCAAAGCTGGCCGCGAACGAGCTTCACCGCGACGCCCAGCGGCTGGAGATATTTCTGCAGGACGGATTGGAACAAACCCGGTCGCTGATGGAAGAGGCGGGGCTGCATATCGTCAGCAAGGTAAAAACCGAAGAAGATTTGCGCCACTTGTTCGATTTTCTCACGGGCGCCAATCCGTCTTCGGAAATATTCGCCGGCGCGCCCGTGTTTCTGAACCATTTGTTCCCATGGGAATATATGATGTGGTTCGACAACGAGGTCGGCGACATTATGGAAACGTCGAACGTGGACGGGGCGCTCTTCCCCGCCGAGGCGCTCAGCGATCTGGTGGCGCACTCCGCCGCCGAGCCTTATAAGCTGCACGTCGGCAACGTGCTGTTCGGCGCCACCGGCAACGAATGGACCATGCCCGTCGCCCTTGCCGTCGCCGACGCCCGGGGCCGTCCACGCGGCACGCTTATCGTCGGAATAGGCGTGGACGGCGTCGCCGGCTTATTGGAGAGCGAGTTGCATAATCCCGACACGCGCTTCATGTTGCTGGACGACGAGGGATTCATCGTCGCGCAGTTTAAGGACCGCGCGCTCGAACCGTTCAGCGGCCCGATCGTGCGGGAAATAGTGCGCGACGAAAAAGCCGCGCCCCAGGGCGGACTGAACGCGCACGTGACCGGCGATCCATTCCCCGCCGTCCGTTACGTCAAAACCGAGCGTTTTCCCTTTACCGTCGTGACGGGGTACGACGCCGCGAACGTCGCCGCGCGGGTGTTCGCGCCGCTCCGCCGGGCGGTGTCCGGCATATTGGTCGCCCTCGCCGTCATTCTGACGCTGATGGCGACGTTTCGCCGTCGCGTCGTCTATCCGCTCACGGTGCTTGCGGAAGCGGCGTCGGAAATTTCCTCCGGACGCGCGCCGAAATATTATCCCGCCGGCGAATGCCGCGAAATAGACGCCCTCACCCGGCAAATTCGGCTTGTGTCCGATTATAACCGCGAATTGCGGGAGAGCCGGGAAGAGTTGCGGCAATCGTACGAACTTACCCGCAGCGCGTTGCGCTACATGGCGCGTGAGGTGCGGGCGCCGCTGGCGCAGATCACCGCCTTTAGCGAAATATTGCACCATGGGTTGTACGGTCCGCTTAACGCCAGACAAAAAGAGCACGTTACCGTCATTCGGCGGTCCGCCTTGATGCAAAACGGCTTGATCTCGGCGTTTTTAGAGCAAATTCGCGAACACGAGCAAGGCCCGACCGCGCTCGCCAAGGCCCCTTGCGACATGAAGGAGGTCGCCGAAAAATATTTCGACGTTTTCGCCCTTGCCGCCTCGGACAAAAAAATACATATGTCCGTCAAGGCCGACGACGACGCGCCGCTGGCCGACGCCGACCCCGAAAAACTGGGCAACGTCGTGTGGAGCCTGATTTCCAACGCCGTGAAATACAATAAGGACGGCGGAAAAATCGCCGTGCGCGTCAGCCGTTCCCGCGACGGAAAATTCGTGAAGTTCGCCTGCGAGGACGGCGGCGTGGGCATAGAGAAAGACAAGCTGCGCGACATATTCTCTCCCTTCGCGCGGGTGCGCAACTCGGACGTGGAAAATATCGACGGCGCCGGACTGGGCTTGTCTTACGTCAAGAAAATCGTGTCGCAACACGGCGGACACATTACGGTGAAAAGCGCCCCCGGCGAAGGCGCGCGCTTCACGTGCTATTTCCCGGCCTTTACCGGCGCCGAAAACGCGCCCGATTTTCCGAAACCCTTGCCGACGATATTACCCAAACCGCCGGCGAACGACGTCTTGGCCAATGGCGCTGCGAGGGAAGAAAAAATAGCGTAAGGATATGACGAAGATTCATATGTTAAAGATAAATTATTAATGCGTTAATTCATGTTTTTACCCTATGGCGCCCGGTAAAAATCGCGTTTACTTTTTGATCGCAAGCATATATACTTAATAAAGTATTAGTATCTTAAAGGAATCATCTATGCCGGAAGGCGATTTTTTTATTTCTTTTATGGGATGGCTCGCCACCATTCTCGCTTCCGTCTGTTTTTTGCCGCAAGCATATAAGGTATGTAAGGAGCGCAGCGCAAAGGGGCTTTCCCTCGCCACGTTTTCTTTATTATGCCTCACCAATTTAAGCTGGATGATCTACGGATTCATGCTCGGCGACAAGCCCCTTGTCGTGACGAACGTTTCGGCGTTTTGCGTCAACGGATTGATATTGGCGTTTGCGATCAAAGATAAATTAGACGCGTCGAAGCCGGTTTTTTCCTCGAACGGGCGGGAATTATTGTCCGACCCGGTTAACACGGACTCCTTCGCCTAAGTTCTATCATACGTCGTTCCCTATCTTGGTTTAGAAGAGGGCGCCCCGCCGGCAAATTGGCGCATCAGCTTTTTCTTCGGCGTGCGGGAAATTTTTTTCATCATGGTAGACATGTCTTTATGCGCCTTCAGCAGACGATTGACGTCCGCCACGTCGACGCCCGAGCCTTTGGCGATGCGCCGCTTGCGCGATCCGTTTAATAGATCGGGATTTTTTCGTTCGGCTTTCGTCATGGAGAAGATAATGGCCTCCATGCGTTTAATTTTACTTTCTTGTTCTTTAGGGTTAGGCAAATTTTCCTGAAGCTTGCCCATGCCGGGGATAAATTTCATCAATCCGCCCAGTCCACCCATTTTCCGCATCATCGCAAATTGGCGAAGCATGTCGTCAAGGGTAAATCGACCGGAAAGGAACGCTTTTTCCATGTCTTTGGCGTCTTGCTCCCGGACGTTCTCCGCAACTTTTTCCACCAACCCGACAACGTCGCCCATGCCCAGAATGCTGCTTGCGGCCCCGTCGGGGCGAAAGGCCGAGAAATCTTCCGGGCGTTCGCCCGTACCCGCAAATTTAATCGGCACGCCGGTGGCGTAGCGCATCGACAAGGCGGCGCCGCCGCGCGCGTCGCCGTCCAGCCGCGTAAGCACGACGCCGGTCACGCCCACGTCTTGCGCGTTAAAACGTTCTGCGACGTTAACGGCGTCCTGCCCGGTCATGGCGTCGACGACGAGCAGCGTCTCTTGGGGAAGAAGGATGTTTTTGACGTTTTTCAATTCTTCCATCATGGCGTCGTCCACGTGCAACCGCCCGGCGGTATCGACGATTAGAACGTCGTACCCGCCTTTTTTTGCCGCGTGGAGGGCGCGCTCCGCGATGGCTTCCGGACGCTGGCCCTCGACGATCGGCAAGGCGTCGCAGCTGACGCGGTCGGCGAGCAATTGCAGTTGCGTTTGCGCGGCCGGACGATAAACGTCGAGCGACGCAAGCAGCGCCCGTTTATTCAGGCGTTTTTTCAGCCACAGCGCCAACTTGCCGGACGACGTGGTTTTTCCCGATCCTTGTACGCCGGCCATAAGAATGACGGCGGGGGGAGCGCATTTTACGTCTATGTCCGTCGCGTCTCCGCCCAGCGCCTCCTTTAGGGCGTCGTGCACCAATTTCGCCACCATTTGCCCGGGAGAGACGCTTTTAAAAAGCTTTTCCCCGACCGCTTTGTCGCGCACGTCGGCGATAAAGCGCTTCGCCACCGGCAAGGAGACGTCCGCCTCGAGCAACGCCACGCGAATTTCGCGCATCGCCGCGTCCACGTCTTTTTCGGTCAGCGCGCCCTTGGCGGTGAGTCGCGAGAAAATGCCGGAGAATCCGTCGCTTAGGCGCTCGAACATAGAAAAAACCTTCTTATCAATCCGTTATTTTTCTTCCTCCGCTTGCGCCGCGAGAGCGATGCGCATGGCGGCGGCGCGCGCCTCCTTTTCCTCGGCGCGCAGCGCCTTCGCCACGTTGTCGAGCAACCCGTTGACGAAAGCGGCTTCGGCGTCGTTGAAGTAACATTTTGCCACGTCGATATATTCGTCAAGGATGGTGGCGAAGGAAACGTCCTTCCGCACCGCCAACTCAAACACGCCGAGCCGAAGCAGGTCGCGCATTAAAATGTCGATGCGCGACAACTTCCAGTTCGACGCCAGATAGAGCGCAATCATTTCGTCCAGATCGGCGCGGGCGACGTAGCACCCAGCCACCAGCGCGTCGAAAAAAGCGAGGTCGATACCGGCGGCGGGGGGGACGGGCAATTCGTCGCGCCAATATTCTAATATCCCCGCGCGCAACTCGTGGGGCTTAAAGGCGTGATTTTGCATTTCTGCGGCGTAAAGATAATGCAACGCCGCGAGGCGCGCTCTTCGGCGGCGGGAATCGCCGCCGACGTCGTGGGTACTCATATAACGGAACTGTCTATGTTATTTTTTAGGCGCGTTTTCGCAATAATTTTCAATAAAGCGGTCGAGCGCCCGCACGCCGAAACCGGTCGCGCCTTTCGGGCAGACGGGGCCGACGGTTTTCGTCCATGCCGTGCCGGCAATGTCCAAATGCGCCCACGGCGTGTCGTTTTCGATGAAACGCTGCAAAAATTGCGCGGCGGTGATGCTTCCCGCGCCGCGCCCGTTGCTAATATTTTGCATGTCGGCGATGGGCGAATCAATCATTTTATCGTAATTTTCGTGCAAAGGGAAACGCCATAATTTTTCGCCGCTTTCCAGTCCCGCTTCGTATAAAGCGTTCGCGAGCGCATCGTTATTGCAAAACAATCCGGCATATTCCTCCGCCAGACTGACCACGATGGCGCCCGTCAAGGTTGCCAGATCGACGATGAGTTTCGGCGAGAAGTTCCGCTGCGCGTAGGTCAGCACGTCGGCGAGCACCAGGCGTCCTTCGGCGTCGGTGTTCAACACTTCGACGGTTTGTCCGGAGAGGCTCGTCACCACGTCGCTGGGGCGTTGCGCGTTGCCGTCCGGCATGTTTTCCACCAACCCGACCGCACCCACGACGTTGACTTCCGCGCCGCGCAGCGCCAGCGCGTACACCGCGCCGGCCACCGCCGCCGACCCGGCCATGTCGTGCTTCATGTCTTCCATGCCGGGCGCCGGCTTGATGGAAATACCGCCGGTGTCGAATATTACTCCTTTGCCGATAAGCGCGGCGTCCATCTCGCGCGAGCCGGGCTTGCCGTGATATTCCATAACCACCATGCAGCTATCTTGCGCCGAGCCTTGACCGACGCCTAATAACGCGCCCGCGCCCATTTTTTCGAGCTGTTTGCGAGTAATGATTTTTACCTTTACGCCGGCCGGAGTCAGTTGGTTTTTGATGATTTCCGCATAGACGAGCGGTGCCAGCTTGTTCGGCGGGGTGGTGACGACGTCGCGCGCGAAAAATACGCCCTTGCGCACCGCCGTCAATTTTTTGTAGGCTTCGTGCTTCGCGCGTTTTTCCAGATGGAACGTGATGCGTTTGACGCTATGTTTTTTCGCTTCTTTCTCGCGATTTTTTTCGGTGGTGAAATAATTTTCAAAGGAATAGGAGCGTAATTCCGCTCCGAAGGCCATGTGGTCGACGGTCAACTCTTTCTTCTCGCACGAGGGAAGCGTGACGTAGGCGTTAACGGCTTTTAGTCCGGACAGTTTCGCGTACAAGTCACCGCCGGCGTCCCGCGCTTGGCGCATGCAGGTTTTATCGCCTTTTTTACCTAATCCCAGCAACACGATGCGGGAGGCCGAAATGCCGGACGGATAGGAAACGACGCAGCATTCCTTTGCCTTGCCCGTAAAATCGCCGCTATGCATGGCCTTGGAGATTGAGCCGGAACATTGCTCGTCGAGCCGCTCAAATTCGGTCGGCAATTCTTCTCCTTCGTGCAGGCCAATCACGAACGTGTCCTGGTCTTCTATGGCTTTTTGGGTGAATTCAATATGTAGCGGTTCAATCTTATGTTTGTCGTCCGTCATACGCCATGCTCCTTAACGTGCTAATGTTATTGCGCTTGCAGAGTAGCAGCTATTCTCAAACAATGCGTTATTTTTTAAAAAAGCGGGTCGCTCTTTCCTTAAATTATAATCTCGCCTTTATGCGGCGCAATAAAAAGCCCCGCTTCGGGAGGGCGTCCGATAGCGGGGCTAAGATAAGTGTGGTTTTTTTACCGCTTCAATCGCGCCCAGATGCGCTTTTTCGCCACGTAAAACAATCCGGTGAAGGCCAGCAAAAACAGCATGGTTTTGACGCCGGTCGCCTTGCGTTGTTCCATTTCCGGCTCCGCCGCCCATTGCAGGAAATTCACCACGTCATAGGTCATTTGGTCACGATTGTTTTTCACGCCGGGATCGGAATATTCCACTTGTCCGTCGGAAAGGGGATTGGGCATGGAAATTTGGTTGCCGGAGAAATATTTGTTATAATATTTGCCCTCCGTCATTTTCACGCCTTCGGGCGCGTCTTCGTAACCGTGCAGCAGCGAGTAAATATAGTTCGGCCCGTCTTCGCGCGCCTTGACGATAAGCGAAAGGTCGGGCGGGTACGCACCGCCGTTATTGGCGCGCGCGGCTTTTTCGTTCGCAAAAGGCGGCTTAAAGCGGTCGGACGGACGTCCAGGGCGCTCGAACATGTCGCCGGCGTCGTCCGGTCCGTCGGTATATTGGTAGCCGGCGGCGATGGTTTTGACTTCGTCTTCGGAGAATCCCAGCTCCTTTAAATTGCGAAACGAGACGAGTTGCATGGAATGGCAGGCCGAACAGACTTCCTTATAGACTTGATAGCCCCGTTGCGCGGCACGGCGGTCGAATTTTCCGAAAACGCCTTCAAAAGACCAATCCGGGCGCATGAGTTCGGGTTCGCTTTCCCCTCCGCTCGACGCGATGGCCGAATGGGGGCCGAACGCTCCGACGACGGACAATCCCAGCACCCCGCATAGAAGATAATTGCGTATTTTCACCACGTGTTTTCCTTACGCTTAATCGGTATTACAATCTAATGGCGCGTCGCCGCGTCGATGGAATCGGGAAGCCTGTGCGGACGCTCGATGCGCGCCAGCAGGGGCAACACGACAAGGAAGTAAAAGAAATAATATCCCGTCGCCCCGCGCGCCATCAACACATAGGTTTCTTGCGGCGGCTTGCCGCCCAACCATCCCAAAAATATGAAATTAAATATGAACAGCCAGAAAAACGGTTTAAACAAGGGACGATAGCGGCCGCTTTTTATTTCGGAACGGTCGAGCCACGGCAGGAAGAACAAAATGGCGATCGCGCCGAACATGAACAATACGCCGCCCAATTTGTCCGGAATCGCGCGCAAGATGGCGTAAAAGGGCAGGAAGTACCATTCGGGAACGATATGCTCCGGCGTCACCATCGGGTTGGCGGGAATGTAGTTGTCCGGATGCCCCAAATAGTTGGGAGCGAAAAACACGAATCCCGCATACACCAAGAAAAATATGCCGAAGCCGAAAAAATCTTTGATCGTGTAATAGGGATGGAAGGGAATGGTGTCTTTTTCGGTTTTCGGCTCGACGCCCGTCGGGTTGTTCGATCCGTGGGTATGCAAAGCGATGATATGTATGACGACCAATCCCAAAATAATAAAGGGCAATAAGTAATGCAGCGCAAAAAAGCGGTTAAGCGTGGGGTTGTCCACCGAATATCCGCCCCACAGGAACGTGACGATAGATTCTCCCACCACCGGAATGGCCGAAAATAAATTGGTGATGACGGTGGCGCCCCAATAGCTCATCTGCCCCCACGGCAAGACGTAGCCCATAAAGGCCGTCGCCATCATGACGAGGAATATAATAATGCCGAAATGCCAAAGCAGCTCGCGGGGTTTTTTGTACGATCCGTAATAGAGTCCGCGCATAATGTGCAAATAGACGACGACGAAAAACATCGACGCCCCGACCGCGTGGGTATAGCGAATCAACCATCCGTAATTGACGTTACGCATAATATTCTCGACGCTTGCAAACGCCTTTTCGACGTGCGGCGTGTAATGCATCGCCAGCACGACGCCGGTGACGATTTGCAGCATGAGCGCAATGCCCGCGAGCGAGCCTAAATTCCATGCGTAGTTAAGGTTTTTGGGCGCGCGATAGTCGGCGCTATGTTGCAAAAAAGAAAATATGGGCAGGCGATATTCGATCCAGTCGCACAATTTTTGCGTGGGAGATTTTTTATCGCAACAGGCTTTGGCGTGAGGGGAGTCGGTCATGGCAGTCATCCGATTTTAACGACGGCGTCGCTAATGAAAACGTAGGGAGGAACGGCTAAGTTTTTAGGCGCCGGACCCTTGCGAATACGGCCGGACGTGTCGTAGTCCGACCCGTGGCACGGGCAAAACCACCCGCCGAACTCGCCTTTGTTCACGAGGGGAACGCACCCCAAATGGGTGCAGATGCCGACGACGATCAGCCATTCCGCCTTGCCGGGCAACACGCGGTCGGAGTCTTTTTGCGGATCGCGCAGCGACGCGACGTCGACGTCTTGCGCCTGTTTTATTTCCTCCGGCGTGCGGCGGCGTATGAAAACGGGTTTGCCTCGCCATAAAATGCGGATGGATTGGCCGGCTTCGACGGAGGATACGTCTATCTCGGCGGCGGCGTTCGCGAGCACGTCGGCGGAGGGGTTTAGCGAGCTTCCCAGCGCGAACGCAAAAGCCCCGGCGCCGACGGCGGCGGCGGCGCTTGCGGTAAGGACGATGAAGTCGCGCCGTCCTCGCTCTGCGCCTTCTTGCCGCGTCTGCGGGGCGGAAACGGTCGTGTCGTGCATATAACGTTCCGTCGTCTTCTCAATTAACGATGCATTTCTGCGCCCATTTATAAGCGCGTCCCATGAAAAACGCTAGAAAAAAAACGGTCTGAGAACAAGAACTCCGTGGCAACGTCAAAAATTAACGCATTAAAGATTTTTTCTTGATTTTCCGTGCGGAACTAAACATCTGTGGCCTAAGAGCCCGTCAGCGTTTTAAACGCCTGCGAATCGGTCGCGGCGTCAAGCAACTCTGCGGCGCAGTCGATCGCTTTTGATACGGAATCGGCGGGAGGAAGCCGGTCTTCGATCGGCGCGTTGTCGTAGCGGGCGCAAGCTATGGGAAGGGAGGCGCAATCGCGCAATGCGCTTCCCCCGTGGGAAACGTAGGGGGCGATTGCCGCCGGAAGCGATCCCCAATATAAAAATTCAAACGTCGAGCAAAAAGAAGGGGGAGGGGAAACGTTCGGCAGATACGGCATGGAATAGAGTAACGGCTTTAGGCGGGCAACCGCCTCCTCCGCGCTTTTACCGGCGCCGAACGCGCGATATTCGGCAAGGGCCGCAGATACTTCGCGCACGTTAAAGCGAAAAATGTCGCGCCATATCGAAGGCGGAGAGTCGAACAAGCGCGCGAACGGCCTTTTTTTGGCGGCATACAAGGGAGATAATCCTTCCTCGCGCAGAAATATCTTCAACCCGAACGCCAGAAGTTGGGGCAAGTGCGACGCGCGCGCGTAAATGCGGTCGTGGGTTTCTCCGTCCGTTTGCGTCACGTTTCCGGATATTTTCGCCCAAAAGGCGCCGATTATTTCCAAGGCGCGTTTGCTCACGGTAGGGCCGGGGCATAGTATCGTCCGCTTCCCGGCGAAAAGCCCGGCTTCGCGGGCGGCAAAACCGGCGCGTTCCGTTCCGGCGATGGGGTGCGCCCCCACGGCGTCGTTCAGCAACGAGGGAACGCACGTGCGAAACGCCTCGCGCACATACGTTTTTACCGAACCCGCGTCGGTAAGGTAGACGTCGCCTCCGCTTAACGCCCCATATAGCCGCCCCACGTCGCGCAGCGCGTTTTCGTAGGCTCCCAACGGACACGCCAACACGATGAGCGTTTTTGATTCCGGCAAGGTTTCGTCCAACGACGCGAATACGCCGCCTTGGAACAATCCGGAGGCAATCGCCGCCTCGCGCGTCACGGAATCGGTATCTATCAGGCGCAGCGAGGCGGTCATGCCGGCGGCGGGAATCGCTTCCGCCAGCGATCCCCCGATAAGTCCGCCGCCGATAATGACGATGCGCTTGACGGATTCGGCGAACAGGCGCTCCGAACGGTGCGCGTTTGCATCGAGAAGGGCGCGCATTTTATGACGCCGCGCTTACGATCCAAGGGGGAACGACGTCCTTGCCGATAATCTCGTCATAGGTTTGACGGGGGCGCACGACGAAAGCGTCGCTGCCCCGCGTCAATAATTCCGGAGGAAAGACGCGCGTGTTATAATTTGACCCCATCACGGCGCCGTACGCTCCCGACCCTGAAATGGCGACGCACTCGCCCGGTTTTATCTCTTGCATCGGGCGTCCGGAGGCGAAGATATCGCCCGTTTCGCAGATTGGTCCGACGACGTCTTGCGGTAAAACGCGCCTTTCGTCATGACGACGCACCGGCAATATGTCGTGATAGGCGTCGTAAAAAGAGGGGCGAATCAGATCGTTCATCGCCGCGTCGACGATAAGAAAATGCGCGTCCCCCGCTTTTTTTACCGCCACCGCGCGCGCCACCAGCACGCCTGCGTTGGCGACGATGGACCTTCCCGGCTCTATCGTGAGCGAACAGTTGAGTTTTCCCAGGATTTTTATCGCCAAATCGGCGTAATCGTCAATCGACGGGGGCATTTTCCCTATGCCGTACGATACGCCCAATCCGCCGCCTATGTCTATGTGCTCGATGCGCCGTCCGGAGGCGCGAAGGCGAAGAACGAGTTCGGCCAATTTATCGAACGCGAGCCGAAAGGGCTCCAGCGAGGTAAGTTGCGAGCCGATATGCATGTCGACGCCAAACGGATCGACGCCTTCCATTTTCGACGCCTCGGCGTACAGCCGCTCCGCGTCGTCGTAGGCGACGCCGAATTTATCGCGCTTGCGTCCGGTCGAAATTTTATGGTGCGTGCCGGCGTCGACGTCGGGATTGACGCGAAAAGCGACGAGCGCCCTGGCGTTTTTCTCCGTGGCGATGCGGTTTAGCCGGTATAGCTCGCTTTCGGATTCCACGTTAAACATAAAAATGCCGACGTCGAGCGCAAAGGCCAGCTCGGCGTCCGTTTTTCCTACGCCGGCAAAAACCACGCTGCGCGGGGCGACGCCCGCCGCCAACGCGCGGCGAATTTCTCCTTCCGATACGCAGTCGGCGCCGGCGCCCATGGAGGCGAGGGAAGCTAAAATCGCCTGGTTGGAGTTGGACTTGACGGAAAAACACAGGCGAAATTCGCCGGGATAATCCGCAAAGGCGCGCGCATAGTCATCATAAGAGGATGCTAAGGCGCCGTAAGAATAGCAATAAAAAGGGGTGCCGTACAGATCGGCCAATGCGGACAGGGAAACGTCTTCCGCATGCAAGACGTTGTTTTTATAATCAAAAAACGCCATGGCAAGTAAATACGGTGATTACTCCCTACGACGCCGCTCCGGAGGCCGTTGTGCCGGACGTGAAGCTAAACGAACCGAAGCGAGACTTAAATTTAGCGACCTTTCCGGCGTTTTCATTCACGAACTGCGTTCCGTCTTTTTGCCAGGCGGGATGCTTGAGGGGATCGACGTCGAGCTTAATTTTATCGCCGGGCTTGCCGTAGGTGGAGCGCACTTCAAACGATTCGCCGTTCGTTAAAATAAAAAATATGGAATGGGCGGCAGGGTGAATGTCTTTTTTCATAAACTGTTACGGTCCTTGAGCGAACGAATATTTGAGCGAATACATATAGCGGAGAATGATTTTTTTCAACAAAAATTTTCGCTTTGCATGAACGTCCCAAGGCAAAAACATAAACTAACGTATTAATTCATGTTTTTGCCCTGATGAACGTCCGGCGGCGACGCTTTATGATAATCCTAATCAATATATTAATACTTAATTTGTTAAATTAAACTAATAAATTGTTGCTATAGTACTCGATAAGCGCGCATAACGCGAAAAAAGAAATGATAAAGGAGTTATCTATGAAAAAATTATCTTTGCTGGTTGCCGTATTGGCCTTGAGCGGCGCCGTCGGCGCAAGTCATTACGCCGAAGCGGCGGGAAGCTTGACGTTTACGAAAGGAAAAATGTGTTCCCGCAGTTCCTCCGGTTCGTCATCCTCGTCCGCGTCCGGATCGGCCAGCGCGAATCGGTATGCGACGAGTTCGTCCGCTTCCGCCTCGGCGTCGTCAAGCTCGACGAAAACCTTCGGCTCCAAACGTATGCGTAAGCATTCCCGCTCTCGCTAGAGGAAAAAATCTCGCTACCTCGCGGCATAGGGTCGCGAGGTACGGGACTTGGCGCGGCGACGCCAATAGACGGCGCACGAAACCGCCGCCAAACACAGGGGCATAAGCCATATATTGTAAAATTTCAGCTTTGCCCCCAGCGCGTCGATGTCTTCTCGCAATTTATATTCCACCTTGCGCAGGCGCGTTTTAATCTCTTTTAAGGCCAGGCTAAAGCGGCTGATTTCGTCTTGCTGTTCGCGCTTATATATCGCTCCGCCGCCTTGTTGCGCGGCTTTTTGCAGGCTTTCGAGCTTCGTTTCCGTCGCTTTCAGCTTGTCTTGCAACTCTTCCTCTTCCTTTAAATATTGTTCCTCCGCGTTGCGTTTAATGTTTTGCACGACGGTGAACGGGCGCGCGTAGCCGCCCTTGCCGCGCAATTGCGAGAGGGCGTCGTCGCCGGCGAGGCCGTCCGCCGCATTCATGACGAAATCCGCGTTGGCGGAGGAAGGAAGCACTACGCGTTGTCCCTCAAACTCTTGCGTCTGCGCCCACATTTCGTCTTTCAGCAGGTCGGTATCGGCGATAATCACCACGTTCAGCGGAGAGGCCGATTGCGCGACGCCCTTCCGCTCGGGGAAGGCGGTGGTCGCGTCGCCCGTCAGCCGCGCCGCCAGCACGTAGCTCTTATTGTCGGACTTAAACGCTTGCAGCAGTTTTTTCGGGTCCGGTTGGCCTTTCACCATCGCCACGGAATAGCGCATCGACTCCGGCAGCGTTTGCACGAGGGGATGCATCGTCAGCGGCGACTTGGCGCCCTCCGCCGGCGTGATCGCGCCCGGCGTCGCCATGGTGACGTCTTGAATCATCGCCGTGGCCTGGTCGTTTTGGGGAATGCGATCTTCGCCGGTGAGTTCCAGCCATCCCGGATAATCGATGAATCCTTCTTTCTGATCGGCGGAATTCACCTTGCGGGCCGCACGTCGGTCGGCGACGAACGTGCCGGGGTTTATTTCGTACCCCCATTGGCGAAACAGCTTGTTAAATTCGGGCGCGAAACCGGCGTCGTCGCCGGTGACGGCGTTTTTGCCCTCGGCGTTGGGATCCATGAAAAACAAGAGCCGTCCGCCCTGTAAGGCGTACTGGTCGAGCGCGTAGAGCAAGTCATCCGACGCTTTTTTTGGCTGCGCGACGATCACCGCCTTATATTCCTTGGGGATGCTTTTCTGGTCTTCCTCTATGCGTTCGACGTCGTACCGACGGCGCAATTCGTCGAGAATGATCCACGCCTTGCCGCCGCCCAAGCCCGGAATGCCCATCAGCGACGGCGCGTCCATGGGAAGCGAAGTCAGCACGCCGATTTTCGGCTTATGCTCGCGGGAAAGCTCGTCGATGAGTTCCACGACGTCGTATTCCAAAAATTGTTCGCGCTCGAAGTGGAAGACGGGAATGAGGCGAGCATCGTCGGTGGAGTTGTTCGCTGCCAGCCCGAAATAAATCTTGGTGCCGCGATTGTCGACGGGAACGGATTTGAGTCCGTAGGAAATGGCCAGATCTTCGTCGGAGCTAAACGGGTCGGGGTCGATCACCTGCACCGTAATCTTTCCGTTCGACGCCGCCGCCGCTTGTTTTAATAGGGTTTGAATGCGCATGGCGTAGCTTTTAATCGCAGGGTAGCCGTTGGCGAGCTTGTCGGAATAAAAAAAGCGCAGCGTGATCGGCTCGTCGCGTTTGGCGATAAGAGCCTTCGCCGCCGGCGACAGGCGAAAGATTTTTCCTTCCGTCATGTCGACGCTCACGCCCGAGGCGCCAAGGCGCATCACGACGTTAAACGCAACGAACGCGAGGGCAAAAATGGCGATATAGAGAAAGCAGCGGGTTTTGTTCATATGTCCGGCGTCACATGCGATAAGGGGGAAGCATTATGCCATCATACGAAACAAAAACTTAATTAATCGTGAATCGCGCCAAGAGAAAACGCCATGCGTCCGATTAGTACGGGCGTATGGGTCTTCCCCTTGGCTTTTTCTTCCTTTCCAAAATAAGGGAAGATTTTTTCATAGGGTTGGAAAGGCCGCCGCCTTAGCCGTCGTCAAGGCTAAGAGGCGGGGCGGGAAGGTCATTTACGCGGCATTTGTGGTCTGTGAGCCGGGTTCGGTATCTTTAGGAGGTTCATAAGCGGGAGGGATTTCTTCGTCATAACGTTGAGAAGGGAATGCCTCTTCTTCTTTCGTCGTACCCTCGTTATGGGGAGGGGTTTCTTCGTCGCCACGGGTGCGGGAAGCTACAAGGGCGCGAACGACGCGTATAATCCATGATACTAAGATGCCAAGCGAAATACATCCGAAAGCGATCCATGCCCAGAGCATCCATTGAAATACGAAGACGGCGCCTTTGAGGGAAATCAGATCGTCTTGTTGCGATGGCGTCAACGTGACTCCGGCCTTCTTGAAGGCGAGCGATACGTAACGGTGATAAGCTGCGAGCATTTCGCAGATCCATGCGGGGTAAATCAACACAAGGCTATTGAAGATATTTTGCGCAAGAAGGACAACTTGCAAGATATTGTCCCTAAACCATACGCGGTTGCCTAATAGCCAAAAAATAACGGCATGAACGATTATACTGCCTATAAAAAAGCCGAAAAGTACGAGGATTGATGGAAAAATTGCGTCTAAATTGTAGCGAACGTTAAAGGCTGTCTTTGCGTAAGCGAAGACGGAAGAAGGAGCGTTTGCATTGACCGCATACACATATTGATTGACCGCATCATCATACACGCCATATCCATTGACCGCATACGCTGTATATCTATGTCCGCGACAATCGAACGGCATAACGGAGGAGATATTCGCCGAGACGCGTTGCAGGCGACAAATATCCGAATCAAAGTAGTCAACGGGCGTGATGAACCTAGGAAGGAGGAATAAGAAGAGCAATATGAAGCCGAAGCCTAATCCAAGAAGCGTCATATAGCACTTTTTCAAGAACGTGAGCGGCGCTTGATGGCGCCGGGGAGGTTCTTCGTGCGTTTCCATCGCGATATTGCCGGCAATGTGCGATGTGATAAGCCGAAATTTGGAGGTAGCTGGATGAAGGCGGTGAAGACGGGTTAAGACAAGCGTCGGTCTGTAAGAGCGGAAGGATTGGTGCCAACCATGCTACCATAATCCGAAAAAATAGCAATAAAAAATAAACGGGCGCCTCACCATCCAAGATGATTTCATGAGTTAAGCGATGAAGATAGCAATATTCGACAGGTTAGCGGCATTCTAAGCGGATGGCGGTCCTTAGGGCGGATGCGAGGCGGATGAAGATTTGCAAGGTTTTTCTTGGGGCATTTTTGATGGTGAAACGCCTGTGCTCGATGAGGCTCAAGTCCGGAGAGTAAGGAGAAGAAATAAGGGAGTGCATTCGGTCTGAATTTTAGAAAAATTTTTCGCATAAATTTAAATTCAAAGGGTTGTCCACGGCTAAAACGCGCTTTTCGGCGAGTAACGTCTTGGCAAGCGGAAAAAAATTATGTATAAACCTATCCAAAATGCGTCGACCATACGATACGCGTCGTTAAAAAAGACTTAACGCAAAGGACCTTGAAATAATATGCGAAAAGCCCTTTTTGCTTCCGTGTCCGCGCTTCTTGCGCTTTGTGTTTTGGTCGCGCTCGCGCCGTATGGCGCCAACGCGGCGATGCGCAAGTTGACGGTGCGCAACGGCGACACGCTGCTTAACCTGCTGAGCGACGCCGGCGTCGACAGCGCCGACGCCATGCCGGCCGTGGTGGCTTTTTCCGAAATATACGACGTCGCGCGCCTCAAACCAAAGCAATGCATTAATCTGCGTCTGGCGCCGGACGGAAGCGCGGTGCAGCGCCTTAGCATGAAAACTTCCTTCGACAAGGAAGTCGTCGTCAGCCGCAACCATGACGGCGATTTCGTCGCCGAGGAAAAGGCCCTCCCCACCACCTTACAAGTCGTCAAGGCCGACTTTACGTTGCGACGCTCTTTCTATCAAGACGGACTGAGCGCGGGCGTTCCGGCGCCGGTCTTGGCCTCCGTCGTCAAAATGCTCAGTTACCAGCTCGACTTTCAGCGCGAATCGAAAAAAGGCGACCGCTATTATCTGCTGTACGAACAACGCCTGACGAAAGACAATGCCCGCGAGAGCGGCGGAGATATCGTGTCGCTTACGATGATTCCCAAAAACGGCGAGAAGTTTGAAATTTATCGCTTCGCCGATAAAAACGGAGAACAGCAATATTACTTCGCCGACGGAAAAACCGTGAAGCGCTCGCTGCTGCGCACGCCCGTCGACGCCACGCGCATTTCCTCCGGATTCGGCGCGCGACGCCATCCCGTCCTTGGCTATACCCGGATGCATAAGGGCGTCGATTTCGCTGCCTCAACGGGTACGCCCATTTATGCATCCGGTGACGGCGTCGTGCTTTTTAGGGGAACGGTAAGCGGGTACGGAAATTACGTTCGCCTGCGTCATAAAGGACTGGACACGGCCTACGGCCATATGAGCGCGTTTGCCCCGGGCCTGAAAAACGGCGCGACGGTCAAGCAAGGCCAGGTCATCGGCTATGTGGGCATGACGGGCTTGGCGACGGGTCCGCACTTGCATTACGAAGTGCTGAAAAACAACGTGCAGATTAACCCGCTTTCCATTAAAACCTTCGCGTCGGAAAAACTCGAAGGCGTGTCGCTCGCCGTTTTCACCCACTACAAAGCCCAAATCGCCGCGCTATACGGCGACGGCGAGGTGATGTCGTCGTATAAACTGGCGATGCGCCAAAAGAAATAGCCCGTTTTTTCTCAAGGTCGTATGACGTCTTCCGTATTTGCGCCTTTTGCTAAATCCGTCGAAAACGGGCATACGCTCGTCATGCGGGTGGACGGAATGCGCTGCGCGAAATGCATGTTCGCCGTCGAGTCCGCCTTAAAGAAGCAACCGACCGTCACCGAGGCGCGGGTCAACCTTTCGACGTCGCGCGTCACCGTCGCATGGAGCGGCGAGGCGGAGCAAGCGGAGAAATTGGCCGGCGCCGTGGAGAATCTCGGCTATAAAGTCGCTCCGATCAGCAAAAGCTCCGGCGACGTCGCGCCCGCCGGCGAGGAGGACAATTTATTGCGCTGCATGGCCGTCGCCGGTTTCGCCATGGGCAACGTTATGTTGATCTCCGTCGCGCTATGGACGACCGACGCGCAAACGATGGGCCAAGCCACACGCGAATTGTTGCATTTTCTCTCGGCGTTCATCGCCCTGCCGACGGTTTTATATGCCGGAAGGCCGTTTTTTGCCTCGGCCTACCGCGCCTTGTCGCGCGGCCACACCAATATGGACGTCCCAATTTCGGTCGGCGTGACGTTGGCCTGCGTGACGAGCGCGTTCGAGACGTTCTCCGGCGGGGAGCACGCCTATTTCGATTCCGCCGTCATGCTGTTGTTTTTCTTATTGACGGGAAGATGGCTCGACGCCAAGGCGCGGGGAAAGGCGGGGCGGCACGCGCGCGACCTGCTGGAAATGCTTCAAGGAACGGCAACGTTGTTCGAGGACGGAAAGACGCGCATTATTGAAAAAAGCGAGCTAAAGGCCGGCGACGTCGTCATGGTCGCCGCCGGAGAGAAAGCGCCGGCGGACGCGGAAATTTTGTCGGGAAGCTCCGACGTCGACGCGTCCTTAGTCACCGGCGAATCGGCCCCGCGTGCGGCCGGGCCGGGCGACGTCGTCTATGGCGGCTGCGTGAATCTTTCCGCGCCGCTTGTCTGCCGCGTCTTGCAGCCGAACGAAGACAGCGTGCTCGCCGAGGCGGTGCGGTTGATGGAAACGGCGGAGCAGGGAAGAGCGCGTTACGTGCGCCTTGCCGACAAGGCCGCGAAGCTCTATACGCCGGTCGTTCACGCTTTGGCGGCAGCTTCGTTCGTCGGGTGGTATTTTTGGGGCGACGTCGATTGGCAACGCGCGCTGACCGTTTCCGTCACCACCTTAATCATCACCTGCCCATGCGCGCTCGGGTTGGCGGCGCCGGCGGTGCAGGTACTGGCGACGGAATGGCTGATGAAGCGCGGCGTCCTCGTCAAGAGCGGCGACGCGC
Organism: Rickettsiales bacterium; assembly: GCA_040507985.1. Classification (GTDB taxonomy): domain Bacteria; phylum Pseudomonadota; class Alphaproteobacteria; order Rickettsiales; family UBA6187; genus JBEVNR01. The sequence continues at coordinate 33,128 of JBEVNR010000023.1, read as the reverse complement.
TCGAGCGCCTGACCGGAGTCGACGCGGTGATTTTTGACAAGACGGGAACGCTCACCCTCGGGCGCCCGGCGCTGCTGAACGCGGACGCCATTCCTTCGGAGCGTTTGTTGCTGGCGGCGGCCTTGGCCGACCATAGCCGGCACCCGCTCAGCAGGGCGATCAGCGAAGCGGCGCGCGGGGAACGTCCGATCTTGTCCGACGTGAAGGAAACGGCCGGCATGGGCGTGGAGGGTTTCTATCAAGAAAAAAAGGTTTTTTTGGGAAAGAACGACGCGGCGTCCGGCGCGGCTTTGTACGAGGACGGAGAGAAACGCGCCGAGTTTTTCTTCTCCGATCCCATGCGCGAGGGCGCGCGGGAAACGGTGGAGGCATTCGCCAAACAAGGCATGGCGACCTATCTTGTCTCCGGCGACAAGAAAGAGTCGACGGAGAGCATGGCGAACGCGCTGGGGATTGAACGTTGCTTCGCGGAAACCTTGCCGGGCGAAAAGGTGGTCGTGGTCAAAAAATTGCAGGACGAGGGAAGGCGCGTGTTTATGATAGGCGACGGCTTAAACGACGCCCCCGCCCTGACGCAGGCGAACGTCTCCATGGCCCCGTCCGACGGCATGGACGTGACGCAAAACGCGGCGGACGCGGTGTTTTGCGGCGCCTCGCTCAACGCCGTGATTATGGCAGTGCGCATGGCGAAGTTTTCCACGACATTGGTAAAGCAAAATTTCACGCTGGCGGTCTTGTATAATTGCGTTGCGGTGCCGCTCGCGCTTGCCGGATGGGTGACGCCCCTCGTCGCCGCGCTCGCCATGTCGTCGTCGTCGATTATCGTGGTGGCAAATGCGTTTCGGGTGCGGCGGTTTTGACGAAGGATTGGCATAAATAGGAGTGATGCGCTGCGTAAGCTTTATTTATGGTCCGTTCATTTTATAATGACGAAGAAGAAAGTCATTAACTCATTAATTTATGGCGTTCCCCTGCATCGATTTTGCCTGTGTTCATAGGGGCTTGACGATTTTTATCGGCGGGTATATGGTTTAGATTATACATAAACGAAAATAATTTCTTGAATGCCCGCATATATATAAAGGGGTAGGCACGTGCAAGCGTCGATAGTTATGACGGAAAAAACATATATCACTAAGAGCGGCTTTGATCGCGCGCAGGAAGAATTGCGTCGCTTGAAAACCGTCGAGCGTCCTTCCATCAGCGAAGCCATTTCCGCCGCGCGCGAGCTGGGCGACTTAAAGGAAAACGCCGAGTACCATGCGGCGCGCGAAAAGCAAAGCTTCGTCGAAGGGCGCATTATCGAACTCGAGGGCATTATCTCCACCGCCGAAGTCATCGATCCCGCGTCCGTCTCCGGTGATACGGTGAAGTTCGGCGCCCGCGTAACGCTCTACGATGAAGAATCGGATAAGGAAGTGACCTACCGCATTGTCGGGGAATACGAGGCGGACATAGAAAAAGGGCTTATTTCCATTAAGTCGCCCGTTGCCCGCGCGCTTATCGGCAAGAAGGCGGAAGACGAAGCGGTGGTGGAAACCCCGCGCGGTTTCAGGACCTACGAAATTATTTCCGTCGCCTATTCGGCATAATTTTTCTTAGCGAGCGTGCATGTCCATAGTTCCTTTTGAGGAAAAATACTTTCCTCAGCTGACCGAGATTTTCAGGATCGTGGTCGCAAAGGGAGACTCGTTCGTCTATGGCGACAACTACGCCGACGCGGACGTGCGCCGCGTGTGGACCGATAGCGGCGCCGCGTTTTGTTATCTGGCTGACGGAAAGGTGGCCGGCAGTTTCGTCATTCGCCAAAATAAGCCGGATCGTGGCGGCCACGTATGCAACGCCGGATTTATGGTGAAGCCTGAGTGTCGCGGCCGGGGAATTGCGACGGGCATGTGTGCGTTTGCGCTGGAGGAAGCGAAGAAAATGGGCTACGACGCGATGCAGTTTAACTTCGTCGTTTCCACCAATACGCAAGCGGTGACGTTATGGAAAAAAATGGGGTTCGCCATTATAGGTACGGTTCCCAAAGCCTATCGCCACGCCTCCGCCGGTTTAGTGGACGTTCATATCATGCATCGGTTCTTATAATGCGCGCTTGCCGTCTTTTTTTATCCGCTTTTTTTTTCGTCGCAGCGTTTTGCGTTGCGTCGGGGGGTAATGCGGCGGCGAACGCGCGGAACGTCGCCGTTCCTTCTTCCGTCAAGACGGAAATCATTCGCTATTTAGACGGCATAGAGTCGCTGCACGCCAATTTTTCGCAAACGGACGAGGGCGGCGTCCCTTCCTCCGGCGAATTTTATATGGAACGCCCGTCTAAAATCCGTTGGGAGTATGCCCCCCCTTCGCACTTGCTTATTATCGTGAACGGCAAAGTGATGGCGATCGTCGACCGCGAGCTGGACGAAGTGCGAAACGTGCCGATCGAAAGCAAGTTGGCCGGGTTGCTCGCCCTGCCGGCGAAGAATCTTTTCGACGCTTCTTCCGATGTGCTGTTGACCGACTATAAGGAAGGCGAAGGTGCGTATTTTTTATCGTTCGCGCAAAAAAACCGCCGCGAGGACGGAGAAATTACCCTACATTTTTCTAAATCGGACGTGGCTCTCACGGGATTCTCTCAGCGAGATCCCACCGGCCGGCGGGTAGAGATCGTTTTTTCGGATATGGAAAAAAATCTTTCGTTCGATAGAAATTTATTTTACGTTCCGGAAGGTCGAAGCAGGCCGCAAAAACGATAATGGCGCCGCCACGCCAACAATTGCCGCTATTGTCGCCGGACGCCGCGCGAAGTCGCATGATGGCGGCGGTGAAAAATAAAAATACCGCGCCCGAAAGACGCGTGCGGCGTGTGCTCTTTCGGGCCGGCTATCGTTATCGGATCCACGCCGGAACGCTTCCCGGCTCTCCCGACATATGGTTTCGTGCGTATGACGCCGTTATCTTCGTACACGGATGTTTTTGGCACCATCACGATTGCCCTAAAGGCTCGCGCCTGCCTAAGCGCAACGCTTTATATTGGCAAGAAAAAATCCGGAGAAACGTACAAAGGGACGCCCGAGTGCGCTGCGAGTTGCACGAGTGCGGCGTGCGCGTGCTCTATGTGTGGGAATGTGCCCTCACGGGGAAGGGGCGCCTGTCGGAAGGGGCCTTGCTGCAAGAGATGGCGGCTTTTTTGCACGATTCCTCCGTTATGTGTGCGGAGTTGCCTTAGATCCTTCTCATAAACTGCGTTCAGCGGAAAAACATATGGCCCATAGCGTCGGCATTTTTTCTCCTTCCTTTTCGCCTACCCACGCAGAGGCGGAAATGATTCGCAGTTTTGTCCGTGCGACGGGATACGCTCCTCGCGACGTAGGGGTCGTCTCTAACGACGTCGGCGGCCAAACCCATGCGCAATCCGGAGAGGAGAGCGCGACGGCGTTCGTCGACGCTTTAAGCGATCCGGACGTGCCGCTCATATGGGCGACGCGCGGGGGCTTCGGCACAAGCCGATTGCTGCCCCATCTTGCCGCGCGGGAAGACGCCGTGCGCGCCTCTCCGCCGACGATCTTCGCGGGATATAGCGACGCGACGGCCCTTTTCGCCTATTTGGCGCGTTTCCCGAACGTCATATGCCTTCACGCCCAAACATTAAAGGAATTAAGCGGCGCCGGGCGCGTCGTCGAAGGCGCGGATTTGTGCGTTGACGTCATGCGATCCGTCATGCAAGGCGACGCCGTTTTATCGACGTGCGTCGACGGATGGGTTCCCCTGAACGACGCCGCGAAAAAAAAGGCGTTTGCTCCGACGCCCGTCTTTGGGGGAAACATGACGTTGGCGCATTCTTCCCTCGGCACGCCCTACGAAATCGCCCCCGCGCCGGGATGGTTGTTATGCGAAGACGTAGACGAAGAATTGTACGCCGTCCACCGCATGTGGTTGCATATTTTTTATAGCCGGACGTTCTCGAACGTCCGGGGCGTGCTTTTCGGAGATTTTAACGCAAGAAGCGACGCAAGCGCCGCCGGCGTCAGCCAAAACGACGTGTTATCCTTTCTTACGGAACGCGCGAAGGAAATCTCCGTTCCCGCGTTTTATGGTAAGAATATCGGCCACGGCAAGCGTAACGTGCCGTGCCTCCTGCATTGCGACGCGATTATGCAAAGGAAAGGGGAGGGAGGGTACGCGTTATCCGTAGAGGTTAGGAACGCTTCCTGATTCAGCTCTTACTTGCCCTTCTTTTCAAGCGCGCCCGTCACGTCGGCGGCGGCTTCGTTCAGCTCGTGAATCGCTTCGTTAAATTCCGCGTAGAGCGCGCTGTCTTCCCCCGGATGCGCTTTTTCGTGATCGGCCAATTCAGCCAAGACGTTATGGGCGTCGGCGACTTTTTCAAAAACCTTACGTTGTTTCGAGGCAGCGTCGTAGAAATTGCCGTAAGAGCGCTTGGCGTCCTCTACCGCTTTTTCCGCCTCGCGTATTTCTTGCTTGGTGGAGCCGCGACGGCGTATCACGTCGTTCACGCGTCGCTGCGCGTCGTTGACGACGAGCCGCTCTCCGCGCGCAAAGGCGGACGTTGACGCCCAATCGTAGGTTTGGCCCATGAGCAGGGCCGCGTCTTCCACCGCCTTGTTAGACTTCTTAATCGCCTTGGCTAACGCCAGATCGCGGCGATATTCCATGCGGTTGCGCCCGATCGCCCGCACCGCTTTGGAGGCGGCGACGATGCGTTCGGCGCCGGAGGCGGGAAATTTATCCATGCGTCCGGCCGAGTCGGCAAATTGGGCAAGCGCGTCGGCCGCGCGATTCAGGGCGACCGCTTCTTCGTCCGGTCCGTTCGCTTCGGCGAGCGCGGCAAGGGCGTCGGCATATTCCTTTAACGCGTCGCCCAACGCCTTAAGGTTTTTCGTGGGAGTGGACATAAAAAGCGGAGCCTTTACGCCGGCCGGGACGCTTAGGCAATGCGTCGCCATTTCTTCTTGATTCGTCGCGAGGGTTTCGGCGCACCCGGGAGCGACGCTCAGCGTAATGCGGTTTTCGGCCAGTTTTGCGCGATAACGGGCGACGTCCGCCTCGGCCACGCGACGCAATATGGCGTCGTGCGCGTCGTACGCGTGGGCCGCCGCTTCGTCGAACCGAATCGCGGAGCGTTCGATTTTCGTGCGTTCGCTTCCCTTCTTCGCGATGGGGGCGCATGAGGCGCATATGACGGATGCGGCGGCAATGGCGGCTAGGGCGGCTTTCATGGAACGTCCTCTATGGGTATATATTCGTGAAAGAAAAACATACCTTAAGCGTCATCATCCCGCAAGGAGATACCGTGGCGGTTACTATAAAATGCGCGTTAATCGCAGTCTGTCGCGAATTACGGCCTCCAAGCAATAATTCGCAATGAAGCGTTATTTTTAGGTGGACGTCATTTCGCAAGTGCGGCATAATCGTTCGCTCGCATAGAGCAAAGCCATCCGGCAATCATGTTTCTTATGGAAGCGGGCGTCATGACGGACCGAGTGATAATATTCGACACCACCTTGCGCGACGGCGAACAATCGCCGGGCGCGACCATGACGGGCGCGGAGAAACTCGCCATCGCCGAAACGCTCGACCGCATGGGCGTCGACGTGATCGAAGCCGGGTTCGCGCGGGCGTCGGAAGGGGATTTCGCCGCCGTTTCCGCCATCGCCAAAAAAATAAAAAGGGCCACGGTATGCTCGCTGGCGCGTTCCGTGGAAGCCGATATCGACGCCGCCGCGCAGGCGATCGCGCCGGCGCACAAGAAGCGCATCCACATTTTTATCGCCACCAGCGCGTTGCACATGAAATATAAGTTGCGCATGGAGCCGGAAGACGTGTTGGCGCGCGTTTCGGCGTCCGTCGCGTACGCGCGCCGCCTGGCGGGCGACGTGGAATGGTCGGCGGAGGACGCCACGCGCTCCGATCCCGATTTTTTATGTCGCGCCGTCGAAGCGGCCATCCGCGCCGGAGCGACCACGGTCAACATTCCCGATACCGTCGGGTATGCCGTTCCGGAGGAATATCGGGCGCTTGTTGCCTCGTTGATCGCGCGCGTGCCGAACGCCCATAAGGCGGTGTTTTCCACCCATTGCCATAACGATTTGGGATTGGCCGTCTCTAACTCGTTGGCCGGCGTGCTGGGCGGCGCGCGGCAGGTCGAATGCGCCGTGAACGGGTTGGGCGAACGGGCCGGCAACGCCGCGCTCGAAGAAATCGTGATGGCGATGAAGGTGCGCGGAGACGCGTTGCCGTTTAATACCGGCGTCGATGCGACGCATATCATGCGCCTGTCCCGTCTGGTGTCGACCGTCACCGGGTTTGCGGTGCAAAAAAACAAGGCGATCGTCGGCGCCAACGCGTTCGCGCACGAATCCGGCATTCATCAGGACGGCATGCTGAAGCATCGCGGCACGTACGAAATCATGACGCCGGCGTCGGTCGGCATCGAGGAATCGACGTTGGCGCTCGGCAAGCATTCCGGCCGCCATGCCTTCCGCAACAAAATGGAGGCGCTGGGATTCGTCGTCGAAGACGAAAAAATCGACGATTTGTTCGCGAAATTTAAGTCCATGGCGGACAATAAGAAAGTCGTCTACGACGAAGACGTGATCGCGCTCGTCAACGACGCCTTAACGCACGAAGGCGCAAGCGGCGTCGAATTCGTCGATCTGGCGGTGCGCTGCGGATCGAAGGCGTCGGAGGCGGATTTGCGCCTGTCGGAAGGCGGCCAAGAGAAGTCGGCGTCGCGTTCCGGAAACGGCCCGGTGGACGCGGTGTTCAACGCGATACGCGCGATCGTCCCGCACGAGGCCAGACTGGAGTTATACCAAGTCCATGCCGTCACCGCCGGAACGGACGCCCAAGCTGAAGTCACGGTACGGCTTTCGTGCGAACGCAAAACCTTTACCGGCCATGGACGCCATTTCGATACGCTGGTCGCTTCCGCCAAGGCGTATCTTGACGCCTTTAATCGAATGCGAACCAAAAAATAGCGTGGCCGCACAAATTCATCCCGTGGTTGATGAAAATATAAATATTATCTTACAAAGAGTGCGGCTTCCTCTTGATTGTTATTACGAGGAAAGGTATAGAAAACGCGACGACGTTGATGAAACGTAATAATTATGGCATTATAAAAATGAGAACGATTATTAATTTGTGGCGCATTTTCGGCAAGGTAGCGCTGCTTGCGCCGGTATTGCTTGGCGCCGCGTGCGGTAGCGACGAGATCGTCGCGGGTGAACCGCATTACACGTCGTCGTCCCTTATGAAGCATTATCGGCAACATGGAGGCGAGGCCCTTCCGCGCGACAACGATTTTTACTACGTTCCCGTACAGCCCGCCATTCGCGACAACGATTCCTATTACGTGCCTCCCCGCTATCCGTCCCCGCCGAACGGGGCGCGGATGCAGCGCTCCTATCCGACGGATAATGACTCCGATTACTCCTATCCGGTGTATTGGGAGTAAAACAGCGCTAACGTTCGATTTTTTGCGCTAAAGGCTACGTCGCGCTTGCTTCCGGTTCGCAAGCCTTTATACTTAGCATACTTTCGTAAAGTGATTTGGGGACATGCCATGGCGGATTCGGAGCCTATCTCAACGGAGCCTCTTGCTTCCGGCAAACCGTCCGCGCGGCTTCCCGTCACTGCGCTCGTTCCGAGCCTCATCACCATTTTAGGGCTGTGCTTCGGGCTTTTTTCGTTAAAGTTTGCGGTACACGACCGCTGGAAGGAAGCGGTGGCCTGCATTATCTTCGCCGCCTTCATCGACGGCATAGACGGACGGGTCGCCCGCATTTTAAACGCCTCCAGCAAATTCGGGGCGGAACTTGATAGCTTAAGCGACTTCCTCAACTTTGCCGTGGCTCCCGCCTTTATCAGCTACGTATGGCTCACGCACTCGATTAAGGGCGTCGGCTGGGGAGTGGCGATTTTCTTCATTATTTGCGGAGCCATACGTCTGGCGCGGTTTAACGTTTCCTCCGCCGATAAAAAATGCGACGCCGGGCCGATGGACGAAGCGCGCATTAAGGTGAACCATTTCGAGGGCATGCCTTCCCCGGCGGCGGGTTTGCTGTGCCTTGCGCCGCTGATGACGGTGTTTTTTCAGGAAGACCGTTTTCATAAGGTATATTACGTGTTTAACGGCTGGCAAATGACCTTATACATGTTTTTAATCGCCGTGATGATGGTGAGCAATTTACCGACCGTCTCCCTTAAGGGATTAAACATTCCCCGCCGATACGTCTCCATCGTCATGGCGTTGTTTAGCGTGGCCATGATTGCGCTCATTCTTGAACCGTGGATAGGGTTTCCCATCGTCGGCGCCTGTTACCTGCTCACCATCCCCGTCATGTCGCTGATGGCGGCGAGCGCGGAAAAGGAATGACGTCGTTATGGATTTCCCGCTTCTTTCCGTCGTCATTCCCATGCATAACGAAGAGGAAAACGCCGCCGGGTTGATCGCGGCGCTGGACGCGGCGTTGAAAGACATAGATTATGAGGCGGTGATCGTCGACGACGGCTCGCGCGATTCCACCGTCCTTCGCCTAATGGAGGCGGCAACCCCGCGCGTGCGCATCGTGGAACTGGCGCGCAATTACGGCCAAACCGCCGCCACCAAAGCCGGAATTGACGCGGCGCACGGGGAATATATCGCGCTGATGGATGGCGACCTGCAGAACGATCCGACGGACATTCCCGAGATGCTGCGCAGCGTCGAAGGCGGCGAGGCCGACGTCGTCATCGGCAGTCGCGCGCGCAGAAAAGATAATTTCTTCCGTCGAAAGCTGCCCAGCCGCATCGCCAATTTCTTGATTCGCGCGCTCACGGGCCTGAAAATCAGTGACCAAGGATGCTCGCTAAAGCTGTTTAAGGCGGAGGCGCTGAAACGGCTGGAACTGCACGGCGACATGCACCGATTCATCGCGGTGCTGGCGCATCTCGACGGCAACCGCATTAAGGAAGTTCCGGTGCGGCACCATCCTCGCCTTCACGGAAAAACCAAATACGGATTGGGCCGCACGACGCGGGTCGTCAGCGATATCTTGCTTATCGTGTTTTTCATGCGCTTCATGCGCCGCCCGATGCATTTGTTCGGCACGATAGGCGTCGGATTGACGCTCGTCGGCGGATTGGTTGAATCTTATTTGCTGGCGCTGAAAATTTCCGGCGAGAGCGTGGGCGGCAGGCCGTTATTTTTCGTGGGAATATTGTTCCTCGTCGCCGGCGTTCAATTTATTACGACGGGATTCGTGGCGGAAATGCTCCTACGCACCTATTACGCGCCGGGCGGCGGCAGGACGTCCTATGCCCTAAAAAACGATAACAACGTTCGGCGTCGTTGATTTTTTAAGTTTTTAGGTATAGTATTATATTTACTTAACCGTTTGAATCGTTCATACAGACTTATCTCTTACCGCTTCTCAGCATCAATTGCCTCACGTGTTGCCGATAGTTGTTGATTTTTATTGCCGGTCAATAGAAATCATCACGATGAACGCTCGTCGCTATGATCCACGCGCGGAAATATCTCGCACCACCAAATTGGTGGTATGCATGACTTTTGCCGTAATATTGACGCTTATCTTTCTTTCCGGATTTTCTTCCTGGCATATAGGAAACATGAAAGAGTCCGACGCTTCCCTATGTGCCGCGCTAAAATCCGTCCCAAGCGATACCGCGCCCTTTTGGTGCAATGATAGTAAGGAAATTACGGGGTATAACGCGAATGCGAACGAAAACGTTCTCGATTATGCCCGCCAATCTTACGCCGCGCACGCGAAATGGAAAAAAGCGGAATATTTTGAATTTCCGCAAACTTTTCTGTGCCTTGTCTGCAACTTAATATTGCATTTTATCCTACAATATGTTCTTTTGATTGCGAAAAAAACGATCTCCGATGAAATGCGTGCTGCTGCCTCATGTTTATTTCAATGTTTCGTCGTGTTTATTTTTTTGGGATATGCCCGGTACAGGTACGATCTGTTCAAACGATATGCGGAAAACGCTATGTTAGCGTTAAAGGCCGAAAACATTCCCGTCTCGTCCGCACGAGGAGAGCCATTGATCGTTTACGCCCAGTCATATGTGATTGCGGGATGGGTTATTTTTTTCGTCGTAGCTTTTATCCTTGCGCTCTATATCGGCGTTCAGGTCGCCAATCATTTCTTTCCCGAATCGGTCAAGGGGAAGAACGGAAGCCGATAGAGACGGAGAATCGATCGCAGCGCGCTCCTGTTAAGTAAAACATACTTCCTGTAAACAAAAAGTTCTCCTGCGTCATGCGTTATTAAAAAAGAAATTTTTAATAAACTAGAGAAGGCGGACACGCTCTTCATACGCAATCTATTATAAGGAAATGTATGGACGAAACTGCGTTGCTCTTGGTTTTTCCGCTCGCACGAAAGTAACGGTCCGGACGCGTTGGCCGCATAAAGCCAATTTTTTTCTTTTCTCTGCATAAGACGGATTATATAGTGGAAACGGAACATTAATTTTGGCGATGTTAAGGTATGAAAGCGGCGGTCATCACTTTTCCCGGCTCCAACTGCGACCGCGACATGCGCGAGGCATTGGCGAAGTTTTGCGACGCGCCGCCCGTTCGCGTTTGGCACGGCGACGCCGCGCTTCCGGAGGGAATTGACCTCGTGGCGCTGCCGGGGGGATTCTCTTACGGCGATTACCTAAGGTGCGGTGCGCTTGCCTCGCGCTCTCCCGTCATGGAAGAAGTCAGGCGCTTCGCGGCGCGGGGCGGCTATGTGCTGGGCGTGTGCAACGGGTTTCAGATTCTCGCCGAAAGCGGCTTGCTTCCCGGGGCGCTGATACGGAACGCCGGGCTTTCCTTCGTCTGTAAAAACGTGGGCGTTCGCGCGGCGCGCACCGACGTCGCCTTTACGTCGCGCTACGACGGCGCTGCGCTCGCCTCCCTTCCGGTGGCGCATCACGACGGAAATTACGTCGCGGACGCCGACTTGCTGAAACGCCTGCAAGGGGAAGGGAGGGCGGCGTTTTATTATGCTCCGGGCGATAATCCCAACGGATCCTCCGGCGACGTCGCCGGCGTCTATAGCGAAAATTTTCGCGTGTTGGGGATGATGCCGCACCCCGAGCGCGCCGTCGACGCCGATACCGGCGGTACGGACGGCATTCCCCTGTTCGCCTCCCTGCAAACGGCCATCGGATGATGGAGCGCATTCGTCTTGGCGTGAACATCGACCACGTCGCCACGTTGCGCAACGCGCGCGGCGGAGCGCATCCCTGCCCGATTCGGGCGGCGCTGGCGGCGGAGGGCGCCGGGGCGGACGGCATTACGGTACATTTGCGGGAAGACAGGCGTCATATCCGCGAGGCCGACGTGCTTGCGATTAAGGAGCGGTGCGCCTTGCCGGTGAATTTAGAAATGGCAGCCACGCGCGAAATGGCCGAGTTCGCCATGCGGGTGCATCCGCACGCCGTCTGCGTGGTGCCGGAAAAACGCGCGGAACTCACCACCGAGGGCGGTTTGTCCGTCGTCGGACGCGAAGACGAACTTATCGCCTTGCTGCGTCCATTGCAAGAGGCGGGAATGCGTTTGTCGCTATTTCTCGATCCCGACCGCGAACAATTGCGGGCGGCGAAGCGCATCGGGACGGATATCGTCGAATTGCACACCGGCGCCTACGCCAACGCGACGACGGACGCCATGTGCGCCGAGGAACGGCGAAAGTTGCGCGACGCTGCGGAACTGCTGGCGGAGCTTGATGTGGAATGCCACGCGGGCCATGGACTCACCGACAAAAACGTGGGTCCGATCTGTCGGCTAAAGGACGTGCGGGAGCTGAATGTCGGGCATTTCCTCATCGGCGAAGCGCTGTTCGTGGGGCTGGAGGGCGCCATTTCCTCCATGCGCCGGGCGATGGACGTCTTTTAGGTTGTAGATTCATTCCCCGCTCTTCACGGCTTCCAACACTTTTTCGGCAAGTCCGTCTTGCGTCCAGTCCCGGTCGCCCTCCCATTTCTCGTAGAGCTTGCCGTCCTTCCCGACGATAAGCGTGGTGGGAATGCCGCGCAGGCCGAAGGTTTTCATGGCTTCGCTACGGTCTACCGTGTAGGGCGTCATGTCGTCGGCGCCGTATTTTTTTAAGTAGCCGCGAATTTTTTCGGTCGAGGCGTTTTCGAGCGCGAAGGACGCCACTTCCCCGCCCGCTTTTTCCAATTCGCGTGAAAATTTTGCTAAGTTGGGCATTTCGTCGGCGCAGGACGGACACCACGTCGCCCAAAAATGCAGTATCGTCACCTTGGCGTCGCTAATAAGTTGCTTGATGGAGAATTCCTTTCCATCCGCCTTCACGGTAATGTCGGGAAGCGCGACCGGCGACAGTTTTATGTTTTCTTGCGCCAAGGCGAGCGGCGGAATCAGGCATTGCATGGACAACATGCCGACGAATCCGCAAAAACTCTTGATATGCATGGCGTTTTTCCTTAATACTTAGCGCATAGCATACCACAAAAATCGCTTTTACGCAACGCAAGGCAAAGAACGCTATCTTATGGAAGACGCCAAGAAAACGCCGCCGCTTGCCAACCCGATGTGGGGGGGGCATTTTTCGCAGGGCATGAGCGAGGTGATGGAAAAAATCAACGCCTCCATCGACGTCGACAAGCGCCTTTACCGCCAGGACGTGCAAGGCTCCATCGCCCACGCCGACATGCTGGCGAAGACCAAAATTATCTCGTCCGACGCCGCCAAAGCCTTAAAGCAAGGGTTGCTGCAAGTGGAGCGCGAAATTTCGGACGACGTCTTCGATTTTCGCGTCGATTTGGAAGACATTCATATGAACGTCGAAAATCGCCTGCATGATTTGCTTGGCGAAGACGTCGCCGGGCGGCTGCACACCGCGCGCTCGCGCAACGATCAAATCGCCGTTGATTTTCGCTTATATGTGCGCGCCTTGTGCGACGCCTGCGACGTCGCGCTAAGGGAATTGCAAAAAGCGCTTTTAGACAAAGCGGAGAAGCACGCCGCGACCGTCATGCCCGGCTTCACCCACCTGCAAACGGCGCAGCCGGTGACGTTCGGCCACCATCTGCACGCCTACGTCGAAATGCTCGGGCGGGACCGGGGAAGGTTTTCGGACGCCCGGGCTCGTATGAACGAATGCCCGCTGGGCGCGGCGGCGCTCGCCGGCACGTCTTTTCCCATCGACAGAAAGGCGACGGCCAAAGCGCTCGATTTCGACGCGCCGTGCGCCAATTCGATGGATGCCGTGTCCGCGCGCGACTATGCGCTGGAATTTCTCGCCGCCGCCTCCATTTGCTCGATGCATCTCTCGCGCCTTGCGGAAGAGATGGTGCTGTGGTGCAGCCATGGATATAAGTTCATCACGCTTCCGCAATCCTTTACCACCGGCAGCTCGATCATGCCGCAAAAGCGCAATCCCGACGCCGCCGAGCTGGTCCGCGCCAAAACGGGGAGCGTCTACGGCGCGCTTATCTCGCTGCTTACCGTCATGAAAGGGTTATGCCTGACCTATGGCAAAGACATGCAGGAAGACAAGGCGCCGCTTTTTCGCGCGGGGGACGATCTGCTGCTGTGCCTCGCCGCCATGCGCGGCATGGTGGAAGGCATGGAGCCGAACGCGCCCTCCATGCGCGCCGCCGCCGAATCCGGATTTTCCACCGCTACGGACCTGGCGGACTGGCTGGTGCGCGAATGCGACGTGCCGTTCCGCTCCGCCCACCATATCGTCGGCAAAGCGGTATGTTTGGCCGAGCAAAAAAAGTGTAAATTGTGGGAGTTGCCGCTGAAGGACTTGCAAGCGATCGAGCCGCGCATCACCGACGGCGTCTATTCGGCGCTCAGCGTCGATAATTCCGTCCGCTCCCGCACCAGCCTTGGCGGAACCGCGCCGGCGAACGTCGAGAAGGCGTTAAAGGCGGCGCGAAAGAAATATGGGGCGTGAAGCCGTGAAGAAGAAATCTACGCCTCGTTTGATATTCTTCCCGATCATCAAAAAATATTAAAATAATTTTTTAAAACGTCAAATTTGCACGTTTTATATTTACGATATGCATAATCCGAATAAAACAAGAAAAGCAACCGTGCTTAAGTTTTTTAGCTCTCATTGCCATTGGTCTCTTTAAAGTGCGGCATTGGCAAAAGGGGCTAACGCGGAACCGTAATTTACGTATGTCGCGCGTAATACCGAGGGCATATTTTTTCTATATCGTTTCGACGCTATATATTGGGAAATTTGTCGTCATTACATTTAGTAATGCAATAGGAAAATTCCTTGCTAACAAGGTCTTGATGCATACGTTTATTCATAAAAACCAATGCGAATTTGTCTTTCATTTGATCAAAAGATTCCGCGCTTATTTCAGGTCGAGTGTATTGATTTTTGTCAGAAATCGCGAAAGCGGCGCCGAAATAAGGAGAAATGATTCGCAATACGCTATAAGGCGGTAAAAAATCACCCGGAGTTTTTGTAGTGATTTTAAGCATCAACCCTGTTGTGAAATTTTCCGGAAGATAATTTGGGTATGACCATTTATCAACTTTGAAACATACGTTGGAATATGCACCTCCTTGCGTTTTAAGGAAGGTAACTATGGCTTTCGCAACGAAAACTATTTGTTTGAATTCGTCATGGCGACTTGCAGGAAAGCTATCCTTCCAATATTTTTGTTCGTCTTCCGTCAGCGCAGTCGCCATTGTGCAGCGAGATAAGAAGCGTTTTATTGGCTAAGTGGCGCTAATCGTGTTAAGCGTATAAACTAATGCAATTAAAAAATGCATACGAATGCAGAATCTAGAAAGATTCCATATTTATATCTGCTATCATTCCTCCAAATCAAGCGTTTTATTCTCAATCGTTATTCTTATCATGCTTCCCGATGATTCTCTCTGCCTCGCCTACGTCGCCGCACCCGACAAGGAATGCGCATTACGCCTTGCGCGGGGATTGGTCGAAAAAGAGCTGGCGGCGTGCGTGAATATCATTGCCATCGATGCTTCCGTCTATCGCTGGGATGGGAAAATATCAGAAAGCGGAGAATATCTTTTATTGGCAAAAACCCTTGTTTCCCGCTACGCTTCACTGCAAGAATGGGTCGTCCAAAACCATCCTTACGATACGCCGTGCGTCGTGCGGATTGACGCCGCCGACGCGCTTCCGGCGTTTTCGGCATGGATCGAAGGCGCCGTCGATAAAAGGAAAATATAATTCTTTACGCTTCGGCCTTATCACAAAATATGATTCGCGCTAATTTAGCGCATTCAGCACATTTAATCGGGCTGAATCAGTCTAAAACGGATTGACTGCATATTAAAAATCTATCGTTTTGTAGCGCCGTCTATTTCTTTTTTCATCGAATTATAGAAATTTTCCAACATCTCCACCCTTTGGGAATCTTCTTGACCCTCTTCCGTTCCGGTCGGGGAAGGCGGGGACGCACGTTCGTGCGAAGCGGCGCCGTCGTTGTTTTTCGGTGCGGGGGGAGCGGCGACGGAAGGCGGCGGCGCGGGCGTCGAAGCGCCTCCGTCTTGTTTTTCCAGATCGCGCAGAATGCGCTGCATTTCTTCCAACTCTTGTTTGCTGAACTCCGTTTCCTTGGGTTCGTTCACGATGGAGAACGGGGCCTCCTTGCCGGAAGGAGACGGCGGAGGCGGCGGGGCGGCGCGCACGTCGTTGAATTCTTCGATAAGGTCGCTCGGCATCGGCTCAGGCGCGGCTTGCGAAGCGGGGGAAGGCGGAACGGCGGGTTCTTGTTTAGGCTCGGGCGGAGGCGGAGGGGTGCGCTCTAGCGGCGCCGTCACCGTTTTGTCAAGCGCGGGCGGAGGCGTGCGCTTGGGAGGAATTTCTATCGTCGGCGCGTCCGACGGCGTCGGTTTTTTCGCCGGCTTTTCCGTTTTCGGCACGGGAGCAGCCTCGATCGCCGGAGGAGGCGCGTAAGGCGGCGGCACGTAGGCTCCCGGCTCTTTCGCCGGCGGCGGAGTAGCGGGGACGGCAGGGACCGTAGGCGGCTCCGGCTTTAACACGGGAACGGGAGTCGGCCGGACGCGGGGCTTGTCGCCGGAGGAACGCTCCGGCACGTAACCTTGGTCTTCCGGAATTGGTTCCGAGGCGTAAGGGGAGCTATTGTCTTGGTCGCTATAATCGTAGCCCTCCCCGAGCGAACGGAGCGTTTTTTGTCCGTCATAGGCCGGAGGCGCGTAAGGCGGCGGGGCGGCGTCGTAGCCGGGCGCGGCGGGAGGAATGGGCTGCGAGCGTCCGTACCCGTTATTATACGGATTATATTGCGGCTGTGCGTAATAAGGCGGCGGCGGGTAGGGCGTCTCTTGCGGCTCGGTCCGCATCGGGGCGATAGGGCGGGGCGGACGGGCGCGCAGTTGCGCGTCGCGGTCGAAGCGATAGCGGCTAAGCGTCCGCGCCAACGTAAAGTTTTTCCTCGCCCACGCGAAATTTTCCGCCGTGCGCCCCTTGCGGTCGATAAGATACGGGTCGGCGTTAAATTTAAGCAGCAACCGCGCCAATACGCCGTTATTATAGTTGGCCGCCAGCATAAGGGGCGTAATGCGATGGGCGTTCATGACGTCCGGATTCGCGCCGTTTTTCATCAGCATGTACCCGGCTTCGGGGTTATTGTAATGCACCGCCAAATGCAGGGCGGAACTTCCGTCGGAATAGCGCGCGGCGTTCAAGTCGGCGCCGTACCGGGCAAGCAGCAGCACCGTTTCCGGAGAATTGGCCGAGGCGGCGTACATCAGGGCGGTATGGCCGAATTTATCCGTCAGGTCCGGCGTCGCGTCGTAATGCAACAACAACGAGGCGAAGTCGTGCCGCTTTTCCTTCGCCGCAATCATGAGCGGCGTGACGCGATAGCGGTTGTAGCTGTTCGGGTTGGCCCCCATGCCGAGCAATATTTCCACCATGCGCCGGCGGCCTAACATGCAGGCATACATGAGCGGGGTGTTTTGGGAGGCGTCGCGAAATTCCGTCGTTTTAAAATACGAGAACAATCCGCGCACCGCGTCCACGTTGTCGGCGGCCACGGCGTCGAAAAACAAGCGGATATAGTCCGATTCGTACTCCACCGAAGGCAAGTGCAAATTCTCTATTTTATATTGCTTCGCATAGGCGGGGGAGTGCGAGGGGCGGTATTTATATTTATCGACCGGGTCTTGCCCTTCCGGCGCCGGATTGCTTAGGGGGGGAGAAGTCACCGTCTGTCCTTTTTTTGGCCTGGCGTCCGGCGCGGGCGCCAAATCCTTTGCGGCCGGCGTGTTGCTGATGTTGCCGTAGGGAGAGTTTTGGTTGAACGATTCGCCTTCGTTCTTTTTCGAGGCGGCCGGCGCGTCGGCCTTGGGCAAGTCTTTCGGGGTGATGGCGATCGGTTCGGGCGCGGGAATTTTCGTCTCTTCCGCGTCGACGGAAGGCGGCGGAGCGGATTCGGGAAGCAGCAATTCCGGCGTTATTTTTTCTTGCTTCGCTTCCGGCGGGGGCGGAAGGTTGAAGTCGGGCAACGATCCCGGACTTTGCGCCCGGGCGGCAAACGTTCCGGCGGCAAGGGCGGTGGCGCATAAACATGCAAAACGACGTCCGACGCCGAAGGAGGCAGGCGGAGTAACGGACGCGCCTACGGAGAACCCCCACTTTTTCATTCGTCCTCGTCCGGCAGTAATTTTTTAATTTCCTTGGACACCAATTGCTTGACGATATCTGCGAGATTTTCGTTAAGCCATTCGGCGAGGTACGGCTTAATCGTTTCGATGACGAGCGCCTCGAGCGTGGTGTCCACGCGCAGCCCGGGCGAGTCGTGGCGGCGGCGCGGAATGTTCTTCACCAGGTCGCGCAGCGCCAGCGCGGTTTCGGCGGCGGCCTTGTCTTCGAGCAGGCGCCGCATCGGTGCGCCGACGGGCATGGACGGAGCAGGAATTTTACGGGGCTTTTCAAGTTTATCCTCCTTTTCCGCGCCGGCGGAAGGAGGGGAGACGGAGGCTACGGGCTTTTCCTCGGCTTTCGGCGCTTCCTTGGGCGTCGGAGCGGTATCCTCCGCGAGGCTTTCCAGCTCTTCCGCCGTCATCTCCGGCTCCGCCCCGCCTTCGTCCGGCAATTCTTCCTCCGTGACGGTAATTTCTTCCAAGGCGCTTTCTTCTTCGCCGGTGGCGGCGAAAATATTGTCCGGGGCCTGCTTTTTGGGTGCGTCTTGTTGTGCGGAAAGGGTTTTTCCCTCGTTGTCGGTAAGCAGCGCGTCAAGAAAATCGTCGTCCCGTTCGTCGGCTTCCGGAAGCGCGGCGGACGGCGTCTCTATTTTTTCGGCTTTTTCTTCTTTGTTGCGTTTGTCGGCAACGGGGGAAGCAGGGACGGCGGGGGGCGAAAGAAACTCCAATTCCTCGTCGCTTTCTATTTCCGCCTCCAGCACGAGCGCGTCGTCCTCTTCGGGCGCTCCGAGTCCGGAAGAAATGTCGCCCGGAATTTCCATCGTCAGATCGAGCACGTCGTCGTCTTCGCCGCCCGAGGAAAAGCCGGACGCGCTGCGTTTTTCCGCATCGCCGATAACGCCGCGAATCGAGTTGAGTATTTCTTCCATCGACGGAGCGGGGGAAGCGGCGGCATGGTCCGATCGTTTTGTCTGAGGCATACAAAGATAAAGATTCCGTTTAGGCTCCATACGCGCGCATGGCGCTTATAGTATAGCGCATCGCGCGTTAATGAAAAGCCATAACTGCGACGCTTTCACGGCGAAATCAGGGTAAAACATGAATTAATGCGTAAAAAAACATGGCTTTTTAAAAAAAGTTAACGTATGATGGCATCATACACGTTTCTTTGTTTTTTCCGGTGATATAAGAAAAGCCTTTCCGTTACGCCCCTTAAAGCGGATTCACTCTGCTTGCTCCATGGCGTCTCACGACGATTTGCCCGTAGGGCGGGTGTTGCGCCTTTTGGCCATATGCCCTCTTTCGCTTAAGGAAGAAAATAGCCAAATGCAGCGAGAGGCGTGCGATGCGGCGAGAAGACTGCTGGGTAAGTCTCCGCCAAAAACTATCACAATCAGGACCGTTACAGGAGAAACTCTCCAACAAGCTCCCAAACCTGACGCATCCACGTCTCCGCTTTCCGACGAACAGAAGAATATGACGGTGCATATTATCGGCTTCATCGAAGAGGACTTCGAGATATTGGAAGACCTTACCCTATGCTTGAACGCGGCCAGAAACATTCCCTGTCGCAGCTTCAACGAAAACGAGATCAAAAAGCTTGAGGAATTCTCTAACGACACCAACGTCTCGACAATATTCGCGATGGAAGCGTTTAATCGTCTTAACGCTTTTGGATTTTCTTCGGTTAATTTGATTAACTACCACCTCTTGGGTGAGATCTATCATGCCATGCTTTCGCTTGATCCTTCTCCGGAGACCGCATTGCCCGCCTCCTTCTCGCATTGGACAGACGCGTTAAAAACGGCGTATGCAATCATTTCTCCTTTGAAAGCAAGAAGCGATTTCAAGACATTGCTTATCCGAGATGTAGGAATTGCACGCGCTACGGCCAGCGAATTTATAGGAATCGAAACCGACAATATCATCATTGGTTGTCGCCAGGCTGGGCATTTAACCAAATTTTTAAAAGAACTCGAACAATCGCCTACACATGATAAGAATATGCTGAACGCCGAATTTTTGGGAATGGTCGCAGGTTTTCTTAACAAGATGAGTTCTGCCTTGTCCGGCGCCGGAAGTACGCCTTTGAGGCCACAATCAAAGACTCAGCGTCCATCCTATTTTTGGAAAAAATTGAAAGAGGCCGCCGAAGCGTACGGATTGACTGAAAACAAAGGCGATTCGCACTATGCCCTCATGCTTCTATTGGCTTCTGATTCTTGCATTGACTCCG
Source organism: Rickettsiales bacterium (assembly GCA_040507985.1). Classification (GTDB taxonomy): domain Bacteria; phylum Pseudomonadota; class Alphaproteobacteria; order Rickettsiales; family UBA6187; genus JBEVNR01. The sequence goes on along the minus strand of JBEVNR010000023.1, from coordinate 13,254 downwards.
AAAAAAGCAAAGGCTATACGCAAATTTTGGAGTGCGTGAGACTAAACAAGGATATCCCTACAGACAATGCAACGCTATGTCTCGCTGCATCCGCATTTAAACAAGCGAGGGACGATGTTGATAGCCTCTACGCATTGCCCATTGCCGAGAACTGGAGCGACGATACGTTAATTGCTAACGTCGACGTTCAAAATTTGCCGGGATACGCATGCTTGGCTAAAATAATCGCGTTTGAAGAAACCAAAAAACAGTGCACAGACCTGCTCATCAAGCAGGCGATTGATTATGGATTGCTTTTCTACACGAGAGTGCAGGATGATTCTATGAAAAAGGCGCAAAGAGCCTTCGCATTGTTTCCGGAAAATATACGACAGCAAGCGGAGTCTTGCCAAATTAGCGCCGAAACGCCTGAATCTCTTGAGGATAAGTCTGTGGAGGAAGGCAATATGACCTCCAACATTGATTGGTGTGCAAATGTTATTGCATATCTAACTCATTATTCTGATCAAGGTTTATGGCAGGGAGAACAACTATCGATGGCCTTCAATGTGATAGTAGAATGTCAAGAACTAATCAAAAGATCCGAATTCCATCGTCTTTTCATTGATTGCATTCGCCAAATTACCCAAGAAACGACGGAATGGGCGGAAGAAATAATGCCTATGCAGCAAAAAGGAAAAGGAAAGCGCAAAGCGCAAGACTCCACGATAGCGGAATGCCTTGATGCCTTCGCCCATTCTCCCCAAAAGATTTTTATACTTAACGCATTGTGTGTTATTTGCAATAAGATCGAAAAAATAGAGAAGGAGAAAGAAGAGTCGGGAAGCGTTTCCCAAGACGCTTCTCAAGATTCTTTTGCTTTAACCGAACAAGAGATGGCATGGGTTCATGGCGGCCCCGTTCCGGCGGTCAACCGAGGCTCCGCGTCCGGAACCTCCAACAGCAATGATATCGCAGCAAAAGCGGCGGCAATCGGAATGAGCGTAGACGAATATTTAGAGGCGCTCGCCGCCGAACAAAGTCTGGCGCAACGTCAATAGAACGGAAATTCCGTTGTTCTTATCGATGGTGGCAATCAGGTTAGCCCTTGACGCCAAACATGCGCCGGTCGCATACATTTTGTTATGATTTTTTCGTTAGTGCGTTTGTCTCTTGCGTTCGATGCGTTTGGCTATTTCGTAAAAAAAAATAAAAAAAGATCGTCATTTCCGCGAAAGCGGAATGACGATCTAAAGAAAACGCTATATGATTTCCGCATGTCTTCCCTAACCTCCTCTCACGACGTTCCGACGGAATATACCGTCGGGGAATTGGCCGCCGACCTTCAGCGCACGCTGGAGGATCGCTATCCTTTCGTGCGCGTGCGCGGCGAAATTTCGGGATTAAAAATCGCCGCGTCCGGCCATGCCTATTTTTCGCTCAAGGATGCGCGCGCGGCGCTTGACGCGGTGTGCTGGCGCGGGGCGTCGGCATCCACCCGAGCGGCGTTGCAGGAAGGGGCGGAAACGATTTGTTCCGGCAGAATCACCTCGTACGGCGCGCGTTCCAAATATCAGCTTATCGCCGAGTCGGTGGAAATCGCCGGCGTGGGGGCCATGATGGCGATGCTCGAAAAGCGCAAGCAAGCCTTGGCCCTAGAGGGACTTTTCGACGTCTCGCGCAAGCGTCCGATTCCGTTCTTGCCGCGTTGCCTGGGAGTGATCACCTCGCCGACCGGGGCGGTCGTTCACGACATATTGCACCGGATAGCGGATCGCTTCCCCATGAAGGTAATCATATGGCCGGTAGCGGTGCAAGGTGAAAAAGCCGTGCCGGAGATAGTGGCGGCGTTTGGGCGCATTCGGAAATTATGCGAGGAAAAACCCGCCGATTGCCCGCAGACGATCATCCTTGCGCGCGGCGGCGGATCGATAGAGGATTTATGGAGCTTCAACGACGAGACGCTGGTACGGGCCGTGGCGGCGTGTCCGATACCCGTCATTAGCGCCGTCGGCCACGAAACGGACGTCACCCTGGCCGATTTTGCCGCCGACGCGCGCGCGCCGACCCCTACCGGCGCGGCGGAAATGGCCGTTCCCGTCCGTCGCGACCTCGCCATGCGAAACGATCAGGCCGAAGAGCGCCTGCAAGCCGCGTTGCTTTCGCATTATCGGCGGGCGAGCGAACGCCTAGAGCGCGCCGAATTCCGCCTAACCGCCTCGCTTGCTGCGTTTCATCGGTATAAAAAGGAGCGATTGCGCTATGCCTCCGCCGGATTGCGCGTCGAGGCGCTGCAATTGCATGGGCGCAAAAAAACGCTGCTTGCGACGGCGGCGGCGCTTTCCTCCTCCATGGCATGCTATCTAAACGAGCGGCGCGATAAGGCGGAAAATGTGGGTAGGGTGGCCGATTCGTGCTCTCCCGACGCCGCGCTCGCGCGCGGGTACGCCATGGTGCGGCAATCGGGGCGTATCGTTACAAGCGCCGCAAGCTTTGACGCCACCCTTCCGACTGACGTGATTTTCCGCGACGGGGAAACACGCGTCGGGGGCACGACGCGTCGCCGTTCTTCGGCGAAAAAACAATGCGTCGATTCCCAAAGGCAGCGCTCGCTTTTTTAAATAATGCGTCTATAATAAACGCATTGTCATCGCTTTCTCCTACGGAACACACATACTCTTCGGAATACGCTCGACCTAAACGCTATTTCGGAACGAAACGCACGCTTTATACGCCGCCGCCGATGGCAAGTGCAAGTGAGGCGTTGCCTACGCTTGTTCTCCGATCACAAAAAAATCAGCAAACAAACCTTTACGATCTTTCCGCCTTCCTTATATTACCGACGGGGGAAACGGAACATGTGCCAACATTGACCGACGCCGTATTGCAAAAGATCGACGCCGTGCAGGTGGAGTCGAATTTTTTATATCCTCCGTTATACGTATTGAAAAAGTTTTTCTCGCGCGAACTCGCCTCTTCATATTCCGTTTCATGCATCGATATTCGTCTCTTTATCAATCGGACGGATTATATTAATGACGTTCATGATAAATTTCGCTATATTCTTCGCAAGTTTACTTATGCGAAAGCGACGCTTACTATTAAGCCGAATGAATCGAACGTTCGCGCGCCGAGCCACAAAAAACAGCGATTATCTGACGTATGGCAGAGCAAAGGAAAGCAGGCGTGCATTTTTCGCTCCTTGGTTCCGGAGGGCGTCGACGCATGGATACGCATTCCCTCGCTTAGCGTCGACGCCCATTTTGACGCCTTCGCAAAACAAATAGCGTCATTGACTCCGCCTCATGAAGAAGATAAGACGCTTAGGCTTCGTAACGATGATTTTCATACACCTGACGCGACGACGCGCTTCCTTGACATAGAGGCGCTTAGAGAGTTCCGCGTGGGCACATTGACGATAGATATGTTTTTTGCCTTCCCGCACTACCGTCAAGACGAGGTTTTTATTGCGATAGCCAACTATATAGCCAGCCATAGCGGAAAAAGCCTAATTTTACAATTAGGCACAAATTCTTTCCCAACGCATCACTGCCTTCCTTTGTTACGTCAAATGAGTGCGCTCGCCGCCAAAAACGCGCCTTCGTGGACGGAATTAACGCTTAAGCGCATAGTCGTCACTCCGGACCAGGTCAACATGTTCACGCAACATTGGCCTTCCTTGCGGAAAATCACCGTTACCGAATTATATAACGTTTCTGACGTATCGATAGAAACCTATGTCGCGTGGGCAAGATGGGTTTTTGGCAAGCAAACGCAGGTCGACCGCTCCATAGAATTTTGGAACACGTTTAGTTGCGAAGCGATGGCGTCCGTTCCTGACGACATATTGGGACGGGTCTTGCGGCAATGCCACAAATCTCCCCCGCGAGCTGCTCTTGAGAAGATTTTTTCTCCTTTGAAGAATCCGGAACTCGAAAAACGGCGTATGCAGTGCGTCAATGCCCTATATCCCGTCCGCACGGAATATTGTCTACGCCTCTGCAATACATTCAATATGTCGCCCCTTACGCAGGATTTCATGCGTAACGTTCGATTTCTGGAAATTGTCGTCGCCAATAAGTATGACGCCATTCTTTCCGCATGGAGAATCATTCATAGTCTCCGAGAGATAACAAATATTTCGTTTGGTTTCGATAGCAAATGGAAGGAAACGTTGAACTCAACGCTTAATTGTTCAACATTGCCTCCGGCTAACGAATTTGGCAAAGTAAATTTCTTCGACCTGTTTTCGCAGAATCAAGAATGGTTGAACGATTTTTTATACTGGCTTCGTGTCGTTAGCAATCGTAATCAAACATATGAAGAACTGAGTGCGACGGCAAAAAATACCACGGTTGATATCTGTGCGCTGCGCGAGGCGAGTGCAACCGGAGAGATTGATTATTTGGGATTGCTTGCGCTTTACGATAATGGTGACGAAAGGGTGAAAAGGCACGCGCGGGATGGTGACGAAACCATTATCCTCAACTTTTATTCCGTACTTTCGATTATTCGCGCGATCGGTGACCTGTCATGGGAACTTCTGAAGGTAGGGATTAACTTAAAGATAAGCTTCTTCAATTGTATCGATGGCATTCAAAACGACTATTTGCAACGGCAAATTTTAGAGGAGATCGGCTCCATTCGTTATATGACGACGATAAAAGGCAACGCCGGCATATATTACCGCCCCGCCGGCAAACCTGTTTGCTTGTCGGAAACGTACACAAACCTTATGTCGGAACCTATGGCGAAAACATGTACGCAATATGCTCTCCGATATGGCCTGTGGAAATATGTCGACAGGGTTTTGAGACAAATAACGAATTTCTCCGGTATTGAAAAGGCTGAATTTTTTTATAAGTTGCAAAAGTTATTGACCGGAAAAGATCAGGCGCGTTTTACGGACGTTCCCCAGGAAATATGGAATCTTATAGGCTATTTCTTGACGCATGATTTGCGCGAACCTCTTCCTTCGATTTTTGCGTAAGGCTCGGCGTTTTTTACTTTTTCTCCCCCAAACTCAACGCCTTCGCGGGCGAAAGCGTTGAGTTTTTTAAAAAATCCGAAAAAATAAAAAATTCCTGAAAATCGCCTTTTTTAGCTACGCCGGTCTATGGATAAAAAAGTGAATAAAGACTAAAATTAGCAACTAATTAGATGGAATATCCGGAACGCGCTCCGCCGTCAAAAAGTATGGCGAAGGCCGACGAAAAGAGGATCACACTCGCCAGAAGCGCGGAGAAAACAGAGCCAGTATGGTAAAAATCTCCAGCCGTCCGAGCAACATGGTGAAGCTAAGCATCCATTTCGCGGCGTCGGGCAAAGGAGCGAACGTGCCGGCGGGACCGACGATGGCGCCCAACCCCGGGCCAACGTTCCCGAGCGCCGCAGTGACGGCGCTCAGCGACGTCACGAAATCCAGCCCTAACGCCGACAGCGCTATCGAAAAAAACATAAAGGTGGCGCCGTAAAAAATGACGAACCCCATCACGGAATAACACACCGCGTCGCTCACGTTCTTGCCGTTAAAGCGTGGCTGCATGACGGCGTGAGGTTGCACGAGATGTACGATCTGCACCCACGCTATTTGCCATAGCAAGTAAAATCGAAAGGTTTTGATGCCGCCCGTGGTTGATCCGGTACAGCCGCCGAAGGCCGACAGAAAAAAGAACCAGACGACGGCAAACCCTCCCCACAATCCGTAATCCTGCGAGACGAATCCCGTGGTCGTCAGAATGGAGACGGCGTTAAACGAGGCGTGCCGGAGGGCCGTTAAAAACGACACGTTTTCATGAAAATACAACCACATGGTCAGCGCAAGCGACGATCCTAAGGCGATTAACAAAAAAGTGCGCACTTGCACGTCCTTTAATAGGGAGGACGCTTTTCCGTTGAGCGCCTTAATATAAAGCACGAACGGCATGCCGCCCAGCAGCATGAACGTGATAATAATCGCCTCGAACGCCGGATTGTTATAATACCCCAGCGAAGCGTCTTTGTTGGAAAAGCCGCCGGTGGCGACGGCGCCGAGCGCGTGGCATATGGCGTCGAACGGGGTCATTCCCGCCGCCCACAAACATAGCGCGCATAATAAGGAAAGAAATATAAACACGGCGCCGATGGCAAATGCCAATTGCCCCGAATGCGGCATCACGTTGTCGGATTTTTCGGAAGATTCCGTGCGGAACAACTGCATGCCGCCGATTTTCAACAGCGGCAAGACGGCGAGCGCGAACACGATAATGCCGATGCCTCCCAATCCCTCCAACAGCGCGCGCCATAACAACACGCCGGGGGGCGAATGGTCAAGCCCGATAATCACGGTCGAGCCGGTGGTGGTCAGTCCCGAAACGGCTTCAAACACCGCGTCCGCCCAGCTTAATCGAAATTCGGAAAACGTCAGCGGCATGGCGGCGAAAACGGATATCGCCCCCCACGACAAACATGTGAGCACGAAGGCGTCGCGCACTTGAATGTCGCCCGTAAAACCCTTGTTGCTCAGCGCCAGGCCGATCCCGACGAAGGCGGTGAGGAAAGAAGAGAGAAAAAACGCCGTCCAATCCGAACTGCCGGAATATAAGTCGACCGCCGCCGGAATAAGCATCAGCGCCGACAAAATGGCCAGCAAGGCGCCGGTGACGAAAAAAATCAGCCTAACGTTCAACATGGAACCGATTCTCCGTTACCGTCCAACATAGTCGCCGCGCGCATGGGCGCGCCCAAAACATTGTCTCACGCGCATCCACGCCACCCCAAGGTCGATGACGCCGCTGCGGTAAAATCCGTCGAAATGTTTTAAAAACATTTTTTTTCTCTCCGAGAGCGGCGTTTTCATCGGCTTCGCGTCCGTTATGTCGCAAAAGGCGCGGCGAGACTCTTTGGGTTTTATGCCCGACGTGGCGGCGGCCAAACAAAATTCCTCGACCGAGGAATGCGTAAAATGCGCGTCGAATCCTCGGAGCGCACGGAAATGCGCCGCTTTTATGGCGATCGTACAGGCCAACGGATAAACGCACTCGTCCATATCCGCTTCGTACGGATTTTTCTCGTCGCGCCTCAGCCACTCCGCCAAAAAACCGTCTTTGCGTAACCCCAATCCTTTAACCAGCAAAAAATCGTCCGGAGGAGAAAAATGCGAGGGAGGACGTCGACGACACGCCGGAAACAACGCAACGTCGCGTTCTTGCTCTGATATTTCGCTTGCCAGCGCGTCGGCAAATCCCGGTTCCGGTAGGGAACGTTCGTCCACAAACAACAAATAATCGCTCTGCGACGTCGCCGCCAGCGCGTTGCGCGCCGCGATAAGCGAAAGGGGGCGCGATTTTTCGCGCTCTATCGGTTCGCATATTTTATTGCCGCCGCTCCACGTGGGAAACGGCAGGTCGCAGCGCGATTCGCGGCAATAGACCAAAATATCGTCGACGCTTTTCTCCAGGGCCAAAATCCGCAGAATTTCGACGACGTGGCCGGCCAGGCGATCGAACGTAAAAATGGCGCTGAAACCCACGCGTGCGTGCGGGTCGGCGTAACCGCTCATGCGTCGCGGCTCCGTAGAGTCTCGTCCGCCGCCATGGCCGTCACGCCGGTGCGCGCCACTTCGATCACGCGATATTGGCGCATCGCCTCTAAAATGCGGTCGAGATTTTCCTGCGTGTCCGTCGCTTGCAGAATAAGGACGTCGGACGAGACGTGCGCCAATTTCGCTCCCAGATCGCCGGCCACGTGCAATATTTCCGCGCGCTCGGCGCCTTTCGACTCTATTTTCACCAAAAGCAGCCCGCGCTCGACGTGGCGGCAGGAGGATACGTCGTCCACCCGATGCACCGGCACGAGCCTTTCGAGCAGGTGGATGATATGCCCTATCACCTTGTCGGGCGCGTAGGTCACGACCGTAATGCGCGAGAGCGTACCTTCGACGTTTACGTCCGAGACGGTGAGGCTGTCGATGTTATAGCCGCGAGCGGAGAATAAATTGACGACCCGCATCAGCGCGCCGGTTTCGTTGTCGAGCAATATCGCCAGTACGTGGCGTCGCGAAATGTCCGTCATAGCTATACCTGATTGCGCGCCGCGTCCTTATCGACCGCGATTTTATCTTCCGGTCCCAATTCCATTTCATAATGGGCGGCGCCGGCCGGAATCATGGGATACACGTTCTCGCTTTTCGCCACCTGCATGTCGCATACGACCGGCCCCGGCGTCTCCAGCATGGTAACGAGCGTCGCCTCAACGTCTTCCGGGCGCTCGCAGCGCAGCCCCGTCATGTGGTACGCTTCGGCCAGCGCGACGAAATCGGGGAGCGCGTCCATATAGGTTTCGGAATGGCGGTCGCCGTGGAAAAGCTCCTGCCATTGCCGGACCATGCCCATATATTGATTGTTCAAAATCAGCACTTTGACCGGCAGGCGATATTGCAGGGCGGTGGCCAATTCCTGAATATTCATTTGAATGGACGCCTCGCCCGTCACGCACACCACGACGGCGTCCGGATAGGCGATCTGCACCCCAACGGCGGCGGGAAGCCCGTAGCCCATCGTGCCTAATCCGCCGGAGGTCATCCAGCGGCGGGGCGCGTCGAAAGACAAATGCTGCGCCGCCCACATTTGATGCTGGCCGACGTCGGTCGTCACGTAGGCGTCCTTATCGCGGAGCAACCTATTGAGCGTTTGCAACACGAATTGCGGCTTGGCGACGTCGCCGTCGTTGCGGTAGCCGAAGCTGTTGCGCGCCGTCCATTCCGCCACCTGCGCCTTCCACGCGGACATATCCGCGAATTTTCCGCCCTTGCGCGCGACGGCGGCGATCAACTTTTCCAGCGCGTCCTTCACGTCGCTGACAATCGCGACGTCGACATGCACGTTTTTATTGACGGAAGAGGGGTCGACGTCGATATGTATTTTTCTGGAACGCACCGAAAACGCGTTTAGGCGGCCGGTGATGCGGTCGTCGAACCGGGCGCCGACGTTTATCATGACGTCGCATTCGGCCATCGCCATGTTGGCCTGGTACGAGCCGTGCATGCCGAGCATTCCCAAAAATTGCGGGTCGCGCATCGGGAACCCCCCCAGCCCCATGAGGGTGGAGGTAACCGGCGCGCCCGATTGCCTTACCAGAGAGGTAAGCAACCGACACGCCTCGTCGCCGGAATTGATGACCCCGCCGCCGGTGTAAAAGACGGGACGCTCCGCGCCGAGCAACAGGTCCGCCGCCCGGTCGACGTTAGCGTCGTCGGCGCCGAGCGCGGAGGGAACGGCATAAGAGGCGCGTTTATTTACCGTTATGCCAAGATAGTCGCACGATTGGTTTTGGACGTCTTTGGGAATGTCGATGAGCACCGGCCCCGGACGTCCGCTGGTCGCGATGTAACAGGCTTCCTTCACGACGCGCTCGACGTCTTCGACGCGCGTCACCAAATAATTATATTTCGTGCATGGGCGCGTGATGCCGACCGTGTCCGCCTCCTGGAACGCGTCGCTTCCCATGAGATGCGTCGCGACTTGCCCGGAGATGCAAATCAGCGGCACGCTGTCGAGCAGCGCGTCGGTAAGGCCGGTCACGGTGTTGGTGGCGCCGGGACCGGAGGTGACGAGCAGCGCCCCGATTTTTCCCGTCGAACGGGCATAGCCTTCGGCGGCGTGCGCGGCCGCCTGTTCGTGCCGCACCAAAATATGCCGCAGCTTGTCTTGCAGGAACAACTTATCGTATAAGGGCAGCACCGCGCCGCCCGGATATCCGAAAATGACGTCTACGCCGCAATCGACCAACGAGCGTATAACGATTTCCGCGCCGCTTACCTTCATTATCTTTTCGCAACCTTAATTTTACCGAACTTCGCATAGTAAAAGGCCAGATGGCGTTCGTCAAGCGCTCGCTTACGCGACTTTAGGGGTAATTCAGGGTAAAAACATACATTAATACGTTAATTTTTTCTTCTTCGTCATTCCCGCGAAAGCGGGAATCCGGCGCTTTTTTAAAATTTTGCGCGAAGCGCACCGTATGTTTAAGAAAAAATTGAGCGTGCCATGCACGCAAATGTTGTGTTTACCCTAGATTCCTGCTTTCGCGGGAATGACGAACATTGATATGTTAAACATAAATTATTAATACGTTAGTTCATGTTTTTGCCCTGAGGGGTAATTTACGATTAAGCCGCCTTACGGAAATGGCGGGAATGCTCGGCGTACGATTTTAAGTCGTGAACGAGGGAAAAATAACGCTCCGACTCCTTCTCCTCGTTCCCGCAGGCGGAGGCGTGGCATTCCGCGACGATGCGCTGCTCTTCCTCGGCCATGTCGCGGGCGTAGAGCATGGCGTCTTCGATGCGGAGCGCCGCGTCGTCTTGCGCCGCTTTTTCGGACGCGCTCAGCGCATCGGCGATTTTTTCGCTCAATATTTTATCTTGCTCCAAAATCCGCGCGTGCTTGCCGATCAGGCGCCGTAATTTTTCGGTGGGATTGATGTTCTCGTCGGTGACGCAACGCACCTCCCCGTTCTCCGCGTCGCGTATGAATTCATGCACGTGCACGTCGGTCGCTCCGCATTGGGCGAGAATGGCTTTGGCGACCTCTTCCTCGTGCGGCGAGGGAGTGGCGGCCCATAGCAGCAATCCTCCCCGATCGAGCCGGCGCTTAAAAAACGCGGCGTACCGATCTCCCAGCAACTTTGCCGACGCCGCCCCTATGGCGGCTCCGCCGACGGCGCCGGCAACTAGCGCCAACGAAGCCGTCGCGCCCTCGCCGAGCGCCGCGCCGCCGGTCGCCAGCGCCGCTGCGACGATGCCTAAAAACATGCCGCCTCCGATCAATACGCCTTGTCCGACGCCCAGCTCTTCTTTTTTTACGTCGGGGCTGCGCGGAGCGTCGGGATGGTCTTCCAATAATTGGGAGGAGATTTCGACGGTGCCGAAACGTTCCCTCAGCGCGGCGTCGCTTCCCAGCACGCTAATCAGCCGACGTTCGAAACCCGCCGACTCGAGCGCGTCCACCGCGCGTTGCAAGGCGTCGGCGCTGCCGAACACGCCCACGGCCTCGCGCACGCCGAACGAGGCGGACGGTTCTAAAGGCAACGAATAAGAAGAAAGCGCGTTTTCCATACGAACACCTCACTATTATGCTTAAACCTATCGTACTCTTGTTCCCGTAAGGTTTCCGTTGTGGATAGACGCAAAGATATAAGGAAGCCGCTAAAAGGAAAAAAGTTTTTTTTATCGCCCTCCGATCCGGCCGGGGGACGAATTAACAATAAAGCAAGAAAGACAATGGCTACATTTAGCTATTAACGCGGAAAACGTTTCGATTAGGAGCGCCCGGCTTATTGTAAGACGGCACGTAACCTTTAGGTAGCGTCGCGACCAGGGATTGAGCCTTTTTATACGCGCTAGTCTTTGTGAAATCTTCATGAAATCCACCGCGCGCTATCTGCACTGATAGAGTATATATGTGATCGTTTATTTCCGTGTGGAGCGAACTATATGACGCATGCGTTGAGGTTAAGTCCGAAAGTTTTTTCTGCTTTTCATTCAGGCGTTTCAGGGTAACCTTTAATGTATCTCTGGCAGACCTTGGATTAATTTGCGACGACTGACCATTCCAAGCAGTAACTTTCTGTTTGTTTACCCAGAATGGCTTAAACCTTTTGGTTATATCAGAAGAATTGAGAATCCTAACATCTATTGTATCCCAGTCATGTTTTTCGATGTTACATTCGGGCGTGGTTGAAAAATATATCCATTTATTAATATTTTTATATGTTGGCCAAAAAAACTTGCTGAAGAATTCTGTGACGTACTTTGCGTTAGATTGGGTGGATTCCATTATTTTCTTCTTAGGATAAGCGTAGTAGAGTGCCGAGCACGTCTGCCTTAGCATTTCAGGAGTCGCTTCGTTCGAATCATTGAAATCGATGGCGTGTTTTTTTCCAAAGAAAACATGCATCACGTCATGCAGCCAACGTACAACCTTAGCATTTTGCAGTACAGCGGCGTGCAGCTTAGCCTGATCGTCATGGTTTGCCCATCGATCTACGTCCGGCATGGAGTTGATCATGCCTGGAATTTCGTTCTGTGACGGCATAACGTTATCTTGGGAAGGAACGCTTGCCGGCGCAGGCAAATCTTCTCCCGCGTCTTCCATGGCTACGTCTTCCTCCGAAAGATCGCATCCTTCGTCATCGCTTTCATCCAAAGCAAAGAAATCGGCTTCGTCGTCCCGGACGACGAGAGCATTCATTTTTTGTGTTATTTTGCGATATTTTTGCAACTCTTCATTAATGCTAAAAGAACGTTCGGAATCCTTGACGGCGATAGAGTCTATAATTTGGCATAGGTTATTGTAGGTCAATCTATACATATCGCGATCTCGTTCGAGCGCCTTAAAAGAATGTCGATATCCGTCGCATTGTTTTTTAAGCGCAACGTTTTCTTCTTTAAGCGTGTCGAGTTCTTGGTTCGGCATGTTCCTTAAGTTCAGAAGCAAATTCCAGCTTTGTTGAAGCGTAGCATTTTTTTCTTCAAACGCTCTGTGAGCTTTATCCGCTTGTACCTTTTCTACATAAAGCGCACCGTATCCTCGTTGAAGTGCTTCACATTTTTCGTTAATTATATTCATTGTATCGAAAAGATCGTTATATTTGCGTTGCAAGCTTTGTATATAGGTATGGCTTTCATGTAATTTTTTGAGTAAAAATGAAGGATCAAGTTGCGAAGGATCAATTGTTGCGCCGTGACGCGCTGCATAATCGACGGAAGCAGGAGGAGACGGGAGTTCGTTCCCTGGCATCAAGATTTCCGTAGGCATCGTGAGGGCGTTCTCTATCGAAATCATTTCGTTTAAATCAAAATTCTCCAAAGAACCAATTGTTGCGCCGTGACGCGCCGAATAACCGACGGAAGCAGGAGGAGACAGGAGTGCGTTCAATGACGTTGAGGGTTCCTCAGGCGTCGGGAAGACATTCTCGATCGAACTCATTGCGTTCCAATCAAAATTCTCCAAGGGATCGGCCACGGATGCGCTATTGAACCATTCCATGGCTTCCATCGCGCGTTTTTAACAGGAATTTAATGTAAAAGTAACGTCGTCAACGACGGTAAACAATGAGGGTAATGCATGAAAAAACAAAGAAGCGAAACTAATGCTCATGGATTTCGTTCAAAAAATCAATTGTTTTTTTAGGGCGGCGATGATCAAAGACAGGGCGAAAATATGAGTTAAATAATTAATAATTTATGTTTAAAACATTAATCTTCGTCATTCCCGCTTGCGCGGGAATGACGAA
>JBEVNR010000015.1:0-12273 GCA_040507985.1 Rickettsiales bacterium | reverse complement strand
GGAGTCGCTGCCGCCGGAGATCGAGCGGCTGCTGGCCCACCACGGCGCCCTGCGCAAGGGTCTGGGCCTGCCCGAGGCCGACGCCCGCGCTCTGCTGAAACAGCTGCTGGAGATCGCCCCCAAGGTGCTGGCCTACGCCCAGCCGGCCTGGCGGGTGCTGGACCAGGTCAGCAAGGCCGGCAAGCGGGTGCTGTTCGAGGGCGCGCAGGGCTCGCTCCTCGACGTCGATCACGGCACCTATCCCTATGTGACCAGCTCGAACACGGTCGCTGGACAGGCGGCGGCCGGCTCCGGGCTTGGGCCGCGGGGCGTCGGCTACGTGCTGGGGATCGTGAAGGCTTACACCACGCGGGTGGGCGAGGGGCCCTTCGCCTGCGAGCTGAACGATGCGGTAGGCGAGCATCTGGCCACCGTGGGACGCGAGGTCGGGGTGAACACCGGCCGGGCTCGGCGGTGCGGCTGGTTCGACGCCGTGCTGGTGCGGCAGTCCGTGGCGATCAACGGGATCGACGGGATCGCCCTGACGAAACTCGATGTGCTGGACGGGCTGGAGACGCTGAAGATCTGCGTCGGCTACCGCATCGACGGCGAGTTCTCCGAGATCCTGCCGGTGGGCGCCGAGGAGCTCGAGCGCTGCGTGCCGGTGTACGAGGAGCTGCCCGGCTGGCAGGAGAGCACGGTCGGCGTGAAGACCTACGCAGGGCTGCCGAAGGCCGCGCGCAGCTACCTCAAGCGGGTCGAGGAGCTGTGCTCGGTGCCGGCGGACATCATTTCGACGGGCCCGGATCGCGATGAAACCATCGTGATGCGGCACCCTTTCGAGGCATGAGAGTAATCTGGTGCCGAGGAAGGGACTCGAACCCCCACAATCTTGCGATCGCTAGCACCTGAAGCTAGTGCGTCTACCAATTCCGCCATCCGGGCTTAACAGGCCGCATGCAGTTTTTAAGAACGGAAAGATTTTTGATCTTCTTTGTTGCGAACTTCGATATGTTTTTTCAAAATAGCTCGCTATTCCTTCAAAACATATGAAATTCCCGTTAAAAAAATTCCTGAAAATCGTCTCGTTTTATAAAGCGCATCCAGCCTAAAATCTATAATAGGAACATAAATTTTATGCAATAACATCGAATAACGCTCTTCGACGTCCAATATACATATATTATATAGTATGAACGATGGGCATTGTAACTCAAAATATTCACGCCCGACATAAATTTTGCATTTTTTAGATTTATAGTGCCATATCGGCGGATACTTATGGTTTTTAGGAAAAATATATTTTCTCAGCGCCCCTTCTTATGGTTGTCGTACTTTATCTCGATTCCCGTTTTTAAGGCGAGCGTCACCAGCGCGAGGACGGTCAGCAGCGACGCGACGGCGAAGGCGGCTTGCGCGTTATATTCGTTATAGAGCGCCTCGACGTGCAGGGGAATGGTGTTGGTGACGCCTTTAATGTGGCCTGAGACGACGGCGGCGGCGCCGAACTCTCCCATCGCGCGGGCGTTGCAGAGCAGCACGCCGTAGAGCAACCCCCATTTCACGTTGGGGAGCGTCACCCGAAAGAAGGTTTGGAATCCGCTTGCGCCCAGCATGACGGCGGCTTCTTCCTCTTCCTTTCCCTGCTCTTCCATGAGCGGAATAAGTTCGCGCGCCACGAAAGGGAACGTCACGAACAACGTCGCCAAAACGACGCCCGGCACGGCGAACAACACTTGCACGTCATGCGCGGCAAACCACTGCCCCACGGCGGAATGCGCGCCGAACAGAAGCGCGTAGATCAACCCGGAAATGACGGGAGACACCGAAAACGGCAGGTCGATCAACGTCACGAGAAAGGTTTTTCCGACGAATTCAAATTTCGCCACCGCCCACGCGGCGGCTAGCCCGAACGCGACGTTCAGCGGCACGGCGATGGCGGCGACCAGCAGCGTCAGCTTTATCGCGGCGCGCGCGTCCGGCGCCGTCACGGCCGCGACGTAGGCTTTCGCTCCCTTGCTAAATGCCTCCGTAAAAATCGCGACCACCGGCAGTCCGGCCAAAAGTAACAAAAAGATCAGCGCGACGCCGATAAGCGTCAGGCGCGCCCATGCGGGTTCGGTGATGGGGTTCGCGTGTTTCGACATGTTATCCTTCCCTCCGCATTCGGTTCCATTTTTGCAGTCGGTTAATGACGAACAACATCGCGAACGACGCCAAGAGCATCGCCACCGCGATGGCGGTCGCGCCGGCGTAGTCGTATTGCTCCAATTTAATGACGATGGTGAGCGGCACGATTTCGGACACGTAAGGCATGTTGCCGGCGATGAAAATCACCGATCCGTATTCGCCCAGCGCCCGCGCGAACGCCATGGCGAAGCCCGTCAGCAACGCCGGCGCGATATGGGGAAGAATCACCCGCCAAAAAGTTTGCATGCGCGACGCGCCCAAACCGATGGCGGCCTCTTCGGTTTCGCGGTCTATGTCTTCGAGCGCGGGCTGCACCGTGCGCACCACGAACGGCAGGCCGATGAACACCAGGGCTACCGCAATGCCCGTCGGGGTGAAGGCCACTTTCAGGCCGAACGCGTCGTGCAATATTTTTCCTATCCATCCGTTCTCCGCGTAAAGCGCGGCAAGCGCGACGCCCGACACGGCGGTCGGCATGGCGAACGGCAAATCGACGCAGGCGTCCGCCAGTCTTTTTCCCGGG
The DNA here is from genome assembly GCA_040507985.1 of Rickettsiales bacterium. Classification (GTDB taxonomy): domain Bacteria; phylum Pseudomonadota; class Alphaproteobacteria; order Rickettsiales; family UBA6187; genus JBEVNR01. The sequence continues at coordinate 9,581 of JBEVNR010000015.1, read as the reverse complement.
AAACGATACCGCACGAGCGCCCACGCCAATATCAAGCCGAAAAATACGTTAACGAGCGCGGCGGCGAACGACAGTCCGAAACTGATTTTATAGGCGTGGACGATGCGCCCGTCCGTGATCGTCTCCCAAAATTGCGAAAGCGACAATTCCGAGGTTTTGGCGAACAGTCCCGCCAGCGGAATTAAGACGATCAGGCTTAAATAAAACAGCGAAAACGCGAGCGTGACCCCGTATCCCGGAATCACGCCGCGTTTTTTTCGCATGAATGGCAGCAATAAGGCCGTCACATGTTACCTTTTGTAGATTTGATCGAATACGCCGCCGTCGTCGAAATGGATTTTTTGCGCGTTTTTCCATCCGCCGAACGCCGCAATCGTCACCAAGTCCGTTTTAGGGAATTGATCGGCGAATTCTTTCACAATTTCCGGATCGGTGGGGCGATAATAGCGCTTCGCCACGATGCGTTGGATTTCCGGCGTGTATAAAAATTCGAGATAGGCTTTCGCCGCCTCTTCCGCGCCGTGTTTTTTGGCATTTTCGTCAACGACGGCCACCGGCGGTTCCGCCAGCACGCTAATGGACGGAACGACGATCTCGAATTTATCCTTGCCTTCCTGGTTCAGCGCCAAAAACGCCTCGTTTTCCCACGCGATCAGCACGTCGCCGACGCCGCGTTGCGCGAAAGCGGTGAGCGATCCGCGCGCTCCCGTATCCAACACCGGCACGTTATGAAAGAGTTTTGCGATAAATTCTTTTATCTGCTTTTCGTCGCCGCCGAACTTTTTATCGGCATACGCCCACGCGGCCAGATAATTCCACCGCGCCCCGCCCGAGGTTTTGGGATTGGGAGTTATGACCTGCACGCCCTCTTTGACCAAGTCGTCCCAATCTTTAATGTGTTTGGGGTTGTCCTTGCGCACTAAAAACACGACGGTCGACGTATAAGGCGACGAGTTGTGCGGCAGGCGCTCCTGCCAGTCTTGCGGAAATTTCTTGGTTTTTTCGGCGATCACGTCGATGTCGTAGGCGAGAGCCAGCGTCACGACGTCGGCGGGCAACCCTTCGATGACGGCGCGCGCCTGCGTGCCGGAGCCGCCGTGCGACTGACGGACGGTCACGTGCTGTCCCGTTTTTTCTTTCAAGTATTTGGCGAAAAGCGGGTTCACCTCTTCGTATAGCTCGCGCGTCGGGTCGTACGAAACGTTAAGAAGCTCGACGGATTTTTCCTTGTCCGCCGCAAGCGCCGCCGGAGAGTGCGAAGAAAACAGTAGCGCCGAGACAAGCGCCGCCGGCGCAAGCGCGCGGGTGATCGTATGGAAACGCATATAATTAATCCTTGTAACCTTGAGGGCTTATATTACACCAAGTATATAGACATTATACATTTTTGTCAAATCTTTTTTTAAAAAAGTGAGATGAAGGAATGGAGTGCCTAAGATCGTGCGAGTTAGGCGAAGTGAATTGTCTTCGTTTCAATGGTTTCGCCTTCAACGGTAAGCACATTCTTGACGATCGCCTTGACGTTAGCGCTTATTTCGGTGTGTCCGTTCATGAGAAATCCGGCGTCTCGTAGGTTCTGACGTGCGGCGCTCGCTTGGGTTCTTGTCAATTCATGAGGACACACTTGCGCTTGGGCGCATAAAATTCGCAAACCGGGATAGAGCGTAAAAGACGTTTTTCTGTCAATGGCAAAATGTCCGCGCAATTTGCCGACAACATTATTGTATTCTTCCTTAGGAACGGTCGTTCCGTCTTTAAGCGTCACCTGTTCGGCGGAGGCCATGGCGAAGAAATAAAACGAATGGGTTCTGCTTTAGAAAACAATAATGAGGTAGCGTTTTTATAAAAAGCAAAGGTAAAAAAAACGTTAAAAAGAAAGATTCGCCGATGCATCGTCGACGCTTCCGGTCTCGCGCGTCTTTTTAAGTAGGGCTATGCAGTGCGTAGTCCTGCTTAGGGATCTTCATACGAAATAAAAGTCCCACGATCCTTAAAGGCTTATGGCAGGTCTATTGTATTCGTCGGATTTTTTATGTCCCCGGTATGGGAGCGTTACAAGGAATCCAGAAACCTGATTAATGCGCGACGCTTTTCTTTCGATAGCCGCACGAATTTTTCCTTCGCTTTTTCGCCCTCGCCTCCGTGCCAGAGAATGGCCTCTTCAAGGTTGCGGGCGCGTCCGTCATGCAAAAATTCGGTATGGCGGTTGACGGTTTTCGTCAGCCCTATCCCCCATAGCGGCGGCGTGCGCCATTCTTCTCCTCCCGCGTCGAAATCCGGGCGACCGTCGGAGAGTTCTTTGCCCATGTCGTGCAGCAGCATGTCGGTGAAAGGCTGAATTTCCTGGTCTGAAAGGGCGGGAATCTCGTCGTTCTTTCCCGTTTTCATGGTCGGACGGTGGCACGACGCACAGCCGGTCGCGGTAAAGAGCGCCGCGCCCTCCCTCACCGTTTCGTCGTCGACGTCGCGCCTTGCGGGAGGAGCCAAGGTGCGCGAATAAAACGTCAGCTTTTCCAATTGCTCGTCGCTCATTTCGGGATCGCCGCCGTTCGTTGCGTTTTTGCAGGCGGTTTGCGGATCGGGGCAATTATTGACGGGATGAAGCGACGAAGTGACGCCTATGTCGCCCAGCGCCGCGCCGGCGTCCTGCGTTTTTAGGTCCGGCACGTTGGCCTTCCACCCGAATCGCCCCAGCCTTTTTTTGCCGGTCGCGTCCGCCGCGTAATTCGGCCGGCCGGATATGCCGTCGCCGTCTTCGTCGTCCGGGTCCGCCCATGCCAAGATGTCCTCCTCCGGCGCCGATTCCAGCAATCCCAACCCGTGAACGGCGGGAGAGACGCGCGGCGAAAACATGACGCCTTCGCCGAGTTCGCCGAAACGCATGTCAACGAACGTGTAATGCGGCACGCGCAACCGGTATTCTGCGCCGTCGGCGTAAGCGCCCGTTTTTTCCGTATAGGAGACGGAGGCGCGCCCTTCTCCGGGTACGCCCTTTATGCCCATCGGGTTAAGTTGGCCCCCATAGGCCGGGTGCGGCATGGGGGCGCCGGCGTCCGTCTCTCCGGGAACGCTAAGCCGCACCAGCATCGACTCCATCGGGTCGTCCGGATGCGCGGGCGTGTGGCCGCGCCCGTCCTTAAAGTGGCATGACGAGCAGGAAACCCGGTTAAAGGTCGGGCCTAGCCCGTCCAGGCTCGCCACCGACGCGGGCGCCTGCACCCAGTTGGTGTTGAACATTTTATTGCCGAAAGCAAATTTGCGCAAATCTTTTATCGGCAAGTTGGCGAGCGGTTTGGCGAACGCGTCTTGCGACGCGTTGAACACGGTCGCCGCGCCCCCCGACAGCGCGGAGTCTGACGTGGTTTCGTCCCGCGCGGAACCGCGATGCGCGTTCCCCATTGCGCGGGAGAGGGAGGCGGCGGGATAAAGGGCCTCAAGAGCGGCAAAAAAGCATAGCGCGATTGCCCCTGCGATAAGAATTTTTTTAGCGTTACTCATTTTTTCGTACGACGTGCAAACGATTCTCAACAACAATATAGCGCCGTTTATCCGTCCGCGCAAACGTAAGTTTTCCGAGCCGCATGCAGCCCAATCGAGCGCTAAAAAAATATCTTTTTTTTGACTAAACGAACCGAATGCGCCATGCTAAGAATAAACAATCTATTTGCTAAAAATGCTCCGCGCTATGCCGCCATGTCTATCGAGATAAGTGCATTGCCGCTTTGTTGGCGGCGGGAACGAGCCGACATATAGAAAGAAGTTGATTTAGTCGTCTTCTTCCGTTAGGTGGTCCGGTACGAACCCCAATCGTTTTCTCTGTCTATCAGTTAAATAATCTTCTGCCCTAGAACAATTTTTGCATACGGTGTTGCCATTTTCCGCCTCGCTCACTTCTCCCCAGCATGTAATGTGATAAGTGTTTCCGTGCTCGTCGTACCACACATCAAACTCGCCCCGCTTACTTTTAGAGCAAGAACCATTGCTATCGCAATAGCCCACCCAAATAGCAAGACTTCCTTCTCTTTTAAGGTCAGTTTTGATGCGACCGCAGCCGGTAAATGCGTTGCTAGCGTTTATGCAACGATGGCGTAGCGTTCCGTCATGTTCGTATGCAAATAAGAACGAGCCTTTATTATTCTCAATGGTACAGTTAGGTCCATCACAAAAGTAGACTCTATAGACGGATTTATCTTGATGGGGAACTTCTATTATTTTTCCTTGACAATTCCTGCCTGTAGACGAATCGTAATGATATAAGTCGCGGTCTTTTCCGTGCGCTATAATGTACGGTCCGCATCTATATTCGCTACATTTCGCATTCGTGCAGTGCGCATAATCGATGCCGCCGTTCGTTGTTCGCAGAACAACCTCTACCGGTTTCTGGCACAAACGATGATAGACGGCTCCTTGTTTTTCGAAACAAACGGAAAGCTTGCCGTATGCGCCTCGGGAACAGGAGTTGTTTTCGCAATGATAAACGTTCACCTTAGTTTCTTTAAGGCCGTATATCGCATGCTTAATAATTTTGACGAAATTTATTCTTCCGTGCGCATCATTTTCGATATGGTATGGCGTTCCGTCGGTTGCATACGCAAGGGAGTCATGGTAGGGAGGGTATTGCGTATTTCTCAGACAGGAAGGGTTGCCGCAGGAATAATACGTAGAATGGTGGACGGTTATTTCTCCAAGACATAGCGTTCTATCTGCTAACGGATCGATATGATATAGGTTGCCGTCCTTTCCGTGCGCTATTTTGAATGGGCCTAATGTATTATATTCCGCGCAACCTTGAGCATTGCAGTAAACGTATTGGACAACTGTGCTATTCATGGGTCGGAAACCGTATACTACCGGTTCCTTGCAGTCTTTATGGAACTCGTTTTCACCCTCATACGGAAGCACAACAATGAACCTTCCATATTGACTCTCGTGACCTTCGTCCGGCTCATCGTCATTGGGAGACGCAATGGCCAGGTTTGCCGTTGCGGCAGATAGCTGATCGATTGGCGACGCCATGGTAGCGCGTTGGCAAGCGACGGGCAATGGCGAAGAAAAAACTGCGGCCGGCGCAGAAGCGATGGGCTTACGCGCGATAAGCGCAAAAAAGCGGGAAGATCGACGAAGAAAAGCGGATCGAGGCAAAAATATATTGCTCACTATACGTCGAACGACGTCCGGACGTCAAGATATTTTGCATGTTTTTGTAACGATTTATATCACCCTAAGTTGTGCCCCGGCGTGACTTTAGAATCGCGTCTTGCTTTTTAACGCATTTTACCGCAGTATTCGACCAAATTTCCATTGGTATGCGTGTTGTTTCATGGCCTCCGCCCGTCGTTTTGATCGCGCGTTCCTGCGCCCTTTCTTATGCGTAGCCGCCGCGTTGCTGCTCTGTCGGGCGGCGGAATCAATATCGCTTTTGTTTTCCTCGGAAGAATTTTACGCGCTGGCCGAAGAGAATGGCGCAGCAACGCAAGGGCAGGGAGGGGCGAAGCATCCCGCGCCGGCGTCGCCGCCCGCCGCCGCGCCCGTCGAATCGTCTCCCCATCCCGATGAAAACGCGCCGGAGCGGGTAGATCTGGGCGACATTGACGGCGTGAAGAAGGAATTGCTTGAAAACCTAAACCAGCGCCGCAAGGAATTGGACGAATGGAGCCGCTCCGTCGCCATGAAGGAAAACGTGCTGAGCGCCGCCGAGCTTAAGATAAGCCGTAAGCTCGAAGAATTGCGCGCCCTGAAAACGGAGGTGGAGCGCATTTTGGAGTTATATAAGGAAAAAGAAAACGTCGACGTGGCCCGGATGGTAAAAATTTACGAGAACATGCCGCCGAAAGACGCCGGACGCATTTTTGAGCAAATAGACGAAAATTTATTGATCGACGTGCTTAGCCGGATGCGGGAGCAGAAAGCGGCGCCCGTCATGGCGGCGATGAATCCCGCGCTCGTCGGTCGCGTCACCCAACGCATTCTCACCAGACGCCGCCTGGAGAGCGCCAACCTCATGCCGTAGCGTAAATTATTAATAATTATTAAAAAATTATTCTGCGCATGTTGCGTCAAAACGACGCGCGGGACTATAATACCATTATAACGGATACGCAAAAAGCGGCGACGCGTTGCCGGTTCGTTCGTAAACCCGCTCTATTCTCACGCAATAGGCCTATCGCATATGTTGACCGCGCTAAAACACGTCGCGCGCCTTGCGGCGATCGGCGCGCTTGCGCTCTATTCCGCCGCGAGCTTCGCGCAGGGAAAAGACGCCGGCATCGCCTCCGTTCCGCAAGATTACATGCGGATCATGCGCGTGTGCAACTATGACATAGGAAGGTTTACGGACGCCTTGGCGCAGCCCGTTCCCGCCAAGCTTGCCAACGCACGCACCAACGCGGCGCGGCACAACCAATTCGTCCTCACGGCGAAAGTGCGCGAAATCTGCGAAAGCGTTCCCTATTGGCAAGATAAAATGACGGAAGCGGCGAAGGGCGTCGAACCCGCCCTAGACGACCTGACGCTTGCCGCGCAGCTTGTGTATACGCTTGAGTTGCAAATGCGTTACCTCAAAAAAGCGCACGTCGTGTTTTTACGCGTATTGCGCGAGGAAGACGAGCGACTTGGCCGCATAGAGCAGTTGGAAGAAATATTTACCATCCGCGCCCGCATGCAATACGCAAAAGGCGAGGAAAAAAACGACGTCGCGGCAAACGACGCGACGACGGAAACCGTTCCGTCTTACATCGTCAGGTAAACTTCCGACCGCTCTTTCGGCTATCTGTGCATGCTAAAGCGTGCGCATGACGTCCGCCAAGGCGGGATTCCGATGCGGATCGTTCGGATCGGAAAGGCCGGCGACGACGCCCGAGACGTCGGCGGGCGAGCGGTTTTGGCTAAGCTTTCTTTTTCCGCACATATCGGTCACGCAAATTTCTATGCCGACGATGGCCTTGAGCAGAGGCGCGACGAAATCTTCCGGTGCGTCCGACAGCTTCCACGGAGAAGGTCGCAGGCGTTCCATCGCGTCGGTCAATTCCCTCACGTGCTCGCGGAGCCAATCGGCGTCGCAAACGGCGCGCGGACGGCCCTTCACGTGGAGCGTCTCGTAATTCCACGTCGGCACGACGCGATGCGTTTCCCTCTTAGACGCATACCATGAGGGTGTGACGTAGTTATGCTCGCCTTGAAAAACCACGAGGCAAGTTTTGGCTTCCTCGCACGCGCGCCAATGCGGGTTCGCCTTTGCCATATGGCCGAAAAGATATGGCGCCCCCTCCTTTTTCCGGAATAAAAACGGCATGGGCGTGGCGGACGGGCCTCCCTCTTCGCCCGTGATAAACAGCCCGAACGGATGCGCCTCGATAAAGGCGGCGAGCGCGTCGGGGTTGTTTTCCTTAAACGCCGTGGGAAGGTACATATCCGTAAGCTGTAAACAATGTGATGAGGTTGCGAATTATAGGCGAATCAGGAGTCTTCAACAAGTCTACACCATCATCGTGCGCAAAAATTCTTGAATCGACGTCTTTCCCGCCGCGACCTTCATGCGGGCGACGGATTGCATGTCGACGAATCCGTCTTTCTCCGCCGCCTCGCGCAATTCGATCTCGTTGGCGTCGCGCAAAATCGCCTCTTTCAGGCGGGGCGTCATGTACAGCACCTCGTGCACGGCCATGCGTCCGCGCGCGCCCGTGCCGTCGCACGCCGAGCAGCCCTTGCCGACGAAGGGCGTCGCGGTCGCCGCCTCGCCTTCCTTCATGCCGATCGCAAGAAGGCGCTCGCGCGGGTCCGTTTCGTCCGGGACGGAGCATTCCTTGCAATTGACGCGCACCAAGCGTTGCGCCACGATGGCCGTCACCGAGGCGGTGATTAAATAAGAGGGAACGCCCATGTTGAGCAGGCGCGTGATCGTGCCGGCGGCGTCGTTGGTGTGCAGGGTGCTTAGCACCAGGTGGCCGGTCAGCGCGGCCTTCACGGCGATGTCGCAGGTTTCCTTGTCGCGAATTTCCCCCACCATGATCATTTCCGGGTCCTGACGCAAAAACGAGCGCAACGCGGCGGAAAACGTGAGGCCGATATCCTCCCGCACCCGCACCTGGCCGACGCCTTCCAGTTCGAACTCCACCGGGTCTTCGGCGGTGAGGATGTTCACGTCCTCGGTGTTGCGCTCCTTTAATATGGCGTAGAGGGTGGTGGATTTTCCGGAGCCGGTCGGCCCCGTGACCAGCACCATGCCCTGCGGGGCGAAAGCGGCTTTTTTCAGCAAGGCGAACGGTTTCGGCTCCAAGCCCAAATCCGCCATTTTAAATTGCGACGCCTTTTGGTCGACGATACGCATCACCACCCGTTCGCCGTGTATGGCGGGAAGGATCGACGCGCGAATTTCCACCTTTATTTTCTCGTGCTGAAAGGCGATGCCGCCGTCTTGGGGCAGGCGCTTTTCCGATATGTCCATCGACGCCAAAATTTTTATGCGCGTGGTAACGCTCGAATAATGCCGAAAAAGAAAATCCTCGTGTTCGTTTATGTCTTTCAGCACGCCGTCGCAGCGAAAGCGTATGCGCGCCTTTTTCTCGAATTTTTCGATATGCACGTCGCTGGCCCGACGTTCGACGGCCTCCTTGATCACTTCGTTCACGAACTGGATGACGTCCGATCCCGCCGAAAACACTTTGCGCGGCGCCGCCTTTGCGCCCTCGCGCCGCATGAGCGACCGCATGACGGCGTCGCGGGGGGAGGGCACGTGCTGTTTGCCCTCTTCGGTCACGTTCGGCCCGGAGCGCGGGGCGTCGACGCCGGAGAGCGACTGAAGGTAATTTTCCATCGCCGTCAGCGTCGAGACATAAATCGCCGTATCGTATTTCGCGTAATCTATGCCCGCGCTTTTGTCGAAGGCGACGCCCGATCCGGCGATCATGGAAGCTTGCTTCGCCTGTGCGATCGTGCGTTTCGTGTGTTCAAGCGCCAGCGGATCGGCCACCGCCACCGACAAGCTGCTTCCCTCTAACGAAAAAGGGACCGCGCGTTGCCGCATCAACCAGGGAACGGGTAAAGTTTCTTTAAAAAGCCTGTTCTCTCCCGGGCGCAAGGGAGGCAGGTCGTACAAGGCGCAGTCGAATTTTTTCGCCAACAGTTCCGCCGATTGGCGTTCGGTAACGACGCCGGAACTAAAGGCGGTGGCGATTAACGACGTTCCCTTTAGCCCCGCCTCTTTTTGAATATATTGGGCCAAAGGCGCGGCTATGGGGCCCTCAAGCTGAAGAAATTGCATGAAGGCGGAATCGTTCGGCGGCGGCAGTAAAACCGTCACGGTGCGGCGTCCTTCCCCAAAAAATAAATTATTGGTTATATTGTTAACAATAAAAATCAAATAATAGGTTAAGAACGGAGACATAGGCTGTATGCGCTTTTTGGAAGGCATAGGTTCCGGCTTCCTTGATCGCGCGGTTATTGCATGCCATTAGCAACTGTTATTTGCTTATAGAGAAGAATAATTTTCATTCCACCTTTGATTGTTTTTAATCATGGCGTTAAGGGTTAGGAGGATTTTGCGCATGACGGCGACGATGGCTTGTTTGAAGGATTTTCCTTTG
>JBEVNR010000046.1:0-51761 GCA_040507985.1 Rickettsiales bacterium | reverse complement strand
ATCGTCCGTCGCGTTTCCGTCCACGATAAGAAAGCTGCCGTTGGGCGCCATTCTGTTCATGGATTCGCTTTTTAGCCTCACCGCAAACAAATTTTTCTTTTCCGACGCAAAAAACACGTGTTCCGGCAATTCATCCCTGAAAGAAAGGAAATGCCCCGGAACGTCTCCCGCCACGAGAGCCTTGGCGAGACTGGCGGGCACGTCTTGTCGTGTTTCGGCGACGGCGCCCTTTTCACCCAAGAGCTCCGCCGCCGAACAACCCAAATGATGCGCTATGGTCACCAACTCGTCCGTAGTGACTTTTCTTGTGCCCGTTATGATATTCGATCTTACGGCCTCCGTTTTTTCGAGCAACAGCCCCAGTTCCCCCACCCGCATTTTGCGCGCTTTCATTTATTTAGATAATCTAATTAAATCCATTTTTTACCTTTTTTATAATATTTTTTATTGACATTAAGTTAGAAATTCTTAGCAAGTATTATACTTGCTAAGTTTTAATAACGAGCTCTCTATGGCCAAGGAAAAATCCTCCGCCCTTAGAGCCTGTAGCGAATTAAGTTTTGTCGATTTTTGAGGGATTTTTTGGCGGTTTTAGGCGGGATTTCGTCCGCGTAGCGTTCCTACGGGGGCGAAATTCCAACGCGAAACCGACGAAAAAGACCCAAAAAGCGGCAAAATTCTTAATTCGCTACAGGCTCTAATGACGGCTAAACGCTGGACTAGAAGCCCGAGCTATAATTTACAGCCCGCCGCCAAAATCATAACCTTGTTGGGAGGAAGGGAGACCGTTGCCGGCATTCTCGGCGTGGATCAAGGTACCGTTCTTAGATGGACGCATCCAAAAACTTTTCCCCTCAAAGGTACGGGCGGCAAAATTCCGCAGCATCATGCGGAGAAGCTTTTAAGCCACGCCAAAGAAAACTACATCGGCCTCAAAGCCGAAGATTTTTTCGCTATATAAAAGCCTCTCGCTGTTTGTAAAAACGTTTCATTAAACGGAACGCTAAATACATACAAGGCAATATGTAAGCCGTCGATAGATATAATCAGAAAATCTAATAACAGAAGCCGGCGCAAGCAATCCGATTGCGCCTCAACCGCCAGCTTTTAACCGAAAAAAGGGGCGACGCCCATGACAATAAGCGCGGAAAACGCGCTCGAAGATAGGCGGCGCTATATTGCCGTGACGCCCTTCGATTACATAGAGCCTGACGCCCGGTTGGCAAAAATAATCGAAGACGCCGCAGCAGAAAAGGGAATAGTTCTTGATGAAGGCGGCGAATCGGCGGCGCAATCGTTGCTAACGCTGATAAAAACGCTGTATGTTATCGACCGCCGCCTTAAAAACAACAGCAAAGCCGCTTAGCCTATGAAGGCCGTAATATTCGCCCGCGTCTCGTCGCACGAACAAGAGCAGGGCTTTAGCATCGAAGCGCAGATCGAGAGGTTGCGAGGGTACTGCAGCCGAAAGGGGTTTGAGATCGTGCGGGAAATCTCCGTGACGGAGTCCTCCACTAAAGGCGAACGCAAGCAATTTAACGAAGCGATAAGCTACGTCAAAAAACACGGATGTGCCCTTGTCGCCGATACCTTTGACAGGCTGCAGCGCTCTTTTCACGAATCGGCCTTGCTGCAGGACGCCATTTTTGACGAAAAACGCGTCATTTTGAATATCGTCTACTCGAACTTGACTCTAACGGGACGAAGCCTTACAGCCTTTAATTTTTCGGACGCGTTCGGGGTGGTAGCGGAGGAGGCTCCCAAAACTTGGCAATAAATACATGTAAATACTGGGTTTTATTGAGTTTGTGCTAAAAATATGCCCCCAAATATGCCCCCTCGTTGATTTTTGCCTCTGTTTTTGGGCATAGCAAAGAGGGGACAATTTTTATAAGAATGCCTAAGGGGTTCCGTTAATTCCTAATGCTCGTTCGCAAGCGTCGATAAATTCCCATTTCCTGCTCTCGGTAAAAAACGGCAATCCGGAAATCAGGTATTCTTGCCCTTCAAAAGGTTGGCGGCAGTCTATCGCCTTGAGAAAACGCTCTTTCCAGCGGTCATGTTCCGTCAAATGTTCGCCTTTAGGTTCGACGAACATTTGCCGCACGATTTCCCGTCCTCCGTTCCTCTCCCTAAAGAACAATACGAAATCCGGCTCGATAGCCCTTCCTCCTTCAATGCTGTAGATACGAAACAGCTTCTCGTTACGGATAACATAAAATTCTTTGTATCGGCGACGGATTTTTGCTTCGTTGTCGTGAATGTAGCGGACAAAATGTTTCTCCTCTTTCGTTCCGTAACAATCGTTATAGACGAACCAATCTTTCGACGTCAGGTCGATGCGGCAGAAATCGGGATTAAGCGATTCTCCCATACCTTTGCCGTATTCCTTATCGTCGGAAGCGTCCTTGGCAAACGTTAGAATTTTATCCCGTAAAGTTTCGGAAACGGGTTGCGGCAGGAAATTCTTCGTGCCTTCCCATTCGTAATGGCCTGCTTTGATGGTTGCTTCCGTCTTCGCTAGTATGCGGGAGACGATATGCCGCTTTGTTTTGGGGGAAAGGGCGGCGCGTCTCTCCTCCGTACCGATTAACTCCACCCGAACGTCGGCGATAAACTCTTCCCTCTCGATGAAGTAGGAGGCGGAATTCAGTCGCGAGAAATAACCCCGCATATTATGCAACCGGAAAAATTCCGCGCCGTCCAAGGCGGATCGGAGTATTGCCGGCCCAAAGGATCGCAATTCTATCGTTTCGCCGGTGATTTGCCGATTCTCTTTTTGTAGTTTCTCGCCGCCTTCTTCGCCGTCCTCGAAAATCGCCGTAACGGACACGGCGTCCGTTTTAAGATCAAAGCGGAACGTTCGATCAATGCGGTAATCCTTGAGGCTCAAGAAGGCGTCGATATTCGTCTTGCGTTGTTCGTTCAGGAAAATATATCCCTGCTTCCAGAAATCGGTTTGCTTGAAACGCTCCTTCACGCGCAACGGCTTTTCGATGCGCTCGTCCTCCATAATTCCGATACGGCGTAATTCCGCCTTAAGTTCCGTGATATATTTCGGAACGCGCGGGCTATGGTAATGCAATTCCTCCAATATCCGAAGCGGAGAGGCGGAATCGCCGTCATATTTGCGTTTGTCCCGCTCGTCCGTCTCGTGAAGGGAAAAGGGACAATACCGCGCTCCGCGTCCGATCAGTTGGGCTTCCTTGGTAGTCGTCTCTCCCCCGTTCTTGCCGAAATCCCGTGTGTCGTATAAACGGACGATATCGAAGAGATTAAGCACGTCCCAGCCTTCGTTTAACTTGTCTACGGCGAAAACGGCGCGTATCTCATTGTTTCTGTCTTCTAGGCTATTGACGCGGATTTGGTTGGCTTCCAATTCCTTGGGATCGTTGACGTTCAGCGTTTTTTCGGGGGAGAAATCGCCTTGAATCTCACGGATAAGGTTTTCGTCCGTCACGCCTTGCGCGTCGAAATAGCGAAAGACGGAGGGAAAGGGCGGTTCGGTCAAGGCTTGCCGCGCAAAGCGAAGCCGCTCCGGCGTTAGCGCCTCAATAAATTGGTGAAATTCCTCCCGGAATGCTTTGGACTCGTTAATCCTCTTGGATTTAAACAAAATCACCGGCTTAATCGCCACGCCGTGTTTCTCCGCAATTTTGCGGCGGTATTGACTGAGAATGACGGCAAAAAACGCGCGGTCGATTTTTTCGCTGTCCGCGTCGATAACATGCACTTCCTTGGAGTAGCGGTCTTTACGGAATTGCCGCAACGGATAGTCGAACAGGATTTTATCGCGGTATTTCTCCGCAACGCTTTGCTCTCGCGGCAAGGTGGCGGTAAATTCTAGTAATACGTTGCCGGGAGATTGCGCGAATATCTTACGAACGGTCTCTTCCCAGCTTCTGTTTTCTTCGTTTTCGTTTTTGCCAATTTTCTTTTTGGTATCGGCGTTGATATGATGGGCTTCGTCGGAAATCATCACCACGTCTTTTCCGATGAAATCCTCCAAGGTGACGGCGTTTTCCTTGGCGTCGTTCATGCGGCGATGCAAGCCTTGGATCGTGGTAAAACAGATATGAATATCCGCGCCGTTTCCGCCCTCGAAATTCTCCGCTTCTTTGACGAAAATTTCCCGGTCGTCCAATCGCAGGGAATCAGCGAACAGATATTTCGACGAACGTTTGTCCAGAAAATTTGCTTTGGTTTTCTTGATGATGGTATCGGAAGGGACGAAAAAAAGAAAACGGCGGTATCCCTTCGCATAGAGGGCCAAGATAAGAGCGGCCATGACGACGGTTTTCCCGCTTCCCGTCGCCATGTGAAACAACCAGTGTTTCGGGCCTTTCGAGTTACCGAATTCAAAAAAAAATCGCCGTATCGCCTGTTCTTGGTAGGGGCGCAGCGTAACGTTTGGCGCTAGATTTGCCGCAACGTAAACAGGAATCGGATCGCAAGGAATAAGGCCGCGTTTCTCCAAGGCTTCCATTTCGGTATGGAGTGTAGAAAAATCCATCTTGCTATTTCCCGTAAAAACTTGCGCTAAGCCGCTTATCCGTCTCGGAGACGCCGTATTGTATGTCGTCTATCTCGGAGTAGTTAACGTAGAGATGGTTTTTGTCCAGAAGCTCCAGCAAGGCGTTTTTTTGGTCTTCAAAGGAGAGGGCGACAAAGGCGCAACCGTCCCATTCCACAGGATCGAAATCATAGCGGAGAAAGGCGGCATCGCGGAAATTGTCGGGAAAGGTTTCTTCCGAAAATTGGCGCGGCTTCATGCGGTCGTATATAGCAAGCAATTCTTGCGTAGTGTGCGCTTTGCGGATTTCTTGAATGTAGCGTTCGTTCCATTCCATGATTTTGCAGAATATAAAACTGCCGCCGCCTTGCCAATTGACGGATTTGGATATGCCAGTTTTGTCTCCGGCAATTACGTTTTTTAGGCGAGCTTCGGGTAAGTCCTTAATATAGTCCATTTGCTCAACGGCAATCCATCGTCTGCCCATTTTATGGGCGACGGAGCAAGTCGTTCCGCTACCGCTAAAGAAGTCTAGAACCAAGTCATTTTTCTCGGTAGTCATGGATATTATACGACGCAGAAGAGCTTCCGGCTTTTTGCCATTGCGTAGCGAAATTCCGCCTTCATTGGATAGGTTATTAAGCGATATATCATTCCATATATCCCCTATAGCCGAAGAAGGAAGGCGAGCACCGTTAAAGTCGCGCATTTTATAGGAAGCTAAATATACATCCTCATGCTTATATGTAAATTTCCCTTTTTGTCCTGCAATTTCCGTAATCCTTTCTTTAGGGTAAAACGAATAATCCGCCCCTCTATTTCTTGCCGTACGAAAAATAAGATGGCTATTTTTAATCTTAAACTCAAGGCATTCTCTAGGATTTTTCTCTTCATTCAGTCCATTCTTCTTAAGAACATAATTTAACGTTTCTACGGTCCAATCGTTTGGATCGTCTGAATTGTTTTTTTCAATATAGCTTGCATAACGATCAAATGCGTCTTCCCATGAAGAAGGAATATATTCAGGTATAATTCTTGAATTTTCTGAATTTGAATACATCAAAATATGTTCTTTGATTTTGGGTATCTTTTTATCAATATGGGCCATTTTTGGCCCGCTAAGATGCGACATTTTTACAATAATTGACGTTTGAAATTTATCTTTACCAAATATTTCATCCATAAGTAATTGCAGATAAGGCTGCATGGTATCGCCAATCTGCACAAAAATAAATCCATCTTGTGAAAGTAATTCCTTTGCCGCTTCCAGACGATTTTTCATAAACGTCAACCATGTGGAATGACTAAAAGTATCGTTATAACGGAAGCTGTCATCTTCCGTATTGTAAGGTGGATCGATATAAATCAGCTTTACTTCTCCGGCATAGCGCTTTACTAGGCAATGTAATGCCAATAGATTATTGCCTTTGATAAGAAGATTATCGTTCTTTGTGATGCTTTCAGGCGCTACGGCTTTGCCGTGTTCAATTGCCTTGGAGTCCCAATATTCAAATCCGGTTAACGCTTTTAAATCGGTTAAGCGTGTAATTTCGTCAGGAGCCAAAATTTCGTTATAAAAAATCTCCTCAACGTTGCCCTCATCGTCCTCCTTTCGCATTCCGCCTTCCAAGACACAATCTTTATACGCCCATGACAACACCACATCGTTAGAACTTTTAAGAAACTTATCCTCGACGGTCAGTCCGATTTTGTTTTTAAACGCGGTATAGCTATCGGGCAGAAACGCTTTATTGGAAACGAATTCATGAAACTTCGCCTTATCAAAGACGACGATTCCGTCCACGTCCGCAAAGAAATGACGAAGGGCGGTTTCGTTCTTCCGTAAAAGACGCAAGAGACGCGGGGCTAGTTTTAACGCGTCTTCCACGACGACGTTTTTTAACAACTCTCCGGCCGCAAGGTACGCCGGCTCTTCTTTTAGCAGGGTTTTTAGGTCTTCCAAAAGATTCTGCATATCGTCTCCATGTTCGGCGAAGCCAAGCCAAACGGTTATGCCTGCTTGACATATCGGCATTCAGTATCACGAAAAGAAAGGCGCGTCACTTGTGAATTAGACGTTTACGGACTTTAGCGGACTGCAACGGACAATAAAACCCGTTGGCATGGTTGTTTTTTTTAGAGATGCTTCGCATACGGGTGACGGAGGATTTTATCCCGCAACCGCCGCATTTTCGCCACCTTGGTGTCATACGTGCTTTCGTGCATCCCCTTCGGTTTCAAGGGCGGGGCGTCGATGACGTTGCCGTCGCCGCCTAAGGCATAGTTGATTTTTTGCGCTTGCGACAAAGCGCGGAAAATAGGGCTTTCCTGTCGGGAAGCGTAGGTTAGTCCCCTGCATGTACGGCAGATATATACCGCTTGCGACGAATGCAAATAGAGTTTCAGCGTCCTCTTGGCGCAGCCAAGGCAGCGGAACCAAAACCGCTTGCCGCCGTAGCGCGGGAAAGTGACGGCAAGGGGGAGGCGGTAGTCGTATTGTTGGCCCATAGCACCGGCGGCGTAGAAGACGCGCAAATACGGCCCCTCTTCCGCCTCCACCCGCGTGTCCGCTTCGTAGCCAACGGCGGCGACGCGTTCGCCCGTAGTCGCGTCCTGCCATACCCACGTCCCCGAACGTCTGCCGCAGGACGGCACCGCCCCTTCGGCGTACATACGGGTAAGGTCAAGGCAACGGCAGCCTTCCGCCGTTTCTTTCTTGCCCCGCCAACGGTAATAGCTTCCCGAACCCGTTCCGCCCATTGTCGCGCCTCCTTAGCATAGCGTCGCCGTCGCCCTAATGCCGCGCACGGGGGCGTTTCGAGGAATATTGTATGCTTTTCTGCGGAGTTTTTTAATCGAAATCTATAGGGAAACGCCGTAGATAGGGGGATTTTTATAGGTAAAAACGGTCGCTTTTGATTTTTTTCTTGATTAAAAATTAATCCGCCGCCGTTTTTATCGAAATCAATAGGAAAACGGCTTGTCTCCTCCCCGCCGTAGCCGCCGTATGACGGCACGGAAGGCAGGGCTTTCATGTTGAGATTCGTAGTTTAGGCCGTTGCACCGGCGGCAGAGGTATATTCCTTGCGGCGGATGCAGATAGAGTTTCGGCGTGCGTCGTCCGCAGCCAAGGCACAGGAATAAAAACCGTTTGCCGCCGAAATGCGGGAAGGTGACGGCAAGAGGGATACGGTAATCGTAGCGCTCTCCCGTGCGGGTCAGCGTGTAGAAAAGACGGAGATAGGGGCCGTTCTCCGCGCTCGTGTCCGCCTCGTAGCTTAGGGACGACACGGGCTTGCCTGCCGCCGCGCCGTCCGTCCATTGCCAGCCGCCCGAATGCCGTCCGCACAGCGGGACGGCGCCCTCCCGACGCATTAGGGAGAGATTAAGGCAGCGGCGATTTTCTACCGTATCCTTTGCGCTTCCGTCTCGGTAACGATTTCCCGAGCCTAATCCTCCCATAGTTTCGTTCTCTTTTTTTGTCGAAATTATTAGGTTTTGTTAGGTTTTCGCCCTCTCCCCGTTTTTGCGGCGTAACGGGCGTAATTGGCGTAACGCCCTACAAACTCTAAGCGATAACCTATTACGCCTTCGCATTTAGCGGACGTAACGGCGTAATAAAATCGTTACGCCGTTACGTCTTGAGACGTGCAAGGCGTAACGCAGAAACTCTTCGTTTCTCTAGGGCGTTACGCCTATTACGTCTATTACGCCGCATTTTACGGAATTTCGGATTCCTCTTCCGTTTCCGCGTTTTCTAGGGCGGCGGCGGGGAAGACGTAGAAGCGCGCCTGCTTCTTGTCGCACCCTTTCGGCAGATGCTCCGTGCGCGTATAGCCGCCTTTGGAGTCCCGCATTATCAACCCTTGCGACGCCAGCGCGGCGAGTATCGCTCTCGGATTGCGGCCTTGGCACAGCTCGTCGCGGAAATATTCTCCGTGCATCCAATATTCGATTCTGCCGTCCTCGTCGTACCTCTTTTTGTACCCCGCCATTTTGACGTTTCCCTGCACCTCCTTTACCACGATTTCGTTACGATTGATTTCGGCGAACGCCCCGTGCGCCCGCATTTTGAAGAACGCGACGATTTCCCGCACGGCGCGATAAGTCTCCGCGTCGCCCGCCGTTCCGCGCCGTTTCAGCCAGTCGCGGAAGCAGTGCGCGAGCGCTTCCTTGATTCCGACAAGATCGACGGGCAGCGCGTCCGCCGTGTGCGCTATCCATCCCGCCGCATAGAGAAAACCGAAACGGTCGGCGACGCGCTTCGTCGCCGCGTCGGCGTCGGCGGGAAGAACGGCGGCGGCAAAATCTTGGCGCAGCAATTCTACGTTCTCGCGCAAACGGGGCTTGTCGCAGCGCCCGAGATAGGCGACGAACGCCCGTATCGGCGTTCCGCAACAGCTTTCCGCCGCTTCCGCGATATGCCGCGAAAGGGCCGCGCCGTCGGCGAATCCGTGCAGATTTTCAAACAATCCGTGCGCGCCGGTATCGGCGGGAATTTCCACAAAGCGGTTTTCCATCCCTGCCATATAGCGCCCGCCGCCCTCGCGGATTTTTTGCTCCAGCGTAATTTCTCCCGTCGAAAGAAACACCGTCCGCCACCGACGCCGGCGACGCGCTCCGCCCGTATCCTTCATGCGGGTTTTGCCCTCGCCGTTGCCCAGCATATAGGCGATTTCGCCCGCCTCGCGCGCGTTCGCCTGCCCGAGTTCGTCAAGGCACAACAGCGCGTCGTTACGGCTTTCAGCGAGATTCTCCAAGCCGTTGCCGGTGGCGCGCCACCGGCGGATATAATCCCGCCCCCATACGCTCGCCGCCGCCCGTAAGCCGGAAGTCTTGCCGACGGAGCTTTTTCCGATCAGATGAAACCCGCTGTTTTCGGCGTCGACTAACGCCAGCAAGGCGGGGGCGAAGGCGGCGCATAGGGCGAGCGTCACGCGCGAATTGCCGCGCGCATATATGCCGATAGCGTCCCGCCATTCCGCAAGCGTTCCCGAAACGGCGGAAACGCCGTCGCTTTCTTCGGTCGATTGCAACAGTAAATCGGGATTGTCGGGATAGGGGCCGTCGGGAAAAACGTAGCTTTCGCCGTGCCAGCCCGTGCGCGTCGCGACGACGACGCGGCGATAAGGACGGCATTCCGCGATATAGGAGGCGATTAGCCGTTTGGCGTTGCGCGCGTCGTAGGGCACAAGGCCGTAATGCAGCAACAGGCGATACAATTCCTCGCCTTCGCGCACGCCCAGAGATTCCATCGGCAGGACGCGCCGTCTTATGCGGCGGTCGGCGTCCTCCCATTCTACCAGCCGCCCCCAATTACCACCCGCTTCGTCACGGGCGTAGGCGACGACGCGCAAGGCGGAACATAGGCGACGGGGTTTTTCTTTACCGTTCGCGTTGATATGGCGAACCCATAACGCCCCGCCCTCCAGAAAGAAGCCGTGCGCAAGTTCGGTCTCGCGGATAAAGGATTTCGCCGCCTCGATATGCGGGCGCAGCGATTCCGCCGTTTCGCCCTCCGCGAGCGCGTTCGCCAAGTCCCATTTTTCGGGAACGCCTTCGGGCGGCGTGACGACGCGTACCGCCGCCGCCCCCGCCTCGCTTGCGAGCAAGGCGACGGCGTGCGCGTATTTCTTGCCCGGTTCGTCGGCGTCGGGCCAGATATGCACGGTTCGGCCTCGGCAGGGCGTCCAGTCGGATTGACTCGCGGAACCGCTTCCGCCGCTCGACGCCAACACGGCGAAATCGGGAAACAGCATCGCGGCGGCGTCCGCCTTTTTCTCGCCCTCGACGATCAGCAGCGGCGCGTCTTCCTTCGTGCGGGCGAGCGCGTCCAAGCGGTAGAGCGGGCGCGGCGCGTCGCCCCATTTCCATCGCCATTCCCGCTTGCCGCCCGGAAGTTCGCGGAAGGTATAGGGGAGTATTTCCTTGCGCTTCTTCCCGTCGGCGCGGGGCGGAAGGTCGAACCGACACACGTAAAAGATAGTTTTTCCCTCGGCGGTACAGTAGGCGTAAGAGGCGTTCGGCATTCCTAGCTTGGGATGGCGGATAAGGGGCGGCAGGCTCTCTTGGTCAGGGACGATTTGCCGCCCGTCTTTGTCGGTATCGCTCTTGCGAAGAGAAACGACGTTATCCCCCTTCGCGTCGGGCGGAAGCGGAGCGAACGGGTCTTTGGTCATTGCCGCGCCTCCATCCCCAGCATGGCGGCAACGCTTTCCGCCGCCTCATGATAGGACAAGGCGAACAAATACGCGGCAAGGGAAATCAGGTCGCCGCCTTTGTCTCCCGTCGCGAAATCCGCCCATTTGCCGGTGTGCATGTTTACGGAAAACGAGCCGGGGCGGTTGTCCGCCCGTCTCGGGTTCTTCGCTTTGTATTCGCGTCCTTCCGCCTTGCCGTCGGGCAGCCATTGCCGCAGGACGGCGGGGGCGGCGGCAAGGGACGCGTTGCGAAGTTCGGGAAAGGGCAGGTATTTTTTGCGCCGCCCGTTCTCCGTTTTCCGCCCGCCCGGTGTGGCGGCGGTTTCTTTGCGGACGCGGCTACGCATGGGATTTGCCTCCTTTGGCCGCCTTGCCCTTGCCGGCGACGGCGGGGAAGGCAACCATCAAGGCGCGTATTTCCTCCACTTGCCACGCACGGATGCGCTCGCCTAATTTTACGGGTTTGGGAAAGCGTCCGTCCTTCACCCCCTGCCACCATGTGGATTTACTTACGGGGATAAATTGCAGGACGACGGGGAGGCGGATTAGGCCGGTAGAAGGAAGAATTGGGGTATCGTTTAACATCAGTAACGCTCCGTTATTGCTCAAAGAACGTTATTTGATGTATTCGCACTTCATCGATTGTGCAAAGGGCATTTAGTCAAAAAAGAAAGGCAAAAAGGCAAAAAGTCTATTTTTGACTTTTTGCCTTTTCCAAGTGCGTCATTACAGCATAAAAAGGATGAATGCGGTTCTTTATGCTTGTTTCTTGAGGTATTTTCTTCCATTTGTCGAAACACCAATCCTGCATATCGGCAACGCATGTTTTTTGAAGTGGAGGAAGTGCGCCTTCTGCCAATCGTTTTGCCATTTCTTGATTGAATTCCTTCCAATTAAAAGGAGGTCTCGTCTGTAAAAAAGGTGGTATGAATTTAGTTATCCGCCCTTTATGGTAGAGTGCGGTAGTCCGTTTCCCCCGGGCGAAGCAAGCTGGTTTAGCGAAGGGCGGGGGAAAGGGTCGGAAGGCGGAGTAAATCAAAGAGGTCTGGCGGAACTTAGGGTTACCGCATGTTTTAGCCTGAACTCCGCCTTTTTTTTAAGGTCGAACAGTTGCCGGAAGCCGCCGAACTATAAGGCGGACTTCACAGACGAGAGGGATTTTACCATGAACGAAGCCGTCATTACAATGGGGATCGACGTTTCCAAAGACAAATTGGACGTTTTTTGCCAAGAAAAACATTATCAATATTCGAACGACAAGGAGGGGATAAAATCGTTGATTGATTTTTGCCGCAAGAAAAACGTCGCCAAATTGGTCTGCGAAGCGACCGGCGGCTACGAGGTCGCGCTTGTTTTGGCTTGTAACGCCGAAAAATTGCCGATCGCGCGAATAAATCCAAGGCAAGCGCGCGATTTTGCGAAGGCGGGCGGAAAATTTGCGAAAACAGATAGGATGGACGCGCGCATGTTGGAAGATTTTTTGCGCGTTTTCGACCCGAAGGCGACGGATGTTTCCGCAAGCGCCGAATTGTCGGCGTGGGTGCGCCACCGCCAAACCCTTGTGGATCAACGCGCCGACGCCAAAAAACGGCACGGCAAGGCGACGCAGGCCGAGATTCAATCTTCGATTGAGAAACTTATCGAATGCCTTGACGAAGGAATCGCCGAAGCCGACGGAAAAATCAAGGAAACCATCGAAAAAGACGACGGAACCGCCAAAAAAAAGGAGGTTTTACAATCGTTTTGCGGCGTCGGGCCGGTGGCGGCGGCGACCTTGCTCGCCGAGCTTCCCGAACTTGGAAAAGTCTCCCAAGCCCAAATCGCCGCCCTCGCCGGGGTCGCGCCGCTCAATGCCGACAGCGGAAGAAAAACCGGCAGGCGCGCCATTCGCGGAGGCAGGAAAATCGTCCGGAACTCCCTCTACATGGCTGCCGTCTCCGCCGCAAGACACAACAAAAAATGCGCCGAATACTATCAAAGGTTGGCCGCCAAAGGAAAATCCTTCAAACAAGCCATCGTCGCCGTCATGCGCAAAATCCTCCTAACCCTTAACGCCATGATTAAAAACAATCAAAGGTGGAATGAAAATTATTCTTCTCTATAAGCAAATAACAGTTGCTACCTAACATCAAAGACGTATTACAATCTTCTTCTTGTGATGATAAATCTTGTTTTGGTATATTTGCGTTATCTTGTTTTATTCTTTCAATTTCCGCACAAGCGGCGTTCCGTTCATCTTCAATTTCTTTTAATTTCTTCTCAAGCGCAAGGTACCGACTTTTCCAATCCACGGCGTTATTATTAAACTTCCTCACTTGTTCGCCTAATTCAGGCGGAAACGTTATTTCGCGTTCGTCCATCCATTGCAGAAAGGCAATCGCTTGATATTCCGTTGGGGCCGGCGAGCTTGCCGAAACGGAACGCAATCGCGATTCGGCAGAAGCAAACGCGCCGTGCGATTCGTCGCGCGTAGCTAACTCATGGCGAAAGCGGTATTCGTCCTCAAAAGAAGCTAGCGGCGCGGGAAACGTGCGCAATAAAGCGGAAAGTTTTGCATCCGTATCTTCCTCCCACCGGCCAAAGGGAAATTTCGGCGGCAGCGATACGGTTTTCTGCCTCGCCATATCCTGTAGGCATGAATAAATATCTTCCTTTTGTTCGGGCGGTACGGAATTAAGCGCCTTAACGGAATCGCTAACAAATTCGCGCGCTTCCTCTAATTTCCGCCATTCTCGTATTGCGTTAGGTTCTTTTCCGAGCGATAACGCGATTGCTTCGTCAAGGCTCCAATATTTCGTTTTCCCCCACCGAACAAAGTCGGCTTTCTCTTCAGGAAGAATGACGGAATGGCGGAGAACGCCCGCCTCTTGCGTCTCGCCGTCCGGCTCCGTCGTTTCGTGCGGGACGGCATGGCGCTTTTGCCACTCCGTCGGTACGGGCAAAGCGCCGCAACTCTCTTGAAAGCACGCTATAAATTTTTTGGGCGGCATGGAATCTTGAATATGCTTGGCCTCTACCGCTCTCTTTAGCAAATCCAGCCTTTGCCGATACGTATCAATCAGTCGCAAAGTTTCTTCGGGAAGGACAATCGGTTTGTAATCCTCTAACGCCTCTAGGCGGGCTATCATGCCGGAATCCCATTCGCTATATTCAAACGGTACCGTTACGCCTAATTGGTGCGTCGTTTTTATCATGGCGGAATGGATTCTTTGTTTGTCCCCCTCCGGCGCGTCCGCAAGGCGTTTGCGCAAATTCGCCAGAAACGCTTCGATTTTTCCCGCTTGTCCGATGCGCTCTTCTAAATTTCGGATTGCGTCCGAAGATAAAGCGGAAGGCTCCTTTCCCAGCGAAAGCGCGGCGGCTTCCTCCGCCTTCCATAACGCCGCGACGCTCCAATGGTCGGAATCCGCTTCTTTGAAACAAAACGTTTCCAGCTCTTCCCTTTCCCGCGTTTTTGTTCTTGGTGACGGTAACTCGTCTTGCGCCCCTTCCGTTCCGTTTTTATTCGTAAGCGCTAGCCGGTCGGGCTTCGGAACCTCGCGAAAGCATGGATTGCCCGCCAGCTTGTCCGCGATTCTTACGTTGTCATAGCCCGAAACCAACGCGGAGTCGCTTACCTCCACCGGCGGGCCGTAAAGCAAGAAACAATGATCGTAGACTATCGTTTCGCGCGGAGAGGAATTTCCGTCGCCGACATACACAAAAAAAGCCATACCGTCGTTCTCCCTACTATTGTTCGCTTGCTGTCGGTTTCTCCGTTGCCTCCAGATAATCCCCCCACCACTGCATCATCTCTCGCCGCTCCGGCAAATGTTGCGCGTGGTTATAGGCCGCCCGTACTTTGTTCCGTTCGGTATGGGCTAACTGCCGCTCGATGACGTCGGCGGCAAAGCCGCGTTCGTTGAGAATGGTCGACGCCGTTGCCCGAAAACCGTGCGGAGTGGCCCGGCTATGGTAGCCCATGCGGTACATGGCGAAGAGCATGGTATTTTCGCTAATGTATTCTTTCGGTTTGTTGGCGTTCGGGAATACATGCTCCGAATGGCCGGTGAGGGGGCGCAGTTCCGCCAACACGGCAAGGGCTTGGCGGGAAAGCGGCACGATGTGCGGATCGCGCATTTTCATTCGTTCGGCGGGAATGCGCCATTCCGCTTTTTCAAGGTCGATTTCCTCCCATTTCGCTCCGCGCAATTCGGTAGTACGCACGAACGTAAGGATAAGAAGGCGGAGGGCAAGGCGAGTTTGCGGGTCGCCGTCATACACGGATAGCTTTTGCAGAAATTCGGGAAGTTCCTTCGCGTTCAACCGCGCATGATTCACCGGCTTGCGGGTTTTAAGGGCGCCGCGAAGGTCCGCCGCTATATCGCGTTCCGCCCTGCCGGTGGCGATGGCATAACGGAATATTTGGCCGCATGTCTGTAGGGCGCGTTTGGCAATATCCAAGGCGCCGCGCTCCTCTATGCCGCGAAGCACGGCCAGAAGTTCCGGGGCAGTGATTTGATGGGCGGGACGAACCCCGAGCGCAGGGAAAATATCCGCTTCTAGCCGCTTTATGACTTTAAGGGCGTGACTTCCCGTCCATCCCCCTATCTTGCCGGCGTACCATTCCCGCGCTATCGTTTCAAACCCGTTTGTCGCTTCAGCCTGTTGCGCCAGCTTTTTGCGCTTCTTTTCTTTGGAAGGGTCTATTCCCTCTTCCAGTTGCTTGCGGGCGGCGTCGCGCTTTTCCCTCGCTTCTTTTAGCGATATTTCGGGATAGACGCCAAGCGCAAGACGGTTTTCCTTGCCAAGAAAACGGTATTTCATGCGCCAGTATTTGGCGCCCGTCGGCATGACTTCCAGATATAGCCCCTTTTCGTCCGCCAGTTTGCGGGGCTTTTCGGTAGGCTTGGCGCTCTTGCAAACGGCGTCGTTCAAGGGCATGAGGGGGCATCTCCCGATAGGGGCATTTTCCTGCCCCCGTTTATGCCCCCCGAATTAGCGGACTCCGCCGCTTTCCAAGGGACGTTATCGGACGATAATAACGGGTAATTCCCTAGAAAACAAAGGCTTTTTGGACGCTATCGGATTTTGTCGGACGAAAGGATGGTAGCGGAGGAGGGACTCGAACCCCCGACACGCGGATTATGATTCCGCTGCTCTAACCGACTGAGCTACTCCGCCTTAAATTGAATTTTTAATTATAGCCGCAAAAAGACGTTCCGCAATTCTTTTTTAAAGAATGTTTCTTAAAAAATGTGGCCATTATAAAAGGATAATTTCAACCCTGCATGCGAAATGTGGCGTCATTTCGGCAGATGATTTAGATCCTGCCGCGAATTAACAATTTCGGCCTTTTTTGGGTATTTTTCTCCGGTTTCGCGTCAAAATTTAGCTTCCGTAGGATCGTTGCGCCCTCTAATTTTTCATTAATCTCATTTCCCGCCTGCATGGAATGACGGCGATTATACTCTTTCCTCATTCTAAACGGAATCGCCTATATTTCCTCCAACCTAGCCTCATCGGCCCAGAGAATGAAGGCGCGGACGGGCTTTTCCGCATAATGCGCGGCGGTCAGGATTGCATACGTCGCCAATTGCCGGCGATAGGCGACGAAGGCGGCGTCGGCCGGGCGCGCTCCGGTTTTTACGTCGACGACTGCGACCGAATCAGCGCGCTCCGTCAGTATGTCGGCGCGTCCGGAGACGGGTTTTCCGTCGATTGCGCCGATCAGCGGCACCTCGAAGCGGGCGTCTTCCCGCAACAAGGCCGCTATCTCCGGCGCCGCGACGAGCGCGCGCAGGAGTGTTTCCGCTGCACCGGGGTCTTTTTCTCCCACGCAGACGGCACGTATCGCATCTTCTTCTTGCCCCAAGGGAAAGACGCGCAGCATGGCGGACAAGCGTTCGATCAGCCGATGGACGCGCTCCCCGCGTTCCGCCGCCCCGCCCGCCGTTCGGTAATGCGCCGTCACCGCCTCGGACGGAGACGCCACGCGCGAGACGCGTTTTTCGGGAACGGGCCGCGATAAAAACTCCGGAACGCCGCTTTCCTTGCGCCTGTGTAGATCGAAGGAGGGGAGGGGGGGGACGCGCGGCATTTGCCTGCCATAAATGAGCGCCCATTCCGCATCCCTCGTCCCCCCTAGCGCCTCCGCCCCGCGTGCGATGCGGGCGTACCAGCTCTCCGGCGACGCCTCTTTGTTGCCGGCGCCGAACACGTGCAATTCGTCGGCGGCACGGGTCATGGCCACGTACAGCAACCGGCTTTTTTCTCGGGCGTCCAGCGCCTTTTCCCTTTCCTTTAATGCGCGAACGGAGGCATTTTTGCTTACGCCCGGCCAGACGGGTAACGCTCCGCCGGCGTCTCCTGCCTCCATCCAAAAAAACGGGGGCGACACGGAGCGCGACGCCGCCGCGTCGACGATAATCGCGATCGGCGCCTGCAATCCCTTCGCGCCGTGAACGGTGAGAATGCGCACCGCGTCGCTATGCGACGAATCGCCGGATAAGGCGATTTTCGAGCGTTTTATGGAAGATAAAAACGGGCGAAGCCCCGCGCAGGTTTTTCCGCGCGCCGCCTCGTCGGCCTCGGCGAGCAGGCGATCTATGACGACGTCGGCCTCGTCTCCCCATCGCTCGCGATAGACGCGCCGGGCGTCGCCTTCGTAAATTAATCTCTCGAAAAAATCTTTGGGAGAGCATCCGTGCGCCAAGGCGGCGTAGCGCCGTATTTTATCGACGTAGGGCGCGCATTTCGGTCGCTTGCGCATTTCTTCGTACAGGCTGCCGTCGCGCGCAAGGCATAATTCTTCCAACACCTTGCCGTCCATGCCGAAAAAGGGGGAGAGAAGCAAGGGCGCCATCGCGAAATCATCGTGCGGGTAACATGCAACCGTCGCCATGGCGAGCATGTCTTGCGCGACGAGATGCTCCCTGACCATAAATTTATCGGGCGGTGCGACCGGCACGCCGCGCCGCATTAAGGCGGAGCGAATAAGGGAGGCCATAGGAAAACGCTGCCGCACCAAAATCATAAAATCGTTCGGATGGATCCCGTCCGGACGCGACGCCGTCGCATAGCCGTTTTCGAGCGCGCGGGCGATAAAATCGGCGACTTCCTCCGCTTGCGCCGCCTTTCCGTCTTTTTTGGGATCGGCTTCGCCCGGAATATGCCACGCGTCGCCCTTTTCCTCTTCCTCCGACCGGCATAACGGCCACAGAACGACGCGGCCGGAGGCGCGGGCGCGGGCGCTTTCGTGGCGCATGGCGCCTTCTTCCGCGAAAACGGCGTCGACGGTCCGCAATATTTCGGGAACGGTGCGGAAAGACACGTCCATGTCCGCCGTTTTAAACGGCTTGTTCGCCTCCAGCGCACGTCCGGAGAAAAATCCGCGCATGCGAATAAAATTTTCCGGATGCGCCCCTTGAAAGCGGAAGATTGATTGCTTTTCGTCTCCCACTACGAACAGGCTGCGCCCCTCTTTGGCGTCGCCGCTAAAAAATTCGGCGCTCAGCGCCTCTATCACGTCCCATTGCGTAGGAGAGGTGTCTTGCGCTTCGTCCACCAAAATATGCCGAATGCGCCTATCCATCGCGTACAGCGCGTTAAGGGCGGCGTCGCTTTCCTTCAACAGGCGCGCGGCAGACGCGATCATGTCGTCGAAATCGACGGCGCCGTCCCGGCGCTTAATATGTTCGTACTCCCGCAATATCGCTCCCGCCACGCGCCATAGCGACGCGCTTCGCTCCCATACGCCGAACGCGTCGCGTCGCGTCGCCGTCTCTTGCATCCTTTCCTGCTCGCCACGCATGAACGCTTCGAGCGCCGGGAAGAATTTCGCGCTTTTCGCCGTGACGATTTTTTTGCGCGGCTCCCCGTCTTTTGTGAGAAATATCTGCGCGTAGTTTTCCGCTGCGCCGTCGCTACCCGGAGCGGCGATAAACGCCTCCATCGCGTCCGCCGCCTTTTTTTCCGTTGCGCCCGCGCATTGCCTCAGCGCGGCGCACGCTTTTTTTAGCGCCGAATCGTCGGATGGATAGCATTCCGCCGCGAGGCTTGGGTGATACACGTCGTTGTCGCTCAACCCTAAAAAACGGCGCAAGGCGATCTCGGCGTCGCGCATTCCCCCTTCGGTATGCAGCTCCGCCCGTTTCATGGCGTCCCACGATTTCAGCATGGCGTCAAGCATCAAATCCAGCGAATCTTCCGTTCCCAGATGTCGGCAAAAATCGGCCAGCGCCGCTTTTTCGCTTTCCTTGCCGAACACCCGCGCTTTCGCCGCGTCGCGCATCGCGGCGGCCTCGCGCGTCTCTAAGAAGCGCACCGACGGCTCATATCCGGCTTCCCTCGGAAAACGCGAGATAAGGCTGCGGCACACGGAATGGATGGTGCCAATGCGGACGGACTCGTCGCTTTCCAATATTTCCATCGCCAGTCGGCGGACCGATGCAAGGGAACGCGACGCCACTTGTGCGTCTCCCAGCGCGGCAAGCGCGGCGGCAAGGGTCGCGTCGTCGGCGAGCGCGTACGACGCCAAGGCGGCGCGCACGCGCGCGTTCATTTCGTGCGCGGCGGCCTGGGTGTAGGTGAGGCATAACACGCCGCGCGGCGATTCTCCGCGAAGCAATAGGCGGAGGACCCTATCCGACAGGGCTTTCGTTTTTCCCGAGCCGGCGGAGGCCGACGTCCACACCGAAAAATCGGGGTCGGAGGCAAGGCGTTGGGCGGCGGTCATGGGCAACAATCCGGCATTGAACGTAAGAAAACACGCTTTACGCTATGTCTTCCTTTCTGATTTTGCCTTGTTTTAGCAAATTGTCGAGATAATCTTCCATCGTCGTCATGCCGAGGGCGCGGCCCGTTTGCATGACTTGAACGATTTGGTGTATCTTGCTTTCGCGGATAAGGTTGGAAATGGCGTTGTTGCACACCATCACCTCGAAGGCGGCGATGCGCCCCCCCTTGCCGTCGACGCGCGGCAGAAGCCGTTGCGTGGCCACCAGACGCAGGGACTGCGACAATTGCGAGCGCGCCTGCGCCTGTTGCGCCGGGGGAAACACGTCTAAAATGCGGTTCACCGTATTGGGCGCGCCGTTGGTGTGCAGCGTGCCGAACACCAAATGCCCGGTTTCGGCGGCGGTTAAGGCGAGGGAGACGGTTTCGAGGTCGCGCATCTCGCCGACTAGGATGACGTCCGGGTCCTCGCGCAGCATCGCCTTTAAACCGGTGGCGAAAGAAAGCGCGTCCTTTCCCACCTCGCGCTGACTGACGATGCATTTTTTGCTCTGGTGCACGAATTCGATGGGGTCTTCGATCGTGATGATGTTTTCCGCCCGATTTTCGTTGATGGAATTGATGATGGAAGCCAGCGTGGTGGACTTGCCCGATCCCGTCGGGCCGGTGACGAGGACCAGCCCGTTTTTCTCGCGCGTGACGTTCGTCACCGCCTGCGGCAGGCCGAGCAAGGACACGTCGGGAATTTTCGACTCGATTTTACGCATGACCGCCGCCGGTCCGCGCATGGTGCGATAGGCGTTCACGCGCATGCGGTACGGGCCGCATTCTATGGCGAGGTCGACGTCCTTATATTTCGCGAAATGCGCCTTTTGTTCCGCGTCTAAAATCGCGTCGAAAAACGCCTCGACGTCTTCCTTCGCGCAAAATAGCCCCTCCGCCCTTTTTATCTCTCCGTGTATCCTCATGCACACGGGGGCGTCGCTATGGATGTGTACGTCCGACAACGGGTGCGCGTCGGCAAGCGCAACGACGGTTTGGCGAATCTCCACGACAAGGCTCTCTTACTTAAGAATGGCGCAACGAAGCCTTCATGCTATTCCTTCCGGGATAAGAAAAGGTAAATTTCCGTTTGCAAGAAATAATGGCGTTATAGGCTGCATGCGACAAGATTTGTATTGCGCCGGAGATTATGCGGTAATATAAGACGCATATCTTTAATCTTACGCCTACAGACGCTAAGCAAACACATACGGCGCACTTCCTAATATTCGCCATGTCGGCCATTCCCGAACAAGCGCAAAACATATGTGCCATTGCTTTTCTTCCCGGAGAAGCGGAAATTCAGGCAGCCGAAAATGCCTATCAAACTCAAAAAAACTCAAACACAGAGCAAGAACGAGATAGGGTGAACGTTCTTTACCAGCCTACGCTGGTGAGTATTGATTATATCAATTCTTTTTTAATCAGGTATATGGCAAACGTTCCCGACGCAAGCGCGCAGGAAGCTACGGAGACGCCCGGCTATCACGACGTATTTACGAAATTTAAAGCGAATCTTGAAAATCATTATACCGAAAACAACATTCCGTTTAAGACATAATCATCGCGCTAGCCCTATCTTAGCTCTTTTAAAAAAAGATAATTTTTCTTGCCGAGCGCATGCGTCAGGATGCGAACTTCGCCACGATCTCGCGCGCGGCGCGTTCCATTTCCGGGTCGCCGTGGCGTAAATATTCTTCGACTTTCTCCTTGTTCCATTTCGGCGTGCCGATGGAATCGTTGGTGATGGGGCGCAGGGAGTAGGTGTTTTTGACGGCGATTTCGGAGCTTCCCATATAGCCGATCAACAACGCGGCGCGGTCGCGGGTTTCGGGTAAGGGTTTGGGATAATGTCCGCTAAGCAGGAAACGTTCGTATTGCTCGCGGCTTTCCGGGTAGATAAGCGGCAGGGGATAGTCGTGCCGACCGAAATGCGCGGCCATCAGTACCGGCACGCCCATGACGGTTAGCTCCGGTGCGGACGATCCGTTATACATCACCGCCAAATCGATGTGCGGCGCCAAGGCGTGCATGTTGATTTCCTTATGCCCCAGCAGCCGGACGTTGGGCGCGACCTCTACTTTAATCAAGTCGAACAACAAATGCACCAAATCCATCGCGATTTCGGGCCGCAGCTCGTGCGGATGAGGCTTGACGAGCAACACCACGTCGTCGCCGGCGCCGCAGGTTTCTATGGTGTGGTTCAGCCAGTCGGCCATGTCTTCGTGCGCCGGCCCGCCGTCATAGGGAACGGCCAAATCGACGGGCGTCTTGCCGATGGCGCAAATAATCTTCTTGCCCGCCGCCTTGTGCGCGTTCAGCCATTCTATCAACGCCAATTCTTGCGAATTATCTTGCGATTGGTTGCGGTTCATGGTGATGAAGCCGGTGGCCTTGTCGATCGCGTCGCGATCGTGCTTGTGCTCTTGATACCATTTCTCGAACTTGCCGGCCTCCGCCAAAAACGGCGCGCGGCGGTTGGGGTACATCGTCATGTCGGTGAAGCACATCGACGTCGAAAACTTGCTTCCCAGATTGGTGAAATAGCTCTCATAGGCCACGTTGACGTTGACGAACGACAAAAGCGGGTGGTTCTGCGCCATGCAAAAATCACGCGCGATCGAATACGGCGCCGCGTGCGTGTTGCCGCTTAAAATCACGACGGGCATGCGCCGATCCTGCACCAACTCACGGAAAATGTCGCGCATGACGGTGACGTAGGCGTCGCAGACGCTAAGTCTTGCCATAAAATATGTTTGAACGCTTTTGCTCTTTAAATCAACGAAATAGTCGCGGGTATGGTTAGAAAGTACTTCGTAAAGTCCTTGATAGTAATTTATCCCTTCGCAAAAAACTCGATGTTTTTTCCAGTTAATTTCCCATGTATTTTGAATCGCGGAAGATCTGAAATCATGTCGAATTTGTCCGGAAAATTTATCTATAGCCGATACTCCCGTCTCGCTATCTTCCAAAATTCCTTCCGTTAATGAAATAACCGCGTAACCTAACCGCCTAACTTCGCGTAGAGCAGGGGCAAGCATTGCTAAAGTATTGAAACATCTATGTCCGGCAAGAAATATTACGCCTTTGGGAAATTTAGGTTGTGGGTGAGAGTTTACTATACGATTAAATACCGTAAGAAATTTTACGGATTCAATAGCTGCATTAAGGATTTCTTTCTGTTTATTATTAGCAGTTTCCTTTCGTGTTTTTTTTAGAATAGTTAATGCGGCCGACAAATTGCCCATCGACTGTAATACGGTAGCATAATTTATGCTTGGAACTGAAGTATCATATATTTGAAAGTATTCGGTATATTTATGAAATTTCAAATAATAGCTTTCCTTGAGTTTTTGCGTTCTTTTTTCTCCAAGAAATTCAGTAAGTAGGGCAAGAAATTCCTCTGCTAATGCACTTGTGCAAGAAATTAAAAAACTTGTGATATTGAGTAAATCTTTTTCTCTTCGCAATACGTCGTTAATTAAAGGACGCATATCTAAGATATTCTTGGCAAATGTTTTCATGGCCGCTTCATCATCGCAAGCCATTGCTTTAAGCGTTAAATTTATAAAAAAATCAATTTTTTCTTTATATTCTTGATTTAGAGCTTTTTGATATTCCGCAGAAATGTCTACCAGCAATTTAGTGCGTCGAACATGATCTCGCTCTTTTCTTGCAGGATTGGTGGATACGATACTCGTGAATTTCTGCCATTCACTTAGACTAAACGCATCTTTATTTTTTATAATAAATCCATAAATAATTTTTTCCGCAACTTCATAATCTAAATTTATCAATAGCGCGTTCAGATATACTTGCAGAAAATTACGAGCTTTTTCAGATAATATTTTTGCATCCTTACATTCTAAATAATAATTAGAGAAATCTGCTACGCTTCTCAAAGCTCGACCTTTGAATCTATAGCGGGCAATTATAAAATTTTGAAAAAATATAACGTTTTCATTAAGTTTATTATTTAAGGTAAGTGAGTTTCTTTCAACAAAGGTAATGGAATCGTCACAATATTCCTTTAATGCGTCAAAATTTGACGTTTCCATGAGTAGATGCGAGAATTGGCGAAAATCATGTAGGCGAAATTTATCCCCTTGCACCAAATTCATAATCTCTTGCGGTTTTCCTTGGCAGAAATCTCCGCTATCTCGCAAATAAAAAAATAGTTTTGCGGGAGCGGAAAGCCGGTCAATATGTTTTTTCAAAACAGTTAGATCGGCGTAATTGTCGTTCATCTCCCAAGGCTTAATGCTTCTAACTTTTTCGACGAAGAAATACGACGCCAACTCAAAGAAATCGATGCGCTCGTCGCTGTCCGGGTGGACGTAGTGCGAGTAGTGCAGATAGGCGGCGGCGAACACTTCGGCGTAGCTGCGTTCGCCCGTTTTGCGGCGGCGGCGCAATTTTTGCTTGTCGTCGGTGAATCCCCAGTTGGAATAAAACGGTGCGCCCAGGCACGTGACCTTTTTTCCGTAGAGCAACGCCTCGAAACCGGTCAGCGAGGTGATGGTGTAGACGTGGTCGACGGCTTGCATGACGTCGTGCAGCGGCACGTCCTGATCGACGATGGAGACGGATTTTCCCAATTTCTCCAGCTTCGATTTTTGCGCTCGGTTGCCGTAATACACGTCCGGGTGCGGCCGGTAGTATATTTCGGCGTCGGGATAGTCCTTGCGCGCCCGCTCGAGCGCGCCGACGTTGGTCGTTTTGTCTTTGCTTCCGTAGGTGATGGATGCGTCGTCCTCGACCTGACCCATCACCAATATGGAATATTTTTTTTTGCCCCGATAATAGGCCGCCGGCAACATGCCCTCGCCGGCAAGGCGTTTTTCCTGCTCTTTCGCCAAATCGATGGCTTTTGGGTCGTCCTGGTCAAACAAATCATAATATTTCGTGAGCTTCATCGCCCGTGCTATCTCGATGGCGGCCTCGGCGTCGGCGGTCGTCCATTTGCCGAAATCGCGGGCGACGATCATCTCCTCCAAATCGGACGGCTCGCTATAGTCGAAATACATGACGCGCGTATCCCACGTATACGACAGCGCCTTGGTGTGTTTTTTTCGCACGTCCATCGAGCGGATAAACCCGTCTTCGACGTATAACACGGGAATATCCTTGGTATGCGCGTATTTTTTCGCCTTGCGCGTGATTTTTCGCGACCAGGAAACGAACACGAATTTTTGGTCGGCGGGAAAATAGCGCAAATTGCGTTTCACGAAAAAGAAGCGCTTGCCCTTCATCACGAAGGCGCAGCGATATTGGGTGAAGAAATTGGCGGCGTCTTCCTGCTTCCAATTGTTGAATCCGAAAAACACGGCGACGGGCAGGGAGGCGCATTCCGGCCGTTCCCAATTCTCTCCCACGTAATGAAACGATACCGGGGAGATATAATATTTATGGATATAGGCGCGCAAGGCTGCCAGGCGCTTTTTGCAAACGCGCAATATTTTTTTCAGCGTGTTTTTTATCATGCCGCCTTTAGCTCCGTGAAATGGAAAAAACTTCATTACCCAAGCCAAGAAAAATCGCCCGACGGCACGTCGCGCACCTCGCCGGTGCAGCGGTTTTTAATTTCAACCATTCCTTCGCCCAGTTTTTTTGGGCCGACGCGCACCTGCAACGGAAGGCCGATCATGTCCATCGACGCCATTTTTTGCCCGGCGGGCGCGTCGGTGTCGTCGTATAGCGCCGATTTGCCGAGCGCGGTTATTTTTTCGTATATCGCGTCCGCCGTCGTGCGGCACGACTCGTCCGACGCGCGAAGGTTGACGACGCCGACGTCATAGGGCGCCGCTGCCGCCGGCCATATAATGCCGGAATCGTCGTGGTTCGCCTCGATGATCGCGCCTACCAAGCGCGAGACGCCTATGCCGTACGACCCCATGTGCGGATAGAACAACGCGCCGTCGGCGCCTTGAACGGCGGCTTTCATCGCTTCGGTGTATTTCGTGCCGAAATAGAAAATATGCCCCACTTCAACGCCGCGCTTGGCGCGAAGCCTTTCTTTGGGGACGGGACACGTCGCCGGATCGTGCATTTCGTCGGCGGCGGCGTAATATTGCAGCAAATCTTCGTCCCGCTCCAACGCGACGCGCCCGGCGATGACGTCGTCCACGGCGGCGTCGTAATAGACGGTGGACTCCCCCGTTTCGGCCAAAATTTGAAATTCGTGGCTTAAGTCGCCGCCGATGGCGCCGTTATCCGCCCGAACGGGAACGGCGCACAGGCCGAGGCGCGAAAACGCCCGCATATAAGCGCGGAACATCGCATAATAGGTGTGTCGGGCGGCGTCTTTGTCGACGTCGAAGCTGTAGGCGTCTTTCATCAAAAATTCGCGTCCGCGCATCACCCCGAAGCGGGGGCGCACCTCGTCGCGAAATTTCCACGATATTTGGTACAAATTGATTGGGAGCTGTTTGTAGCTTTTCACGTTTTTGCGAAACAAGTCGCATACGCTCTCCTCCGCCGTCGGGCCGAACAACATGGCAACCTCGTGCCGGTCGGTCATGCGCAGCATTTCCTTGCCGTACCCGTCGTACCGTCCGGATTCCTCCCACAAGGCGGCGGGTTGAATGACCGGGGTAAGAATTTCCAGCGCGCCGGCGGCGTCCATCTCTTCGCGCACCACGCGCTCCACGTTGCGGAGCGCACGCAACCCCATCGGCAACCAATGGTAAATGCCCGATGCCGATTGCCGCACCAATCCCGCCCGTAGCATGAGACGATGCGAGGCGATGGAGGCCTCCGCCGGATTTTCTTTAATTAACGGCGCGAACGCGCGGCTAAGTCTCATATCATTCACCTTTTTCATGTATTGGAGACGTATATAGCACGACAAAACGCGGCGGGCAAGGATTTGGCGGAGGCGCGGAAGACGAAGGTCCGTATTGGCAAATCGCGCCGAATTTATATAGGACTTACGCAGTACGCATCTTTTTGGCGCTTTCTGCGGTAAAAATCGTCTAAAAATGCTCACGTACGTTGAGTACGCTGCGCTTTTTATCCGATTTTGACCTATAAATCGCTCAAAAATCTACGCACTGCGTAAGTCCTATTATAGTGAATCCACTTTAAAATGAGGCTCCGGACTAGCGCATGGATTGTCAAATGTAAGGAAAGCCTATGAACGACGGGCCTTTACGCCGGCATTTTAGATAGCGAGGGTGGCATCGTATAATGCACGTTATCCGCGATATTCCACCAATCCTAAATCGTGGAGGGCGCATATCAGCGGGTTAAGCGGCATGCCCATCACGCATTCGGTGGAGCCGTCCACTTCGGCGAACAGGTGGCGTCCCATCGACTCGAAAAAATAACACCCGACGGAAGAAAACGGACGTTCGGCGTCGACATAGGCTTCCAGCACGGAATCTTTCAGCGGCAACATGCGCAAGGCGGCGGTTTCGGTGTATTTCCATAATGCGCGGTCGTTCAGAGCCACCGCGACGGAACTGTGCAAGTAATGCGTTCTGCCGCGCATGTTTTTTAATACGGATAACGCCTCCTCGCGCGTTTCGGCCTTGCTGAGCGCCTCTCCGTCAATTTCGCACACCTGGTCGCCGCCGATCGCGAGCTTGTCGACGTGCGCCCCGCTGACGGCTTGCGCCTTGGCCAAGGCGAGTTTTTCCGCCATCTCTCCGGGAGAAATTTTTGGGCATTCCGCGCGGATCGCGCGTTTTATGTCGTTTTCCTCGATATGGCAGGGAACGACGTCGAAAACTAATTTCGCCTGCTCAAGCAATTGCCTCCTGGCGTGCGAACCCGACGCTAAGATAAGGGGATAAGCATAGTACAGGCCGTTGGTCGCCATAAAAGCGTTCCTTATTCTTTGTGAACCGGATCGTAGCCGCCCTGACAGAAGGGGTGGCAACGAAGCAATCGAAAAACGCCCATGGCGATGCCCCGCGCGGCGCCTTTTTCGCGTACCGCCTGCGCCGCATAGTCGGCACAAGACGGATAAAATCGGCATCTCTCCCCTAAGAGCGGGGAGACGCAGCGTTTATAGACGGCAATGGCCGCCAGTAATGCCGACGTTATGACGCGCATCGCACGAATTCTTTTATCAAAACGGCGTTTTTTATTCCGGGCGACGACTCAACACCCGACGACACGTCCACGAACGGCGCGCCGGTCAAGCGAATCGCCTCCGTTACGTTGCCTGCGTGCAATCCGCCGGCCAACATCCACGGCAGCGTCGGAACGCGTCCTTGCAATATTTTCCAGTCGAAGCGCAATCCGTTGCCGCCCGGCAGGGAGGAAGAGGGCGCGCGCGCGTCGAACGCGATCATATCGACCATTTTCTCGTAGCGATGCGCCGTTGCGACGTCGTCGGCGGTACGCACGCGGATCGCCTTCATCACTTTTATCGAGGGAAACCGACGTTTTATGTCGGCGACCCGTTCCGGCGATTCGTCGCCGTGGAGTTGAAAGTAAGAAGGCGAAACCCTAAGCGCAATATCTTCGAGCATATCGTCGTCGGCGTCAACCGTAACGGCGACGGTCGCTATTTTTTTAGCGTTTTCCTCAAGAAGCGCTTCCGCGCGCTCCGGCGAAAGGTAGCGGGGAGAGGCGGGATAAAACACGAAACCAACGAGTGCGGCGCCGGCGTCGCAAGCTGCGCTTAGGTCGGAGGCGCGCGTGATTCCGCAAATTTTTGCCTTAGCCATTACTGTCCCAGTTGTTGCAATATGCCGCCTAAGCCGCCCAAGCCGTTATCTTTTTCCTTCGCGCCGTCGTCTTTTTGCGGAGCGTTTTTAGAGGGTTTTTTGTCGAACGCACGCTCCAGTTGATTTTTCAGCCCTTTAATATCTTCACCGAAACCTTCTTTTAATCCCTTAACGGCGTCTTTAAAATTTTCGGGGTTTTCTAATATGCGCTTAATGCCGGTATTGAGGTCGAGTAAAATTTTCGGATGCGAAAAATCTCCGACGACGCGCACCGGAACGGCGGAAAGCACGCGGCTTGCGTCGGCGCTTTTCGTCGGTTGCCCGGTGAAAAGCATGTCGATGCGCGTGTTATAGACGTCGAGGTCGCCCTTTCCTTCCACGTTTAGCTTATCGGTCGAGGCTTGCAGGTTAGAGGTGGAGAATATTCCGGAGGCGCCCGTAAAGTCGGCGGAGAAAGAGGACAACACGATGTAGGCGTCTTGCTTCGGCGCCGGTTGCGCTCCTTCCAGCGCCGCTTTCCCGGCGACAAAGGCGTCGAACAACCGATTGGAGCGAATTTTTCCATCGCGAATGGTTGCCGACGCCTTTCCTCCGAGCGTAGAGACAAATTCCCTCACGGACGCGCCGCGCATGGAAAGGTTGGCGTCGGCGCTCGCTTTTCCTGACATCGGGGCGCCTTTGGCGATGATGGCGGCGGGCAAGGCGGCGGTGGATATGTCTTTCGCGCCGAAAGTGAGGGAAATTTCGCTTGCCGCGCCTTTTAACGGAGAGGCGGCGGCGGAAAACGCCACGTCCCCTTCCGCGAAGCGCGCTTTTTCCGTGGCGACGGTAACGGCGCCGTTCGGCTTTAAGGCGGCGCGCGCGACGAAAGGACGAAGGGTCGCATCGCCGTAAGCAAGGCTTTCGGCTTTAAGCGAAATCGCCAAATCCATGTCGCGGAGCGGCGTAAGGTTCAAGGGCGCGGCGCTCCAGCCGTCTTTGCCGGCGGACGCTTTGGGCGCGGCTCCGGCGTCGGGGGCGGACGAAGGCGCTTTTACGCCGAGCAGTCCCGCTACGTCGATGTCTTTTGTCTCTAACGCCAGCGTGCCGACGGTGGTTTTTTGTCCGACCGTAATCGCGCCTTCTCCGGTAAAGCGGTGTCCGCGCGCTTCGAGAATAAGGTCGGATAGTTGCAGGCGCTCGTCCTTATATCCGTAATCGGCGGCCAGGCGCAATTGTTTTTCCGTTATGCCCGCGCCGGTTAGCGAGGCAATTTTCAGGTCGAACCTGTTGTCGTCTTGCGTCGGACGATATCCCGCCTCCAAGTTCACGCCGTCCAAGACGTAACGTTTCCCGTCGGCGGTGTACTCTCCCTTGCCGTCCTTCACGATTAATTTCAGGATACCGAGAAAGGTCGTTGTGTCGGCGTTCTTTGGGTCTTCCTTAGGTTTGGCCGGTTTTTCAAAATTATGCAGTCCGTCCTTATTTTTTTTAATCCATAATTGCGGGGAATCCAGCGTCAATTCGTCGACGATGATTTTTCCGCCGATCGCTTTAAATGCGTTCATATTTAACTTTAACGTGCGGACGGCGGCAATTTTGTCTTGATAATCCGGAGAGGAATAAATTTCCGCGTCGTCCAGCGTTAACGAAAGCGTCGGAAAAAATACGGCTTTCGCCTTTCCGTTTAATTTCACGCCGTAGCCGGTTTTTTCCTCGATGATCTTGGTGAGACGCGGCTTATGGCGGTCTATGTCCAGCACGTAAGGCGCAATAATCGCGCCGGCCAGCACGAGAGACAATATAAAACCGATGATATATAATGCCGCTTTCATCTATTCATTTCCCCGTTAAAATCCGCTGACGGCGTATAGTCCGCCGCCGCGCGTCGATTGTTTGCCGAAAATTGCCCCGACCGTTTTATCCTTCAACCTTTCCAGAAAATTTTGGCGGGATTTTTTAGGTTCCTTATCCACGACGCGTAATTTTTCGTCGAGTTTCTTTTCTTCGCGCAGCCATTTCAGCGCATCTTCCTCGTCGCCCACCGCGTCGGCCAATCCGATTTCCACGCCCCGCTTTCCGCTAAAAATACGTCCGTCGGAAATAAGCGCGACGTTTTCCGGCGAGAGTTTCCTTTCCGACGTCACCATGCCCAAAAACATGTCCTGAATGTCGTCGACCAGCGACTTCACCACCTTCACCGCTTCGGGGGAGGGTTTTTCAAACGGCGAGGGCTGGGCCTTCAATGCGCCGGAAGCATAACTTAGCATCGACACGCCGGCTTTTTCGGCCAGCCCGACGAGGTTCACCGTTTCAAACACCACGCCGACTGACCCGACGATGCTGCCGTACCGCACGAATATGCGGTCCGCCGCTACCGCCGCCATGTAGGCGCCCGACGCCGCCGTTCCGCCGGCCAAGGCAACGAGGGGCTTTTTCGCGCGAATGCGTTTTAAATGGCGATATAAATCTTCGCCGCCGACGAGCGTTCCTCCCGGACTGTCTATATGCAGCAACACCGCCTTAACGGAATCGTCTTTGGCCAATTCATCCAAAAATGCGTTTCTATCCCTGTCTTCCGTAATAAAGCCGTCCAGCCGAATGCGCGCGATATGGTCCGCGCCGCTTTTTTTGCCGAACGCATGCATCACGTCATGCCGAAAAATAACGAGAATAGAAGCAAGCAATAGGATAAACGTCGCGCTCTTCCAAAAGCGCGCGCTTTTTCTCTCTTCGATGCGGGCGGCGAACGCAGCCGTCTTCTGGGATGAGTCGTCGTATTTTTCGCCTTCGTCCGGCCGTTCCGTCATTTCGTCTCGCCTCTATGCAAGGAAAGGGACGGCATTGCCGCCCCTTTCCGGTCTTATCGATAAAATCAAACGTTCTCGGTAACGCTATTTTTTATCCTGCTTTTCGGCGGCCTCGCGGCTGCTGTTCAGCGCGGCGCCGAGAATTTCTCCAAGGCTTGCGCCGCTGTCGGTGGATCCGTATTCTTGAATGACGCGCTTTTGCTCGTCCAGTTCAAGCGCGCGGATAGACAGATTCGCCGCGCCGTTTTTCTTGTCGAGACTGACGATTTTGGCGTCGACGCGATCCTTCACCGCAAAACGGTCGGGACGTTGTTCCGTCCGGTCGGCGGAAAGGTCGGTGCGCTTAATAAAGCAGCGCACGCCGCCGTCAACCACGACGTAAATGCCGTCGTTCGTCACTTCGTCCACCGTGCACGTGACGGTTTCGCCTTTTTTCAAGGCTTCCGCCGCGTCTTGTTTCGGATTGCCGGTGAGTTGTTTCACGCCGAGGCTGATGCGCTCCTTATCCGGCTCGATGCTAAGGATGACCACCTCAATTTCTTGGCCCGGGGTGAATTTCTTCAACTCTTCCTCGCCGTTTTCCGCCCACGTTAAGTCGGAAACGTGGACCAGCCCGTCGATATTGTTGTCCAATCCAACGAACATACCGAAATCGACGACGTTTTTAATCGCACCCTTCAAGCGTTGCCCAACATGGTGTTTTTCGGCGAATTGCGCCCACGGATTTTCCGTGCATTGTTTCATCCCCAAGGAAATGCGATGCTTTTGCACGTCTACGTTAAGCACCATCACCTCAACGGTTTCGCCCACGGAGACGAATTTCGCGGGATGCGTGTTTTGTTTCATCCAGCTAATTTCGGATACGTGAACCAATCCCTCCACGCCGTCCTCAATTTCGACGAACACGCCGTAATCGGTGATGTTCGTAACCTTGCCGGTGCATTTGGCGCCTTTCGGGTAGCGTTCTTGAATGCCCACCCACGGATTTTCTTGAAGCTGCTTCATGCCTAGGGAAATACGTTTGTTTTCCGGATTGAACTTGACCACTTTTACGCGCACGGTTTGTCCCAGGCTCAACACTTCGGTCGGATGGCTGATGCGGCTCCATGAAATGTCGGTGACGTGCAGCAAGCCGTCCACGCTTCCTAAATCGATGAAGGCGCCGTAGTCGGTAATGTTTTTCACGATACCGTCAAATTCCATGCCTTCGCGCACCGAGGATAGCATTTCCTCGCGTTCTTCGCGGCGCGATTCTTCCAATATCGCGCGACGCGACACGACGATATTGCCTTGCAAATTGTCCATTTTCAAAATTTGGAAGGGCTGCTTGACGTTCATGAGGGCGCTGACGTCGCGAAGCGGACGGATGTCCACCTGGCTGCCCGGCAAGAAGGCCGCCACGCCGCTAAGGTCGACGGTAAACCCGCCCTTCACGCGTCCGAATATCACGCCGTCGATGACGTCGCCTTCTTTGTAATTATTTTGCAGGTGATCCCACGTGCGTTGGCGTATTGCTTTTTCGCGGCTGAGAACGGCGTACCCGCGATTATTTTCCAAACGTTCGATATAGACTTCGATCTTGCGTCCCGGCTCCAAATCGTCGGCGGAGGGATTTTCGGTAAACTCTCCCAGATTGACGTACCCTTCGGTTTTAAACCCGATGTCGACCAACGCTTCGCCGCGACGGCGGTCTAGCGATAAAATGGTGCCGGAGACGAGCGATCCTTCGCGCTTTTGTTCGGAAACGTTTTTGTCCTGATCAAGCAAGGTCGCAAAATCTTCCTGCCCGGCAAGAATCTCGTCGGCGCCTTCGACGGCGTGGGTAACATATCTGGATAATTTCATTCAAATAAAAAATTAAAAAGTTAATGCCATAAGCCGAAATTTTTACGTTTCGACCGCGCTTAGAACCTCTATGCGCTTTTCTATTGCCGTCATCGCCTTGGCCAGCACTTCCTCGACGTTTAAGGCGGTGGTATCGAACGACACGGCGTCGGCGGCCGCAACCAACGGAGACGCGGCGCGCCCACGGTCGCGCGCGTCGCGCCTTGCGAGGTCGCGCGCCACGTCGTCATATATAATATCCTGCCCCATGCTTTGCAACTGTTTAAATCGCCGCATGGCACGCGCCTCCGGGGTGGCGGTGATGAAAAATTTCACGTGGGCGTCCGGACACACGACGGTGCCGACGTCGCGTCCGTCCAAAATGGCGCCGTCCTTAGATTTTGCGGCCTTCCGTTGAAAGTCGAGCAACACGGCCCGCACCTCCGGCATGGCGGCAACGACGGAGGCGGCGGCGCCCGCGCCCTCGCAATACAGCCTTGCCCGATCGACGCGGGAGAAATCGAGCCGACCGGCGGCCTGCGTCGCGGCGGTCACGTCGTGCGGATCAAGGCCGGCGTCGATGAGGCTTCGCCCGACCGCGCGATATAAAATGCCGGTGTCCAAATATGCCAGCCCGTAAAACGCCGCAATTCGCTTGGCTAGCGTGCCCTTGCCCGAGGCGGCGACGCCGTCGACGGCGATAAGCAACGGACGGCCGTTAATGAGAATGGTCATGATGTCTCGAAACGCCTATGTGAACGTTTTTTGTGCGCTTCGCACCATACCGGAAAAATCGGCGAGGGCGCAAGCGGCGATGCGCCG
This sequence comes from Rickettsiales bacterium, assembly GCA_040507985.1. GTDB lineage: Bacteria > Pseudomonadota > Alphaproteobacteria > Rickettsiales > UBA6187 > JBEVNR01. The sequence goes on along the minus strand of JBEVNR010000046.1, from coordinate 18,178 downwards.
CAAGCGACGCAAAAACTGCGCGCACCCTAAAAAAAGCTTTCTTTTTGCTCCGAAAACAGGATATATTTCTCGTTCATTCATCAAAGCAAGGGGTTGTTTATGTTCATTCGCACGTTACGCGCCTCCGTTCCGGCTCTTGCCGGCGTTGCGGCGCTTTTATCTTCGTCGCACGCGCTTGCCGCCGCGCAAAAATACGTCTTCGACAAAAACCATACCAATATTTTCTGGCACGCCTCGCATTTCGGCTTTTCCAAGCCGTCGGGGAAATTCACCGAATTTGACGGCTCGGTGACGCTTGACAAAGACAAGCCTGAACACAGTTCGGTCGAAATTTCCATCGACACGCACAGCATGTTGACCGGCATTCCCAAGTTCGACGAGCATTTGCGCAGCGCGGATTTCCTTGATTCCGAAAAATATCCGAAGGCGACCTTTAAAAGCACGCGCGTCGACGTCAAGGGCGACGGCAAGGCGACGGTGTACGGCGACTTCACCCTGCACGGCGTCACCAAGGAAATTCCGCTCGACGTCACCTTAAACAAAGCCGGCGTGAATCCGTTCACCAAGCAAGAGACGGCCGGATTCTCCGCGCGCGGCACGATTGCGCGCTCCGCCTACGGCGTCAATTACGGCGTGCCGGGCATAAGCGACGAGGTGGACATTACCATCGAAGCCGAAGCGATCGTCGCCGAGGACAAGGGAAAGTAACGTGCACGAACCCGCGCGCCTAAGACGCTACGCTGCCCCTTTCGGCACGTTATCGTTATACGCCGACGGCGACGTTCTTATTCGCGTGGAGTTCTCTTACGGCGAAGACGCGTCCTTGCCGCAAGAGAACGACCAAGACGCTCTTTTACACGAAGCGGCGCGGCAGCTCGACGCATATTTCGCCCGGCGCTTGCGTCGCTTCGACCTTCCCTTGCGCCCTTTCGCGGAAATGGGATTGGGAGCATACCAACGCGCGCTTCTCGACGTTCCCTACGGCGAGACGCTGACCTACGCGGAACTTGCGGAAAAAATACGTACCCGCCGCCATGCCCGCGCCGCCGCCCAAGCATGTGCGCGCAACCCGCTTCCCGTTTTCGTTCCGTGCCATCGCATCATAGGCGCGGGAGGAAAAATAACCGGCTATGGCGGCGGAACGGACGCAAAAATATTCTTGCTTTCAATGGAATCCGGCGACGCATAGCGACGTTATGCGCGCTTACGATTTATTTACTTTTCTTCATTACTTTTACGTATATAACCTAGCGCTGCATATATTTAAACGGGATATCGGTATGAGCGACCTTTACTTTACGAAACGGCACGAATGCGTGTGGGTGGAGGAGGAAGAGTATGCCTATGTGGGCCTTACCCCGTACTTAACGAAAAAGCTTGGAGAGGTGTCGTACATGGACCTTCCCGACGAAGGCGACAAATTTTCCCGGGGAGACGAAATGGCGGCGCTCGAGTCGGACTCCGCATCCGTCGAAGTGCGATGCCCCATTGGGGGAGAAGTCGTCGAATTAAACGAAAAAGCCGCCTCCCATCCTAAAATGCTGAAAAAAACGCCGGACAAAGGCGGGTGGTTCATTAAACTGCGTATCTTAAATCTTTCGGAGGTGCACGACCTTATGGACGAATCGGCCTATCTTGCCTATGCGGAACGCCTTAACTAGACCTATTGCATATCCCTATTGACACGTCTGCGCGCCGCCATCCGTCCTCGAACGCTCACGTATGGAGATCACTGCGCACTCCGCCGCTCGTGCAGGCCGGCTACCGGCAGCGCCCGGCCAGTTCGACGGCCAAGAGCGCAAGCGCGTCGCGCGTTGGATTTTTTGGCAGATTCAGCAATGCGTCCGCCGCATTTTCGGAATGGCGCCGCAACGTTTTCTCTACGTCGTCCAATATGTTGAAGCGGCACATGGCGTCGACCGTTTCATCAAAACCAATTGCTTCTTCCTCTCCCTCGCTGAAGCGGGCGGAAAGGCGTTTCGCCAGAGATTCGTCCGCGCGTTTTAAGAGATAAATAAGCGGAAGGGTGATTTTTCTTTCCCTAAAATCGTCTCCGGGCGTTTTTCCGGTTCCGGAGGATGGAGGAAGATAGTCGATCATGTCATCGGCAATTTGAAAGGCGACGCCGAGCGCGTCTCCGTAAGCGTCGAGCGCGGCAATGTCGGGGGCGCTCCGATCGCAGAGCGCCCCGGCGGAAGAACAGGCGGCGGCGAACAAGGCGGCCGTTTTGGCGCGGACGATGCGCAAATAATCTTCCTCTTCGAGCTTTCCGGCTTTTTGCGCCTCCAGTTGCATCACCTCGCCTTCGGTGATAACGACCGAAGCATCCGACAATATGCGGTACACCGCCAGGGAATTCGCTTCTCCCATCAGGCTAAAGGCCCGACTGAGCAAAAAATCCCCGACCAATATCGTTTCCTTATTGCCCCACACCACGTGCGCCGCATCCTTCCCCCGACGCACGTCGCTTCCGTCCACCACGTCGTCGTGCAATAAGGTCGCGGTGTGAATGAACTCCACCGCCGCCGCCAGCGAAACGTCGGCGCTTCCTTCATAACCGAACATGTCCGCGCAGGCGAGCGTGAGAAGCGGACGTATGCGCTTTCCTCCGGACGAAAGCAAATGCCTGCCGATCAACGGAATAAGCTCGGCCCGACCGTCGGCCAGCGCCGCCATCGCGTTCCGCACGACCTCCGCTTTTGCGGCAAGCCGTATTTTTAACGTTTCGTAAGCAGACATCCGCACGACGGAAATTAGGTGTTATATCACGGCACAAAGAAACCACAAAGAAACCATAAAGGTCGGCGGCGTTTATTTCAATAGCGTTATGAGTCTAGACAACTTTAGAGGGGATTTTTTCTAAATTCCTTTAACATCCGCATTTCGGGCAATCCACGACAACCTCTGATTCAATTAAATCACCTTATCAAACGCCTCCGTATCAGATTAATGCTAAATTAGCAATGCCTATACCGATTATTCCTTGAACGTCAAAATTATTCGCGTTGCGCCGACTCGGTCGCAGGGCATAAAAGGGCTTCCGCGTCGTTTGTCGATAAGATGCGAACGGCGCAAAGGAGAAAGGGAGGAAAACCGTAACGTTTTGTCCTTGCAAATTTACCACAATTTGATATGAGGGTAAGAACTGATTTCATCGCGGCGAACGGAGCGTATATGGGCGGAACCGTATTGGTGGTTGACGACGAGCGGGACATTCGCGAATTGGTGGCGGACGTGCTCGAAGACGAAGGCTACGGCGTCATGCTGGCGCAAAACGGCGCCGAAACGATGGCTGCGCTCGAAAAACGCTTACCCGATTGCGTCGTGCTTGACGTATGGCTGCAAGAAAGCGATAAAGACGGCATAGCGATACTGAAGCACGTGTCGGAATATTTTCCCGACATTCCCGTCATTATGATAAGCGGCCACGCCACCATCGAAACGGCCATTCATGCGATTCGCTTAGGAGCGTTCGATTTTATCGAAAAACCTTTCAAGGAAGACCATTTGCTGCATTTAGTGCGCCGCGCGCTGGAGACGCGACGCCTGAAGAGGGAAAATCTGTCGCTTAAGGAAATGTCGTCGGAGGAGATGCGCGACCTTATCGGCGCCTCTCCGTACGTGAACAAATTGCGGGGCGCGATTGCGAAGCTCGCCCCGACGGAAAGCCGCGTTCTTATCTACGGCCCTCCGGGAAGCGGCAAAAGCGTCGTCGCCCACATGATTCACCGCCAATCGAAACGCGCCGACGGTCCGTTCGTCATATGGAACACGTCGCTTTTAACCGAAGCGAATTATCGCCGCGCCTTGTACGGCGACGAAGGAACGCGCACGATCGGCATGCTTGAGCGCGCCCACGGCGGAAGCGTCTTCATTGAGGAAATCGTTGAAATTCCCGTCGCCGCGCAACGGGAGCTTATGCGCGTGCTGCAGCAAGGCTTTATCGAAAAATCGGACGGACGTCGCATTCCCGTCAATTCCCGGGTCATTAGCGGCACCAATCGCAACATAGCGCTTGAAATTAAGGCCGGCCGGCTGCGCGAGGACTTGCTCAACCGATTGGGGGTGGCGACCTTGGCGGTCCCCTCCCTGGCGGAACGCATCATCGACTTAGAAGAGATCGCGAATTATTTCGTTTCCTACTGCGCCCGCCGCCACGGCGTCGCGCCGCGCAAAATTACCCCGAACGCGCTTGCGGCAATGGGGGCGTACGGATGGCCGGGAAACGTGCGCGAGCTGTGCAACGTAATCGAGCGCCTGCTTATCGCCGCCCCGGGGGGAAGCGACGTACCTATTTCGTCGTCGATGCTTCCGCCGGAAATTTTAGAGGGCGGATCGGTCAGCGCGTCGTTCGACGACGACGGCGGCATCGCCGCATTGCCGTTGCGCGAAGCGCGGGAGGCGTTTGAGCGCAACTACTTATCGGTGCAGATACAGCGTTTTAACAACAACATCTCCCGTACCGCCGAATTTATCGGTATGGAGCGCTCGGCGTTGTATAGAAAACTCAAGTCGCTGGGATTATATGAAGGAAACGTGGGCGGAAAAGCGAAAGAAGAAGCGACCTATTAGGGCGACGCAAGCATAGTCGGTTCATTATACCTCTTGCATAACCCTACCTGCGGCGGACGTCTGCGTCAGATCGTCCGTCCTCAAATCCTCACCTACCTATGTGCGCTGCGGTTTTTCGGGCGCGTGGCTCCTAAAAATTCCTCGAAAACTCTCGTTTCGCGTAAGTCTTACTATCAATAGATGTTGCACTTCACGCTTCCGGCCGCCACATAAGAGATTTTTCCGCCCGCGTCGAATAGTGCGCTTTTTTTTCGTTGGTTGCGTTTCTTTAAGAGTAAATTAAATTCATTTCTAAATAATAGACCCTGCATTATGTTGCCGTTACGTAATTAATAATTGTTAAGAAACTAAAATATTGATGCGTTATGATGAAATACATTAAGAACGCCCGCGCCCCAAGCGCGAAGCCGTCGCCGCAAGGCGTAGCGTTATACCGATAGACATATAGACGCATACTTAAGGCATTCGACGTCATTAGTTAGGAGATACCGGAATGAAAGCCGACCACCTGTCCGATAAGGCACACATGAACATACTAAAATCTACCACTGCCGTATCGAGCCTGTTTGCGGCGGCGTTTGCGTACTCTTCGTCTGACGCGAAAGCGGCGGAACTGTCGGGCGCAATCGCCGGATACGTCCAAACCGATTATGCCGACGGCATATTGACCGCCACGAAAAAGAACGACGCCGTGCGTTCCATCGGCATAGACGGCGCGTGCTACGCCATGGAGAAAAGCAATTTAGAGTTGCTGCTCAGCGCCGAGCCAGTCACGATTACGGCCTATGACGACGGATTCTGCGCCAAGGGCGCCGACGGCTCCGGCGAAGGAGAACTGGGCGAACTTTCCGAATATTTGCTGTACGAAGTCGAAAATCATGTCTTCGACGGGTTGCGGATGCATAGCGACGCCCGTTCGATGAAACTGGTGTGGAAAACGAAATCCGGCGAAACGAAAAACGTCTGCCGCGACATCGTGGCGAGCCTGACGCCCAAATACGACATGGGCGCCGCGTTCGACGCGCTGCTCTCGGTCGCCGCCTTTAGCGACCGCGAATGTAAGGTCAAATTAGCGGAAGAAATTCTCGTCACCGAAGATCCCGACCAGGATACCGATACGGATAACGGCACGGGCGGCGATACGGATACCGACGCGCCGACCAACCTTGACGATCCCGCGGTGCGCGACCTTACCAAATATACGGCCTACGACTTTAACAACGACGGCGTCAAAGATTTATTCATCGGAACCAACCTTGCCGGCGTTCCGGAAATGCTCATCGACAACGACGGCGACGGCAAACCCGATTCCGTCATTCCCTTGCCGTTCATTCCTTCGACCGATACCGGCGACGACACGACCGACGACAGCGGCGACGACAACGGCGACGACACGACCGACGACAGCGGCGACGACACGACCGACGACAGCGGCGACGACACGACTGACGACAACGGCGACGACACGACCGACGACAACGGCGACGACACGACGGACGACGAAGAGGGCGATGCGGAAGAAGACAATAGCGACGCCCTCGTCGACGCCGGACAAAACCAGGACGGCAGCGTCGACGTGACCTCCGACGACAATATCGGTCGCGGTCAAGGCGTCGTTAAGGCGATAAAAGTCGGCGATTCCTGCGTTATTCTGGAAAACGGAAAAATTTCGCTCGGCGCCGACCTGCATTTAACGGCGGCTTCCGTCCTGCAAATGTTCTCGGACGAAGCATGTACGCAAAAAGTTTCCGAAACCACCTTGGGCGAACTGCTTACCCGAGAAGACCGCGAAAAATTGGCGTCGCTCATTAACGTCGCCGAAGACGAAAACGGCAACCTTGTTTTAGGCGGTAAGGACGAAGATTTGTTCTCCGACAAACCGGCGGCGAAATCCGTTAAAATCGGCGACGAATGCAAACCGATCGCCAACGGGGAAGTCGCTAACCTTGGCAAGCGCGATGCGTTGGACGCCAACGCCATGGTGGCGCTGTTCTCCGACGACGCGTGCTCGGCCGACAAAAAACTGGGCGAAGCCAAACTTGGCGATTTGCTCAACACCGTCGATAAACTGGCGAAGGACGGCACCGTCGAAGGCGATTACGTCGACGCCGTCTATCACGGCGATTCGCTGGATATCGTGCGTAAAAACAGCGACGCGAAATCGGTAAAACTGATCGGCGCAAGCGGCAAGGAAACCTGCCTGGAATTTGCCGGAAAAGTGAAGCTGAACGTTCCCGGCGGACAATTGTTCGACGTGGAAAGCGCGGAAGTTTTTGAGGAAGCCGCATGCGCCGGCGACCCGGTCGAATCGCTCGATCTCAGCGACCTGCATATTGCCGCCTCCATCGGTAAAGTCGACAGCGAAAACGGCGCCGTCGCGGATAACGGCGACAAGCTGGCGATCAAACGCAAAAACGAAAACGCCAAATCCGCCTTGCTTACCGGAGAAGACGCGGCGAAAAACATGTGCGTGAATTTCGCGGATGATTCCGACATAGCGTATATAAACAAAACCAAGCTGAAACAAGAGGTGGGCGCGGTCGAATATTACGACGCCGCCGATTGCCGGGGAAATAAACTCGCGACCGACGACCTTAGCGATTTGGGCATAGAGCCGAAGGAAGGCTATAAAGGCCCGACCACCGAAGGCAAAAATGCGACCGCCACCTATGACGCCGCGACCGACGCCCTGAAAGTCGACCGTAAAAACACCGACGCGGACTCCGTCGGCGTGGTCGACGAGAACGACGAAATTATCGAGGGAAGCTGCAAAAACTTCGCCGGTAAAACGAACGTCACGATCGATAAGTTTTCCGAACTCGAAAGCGCGAACAAATTGCGCTTCTTTGATTCCAACGATTGCGCCGGAGAAAAACTTGAAGATTTAGACGTCGCCAATATCGTCAAGGGCGCGGGAGACGGAGCGGAAGGATGCGTCGCCGACGTCGCCGCCGCGCATCCGGTCGACGAATTAGTGAAATTCGCGTTTGAAGGCAACACGCTGACCGCCACGCGCCTTAATTCCGAATTGGTGGAAAGCGTTAAAATCGGCGAACAGGTCTATGACTTTAACGGCCGCGTCAAACTCGAAATTGCGGGCGTAAAAGATGCGCGCGGCGCCGAAATCATTGACTGCAACGGCGAAGCCATTCCCGTCGAAGACGCCTCCGCGCCTCGCTTGGTCGAAGGCGACAAGGCCGACGTCGGATATAATCCGGTTGACGACGAGGTAAGCGTCGACAAAAAAGACGACGCCGTGAAATCCGCCGGCGCGCTCGACGAAAACGGCGAACTGATCGACGGCACTTGCCAAAATTTCGAGGGCGACGTCAGCCAAGTGAAAATGGGCGCCGACGCGCTCAAAAACGCCGCCAAAAAAGTGCGCGTGTTCGACGGCGTCGACTGCCAAGGCGCGACGCTGGAAGATATCGACGTTTCCGACCTTGACGTGGGCAACGTCGCCGGAGAAGACGACGGTGCGGACGAACCGAAAACCACCCAAGGCAAAAACGCCGACGTCACCTATAATCCGACCGATAAATCGCTTGACGTCAAAAAAACCGACGACGACGTGCTTTCCGCCGCGCCCATCGACGAAAACGGCGACGTCATTCCCGATAGCTGCGTGAATTTTGAAGAAGGCGCCGACACGGCGAGCATTCCGCTGGGCGGCGTGACGAAAGCGGTAAAATCGATACGCCTGTTCGACGGCAAGGATTGCGCCGGAAAAACGCTCGAAGACGTTCCGACGAACGAACTCGGCCTGCCGACGCCGGAGGTCGACGCGTGCGGCGAAGACGCCGTCGCCGGCTATGCCGAAAAACCCGACGACTTAGTGACCTTTAAAATGCAAGGCGACATATTGGTCGTCACGCGCAAGGATTCCGAATTGGTGGAATCGGTAAAGGTCGGCGACAAAACCTATGCGTTTGAAGGAAAACTGAAGCTGGAGCTTCCCGGCGTCAAACAAACCGACGACGTGGAAATCATAGGTTGCGACGGAAAAACTCTGTCCACCAAAGACTTGAACGACGACGGTTCGGTGGGCAATCCGGACGACGGCACGAACGACGAAGCGTGCGCCGAAGACGCGATCGCCGGCTATGCCGCAAAACCCGACGATTTAGTCACCTTCGCGATGGAAGGCGACGTCTTGGTTGCCACGCGCAAAAACTCCGACCTGGTGGAATCGCTTAAAGTCGGCGATCAAACCTACGCGTTTGAAGGAAAATTGAAACTTGAGCTTCCCGGCGTCAAACAAACCGACGACATACAAATTATTGGTTGCGACGGAAAAACCCTCTCCACCAAAGACTTGAACGACGACGGCTCGGTGGGCAATCCGGACGACGGCAATCCGGGCGACGACTGCCCGTTACCGGCCGAAATTGACGATCCGATGAATTTCATCTCGTTCAAATTCGAGAAAAACGGCTTGCGCATCCTGCGCAAAGATAGTTGCGCGCTTTGCATCGACCTTGGCGAGCACGGCAAATTCAGCCTGGCCGGCAAAAAAGACATTTTCCTCGACGACGTGAAGTCTCCCAAAGACATCACCGAAATGCGCATCTATTCCGACGAGGCGTGCACGCAGCTTCTGACGGAACTGGGCGGCGAAGGCGACGAAAGCTGCCCGAGCGAAGATTTGGCCGCGATTAAAAACATGACCCCCGACCAGATGGTCACGTTTAAAATGCAAGGCGACGTGTTAGTGGCGACCCGCCAGGATTCGACGCTCATCGACGCCTTGAAAATCGGAACGCAAACCTATGCGTTTGAAGGCAAAATGAAGCTGGAAATTCCCGGCGTGAAATCAACCGACGACATACAAATCATCGGTTGCGACGGCCAACCCATCTCTACCAAAGACTTAAATGACGACGGATCGTCGGACGCCTGCCCGGAAGACGTCACGGTGCCGGAGAATCCCGACATTAACGACCTGGTGTCGTACGAACGCGACGGAGAAACGCTGCGGCTGACGCGCCTCGACAGCAAGCTCGTCTCCGCCGTGAAGGTCGGCGACCAAACCTTCGACTTCACCGGCAACGCCAAACTTGAAATTCCGGGATATGCCGGCAAAACCGCCGAGGTGTTGGACTGCAACGGCGACGTGCTCGCCCCGATTCCCGACGAAGGCTCCTGCGTGGCAAGCGGTCCGGTAAAAGACGCGCTGCCCGAAGATTTCGTCTCTTACCAAATTAAGGACGGCACCCTCACGGTGAAAAAAGAAGACGACCGTGCGGGCGGCATATCGCTGGCCGGCGAGAAGCACATGTTTGAAGACGGCGAAACCGAACTGCAAGTCGAAAATTTCGACGTCGACGCCCTCGACTCGATCGAAATTTTAAACTGCGACGGCAAGGTCATTAGCCTTTTCGCCACCGGCATCTGCTCGTACAGCCCGACGGAAGAAGAAAGCGACGTCGTGTTTGAAGGAGACGGCACGAACTACTTCAACTACATTTACGAAAAAGGCCAATTAAAACTGTTTAGGGTAGACAGCGACGTCGACTCCATCAGCATCCCCGGCGTGGTGGAATGCATGGACGTCAAATTCAAGAAAGAGATTAAGCCGATTAAAGTGGCGCTGGAAGACTTGAAGAAAATCGTGCTCTACGACTTCGTCAAGTGCGATACGCCGATTGCGGAAATGACGGTGAAATCGGCAAATCTTGACGCCCAGGACAAAAAAGCCGGCGAAGCCGCGTTAAAGAAAAAAGGCAATGCCGGCACGACTCCCGTCACTAAGAAGAAAGGCAACGGCACGACCGGCGAAACGGAAAGCGAAACCGATACGACCGATACGACGGACGAGACGACCGACGCTGCGAAAACGACGAAAAAAGGCGGACTAAGCGGCGCGAAATTCGTCAAGGGCAAATTCATGAAAGGCGCCTTTGAGTTGGAGAAATTTCCGATCGTCACTGTTGACGAAGATCCCGACTGCCCAAACGATAAAAACGGCAACCCCATCGATCCCGAAAAATGTACGGCACGGCCTAATGAAGAAGACGTGACGAATACGACCGACGAAACCAAGAAAAAAGAGGAAGAAGATTCGACCGCGACCGACGAAACCAACGCGGACGACGATCAAATTCTGCAAACCACGGCGGCGCCCAATAAGAGAAAAACGACGAAAGGCGTCACGAAAACCAATGCCGTCGACGTTAAGAACGGCCACTTTAAGGACGGTCCGGACGTTACGGAAGACGAGGACGAAGAAAGCGGCATTTCGCAAGAGGTGCGCGACAAAAACAAGGATTCCGACGTTAAAGTGTGCGTGCCGAACAAAACCGTCAACCAGGACGAAAACAAGGCGGAAGAAGGCGCGTCCGACGAAGCGGGAGACGGGCTGGTGATTTGCACGGAGTTTGACCCGATCGATCCGAAATCGCCGAAAATCAAAGGCGACGAGTCTAAAAACGGCGACGCCGCCGAGGACGGCGGCCAAAAGGACGAAGACCCGTCCGTGGAAGGCGACGGCTCCACCGGCAGCGACGACGCGAGCGACAACGCCCAGGATTCCGACGTGACGAATCCGAACTGCGCGACCGACGAGAACGGCGAAATCATCGATCCCGAAAAATGCAAGGAAACCCAAGGGGAAGAAGACGGCACCGAAACCACCGACGCCTATAAAGACTTTATGTCCGACGATAAGGCGCCGGCCGGAGCGGTCAACGACGCGCTGGTGAAAGTCGGCGAGCTTCGCAACAAATGGAGTCCGGTCACGATCAACGTCACCGCGCCGAAAGAATTATGCGCCACGATTACGGAATTGGCGAATAACAGCATGTATGTCCGTTTTGAAGACGCCAAAGGAACGCGCTACGTCGTGCCCGGCTATATCAAGGGAGACGCCGGCGCTTCGTGCGGCGTAAGTTGGCAGGCCCGCTTTACCCCGCCCGCTTCCGGCGATTGGAAATACCGCCTCTACATGAACGCGGGAGACAAAAAAATCGACGGCATAGACCGCACCGAAGGCAGCCTGAAAATGGGCGAGTCGCGCGGCGAAGGCTTCTATTCCCTCGGTTACGTCAGCGCCGGCAAGCCCGACTTGAACTTGCTGCGCGTCGGCCCGATGGTCGGCACCCAAAAATCGGACAAAGACTTCAAATACATGTTTATGACGGCGATCGGCTCGGCGGCGAACGACATGACGGACAAAACCTTAACGACCGTCGTCTCTAGCCTCACCAAAACCGACGCGAACATGATCGGGGTCAATCTGGCGTCGTACCTGAATGCCAAGAACGAATTGGACGCCGCCGGTTTGGCCAAACTTTCCTCCGTCGCCGACCAATTGCAACAACGTTCCGGCGCTCCGGTCAGCATCGCCTTGTCCCTGGACGGCATGACGACGCTGAAAGATCTGGAACTGGAAACCTATCTGGAAGATATGATCGGACGATTCGGCTACTTGAACGGCCTAGTGTGGGTGGTTCCGGCGAAAGGCGACGTGGCGTTGGTGAAAAAAATACGCGAACTCGACGCCCATAAACACCCGATCGCCGTGCACGCCTTAATCCAAGGCAAGGCCGGCGGCGCCGACATGATGTTGATGAACGACGCCATGGGTAGCTTCAATAGCGGTATCGTGGCTCTTCACGACACGTCCGTTAAGAACGTAAAAAAAGACACCGCGAACCTTGATATGTGGGGTTACGTGATGTCCGGCATAGGCGGCGTGAACGTGCTTTTCGATACCGCCGCCGGCATGGCCACAAAAACCACGGAATCCGCCGCCATGGTGGAAGCCTCGGTGAGCGCGGCCTCGTTCTTTGCGGAAAACGTCGATCTTTCCTACGCTCCGGTATCGGCCTGCAAAGGCCAATGCATCGTCTTCGGCGACATGCTGATCGGCTATGTGGAAAAAGGCAAAACCTTAACGATCGACAACGCCGACCTGCTGAAACTGGCGGACAAGACGGCGGTGGGCTGGTACGATCCGACGTCCCATAAAATGCTGGAACTTGGCTCGACCGTCGGTACGGGCGGCGCCGTGGCGATGCCGGCGGAAGCGGCGAACTATTCGGCGCTCGTGGCGGTGGTGATGCTGAACGAACCGTATCTCGGCTCCGGCACAAAAATCGACGATACCGTTCCCGCCGACGAAACCGTTGACGATACCACGGTAGACGACGCCGCAAAATAAGAAACGTCAAAGTTGTGACCACACAAGAAGGATCGCGATGCGTCGCGGTCCTTCTTGCTTTAGGCCGAGAGAGGCGTTACGCATGTTTCCATAGAAAAAACGCGACCAACGCCGTAAGCGTCGCCGCCATAATAATCGCGATCCATTTTGCGCGCTTCTCAAGCGTTGCTTTGATACGCTCGCCGTATTTCTTAAGCAGCCAGGCCAGAAGATAGAATCGCGCTCCCCGGCTTAAGACGGCGGAGGCCATGAAGAACGCAAAATTCACGCCGCTTGCGCCGCTAAGGATGGTAACGACTTTTATCGGCGGCACGTGCGTGAATCCGGAGGAAAGCAACAATCCCCATAGCGTCCATACGCTTTCCGCCGTCATGTTGCGGTAGCGGTTGGCCTCGTCGACCTTGCCCGTCGCCTCTAAAATGGGGAGGGCGATGTTTTCGTATCCCCATAATCCGAGCGCGTAGCCGAACGCGCCCCCGACGCACGACGCCACCGTGGCAACGGCGGCAAGGCGGTAGGCGCGCGCGGGAGCGGCCAATACCATGGGAACGAACATCACGTCGGCAGGAACGGGAAAGAAGAAACTTTCGATAAACGCCAACCCCGCCAACCATAATTCGGCGCTTTTATGGCGGGTAAGGACGACGGCGCGGGCGCTAAGGGAACGAAAAATCATGAGATGATGCAATAAGTGAGTGCGGGCGCAAAAATATATAGCAATTAGCGATAGATTGGCATTAGATCTATTAATTATACCGTCAACATACTCATATCCGTCATCCCTGCGGAAGCAGGGATCTCATGATTTTCTTAGGCCAAACCATCGAGAATTACGGTATAATATAATAATAGCTAATAAAATCAATTAAAAAAAATTTAATATATTGGGTTATCTAAGCGAAAGCGGGGATGGCTATATGTGTTATTAATTAAGGAAAAATACCATATTGCCCTAAATAACGCCTTTGCTTTAAAGTTATTCGTTGCATTAAATGGATAACGGTAATAAAAGTGAATAAGAAACCGTTTCGGGCGCATTTTCGTTTCATGCCTTAGAGGAAAGTAACGCGCCATGTGCGGAACATATAAAAATATACCAAATTTTTTAACGCTATTTCGCATGGCGATCGTTCCGATACTCATAGCTTCGTCATTTTTAGACGGTCGCGCCTTTCACTTTATTGCGGCGGGATTGTTCCTCCTTGCCAGCGTCACCGATTTTTTCGACGGATACTTAGCGCGGCTATGGAAGGTGCAGTCGCGCGTGGGCAAGCTTTTCGACCCCATCGCCGATAAGTTGTTGGTGGCGTCTGCGATATTGATTCTCGCCCATGCGAACGTGCTGGGCCGATACGACGTCATTCCCGCCGTCACTATTTTATGTCGCGAAATTTTTGTCTCGGGGCTGCGTGAGTTTTTAGCCGCCGACAAAGTGCCGCTTCCGGTGAATAAATACGGCAAAATTAAGACCGGCGTACAGATGACCGCCATTTTTTTGCTCTTGCTCGGAGTAGAGGGGCCGTCCCTGGAACCCGCCATCCAAGACGTGACATTAAGCGAATTGCTGGGAAAAATTTTATTATGGGTTGCCGGGGCGATGACCGCGTTTTCCGGTTATGTCTATTGGAAAGCGGGCAAGCCTCATATTTAGGGCAAAAAGTCGCCGCTTATTCGCATTGGCAATTTATTTCGGCGCATGATATATAAAATCATTTACCGTCAAGTTAGAGCATTCATGCGAAAAAGCGCCCGCGTCCGGCTGTTCGTTTCCGAGATTCCCGACAAGGGGGGACGCCTTACGGTAGAGGACGACGCGTTTTTCTATCTTTGCCGCGTGATGCGCCTCGGCGAAGGCGATAGCGTCCATATTTTTAACGACGAAAGCGGGGAATGGCGCGGCGAATTGGGGACGCCACAAAAGAGGGAGGTTTCCGTTTGCGTTGCGGAGCGCATTCGTCCGCCGGAAAAGCGCCCGTCGTTAACGCTCGTGTTTTCTCCGCTAAAAAACAAGGAGGAAAATTTTTTGCTGCAAAAAGCGACGGAGCTTGGCGTCGGCAGGCTGCTCCCGTGTCGTTTTTCCCGCACCGTCGCGCGGGACGTAAAGCGCGACCATGCACAAAAAATCGTCGTGGAAGCGGCGGAACAATGCGAGCGCGTTTCCGTTCCCCTCATAGACGAAACCCGTCATTTTACGGACGTGGCGGAGGCGCTGGCCGGAGAGGACGGGCTTCTCTGCCTGCATTGCGACGAACAAGGCGAGGGAAAACCCGCAAGAGAGGCTCTCTCCTCCCTTCCCCCTCACGACAAGGCGGCGCTGATCGTCGGACCGGAGGGAGGCTTCACCGACGAGGAACGCGCGTCGCTTAAAACGATTTTCGGCGAAAAATTAGCGCGCCTGTGTTTGGGTCCGCGCATCCTTAAGGCCGAAACGGCGGCGATGGCCGCCCTCGTATGTTATCAAACTTTTTGCGGAGACTGGAATGCACTGCCCCGATATCGCGATTAAAACCACGGCGACGCCGCCCGTCTCTCCCATGAGCGATTACGCCGGTTTCGCCGACGCCGCCTGGCGACGCGCGGGGGAGATCGACGCGTGGTTCGCCAAACGCTTCGGCGACACGGCGCCGTTTTTTTATAATTCGGTGGACGTGCGCCGCGCAGGATTTAAGATAGCGCCCGTGGATACGAATCTTTTTCCGGGAGGGTTCAATAACCTGTCGGAAGGCGGACGCAAGCGCGCGGCGGCGGCGGCGGCCTGCTATATGTCCAAATATTACCCAAAGGTGCGGCGCCTGTTGATTTTGGCCGAAAGCCATACGAGAAATCGCTACTACCTCGAAAACGTGCGCGTCTTGCAAGAAATCGTCTCCGCCTCCGGCGTAGAGGCGCGCGTCGCAACGCTGCATAGTTGCGAGACGGGCGAAGCGGCGGACGAGGAAACCGAAAGCGGGGAAACGCTTCACGTCGACGCATTCATGGAGAAAGACGGACGCGCCGTCTCCGCCGACGGCAATTTCATCGCCGACGCCGTGCTGCTCAACAACGACTTAAGCGGTGGCGTGCCGGAATGGGTGGAGCGACTGCTCGTTCCCGTGTTTCCCTCGCCGCAATACGGATGGCACCGAAGGCGCAAATCCTCGCATTTCGACGCCTATAACGCCGCCGCGCGCGAATTATGCGCCGCCATCGACGTCGACTCCTGGGCGATCTCTCCCCTGCACCGCAAATGCGGCGCGGTTGATTTCTCCAGTCCCGACGGAGTGGCGTGCATTGCGCGAAACGCGGACGCGTTGCTGCATCGCATTCAAAAAAAATACGACGAATACGGCATAAAAGACGAACCGTTCGTCTTCATTAAGGCCGATAGCGGCACCTACGGCATGGGAATGATGACGGCGACGTCGGGAGAGGAAATATTCGGCTTGTCGCGCAAGGCCCGCAAAAAAATGACGTCGATCAAAGAGGGGCGCGCAAACGACGAGGTCATTATTCAAGAGGGGGTGCCTTCGCTCGACCTTGAGGGCGACGCCGCCGCCGAGCCGATGGTGTATCTGATCGGGGGAACGCCGGTCGGCGCCATGCTGCGGTACAATCCGCGTAAAAACGCAAGGGAGAATCTCAACGCCTCCGGCATGATGTTTAAGCGCGAGGCGGCGGACGATCCCTTATGGCCGGCGACTGCCTGCGTCGCGCGCCTTGCCTCCTATGCCTCGGCGTGGGAGTGTTATAACGAAAACTATGCGATATAATAGTGAAGCGCCCCCAAAAAACCGAACAGGAAAAAGCGAAATTTACACTCCCTTATTAGGCTTTTTGCACTAGATTCCGCAGTTATTTCAACCAAATGACTATAGATGCGAGGACAATGAATCCCATGTATGCGTCTGCGTTCTTATCGAAGCGAGAAAAGACCCTTCGGAAGAATTTTATCTTTCCGAAAAAGCATTCGACGACGTGTACTTCCTTATACAAGCGGAAATCGACGTCGCGCTTGACTTTTCGGTTGGATTTTGGCGGAATGACCGCTTTGCAACCTTGGATTTCGGATTGCTTGACGATGGCGTCGCAATCGTAGCCTTTGTCCGCCAAGACGTTGGCGCCCTTGACGTCCTTGATTGATTCCGACGCCTGCGATATGTCGCTTTGTGGGAGATTAAGGTTCTAAAGCGGAGGGTTTTTAAGCGCGCTCCCTCCGCCGCCCCTACGCCTCGCCCTCCGTCAGGTACGTCGCCTCGAAATCTATTTGGCCCGTCGCCGTGAGCGTCGCCATAGCCTTCTTTTTATTGCCTTGACGCCCTTGCGGCGCGGCGCTTTTATGCTTCCTTTATCAAAGTCGGGCAAAGCGCGTGTACATATTCTTGGACGAGTCGGGGATTTGGGGTTTAAAGATATTGCTTTACGCAATAGCACGTATTTCACTATCGCGTTGGTGACTTGCGACGATAGTAAAGCCTTTTGTGCTCTTGCTGCGGCGGTGAAGAAAACGCTCAAAAATAAGATCAATCGCCGCAATAAAAACATGGCGAACGAATTAAAGGCAGCCAAGATGACCGACGAATAAAAAATGTATTTTTTGCGTCAATTGCCAAAGGACGGAATACGGGTCTACCTTATTTCCGTTTACAAGAGAAAACTGCGCGAAAAATTCAGGAATTCAAAAGGGCGCAATATTTATTATAATTTGGCATTGCTAATTTAGCATTGATATGATATGGAGGGGTTTGATAAGGTGATTTAATTGAGTCGGAGACTGTCGTGGATTGCCCTAAATGCGGAAGCGAAGTTTATTGCAAGGACGGAACGAACGGGGGTCGCCAACGCTATTTGTGCAAGGGATGCGCGTATCGGTACACGGTGGAGAAGCGCGCGGGCACGGCGGACGCAGAGACGAAGCGTCGAGCCCTGCAACTGTATTTGGAAGGCATGGGCCTTCGGTCGATCGGTCGGCTTTTGGGCTTCAGCAACGTTGCGGTCTTGAAGTGGATACGTGGGTTTGGAGAGAAAATGGAGGAAATCAAGAGCGAAACCCCCGTCGAAACGATGGAGTTGGACGAGATGCACACATATATAGGCCAAAAAAAAATTATTGTTGGATATGGATTGCTGTTGATCGATATGGGAAAAGATTCGTCGGTTGCGTATTGGGTTCCCGGGGGACGGAAACCGGAAGGAAGTTGTGGGATGGCGTAGGCGACGCAGCAACGGGGAGCGTCATGACCGACTATTGGAAGCCTTACCAAGAGTTCGTCCCCGTCGCGCAACACATTCAATCCAAAGCGGAAACCTTTACGGTAGAGGGCTACAACAGCCTGTTCCGCCATTTCCTTGCGAGGCTTCGACGCAAAACAAAATGCTACAGCAAATGCAAAAAAATGCTCGAATATTCCGTTAAGCTCCTTATGGCCAAAAGAAACGGTACGTTAGCTATATTAGGTTAGCAATGCC
>JBEVNR010000020.1:0-45199 GCA_040507985.1 Rickettsiales bacterium | reverse complement strand
CGGCGGAAAATCTTTCGGCAACGGCCGCCACTCAATCCCGCCGCGCAATACGTACAAAATCGAGTTAACCAAATCCCGTTTCGCGTATTTCCGCTTCCGTCCCGACGACGTCCGATCCGCAAAATATCCTTCGTTCCGTTCCCATTGTTCGTCGCTTAAATCGCTTTCCTAGCTCATATTGCCGTCCCAAGTTACGATTCTTTAAACGATATTTATAAATTCTTATGGTTAATTATTAGTTAAATAAATTGAGTGACGGCTTCTGAGCTGACTTAGGCTGTATGCACTTTTTGAAACGAGACGATTTTCAGGGACTTTGTTAGCGACAATTCGATATGTTTTTGAAAGAACGGCGATCTTATTGTAAAAAGAAAAATCGAAGTTCGCAGCAAAAAAGACCAAAAATCCGGCCGTTTTAGCTACGCCTGCCTATGGCTCAAAAAGTGCACACGGCCTAGCCTGCGATTCCTCAAGCGCCTTTTCTTATATATGATTGCCACGGCGGTTTTTATCGTGATAAGGTTATTTTAAGTAAATATATAAGCAATATAGTTTTTTATCGCGATGCTCGGTACGAATCCTAAACTGCCTCCTGTTTTCTCAAGCGGGGAATCGTTGCACGTCGCCTCGATGTTTCCGACGTTTCAAGGCGAAGGGCCGCATATCGGCATGCCCGCCGTTTTCGTGCGATTGGGCGGATGCAATCTCGCCTGCCGGTTCTGCGACGCCGAATTCGACGATTTTACCTTAATTTCCGTGGGCGAGATACTAAAAACGGTCGACTTCATGTCGCGAAACGAAGACGGCAAGCGCCTTAAAAATCTCGTGGTCGTGACCGGCGGGGAGCCTTTTCGGCAACCTATCGGTCCGTTATGCGAAACATTGCTCGGCTCCGGTTTTTCCGTTGCTATAGAATCGAACGGTACGCTATATCGCCCCATACCGAAGGGGGTCGGGGTGGTGTGTTCCCCTAAAAACGCCGGAGGAGGGTACGCTCCCGTGCGGGAAGACGTGCTGAAAAGGGCGATCGCCATAAAATTTATCGTTTCCGCGACGATGGAGGGATATGGCGACGTGGCGGAAATAGGACAAACGCGATTTAACGTTCCGGTATTTTTACAACCAATGGACGAACTTGATGAGAGTAAAAATGCCGCCAACTACAGGCGCACATTGAATTTGGCGGAAAAATACGGCTACAGGTTGTCGCTGCAATTGCATAAATTTTATCGCATCGATTAATTTTCGTTACCGTATTTATCATGTTTGGTATTTTTAACGTTTTTTTATGCAACTTCTTATATGATATGCTTGTTTTAAAGGGATTCGCCGCCCTTTATGGGCGTCCTAAAAAAGGACATAAAGCAATTAGGTGGAAAAAATGGGCAAAGCAGGATTGCAGCCGAACGTGCTGATCGTCGAAGACGACGAAACCATCGTGACGCTATTGATGTATACGCTAGAAAAAAACAACTACGCCACCAAATACGTGCGGCGAGGGGACCAGGCCGTGTGGATGGCGGAAGAAATGAAGCCGGACCTCATTCTGCTCGATTGGATGCTGCCCGGAAAAAACGGCATCGACGTATGCAAGGAATTGCGGGCGAATAAAGAGACGAAAGATATTCCCATCATCATGATTTCGGCGCGGGGGGAAGAAGCGGACAAGGTGAAGGGCCTCACCATCGGGGTGGACGATTATTTGGTGAAGCCCGTCTCTCCGCGAGAATTGCTGGCGCGCGTCGAGGCCCTGCTTCGCAGAAGCAAGCCCGCCCTCGTTTCCACCGACTTGACGTTCGGCGACATTTCCATGAACGTCGACACCCACGCCGTGCTGTATAAGGGCGGACGCATCGACCTTGGGCCGACGGAGTTTAACATCCTCCAATATCTTATGCAACACCCCAACAGAATTTTCAGTCGCGAACAGCTCATTCAGGCGATATGGGGGTACGACAAGGAAACCGACATGCGCACCGTCGACGTGCATATCAATAGGTTGCGCACCGCCATGGGGATGGATAAAAAAGTCGGCACCGTCATTCGCACCGTGCGGTCTGCCGGATATTGCCTTTCCATCGAGACGGAAGAAGAGTAGGCGTGTAGTTGTTGTGCTCGGTTGAAGCAGGAATGATTTTTTTCGTGGCGCGATGCGCCCGCCGTGTTTCGGCGGACGCATGTGCGTAAATTTTTTTAAAATAACGACTTTACTTGCTTTTTTTGTTGAAACCTTATGTTTTCCCTTTATGTTCATGATAGCCTTTTTGTAGCTCGCTTTTTGTAGATTTTTTTACGCCGCAAAAGATAGCCTGCAAATTAACGATATTAATGATTGTTTATTAAAGACGATCTTGTATACTATCATGTAACTGGAAGGGTATGTCACGAAATGAAAAATAGGATTGGCAAGAAAATCGCGCAAATGTTGACGGGTGCGGCCATCGCCTCCCTGCTCAGCTTTGGCGTCGCCGAGGCCGCCCCGGCAATCTCTAACTTCGGCTACACGCTGCCGTATGCCGCAAAAGGGGAAAAATTAACGCTTGCGCCTAACGTCAACCTTTCGGGCAACGTGAGGCAAGTGATGCTGCGTTTCGTTAACGCCCGTAAAAATGCCAACGAGCGCCTGCTCGTCTCTAACGTCGCGCCCAATTTGCGCTCTTATGTCAAAGATAACGTATTAATTATTAAAGGCGAAGGAAAAGCGGAAGACTTCCAAAAAGTGCTGCGCACCCTGGCCTATGTTTCCGACTCGCCTGCACCCGAATTCGGGGAGCAGATCGTCGAAGTGGCGGTGATGGACGAAAAAGAAGCGTCCGTCATGTCTAAGCGCATCGTTCCTGATTCCACCGGTAAGTTTCAAGTGCGCGAAGGCGTAGAAGAGGCCGCGCGCATCTTTCCGGTGCCGGACGAAATGCATTACGAATCCACGGCGCAATCCGACAAACCTCTGCCGCGCACGGCGCCGAAAAAATCGGCGGCTTCCGCTCCTCGGCCGGGTCGCGCACCGATCATTATGCCTACGGGCGCCGATAGTCCGCTCGGCAGATCGCCGGTCGGCGGCGCAGTAGACGCCAATAGCGACAAGGAAGCTCTGGTCGCCGCGATGGTCGCCGCCTATCGCACGAACGAGCAATTATTATCCAAGCGCCAAGAGTTGAAAGTCACCGATGAGTTTGCCTCTCAGGCATTTTCGTACTGGATGCCGACCGTGTCGCTAAACGGCCAAAAAGGCCGTTCCGAAATAGACCGTCCCGGCGTGAACAGCAGCGACGTGGTGGAAAAATATGGCGCGGACCTTAACCTTCCCTTGTTTCGCGGCGGACGCACCTTAGCGCGGATGAACCGCGAAGAGCGCCGCATCGAGGCAGGACGATACGACTTGCTCAACACCGAGCAAAAAACCCTGCTCGACGCCGTCGATAGCTTCATTACCGTATGGCGCGACCGCAATTTGCTTGACTTGCAAAAGCAAAACGAAGCCGTGCTCAAAAGTAATTTGGACGATACGAACGAGCGTTTTTCTCTAGGGGAAGTGACGCAAACCGACGTCTTTCAATCCGAAACCCGCTACACCCGCGCGATAGCGGAGCGGTTGCGGGCGGAAGCGGCGTTAAAAACGTCGGAAGCGCGCTACGGTCGCGTGGTCGGCACTCAGGTGCCGGTGGCGTTTCGTTACGTTTCTCCCGAATCCCTGCATTATTTTGACCGGGAAGAATTGCGGTACGACCTGCTGAAAAACATTGCCATGCAATACCATCCGCTGGTGAAAACCGCCGAATTCGATCTGGCGGCGGCGGGGGAAGACATCGACCTGAAAAAAGGCGCGCTACTTCCGACCATCAGCTTAAACGCGTCGGCGCAACGAGAATCCGGCAATGCGGCGGCGACGGGAGTGGAGTCCCAAACCACGCGCAGCCTGTTGTTTAACATCGACGTGCCGCTCTACCAATCCGGTTCGGAATATTCCGAAGTGCGTCAGGCGAAATTGACGGTCGAAAAATTAAAATTCGATTTAGAAGAGCGTCGCCAAGCCGTGGCGGAAGATTTGGAATCGTCCCTCGAAGATTTGAAAGCCTCCATCAGCTCTATCGAAAACAACGGTCGTCAAGTCGAAGTGGCGGAAAAAGCCTTGCAAAGCGTCATTTATGAATCGCAACTCGGCACCCGCACCACGCTGGATGCGCTTGACGCCCAACAAGAATTCTTAGAGGCAAAAATTTTGCTGGTCCGCGCCCAGCACGACGAGGTGTTAGACACCTATCGTACGCTTGCCGGACTAGGTCGTTTAAATTCCGTGAGTTTGCAGCTGCCCGTGGATCACTACGATCCTAAAAAACATTACGACAAGGTGCGACGCAAAATCATTGGGTACTAATATCTGATGGAGAGTGGGGAGAAAGGCTCTTATGGCAAAGTACGATAATATCGAGACGACGAAAGCGCAGGCTGCGGAGTCTTCCAACGTCGCCGTTGATCGTTTGTCTGCGGCGGAACTTAAGGACTTGCAGAAGCAATTGCTTCCCGGAGACAAGTTGCCTCTTGTCTCCGGCGACGTCCAGTGGGTGCGCCTTGATTTAGATTTTTCCCGGACGCTCGAAAAACCGACGGAAGCCGACATTGCGGCGGCGTCAAACGTCGAGTTGATAATGAAAGTGAAGGGAACGAATTCCGGCCACTTCGTTTTCCCGCAACACGGCAACGTGCAAGCCGCAAAGATTACGCAAGGTTCGTCCGAAATTGCCTATAAGATTACGGGTAAGGGAACGGACATTATCCAACTGCTTAAAAGCGCCGATTTTATCTCCCCGTCGGACGGTTCGGAAAACGTACAATTTCACACCACGATTAACGCCGGCGGCCAGGCGCTCGCCCAAGGATTTTTCGTGTTAAACCTCGAATTGACGGCGGACGGCGACGAAAACGCCTCGTTTCAAACCGTTAATTCTTCCGGTCGCGCCCAATTGCCCGACCTTCCGGAGGACGAGCCGACGTCCGAAAATTTTGATCGCCCGACCTTCACTACGAGCGACACCCTTCCTTTTGATCGGATCGAGGCGGGAGCGTTTGGTGACATAAACCATCCGCCACACGGAACCGACGATCCGACTCCGACCCCGAATGACGCCAATTCTGAAAACGACGCCGTCAGAACGCCGGAAGACACCCCGATTACGATCGACGTGCTCGCGAACGACGTTGACCCTGACGGCGACAAGCTGCATATCAGCGCGATCGTCACCAATCCCGAACACGGGACGGTAAAAGTCGTTCAAGGACAAGTACTTTATACGCCGAACAAAGATTACGTCGGACCGGATTCCTTCATTTATGAAGTCTCCGACGGCAAGGGCGGCAAAGACACCGCAACGGTGACTATCGAAGTGACTCCCGTCAACGACCCGCCGATAGCCAATCCCGACGCGGCGACGACCGACGAAGACACCCCGATTACGATCGACGTTCTTACCAACGATAGCGATCCCGATGGCGATCACCTCATCATCGATTCCATCGTCACGCAGCCGACGCATGGAACCGTAACCATCGCGCCCGACGGAAAAACCATCACCTACACGCCGAATAAAGATTATAACGGCCCCGACGAGCTTACCTACAAAGTGTCGGACGGACACGGCGGGTTTGACGAAGCAAAAGTTACCATCGACGTCTTGCCGATCAACGATCCCCCGATTGCCAACGACGATGCGGTGATAACGGACGAAGACACCCCGATAGACATCGACGTGCTTACCAACGATACGGATATAGACGGCGACCCGCTTGTTATTGATTCCATCGTGACCGGTCCGCAGCATGGCACGATCACCGTATCGCCCGACGGCAAAACGTTGCACTATACGCCCGATCTTAATTATAACGGTCCGGATTCGTTGGTGTATAAAATTTCGGACGGTCACGGCGGCTTCGACGAAGCCACCGTCGACATTACCGTTCGTCCCGTGAACGACGGCCCGACCGGGGGCAATAACGGCAACGCCATCACCGACGAAGACGTGCCGATTACGATCGACCTCAGCCAAACCTATAAAGATCCGGATTCCGGCGACGTCGCGAGCATCGGCGAAGTCACTATTCAACCGGCGCACGGCACCGCCGTGTTGCAACCGGACGGACGCATACTATACACGCCCGATCCCAACTATAACGGTCCGGACAAGTTCTGGGTAAAAGTGGTGGACGGACACGGCGGCGAATTTGTCGACGACGTTAACGTCGACGTTCTTCCCGTCAACGACCCCCCCATTGCATTGGACGATAACGCGACCACGCAAGAGGAAACGCCCGTCACGGTAGACGTGCTGAAAAACGATAGCGACCCGGTCGAAGGGACTCCGGTGATTCTTGACGCGATCGTTACTCCTCCCTCCCATGGGACGGCGCAGATTGTGGACGGAAAAATCGTTTACACGCCGATCGATAATTTTAACGGCACGGACACGATAACCTATCGCATCGTCGATACCGACGTCGATCCGCGCAGCGCCACGGCGACGCTTACCGTTAACGTCGGCGGCGTTAACGACGGACCGGCGGCCAAAGACGACGCGGCGACCACCAATGAAGACGTGCCGGTGACCGTCGACGTGCTGGCGAACGATACCGATCCGGACGGCGACGCGCTTACCGTCACTTCCATCCCTACCGCGCCGGCGCACGGCACGGCGGAAGTGGTGAACGGAAAAATCGTCTATACGCCAAATCCGAACTATCACGGCAACGATACGCTGGTGTACCAAATCTCTGACGGCAACGGCGGTACGGACACGGCGAAAGTGACGTTGACGGTGAATCCGACCAACGATGCGCCGGATGCGCGCGACGACTCTGCGACAACCAAGGAAGACGCGCCCGTTTCCGTCGACGTGCTTGCGAACGACGTGGACCCGGACGGCGACGTTTTAACCGTCAGCGAAATCGTCGCGACTCCGCAACACGGCACGGCGCAAATCGTGAACGGTAAAATCCTCTATACGCCAAACGAAAATTATCACGGCCAAGACACGCTGCAATATCGCGCCTCTGACCCAAGCGGCGCGAGCGACGTGGCAACCGTGACGATCAATATCGCTTCCGCCAACGACAAGCCGGACGCCAAGGACGATCTAGCGGCGACGGACGAAGATACGCCCGTGACGGTTGACGTGTTGGCAAACGACGTCGATCCTGACGGCGACGTCCTTACCCTCACCGGCGTTCAAACGGCGCCTGCGCACGGTACGGCGCAAATCGTGGACGGAAAAATTGTCTATACGCCAAACGCCGACTATCATGGCCAAGACACGTTTATTTACGCCATTCGCGACGCCGACGGATTAACCGACGCAGCCAAAGTGACGGTGACGGTAAATCCCGCGAACGACGCGCCGGACGCGAAAGACGACGTCGCGACGACGGACGAAGACACGCCCGTATCGATTAACGTGTTGGCAAACGATACTGACCCCGACGGCGACGTTCTCACCATCGAAAAAATCTTGTCCGATCCGTCGCACGGCACGGCCAAAATCGAAAACGGACAAATCGTTTACACGCCCAACGCCAACTATAACGGCGCCGATATGCTCACCTATAAAATTTCGGACGGCCATGGCGGCACGGATACGGCTAACGTCACAATTACCGTCGGTTCAGAAAACGACAAGCCGAACGCCGTCGACGACAGCGCGGTGACGAACGAAGACACCCCGATATCGGTGGACGTGCTGGCAAACGATAGCGATCCCGAAGGCGATGCCCTGACGATCGACTCTATCCTCACCGGGCCGCAACACGGCAAGGCGGAAATCGTGAACGGCGAAATTCTCTATACTCCTAAACCGGACTATAACGGCATTGACGAGCTTACCTATCGTGTATCCGACGGCAAAGGCGGATTCGACGACGCGAAAGTGACGATAAACGTGTTGCCGATAAACGATGCCCCGCGCGGCGGCGACGCTCCGGTTATCTATATCGACGAAAGCGCGACGATTACCATCGACGTCAATAAAAACTATTTCGATCCGGACGGCGATAAAATGTTCGTTTCCGAATTGGTGTCGGACGGTGCGCACGGCCACGTCACCTTCAGTCAGGACGGTCTTTTCGTCACCTATAAAGCCGACGCCAACTATTCCGGCGCCGACGAGTTTTGGGTGAAAGTCGCGGACGGCAAAGGCGGCGAGTTTGTCGATAACGTCAGCATATTCATCGAAGAAACGCCGGATCTTGCGAAGTAAGCTTTTTCCTTGGCGATGGCGAAACGTGATAAAGATTTTATGCATAAAGTTTTAGGATAAGGGTCGTTCCAATAATAGTTAAAGGGCATCGCAGCTTAGCTATGCTATGATGCCCGTTCTTAAATGCAACGAATCCAAGAACATAAGAAGTGAATATGCGAGTTTAGATATAACTAGCCTTAGGGTCAACTACTCTCTATAATCTTAAAAAACACAAGGACTATGCCGAATGCTAGTCATAGAGCTAGTCTATGAGCCAATGTTTATCTAAAATCCGCAGTTTAAGTTAAATAAAGTATGACGCACTTTATTAAAAAGTGGACTGCAAAAAAATACGCATATAATGAACGGCACACAATCTATCTTTCACTTGGCCTGACAGCTTCCGCGTTGCATTCCCGCTATTCGTCCTTAAAAGCGACACGTTTTCGACCAAAGCCTTCGCGATGCGTTTCTCGACCTTTATCCCATCCGTATTAACGACCATTATTGCTGCCCCGGCGGCATACGGAAAAATGAACGTCTACCCCGACGGCAGTTTTGATATCTCCACGTGTTTGACGCTTAACGAGAAGACGAGGGTGACGGCCATGAATTTTACGACGCCTTGCAAAGAGTATTTCGTTAAGTGTTCATCTCCGAAATGCTCCATCGATGGCGTGTGGCGTGCTATGAAAGGTTGCGAAGTGAATGATTGGATGAATCACCCGGACATGACGCGTTGCATGGTCATTCCTGACATGGCAATTACCCGCACATATGGAGTAACAAAAAATGACGTCGATACGTCCGGATGCCAAAAATTTTTCCGTATGTCGCTCGCTTCATCTAAATGCCTCCGATCGCGCGGCTATGCTCTAAACTTTACATACTCCTACAGTCCGCCTCTTCTATATATGCGACTTTTTGACGACGAACCGACTCTCCATAGCATCGACGGCGATCATTGCCTGAACGTTGTTCTTATGGCTAGAAGTCTCTCCGATAAACCTGCAAACGCCGCTAACGTTGAACTTTGAGTGGTATTCCGTCATACTGCACCTACTCCGCGCAGGCGCGGTTTTCTTGATGCTTCCGCCCGTTTGCCTACCGCAGTCGCTCGTTTTTTATCGTATTCGTTTCAGATAAAGAACCGCATAACCTCTTTTCGCCCGCACGTTAAAGGAGTTTAAAAAAATAAAATTTCTTTTTATTTCGACGCTTCGGCTAATTTCGCAAACCAGCCCCATCCATTTCCAAACACATTCTTGCCATGCGTTCGGCAAGCAGAATTTTTTCCCGTGCGGAAAGCGGATCGGCGCTTTTTGGCGATTCCGCCCGCGCGGCGGCGTTGGCGGGAAAGGTGACGAGCGACACTTCCCACAATTTCACCGCAACCAGCAATCGGGCGTCGGTTTCGGCGTCGTAGCGATGGTCTTCGACTTCGTACCCGATGCTAAGCCCGTTGGCCGCGCCGGAACGCAACAACGCGTTCGCCTCGCGCGCCTGCGCCACCTCCATGTTGAGTTTGCCCTTAACGCGCAGCCCTACGGCGTCTTCCCGCAACTCGTTAATCACGCCGATGGGCGCATCGTGGCGATGTTGCCACAACAACGGAATCGTCCTTGCGCCTTGCGTCGCGTTTTTGAAGGCACCCGGAAGCACGACGTCGTTTTGGCTGTCCCGCACGAAAAAAACGGAGGCGTACCCCCAAAACGCTCCCTCCTCGCTCGAATCCGCCTTACAAGAGAAAGAAGAGGAAAGATAATTTTTTGCGTTGCTCATAAGGGGGCGTCCTACATATGCGTTAACGCTCGACATTAAAACGCACGTGCGGACGCAAGGGGAAGACGAGGAGCCTAATTTTTTTCCTTCCACCGCAAGACGGGACTTCTCGCCGCTTTTACCTCGTCCAGCCGCTTGCGGGGAGCGGAACGCGGCATGGAATGCATGAGGGCGGCTTTTTCGGGGTCCTTCGCGTCTTCGGCGACGGCGCGCATGGCGCCTATAAACTTATCGACGGAGCGCTTGCTTTCGGTTTCCGTCGGCTCGATCAGCATCGCGCCCGGACGCGTGGCGGGAAAATACACCGTCATCGGGTGAAAGCCGTATTCGATCAGGGTTTTCGCGATATCCAGCGTTTGCGCGCCGCCTTCTTCGCGCTGGCGGCGATCGGTGAGCAGGCATTCGTGCATGCACGGTTCGGGAAACGGCGCGAAATAGACGTCCTTAAGCTGCGACAATATGTAATTGGCGTTCAACACGGCGTCTTCCGACGCCTGGCGCAACCCGTCGGCGCCGTGAGACAAAATATAGGCGAGCGCGCGTACGTGCATGCCGAATTGGCCGTGAAATCCCTTGATGCGGCCGGAATGGTGCGGACGTTCCCTCTCGTTCGCTAAAATATACGCATCGCCGCGCTTCTCGACGACGGGAATCGGCATGAACGGCGCCAATTCTTGCCGCACGCAGATGGGACCGGAGCCGGGACCGCCGCCTCCGTGGGGGGTGGAAAAAGTTTTGTGCAGGTTGATGTGCATGACGTCGGCGCCGAAATCCGCCGGGCGAATTTTCCCCACCAGCGCGTTGAAGTTGGCGCCGTCGCAATAAAAATAGCCTCCGGCCTTGTGCAATATGTCCGCAATTTCCGCGACGTCCGTTTCAAACAACCCGCACGTGTTGGGGTTCGTCACCATCATGGCGGCCACGCTTCCGCCGTCGCCGAGCGCGTCCTTAAACGTCTGCACGCTTAGGCGCCCGTCTTCCCTGGTGGCGACGACCTTCACGTCGTAGCCGCACGTCGCCGCCGTGGCCGGGTTGGTGCCGTGGGCGGAGTCGGGAATAAGGGCGACGCGCCGCTTTTTCCCCTCTCCATTATGTTCGTGGGCGCGGCGTATGGTCATTAGCCCCGCCAGCTCGCCGTGGGCGCCGGCCGCCGGCGCAAGGCACACGCCGGGCAGCCCGGTCAATTCGCCGAGCGTCTCTTGCAGCCGGTACATTAGCGCGAGCGCCCCTTGGACGGTTTCTTGCGGTTGCAGCGGATGAATATGTGCAAAGCCGGGCATACGCGCGATTTTTTCGTTAAGGCGCGGATTATGTTTCATCGTGCAAGACCCGAGCGGAAACATGCCGTGGTCGATGGAATAATTCCACGTCGACATGCGCACGAAATGCCGCACGGCCTGCGGCTCGCTCACCTGCGGCAAACCTATCCGGCCACGAGGGGGCACGCCGGTGCGCAGCGCCCTTCCCTCCGGTTTCGGCAGGTCGACGCCGGGAGAGTCGCTGCGCTCCTTCTCCCACAATAAATTTTCTTCGTAATGCAGGGCGCGGTCGCGCGGCAAGTGGGGATTCATACGGGGCTTCGTTAACGTCTTTGCGACGTAAAGCATATCGCCGCGCGCGGCAAAAAACAACGGCCTATTTAAAGGCCGGGCAAAAACATCAAGGTAATTTCATGAATTAACGCATTAATATAGATAGGACTTATGCAAACTCTAATGAAATTTAATAAAGGGCTGTCATAGGAAATTTTTTACTTACATAGGACTTACGCGAAACGAGCGTTTTCGAGGGATTTTTAGAAATTTTCGCGCGCAGAACCGCAGCGTAGATGAGTATATGAGGATTAGAGAACGGATGACGGCACCTAGGCTCTATGCAGCAGAGTTATGCAAGAGGGATAATCTTTCCGTTACATAAGCAACTCCCCCTTTCCCGTTGCTATTTTTCGTCATTTGGTACACATTATAATCCAGACATAACGACGGGCATGAACATGCACATGCGACACGGCGCGCTGGCGGCGACGTTGGCGGCGTTTATCGCGCGGCCACTTTATGCGGCGGCGCCGATGGCGACGGACGTTTCCTCGCGCACGATCGACATTGACGCGAAGTTCGCCGGCGCGCGGTTATGGCTCTTCGGCGCGCGGCAGGCGTCGGGCGAGTTGGCGTACGTCGTACGCGGACCGAAGCAATCGTATCGCGTGAGCGAAAAAAAGCGCGTCATGGGCATATGGGTCAACACTCGCCCGGTGCGATTTCACGACGTGCCGGGATATTACATGATGGGATCGACGGGAAACGGCCCGTCGCCCGACGAACGCGCGCTCTACGCCGACATGTTTCGCGCGGAATTGCCCGGCGCCTTTACGGGGAAATATTCCTCGCTTTTTCCGAGCCATACGGCAAAATACCATGCCCCTTTGATGAAGGCGATGATAAAAAACCGTCTTTACTCGCCCGAATTGCACCGCGTGCGCTTTATCGGCGACACGCTGTTTAAGGCGGAATTACCGTTTGCCGCAAACATTCCGCGAGGCGTCTACACGGTCGAAACCTATTTAACCGACAAGGGACAACTCGCGGCGGCGGAAACGATTCCCGTGACGGTGAGAAAAAAAGGTTTTGATGCTTTTCTGTACGAGCTGGCCTATAATCACGCATGGATATACGCCTGCGCCTGCGTCGCCGTCGCGCTTGGGCTGGGATGGATCGGAGGACAAATTTTCCGGCGCGTTTAACGTCGTAGAAAAAGGAACGGGATGGAATCTAAAAAACATAGCTTGCTGGTGTGCGTCAATAAGGAACATTACTCGTCGGTGGCGCTCAAATATGCGTGCAACATGGCAAAGGAACACGGCTATTCCCTTACCGTCCTTCACGTGAGCGAGCCGGCGGCGTATAAAACCTTGGGGGCGATAGAAGAAAAAATGCTGAGGGAAAGCCGCGAAGAGGCCCAAAAATTACTGGAGGGCCTGGTTGACTCGGTCTGCGCGCCGCGCGGCGTCATGCCTTCCCTCGCCTTTCGCGAAGGATTCATCGACGAAGAAATTCTTGCCGCCATGCGCGACGACCCCAATATCTGCATGTTGATTTTAGGCAGTCCGACCGACGGCAGCGGCAGCAAAAGCAAGGTCGTTCCTCCGCTCGTCGGCGCGCTCGGCAGCAAAACCGCCGTGCCGCTGCTTATCGTGCCCGGTAACGTCGAAACGGAGTGAAAAGGCATGGCGTCGCAACGTCGAGGGGGATTTTCCCTCACCGAGCTTTCCATATCGCTGGCGATTATCGGGGTCATCGCCGGCAGCGCCATGTCGGTGCTGCTCACCGGCGACTATCAGGCCAAGCGGAAGCAAACCGAACTCAAGATGGACAGAATTCGCGACGCCCTCGCCGCGTTCGTCGTGACCTATAAACGGCTTCCGTGTCCGGCGAAGCCCGACGTGCGCCGCGACGCCGCCGGCTTCGGGGAAGAGATAGGCCCGAGCGCTTCCGATCCCTCCGCCCTATGCAACGACGGAAGCGGCGTGCTTTACCGCAACGGGGACGGGGTGTTCGTCGGGACCGTTCCCGTCGCCACGCTGGGGCTTCCCTACGATTACGTGCAAGACGGATGGGACGGGCGATATTTATACGTGCTGGACGCGCATTACGCCGTCAGCCCAAAAGAAAATCCCGCTTGTTCCGCCGCCGCCAAGACCCCGCCTTGTTTGGCGCTGGGGTCCGGAACGACAGGCATTACCGTACGCGGCGCCGGGGGAGCGCTAAAGAACGACATGGCAACTTATGCGCTCATCAGTTTCGGCGAAAACGGCCACGGGGCCTATCCGGGATTTGGCGGGAATCAGCGCATCAACGGCTATCCCGAAGACAGTCCGTACCATTTGGCCGGATCGGACGAGTTGGAAAACGCCGAACTTACCGCCGACGGAACCGATGCCTACAAAACCATGGCGTTCGACGCCGTTATCGTCCAAAAACCCTTCGTCGACAAGCGCGAGGCGGCGAATCCCGACGACAGGGAGTATTTCGACGACGTCGTGCTGTTTCGCACCAAGCGGCAATTGCTGGCCGACGCGGCCGGAGACGGCGACGCCTTCACCGTCTCGCCAAAACTCTACGACGTCAATTGTCTTTATGCCGCCGAGGCGCTCGAAAACCCCACCTCAAACCGATGCACCGGCGCCGCCGACGAAGAGGCGTGCCAGAAATTCGCGGCGGAACTGGAGGAGAGATGCTTATGAGAAGACAGAGCGACGACGGGGCCGAGAGGCGCGCCAGTCTGCATGCGCTTTTCAAAACGCCCGAATCATAATGGTTGAAATATTCAATTTATACTCGCTTCATATAAAACAGTCGGTTTTTCCGAAATATGAACGTATCTATTGAAATACGCGTAAAAACATGATAGAGTAACTGAGTTCGGTGAAAGCTTGCCGAGCTATGGCAATATAGGTTCGTGTGAAATAGGCGTTGCGGACCCGGGGGCGGTACCCGGCGTCTCCACCATTATTCGGTTGCGGGGACGAAACAGGATCGACGTGCGTTAAAAGACATGCGCTTTGCCCGGTATGACATCGCCGTATGACGAGTCAAAACAAGTGTAAATGCGAACGATAATCTCGTAGCAGCTAACGACAACTTCGCACAAACCGCAATTGCGGTAGCGGCGTAAGCTTTCGTTAGGCGGTCTGGGAGGCGCCGGGCAACAGAAGCCTCCCGCTTTATCTTCGGGCGCGGTCCTTTAATTCAATTCCATCCAAAACGGAAATCCTTGCGTTTTTCCCCAAAAAATGATTAGGTCGCCAGCCATCCGTTTCGTTCTTTACGTAAGGAAAGCGATCTATGTTTATTGTATGCGACGGCGTGGACGGCGCCGGCAAAACCACGCAATCGAAAAAGCTCTTCGAATATTTTTCCGCCCAAGGGAAAAAAGCCTTATGGACGCGCGAACCGGGAGGAACGCCGGCGGCAGAGCGCATTCGCGTCGCGCTTCTCGGCGCATGTCCGGAGGAGGAACCGAGCGTCGTCGCAGAATTGCTGTTGCACTCCGCCGCGCGCGCCGATCACGTCGAAAAAGTGATACGTCCCGCCCTTGCCGAAGGAAAAATCGTGATATGCGACCGTTTCGTCGATTCCACCTACGCATATCAGGGCGCGGGACAAGGAACGGACGAACGCCTCATCGACGCCGCGTGCGCCTTGGCCACGGGGGGGCTGACGCCGGATCTTACCTTTATTTTCTGGCTTTCGGGCGAAGAAGCGAGGCGACGTATGGAGATGCGGGACGGAGGCGCCCCAAAAAACAGGTACGAGCGCCAGAACGTCGATTTTTACGCCCGCGTGGGGGAATGCTATAGGCGGCGCGCCCGGTCTGCTCCGCACAACGTCGCGCTGATCGACGCCTCGCAAGACGAAAATTCGGTGTTTTCGGACGTACTTCATCGGTACGAAGCGGCTTGCGCCACTATATCGGCGCCGCTCCTCCGGGCTGCGCAAAATCTTTTTTAAAACCTACTTCGCGGCTATTGCGCTTTAACCTCGCTTAATATATTTTAACGAGATGATGCATCTTCGCCTAGCGAAACAATCTCGTCGGCATACAAAAAATTGATAAGGCATTATCGTCGTGCATGATATGATGGCGCACCACGGGCATATGGCCATGGGGGATTATCCTTTATGGCTCAGTGCGCTTATCGCGGGGCTGGTCGGCAGCGCCGCGCATTGCAGCGTCATGTGCTCTCCCATCGTCGCCGCGCAAATGTTTGAATTAAAGGAGAAAAACGACACGCAATGGCGCATGGCCGCCTATCACGCGGGGCGCGTCACCGTGTATGCGCTACTTGGCGCGCTCGCGTTTTTCGCCGGTCGCGCGACTATCGGCGGGCGCCTTGCCGACGCCTCCCAGATATTGCTTGTCGTCGCCGGCGCATTATTTGTCGCCAGCGCCGTCCTTCCTCAAAAAACCCATCGCTGCTGTAGCGAAAAAACGCGCAATCTTACCGCCTTTATTGCAAAATTCGTTAAAGGATATCCCTTTTATTACCTGCGCGGGCTGCTCATGGGATTCGTTCCGTGCGGCATGATCGTCTCGGCGTTGGCGCTCGCCGCCTCCGCCTCCGGCGCGTTAGCTGCGGCGGGAGCGATGGCCGTCTTCGCGCTGGCCACCGTGCCGGCGTTGCAAACGGCGGGATTCGCCGCGCTATTTTTAGGACGGCGCTTTCCGGCCGCGCGGGCGAAAGTCGGCAGGACGCTCATGGCGGCGAACGGGCTGGCGTTATGCGCCATTGGCCTCGGCATTATAAGCATTCATTGAAGAAAGAGACGTTCATGGACATG
The DNA here is from genome assembly GCA_040507985.1 of Rickettsiales bacterium. Taxonomy (GTDB): domain Bacteria; phylum Pseudomonadota; class Alphaproteobacteria; order Rickettsiales; family UBA6187; genus JBEVNR01. Next base: position 28,857 of record JBEVNR010000020.1, on the reverse strand, counting down.
ACGAATACTCACGACAAGCCCGTTTATAACGACGGCATTGTGCGCATGTTTGCGCTGGCCACGATTTTTTGGGGCGTGGTCGGCTTCTCGGCGGGGGTGTATATCGCCCTGCTGATGGCGTTTCCCGATTTAAACGTCGAGCCGTATTTCACCTTCGGGCGGCTGCGCCCGCTGCATACCTCGGCGGTCATTTTCGCCTTCGGCGGCAGCGCCTTGTTCGCGACGTCGTATTACGTCGTGCAGCGCACCTGCCGAGTGCGCCTGTGGGGAGAGTCGCTGGCGACCTTCACCTTTTGGGGATATCAGGCGTTTATCGTCATGGCCGCGATAGGCTACCTAAACGGCGTGACGCAGGGAAAGGAATATGCCGAGCCGGAATGGTACGCCGATCTATGGCTTACCTTCGTGTGGGTGGCCTATCTGGTCGTGTACATGGCGACCGTCATCAAGCGCCGCGAGCCGCATATCTATGTCGCCAACTGGTTTTACATGGCGTTTATCATCACCGTGGCCGTGCTGCACATAGGCAACGGCGTCGCGCTCCCCATAGACCTGACGAGCGCAAAGTCGTACCCCGTCTGGCCGGGCGTGCAATCGGCGATGATTCAATGGTGGTACGGCCACAACGCCGTCGGGTTTTTCCTCACCGCCGGATTTTTGGGCATGATGTATTATTTCGTGCCGAAACGGGCGGAACGTCCCGTCTATTCCTATCGTTTGTCCATCGTGCATTTCTGGTCGATTATTTTCATCTATATCTGGGCCGGCCCGCACCATTTGCATTACACCGCCCTGCCGGACTGGGCGCAAACGCTCGGCATGACGTTTTCGATCATGCTATGGATGCCAAGCTGGGGCGGCATGATAAACGGCGTCATGACGCTCTCCGGCGCGTGGCATAAATTGCGGGAAGATCCGGTGTTGCGCTTCATGATCATCGCCCTGTCGTTCTACGGCATGAGCACGTTTGAAGGGCCGCTCATGGCGATCAAGGAGGTGAACTCGCTGAGCCATTACACCGACTGGACGATCGGACACGTGCATTCGGGTGCGCTCGGCTGGGTGGCGTTCATCACGTTCGGCGCGCTTTACTATCTGGTGCCGCGCCTGTGGAACCAACGTCTTTATTCGATGCGGTTGGCGAACGCGCATTTGTGGATCGCAAGCATCGGCATCGTCGTGTATATCTGCGCCATGTGGGTGGCCGGCGTCATGCAAGGCTTGATGTGGAAGGAATATAACGCGCAAGGGTTTTTGGAATATTCCTTCGTCGAATCGGTGCAGGCCATGCACCCGATGTACGTGATTCGGGCGATAGGCGGCGGGTTGTTTTTGACGGGCGCCCTGATTATGACGTTTAATTTTTACATGACGATAAAGGGTCGTCGCCGCAATGAACCGGAATACGAGGCGGCGCTCAATCAGGGATGGAAGGGAGCGGCGGCATGACCGGCCAAAAAAAACATCTGTTCGATCATCACGGCAAGATCGAGAAAAACTCGATCTTATTGTTGATACTCACCGTCCTCGTCATTTCCATAGGCGGATTGGTCGAAATCGTGCCGCTCTTCCGAAAGGAAGTGACGATAGAAAAAGTGGAGGGCATGCGTCCCTACACGCCGCTCGAACTGGCGGGGCGCGACGTGTACATAAAAGAAGGATGCTACGGTTGCCACTCGCAACAAATTCGTCCGCTCAAAGACGAGGTGGAGCGCTACGGCCATTATTCGCTCGCGGCGGAAAGCATGTACGACCACCCGTTTCAATGGGGATCGAAGCGCACGGGACCGGATCTGGCGCGCGTGGGCGGCAAATATTCCGACGAATGGCACGTGCAGCATTTAACGGCGCCGCGCAGCGTGGTACCGGAATCGATTATGCCCAATTATTCGCATTTGCTTTCGACCTTTGCGCCGCTAAAAGACATAGACAAGCGCCTGAAAACCTTGCAAACGCTGGGCGTTCCCTATACCGACGATATGATTACCAACGCCTATCTCGACGCGGTGACGCAACAAATGCCGGAAGAGGACGCGGAGACGCTGCAAAAACGCTACGGCGGCAGGGTGAACGTGCGCGACTTCGACGGGCAACGCGGCGGGCTTCCCACCGAAATGGACGCGCTGGTCGCCTATCTACAAGTATTGGGCACGATGGTGAAGTTTACGGATTACGATCGCGACGTTACGCCGGAGGATATGGAAAAAAACGTCGCGCCGACGGTCGATCCGAAAACGTTGAACGGTCCGCAGAACGGCCGGGACGCAGTTGATCCAAAACTTGAGAAAGCGGACGAGAAAAAATGATTTCCTCTTTTGCCAGCGTCCATCTCGGCATGATAGGCCTGCTGTTTTTCTTCGCCGTATTCGTCGGCGTCGTGATTTGGGCATATAATCCCAAACGCAAAAAGCGGATAGAAGACCAAAAACACATCCCCTTACGCGAGGAAGGCGAATAACCATGGCTCACGATAAAGAAAAATCGTCGCACGCGCCCGAAACCGACAACGTCACCGGGGTAAAAACGACCGGCCACGAATGGGACGGCATTAAAGAGCTGAACAATCCGTTGCCGCGCTGGTGGCTGTGGGTGATGTACGCCACCATCGTCTGGTCGTTCGGCTATTGGGTCGTGTATCCCGCTTGGCCGACCTTAAGCGGCAAGGGCGAGCGCGGCGGCACGGAAGGAACGGCGAAATGGACGGAATATAAAAAGCTGGAAAAAAATCTCGCGGAAGTGAAAGCGCATCGCGCGGAATACGTAAAGAAATTTCACGCCGCCTCGTTTGACGAGATAATGAACGATCCCGAACTCTACGCCTTCGCCATGGCCGGCGGACAGGCGGCGTTTAAAGACAATTGCGCCACGTGCCACGGCAGCGGCGGCGCCGGCGGCAAGGGATTCCCCAACCTGAACGACGACGATTGGCTGTGGGGCGGCGACATACAAAGCATCTACCAAACCGTTAGCTACGGCATACGCATCCATGAAAAGGGACGACAATCCGAAATGCCGTCCTTTAAGGACACGTTGCCGGCGGAAGACATAAAAGCCGTTGCTTCCTACGTGGACGGGCTAGAGCGCGGCGAAAGCAAAGTCTATGCGGAAAAATTAAGCGAAAAGGAAACGGCGGCGCTTTCCAAGGGCGCAAAAATTTTCCGCGACAACTGCGCCGCCTGCCACGGATACGACGCGCGCGGCGGCAGGGAAGTTGGCGCCCCGAATCTTGCCGACGCCATCTGGCTAAAAAGCGACCATGGCGGCGTAAAGGCGATAGAAAGCCAAATGAAGCATCCCAAACACGGGCAAATGCCGGCATGGCACGAAAGGTTGAGCGACGACACGATACGCGAATTAACCGTCTACGTGCATGAGCTGGGCGGCGGGGAATAAATGCTAAGCCTCTATCGCCGCATTCGCCCGTTATTTTTTTCCCTCGATCCGGAAAAGGCGCATGAGCTTGCGATAGGCACGCTGGCTAGGTTGCCGGCGGGAAGTTTTGCCGTGCCGTCGCCGACCCGCGTCTCCGTCGCCGGATTGCAGTTTCCTAACGCCGTCGGGCTTGCCGCCGGATTCGACAAGAATGCCAAGGCGTTAAGGGGAACGTTCGGGCTAGGATTCGGCTTCGTCGAAATCGGCACGGTTACGCTCGTCTCGCAGCCCGGCAACCCGAAGCCGCGCCTATTTCGGCTACAGGAAGACGGCGCCATCGTCAATCGCATGGGGTTTAACAACGACGGAATCCTTGCGGCCCTCTCGCGCATACAAGCCTTTCGCAAGGCCAGGCCGGACGCGCCGCCGCTGGGAATCAACGTTGGGCTGAACAAGCATCGCGTCGATTGTCCCGAAGATTATCGCGCAATCATCGCGAGGGCCTATCCGCTCGCGGATTATATCGTAGTGAATATTTCCTCCCCCAATACGCCCGGCTTGCGGGACTTACAACGCGCTAAAAATATCGAATCGGTACTCGACCATATCGCGGCCGCTAAAAAAGAGGGAGAAGAAACAACCGGCGTGCGTAAGCCTATTTTCGTTAAAATCGCGCCGGACGTTTCCGACGACGATCTGGGCGAATTGGCGGAAGCCTTCCTTCGCCACAACACGGACGGCGTCATCGCGGGAAACACGACCGTGTCAAGACCGCTGACCTTGCGCGACTCCGCGCAATCGGAACAAGGAGGATTAAGCGGAGAGCCGCTGAAAGCCTTGGCGCTCAATAAATTGCGCACGTTTTATCGCGCCTCGAAAGGCGCCGTTCCGATTATCGCCTGCGGCGGCATATCGTCCGGCGAAGACGCGTTTCTCCGCATCGCAAACGGCGCGTCGGCGGTGCAAATCTACACGTGCCTTATCTATGACGGCCCCGGCGCAGCGCGGCGCATTATAGGCGAGCTTGAGGCGCGCTTAACGCAAAACGGATTTTCTTCGGTCGAAGAGGCGCGGGGTTCGGCCATGAAAGAGAAGCCCTAAAGGTCGAGAAGAGCGTTTCCGACGCCCAAAAAAAGAAAGGCGAAGTAATAACTTGATTTTCCGGCGACCGGCTTTTATGACTTATGAAGTAAGATAAAACAACGTTTAGGAGCTTGCGGCATGATACGGACTGCAACGTTTTTCGGCGCTTTGGGATTGGCGGCAACGCTCGCCTTTCCGGCCGCGGCGCAACAAAAAGACAAGGAATTTAAAGATTGGTCGGTCTACACTACCACGCTACAAGGCAAGAAAACATGCTATGCCGCGTCGTTCCCCACAAAGAAAAGCGGCAACTACAACAAGCGGGACGAGCCGTATTTCATCGTGACGCGGATTCGCGGCGACGCCTACGAGGTCAGCACTTATTCCGGCTACCCCTATAAGGCCGGCAGCGACGTGGCCCTCAACGTGCAGGGCAACGCGTTTGCGATGTTCACCAAAGGCGAGCGCGCCTGGGCGCAATCCGAAAAAATCGACGGCGACATTGTGGCGGCCATGAAAAAAGGATCGAGCATGTCGGTAAAAGGCACGTCCATTAGGGAAACCTACTCCACGGATAATTATTCGCTGATGGGATTTAGCAACGCCGTCAAACGTATGGACGATCTTTGCCGATAGACTCGCTTGCTTCCTCGCCCCTCTCCGACGGCGGAACGTCCGCTCCCTGCGTGTATATTTGCGGAGCGGGTCCGGGCGCGCTCGATCTGCTGACGTTAAGGGCATACCGACTTATTTGTTCCGACGCCATCGACGTCGTCATTTACGATAGGCTTGTCGGCGCCGACGTGCTGGCCTTAATTCCTTCTTCCGTTCGTAAAATATACGCGGGAAAGGCATGCCGCGAACATGCCATGTCGCAAGAAGAAATAAATTCCGCCATGGTCGAAGAGGCGCGCGCCGGACGAAGGGTGCTGCGTTTAAAAGGCGGCGATCCCCTTGTTTTCGGGCGATCCGGCGAAGAGATCCGGGCATTGGCGGACGCCGGCGTGCCGTTCGAGATTATTCCCGGCGTCACCGCCGCGTCCGCCGCCGCCGCCGCGTGCGGATTTTCCCTCACCCACAGGGAAGGGGCGTCGTCCGTGCGTTTCGTGACGGGGCATCGAAACGCACCGGCGAAAAATGGCGTCTCGTATCACCCGGACCGCGACGCGGAAACCACCTTCGTGGTCTATATGGGATTGGTGCGCATGCGCGAAATTACGGAAGATTTGCTGCGCGGAGGCATGCCGGCCGATACGCCTTGCGTCGCCGCGAGCGCCGCCTCCCTGCCGGATGAAAAGCGCCTTCGCTCCGTTCTGGCGTCGTTCGCGGAAGATATGCAAAAAGCGGAGATGACGTCACCGTGCGTTGCAATCATCGGACGCGCGGCGGGCGGCGCGTAACCGTTAGACCTCTTGCAAAACCCGCTAGGGCGAGGCGAATAGGCGCCGTCACCCGCCCGCAGAACCGCAGCGTACATAGGTACGTGAGGATTCGAGGACGGATGAAGGCGCGTAGGCGCACGCCATAGATAGGGTTATGCAAGAGGTCTATCCCCTCACCAACTCACCCGGCAATGTATCTCGTTGCCGCAGCCTTGGTATTCCATGGAATCGAACGACATAATTTTCGCCATGGCGATGCCGCGCCCGTGATGGTGCAGGGCGCGTTCCGGGTCGATGTCGAGATATTTCTCCCAGTCGAATCCTTTTCCGCAATCCTTTATGCCTAAGAAAATTTCCGTTTCGCCTTTGCGGTAATGCGCTTCGGCGTATTTTTGGCTGTGTTCCGGCAAGGCAAGGCGCCGCGCGATTTCGTCGTGCCAGTCGCCCTCCCGCACGAGGCGACTTTTTTCTTCGTAGCTAATGCCCAGATTGCCGTGTTCAATGGCGTTAATGAGCAACTCGGTAATGCCGGTGACGACGCGCTCCGGATCGGGAAACAGCCCGGCCAGATAGGCCCCGAGCGACGACGCGTCTTCGAGCGTGCGGGCGCGGAACCAGCTTTCGGTCACCAAATGCGCGCTGTCGCTAAAGCGCGCGGGGTCCTTGCGAATGGCCGACACCGCCGCATGGTCGCGGACGGCGGCCTCGACGGTGGCGACGAGCGTTTCCTCGTCATAGGGTTTCGTGAGGTAATAATACACGCCGGCGGCGATGCCCTCCAGCATTTGCTCTTTCGACGCCGCCGCCGTCTGCATGATGACGGGCAATTGCTGCATGTCGGGATGCGCCTTTATCTTCGCCATCACCTCCATGCCGTTCATGTTCGGCATCATGCGGTCAAGCAGCACGACGTCTATGTCGCGATGGTTTTTTTCTAAAATGCCCCACGCCTCCACGCCGTCGCGCGCGACGAGGAAACGAGAATAACCCGCGTCCTCCAAATCGCTTCGCAGCAATCGAACGTTCGCGTTTTCGTCGTCGACAAGCAAGATAAGGACGTCTTTTTTATCCATAATTCGCATATATCTCCGTCTCCAGCCGCGCCGTTCTTTGCGCGTAAGGAAGCGCGAAGCGGAACACCGCGCCCCCGTTTTTTCCGTGTTCCGCCCAAATCCGCCCGGAGTGGGCGTCGACGATTTCCTTGCAAATGGCCAGCCCAAGCCCGGTCCCTCCCGCGCCGGACTTGGTTTTGCTGCTCTGCACGAATTTGTCGAACACCGTCTCCAGCTCGCCGTCGGGAATGCCCGTTCCCTCGTCCTCTATCGTCACGCGCACCGCTTTTTTCATGCCGTCGGGATTTTTCAATATTTCCGTAGGGGAATAAGACACGCGCACCGACTTTCCGCCCGCCGTAAATTTCACGGCGTTGGATAAAACGTTGAGCGCGATTTGTTCGACGCGCACGACGTCGCAATCGATGACGACGGGAAAAAGAGGGTCGTGCACGACAATCAACACGTTTTTTTCCTGCGCTATGGGGTATATTTCCTTCACCATTTTCCTCACGCAAGAGGAAAGGTCGACGGGAGTCATGTCAAACTGCATTTTTCCCGCCTCCAGTTTCGAGAGATCGAGCAAATCGTTTAACAACCCCAGTAACCTGCTGCCGCTTTCGTTGATCGTTTGCAGATTTTCAAGCAGCGTCTCTTTGGGAAGGAGGTCGATTTTTTTGATGCTGCGCCGCGAGAACCCTAAAATCGAGTTCATGGGCGTGCGCAATTCGTGGCTCATGTTTGCCAGAAATTCCGATTTCAAATAATTGGCGCGCTCCGCCGATTGCCTGGCGACGTCGGCCATGCGCGTGGCGACGATCAACTCGTCGTTCAGCGCCTCCACCTTACGTTTTTTCTCCGCGACCCTCTCGAGCATCGCGTTGAAATTCTCCACCAGCATGCCTATTTCGTCGTCGTGCTTTTTTTTCACCCTTATGTCGTAATCTTCCGTCACGGAAAATTCCTTCGCCTTTTGCGCCAGCTCGACGATAGGGCGCGCGATAGCTTTTTTAATAAACTTAGACGACCCGTAGGTAAAGGCAAGGGCAACGCCTAAAATTATCACGTCGGCAAAGGCGAAATACCCCAAAAAAATATAAAAATCGTTTAAACGATAGACGACGTAAAGCGTACCCAGCCGCTTTTCCTCACCGTCGACGCTTTTACTTATCGCGATGCGATTCCACCTATCGATGAAATAGGCCGGCGATTCATCGTCAAGACAATGTTCTACGCCTGAGACGCGATATTCGGCGAAAAGTCGGTTGTTGGCGTCGTACAGGCACGCCATATAGGCTTTTTTATGCAATCGCAAAGCCGACAAGGCCGATTCCGCGCGAGATTTTTCGCCCAGCGCCAGCGCGTTTCGGCTTTCTCCCCCTATGAGCAGGGCGACGCTTTTCATTTCTTCCCGCGCGCCCAAAAATAACGAGAAATATTGTAGGGCGATCTGGCATATTCCGGAAACGGTCAGCGACAAAAAACACGCGACCATCACCGAAGCGGTGAGCTTATAGGTGATGGATCGTCCGTGAAAGCGGGCGGAAAGCGAACGTTTCGCCGTTTTGTGGCTCCGCGCGTTTTTGCCGTCTTGTGATGCCGTCATGCCGCCGCTACCTTACGGAAATCTTTTTTCGCCTTAAAGTTGCGTATCTCAAAGAATTGTTGACTATAAAGCCGATTGCCTGAAAAATTAATTAATGTCGCCCGTATTTATTGACACGCTTAGCGTCGTTTCTTCTTAGAGTTACGGATTGACTTACGTAGCGCAACTTATTATAAGTTGAACTTATTGTTTTCGAGAGAAAAGGCGGAGGGAACGCATATGCCGAAAAAGGCGACTTTTCATAAGCTGTTCCGCGCCCTTGCGGCGTTCGCCTTAGCGTCGCCGGTTCTATGGACCGCCCTTCCCGCCCGTGCGGCGCTGGACGACGCCGCCATGGAAGCCAAGGCGAAGGAGGTCGCCCGTCGTCACGTCGTCGGTTTGGCCCAAGAATGGGAAACCGGTTTTCAACCCGCGCATTCGCCCGTTATGCACACTCTCACCGAGTTTCACGGGTTGTTGCTCTACGTTATCGCCGCCATATCGGCCTTGGTGTTTGCCTTGCTCATCTATGTGTGCGTGCGCTACCGCCGCGCGCGCAACCCCGTACCCTCCACGACGTCGCACAACACGCCGCTTGAAATTATATGGACGGCGCTTCCGGTGTTGGTTATCGTCGTCATTGCGGTGCAATCGATGAAAACCCTCTATTTCGTCAGCGACGTGAAAAACGCCGACATGACGCTGAAGGTGACCGGATCCCAATGGTATTGGGAGTACAACTACCCCGATAACGGCGTAGAATTCGTCGCCAATATGCTTAGCGACGCCGAAGTGAAACAGCTACAAGAAAAAGCCCAAAAATACGCCAAGCGCGGTACATCGCCCAAAGCCTATCGCTTGCTGGAGACGGACAACGTCGTCGTGCTTCCCGTCGATACCAACGTGCGGGTGCAACTCACCGCCGCCGACGTGATTCATGACTGGGCGGTGCCGTCGCTGGGCGTGAAGCTCGACGCGGTGCCGGGACGACTTAACGAAACTTGGCTGCGCATCGACGAGCCGGGCTATTATTTCGGACAATGTTCCGAACTCTGCGGACAAGGCCACGCCTTTATGCCCATTTCGATCAAGGCGGTGCCGAAAAAAGAATTTAACAAGTGGATAGTCGCGCAGGGCGGCACGATAGGCGCGGCTAAGGCACAAGAATAATTGTAAGGAACGGCACATATGGGCGCACACGACTCACACCCCAAAGGCGTTACGCGGTGGCTTTTTTCCACTAACCATAAAGACATCGGCACGTTGTATCTATTGTTCTCCATTTTCGGGGGATTCGTCGGCGCGGCCTTCTCCGTGATGTTGCGGATGGAATTGGCGGAGCCGGGAAACCAGATTTTTAACGGCGATTACCAATTCTACAACGTGGTGCTCACCGCACACGCCTTCGTCATGGTGTTTTTCATGATTATGCCGGCCATGATGGGCGGGTTCGCCAACTGGATGGTGCCGCTCATGATCGGCGCGCCGGACATGGCCTTTCCGCGCATGAACAACATTAGCTTTTGGCTGCTGTTCGTTGCGTTCGTATTGTTAATTTCCTCGGCGTTCGTCGGGCAAGGCGCGGGAACGGGCTGGACGGTCTACCCGCCCCTTAGCACACGTCTCGGCGGCCACGACTCCATGTCCGTCGATCTGGCGATTTTTAGCCTGCACCTCGCCGGCGCTTCGTCCATCTTAGGCGCCATCAACATGATCGTCACTATTTTAAACATGCGCGCGCCGGGCATGACCTTCCACAAAATGCCGCTTTTCGTCTGGTCCGTGCTGATTACGGCGTTTTTGCTGGTGCTCGCCCTGCCGGTTCTGGGCGGAGCGATCACCATGCTGCTGACCGACCGTAATTTCGGCACCACCTTCTTTAATCCCGCCGGCGGCGGCGACCCGATTTTATATCAGCATTTATTCTGGTTTTTCGGTCATCCGGAAGTGTACATCATCATTTTGCCGGGTTTCGGCATCGTGTCGCACGTCGTCTCGACCTTTTCCCGCAAACCGGTGTTCGGCTATCTCGGCATGGCCTACGCCATGGCGAGCATCGGCGCGCTCGGTTTTATCGTGTGGGCGCACCATATGTTCACCACCGGTTTCAGCACCGACGTGCTGGCTTACTTCACCCTAGCCACGATGCTGATCGCGGTGCCGACCGGCATTAAGGTCTTTAGCTGGATAGCCACCATGTGGGGCGGCTCCATCACCTTTGAAACGCCCATGCTTTACGCCATCGGCATGATCTTCATGTTCACCGTGGGCGGCGTCACCGGCGTGGTGCTGGCCAACGCGGGAATGGACCGCGCCTTTCACGACACCTATTACGTCGTGGCGCACTTCCATTACGTGATGTCGCTGGGCGCGTTGTTCGCAGCCTTTGCGGGATTTTTCTATTGGTTTCCTAAAATGACCGGGAAAATGTATTGCGAAGGACTGGCGAAGCTGCAATTCTGGTTGTTTTTCATCGGCACGAACGTCACCTTCTTTCCGCAACATTTCCTGGGATTGGCGGGAATGCCTCGCCGGTATCCGGATTACGCCGACGCCTATGCCGGGTGGAACTACATATCCTCCGTCGGCTCGTATATCTCGTTCGGATCGGCGCTGCTGTTCGTCGTCGTCGTGCTGCACGCCTTCGCCAAAGGCCGCAAGGCGGAAAACAATCCGTGGAATCCGCAGGCCGACACGCTGGAATGGACGCTGCCCTCCCCTCCCCCGTTCCATAGTTTCGACAAAATTCCGGAAGTGAAGTAGCTTTTACTATGGATAACGTCGCCGCTTTCCCTTCCTGCGCCGGACCGTTATGGCGCGACTATGTGACGTTGGCGAAGCCCCGCGTGTCGCTTACCGTTGCGTTTACGGCGGCAACCGGCGCCGTCATTGCTCCCGGAGACGCACACCCCGCCATGCTGTGCGTGGCCGTGTTGGCGGTCGCGCTGGCGTCCGGCGCCTCCGGCGCGTTTAACATGTGGTACGAACGCAGAAGCGACGCGCTGATGAAACGAACGGCGAATCGTCCCCTGCCGGCGGGCCGCATGGCGCCGGAGAGCGCGCTGATTTTCTCGGCGCTGCTCGCGCTTTTCTCCGTCATGCTGATGGTGGCGGCGACGAACGGTCTGGCAACGCTGCTGCTTATCGCAAGCATTATTTCCTATTGCTTCATATATACCGTATGGCTTAAGCCTTATACCCCGCAAAATATCGTCATCGGCGGCATTGCCGGGGCGATTCCTCCCGCCATAGGCTGGGCGGCGGCCACGGGCGAAGCGCCGTGGCAAGCATGGACGCTCGTCGCCATCATTTTCATGTGGACGCCCGCGCATTTTTGGGCGCTGGCCCTAGCGAAAAGCGACGATTATAAAAACGCCGGCATTCCCATGATGCCGCTCGTCGCCGGTCGAAAAACAACCATACGGCTCATCGCGCTTTACGGATTCTCCACCATCGCGCTCGGCTTCGCTCCCGCCTTATTTTTAACGCATCCCCTGCCCTACCTCGCCCTCAGCGCCGCCGCCGGAATATGGTATGCCGACTCCATCGTCGCATTGCTACGAAAAGACGAGGACAAACGCGCCATTTTCTCCTTCTTACGCTCCATCGCCTATCTGTTCGCCGTCTTTATCGCCGCTATGGCGTGCGCATAACTTTATCTAAAACTCCTTCCAATCGTTCGCGTCGTAACTGACCGTGCCGGAGTTGGGCGACGCTTTTTTTGCCGGGGCGGAATGCGCGGAGGAAGGCGACGCCGTCGGTTTTTTCGCCGCCTGCGCCGGTTTTGCGGCCGGTTTCGGCGAAGGCGACGGGGCGGGGCGGGAAGACGGCGCGGACGACGCGCCTTTGGCGAGCGTAAACGCGCCCACCAGCGACCGCATGACGTCCGCCTGTTGCGAGAGCGACGAGGCGGCGGCGGTGTTTTCCTCGAACAGCGCGGCATTTTGTTGGGTGGCTTCGTCCATCGAGCTGACCGCGACGTTAATTTCGCGAATGCCGGTGGCCTGCTCTTGCGACGCGGAGGCGATGTCGGACACCAGCCTTGACGCTTCCTCGATCGAATCGATGATGTTTTTGAGCGCGTCGCCGGATTGCTGCACCAGAGACGATCCGTTTTTCACCTGAGACACGCTTTCGGTGATTAGCCCCTTAATTTCGCGCGACGCCGTGGCGGAACGTCCGGCCAAGGTGCGCACTTCTTCGGCCACCACCGCAAACCCTTTGCCGGCCTCGCCCGCCCGCGCCGCCTCGACCGCCGCGTTTAAGGCCAGCAAGTTGGTTTGAAAGGCGATTTCGTCGATCACGCCGATAATGTCCGATATTTTTTGCGACGACGCCTCGATGGCCTTCATGGCGCTTATCGCCGCGCCGACCACCTGCCCGCCGCTTTTAGCGACCGACGCCGCCTTGTCGGAGCAATTATTGGCGCGCGAGGCATTGTCGCTGTTGCTGCCGACCATTTGCGTCAGCCTCTCGACCGACGCCGCCGTTTGTTCGAGCGCGCTGGCCTGGCTTTCGGTGCGGCGCGACAGATCGGCGCTGCCGTCGGATATTTCCACCGACGAATTATGCACCCGCTGCGCTGCGTCGTTAATGTCGCCGACGATGCTCGTCAGCTTGTCGACGGTGGCGTTGAGCGCGTCTTGAATATCGGCAAAGGCGCCGCTATAGTCGCCGTCCATGCGGTTGGTCAAATCGCCTTCGGACAGAGAATTCATCACGTCCTTAATGGCGGATAAGCCCCGACGCGACGCGTCGTTAATGCTGTTGACGCCGTCGGAGAGAACTTTAAAGAATCCATCCTTGCCTTCGGACGAAATATGCCGCGTAAAGTCGCCCCGCGCCGCCGCCTCGACCAACGTGGAAATTTCTTTTTCGACGGAAAGCTCTTGGGTGACGTCCGCCCATTCCACCACCGTGGCTATGCGCTTGCCGTCCGTGTCGCGAACGGGGTTCACCGTCAGCCTAAACGACGATTCGCCGAGGCTCAAGCCGGAACGGTAGGTGTTTTGCAGCATGTCCAGCATGCCGCGCTGTTTCGACGGATTTTTATGGAACACGTCGATATTGGTGCCCAGCAACGTCTCGGGATTAAAGCGCGGCAGGTCTTTCTGTATTTCTTTCGCGTTTTTGCGCAACATGTTCGCCACGGCGGCGTTGAGATAGATGATGTTATAGTTTTCGTCCGCGATCATCACGTTGCCGGTGACGTTGTCGAGCGCCGACTTCACGCGCAGCGCGTTTCTACCCGTGTCGTTTATGTCGGAGAGGGCGCGGGCGATGTCGCCGATTTCGTCTCCGGAGTCGCGCGAGGGAATGACGGCGTTTTTACCGGAGGCAATCTCGCCCACGGCGTCTGCCAAGGCGGAGACGCGACGCGACACCCTGCGCGCCATCCACCAGCCGAAACATAGCGCGAACAGCAGCACGCCCACCGTTCCCTCGATGACGTCGTTGCGCAATTTCACGAGCGGCGCGAAGATTTCGTCCGCGTTTTCGGTGGCGGCGAGCGCGAATTTCGTGTTTCTGAACGTAAACGGCATGTATGCCGCCACCTTGCGCACGCCGTTTTCGTCGGTAAATTCCCCGCTTGTTTTTGCGCCTTCCAACGCCGCTTTTATGTCGGCGTTTTCGACGCGCCGCTTTAAGATCACGCTTTCGGCGGTCGGACGCGGATCGTTCCGCAAGAGATAGTCGTTGCCCACGAGCGCGATTTCGCCGCTTTTGCCGATGCCGGAGGCTGATCCCAGAATGGAATTAATCTCTCCGATCGGCATTTGGTAGGTGAGCGTACCAAGCTGTACGCCGTTCGCGTCCTCCACCGGCGTGGAAATAAAGCTTGCCGGCACGTCGGCGCTCGGCGTATAGGGCTTGAAGTCATAAAACGCGGTTTGTCCGTTTTTTAACGCTTTCGCGTCGCGGTAGACGTTGCCTAAATCGGACGCCTTCCATTTGCCGTTTATAAGGTTGGTGGCGAAATCGGCTTCCTTAAATACCGTATAAACCACGTTGCCGTCGGTATCGGTCAAAAAAATGTCGTAATAGCCTTTGTTGCGCAAATAGCTGCGAAAGGACGGATGGTATTTTGCGTGCAGCTTGCTATAGAACGAGCCGTCTTGTGCCGCGTCCAGATCGTCCTTATGGCCGACGGGACTCGGATTCTCGTCGATGTAACGGCGCTGCAAATATTCGGTGGGAGAGCCGTCTTCCGCGAGCGCCCTCCACGCCGCCGACATTTCTTTGATTGCGTCGCGCGTCATCACGCTATCGGAAAGTGCGTCTAAGTCCTTTTCGATGCCGCTTAAATAGTTACCGAGCGTCTCGGCTTTTTCTTCCAAGGCCGCTTGCAGGGCGTTTTGCGACTGTACGCGCAATTCCCGCGCCGCCTGGTAGTAGCTGAAGCCCCCGGCGACCGTGGCCGCCGTTCCGGCAGCCAAAATAATCGCCGCCGGCAGCGTATGGCGAAGTTTCATGTTTTTTAGGTAATTCGACACGCGTAACGCCATAATTCCCTCAGATATAGAATTTCTACCTACAGTTTTACTCTGGGCGAAATTAAGAAATTATGTACGCGGGAAGATTTTCTCGTCTAAGAAACGGCGGCGGCCAGCAAGGCGGCGTGCGTTTCCTTGTTTCCCGCCGCAACGGAGGCGCCGTCGTCAAAATTCATATTGCCTTTAAGGCAGGTGACGACGCCGCCCGCTTCGCGCACCAACGCCACGCCGGCGGCTATGTCCCAGCGCTTGGCGTTTGGCAGGGAGACGGCGTCAAGCTTGTCTTCGGCCAAAAGCGCGAAAGAGAGGGTGGCCGCGCCCATTTCCCGAAAGGAAAACCCTTGCCTTCTGAGCGTTTGCGCAATATGGGGGGCGGGCGTATGGCCGAGGGAAGCCAGCCGGTGCGTGGAGTGCAGCGGACCGCGCATCGCCAAACGGCGCGGCATGGCGTTATTATCGATGGCATAGGCGCCGAATTTTTCTTCCGCGTAGTAGAGCGTTCCCTGTGCCGGCATGTAGGTAAGGCCGGCAACGGAGCGCCATAACCCGTCCGCATATTTTTCCAGCGCCAGCGACACGGCGTAGAGCGGAATGCCGTGGAGGAAGTTTTTCGTGCCGTCCAAGGGATCGACCGTCCAGCGAACGTTCGGATCGCCGCCGACGATTTTGCCGCGCTCCTCCATAAGGAATCCGTAAGAAGGGGCGGAGCGAGACAAGACGGAGAAAACGTCGTCCTCAGCTTGCACGTCGGCGTCGCTATAGACGTCGAAGCGAGATTTTTCGTACACTTTAAGTCGACCGACGGAAGAAAAAGAGTTTTTTAAACCCTCTCCGGCAAGGCGCGCGGCCTCTTCCATCGCAACGAAGGGAAACCGCGCGAAAATATCGTCGCCGCCGTTATTCGGCGCGCTTAACATAGCTGGCGTCCAACGTTTTAACGATAATGCGCGTGCCTATGTCGATAAAGGGCGGCACCATCACCCGCACGCCGTTGGCCAACCGGGCGGGTTTATAGGAAGAGGAGACGGTTTGTCCCTTAAGGGCCGGCTCGGCCTCGACGATCTCGCCGACCATTTCCTCGGGAAGCGACACGGACACGATGTTATCTTCGTGCGACACCGCCGTCACCTGCATGCCTTCCTCTAAAAAGGCGGCGGATTCGCCGATATTTTCGAGCGGAACGGTGATTTGCTCGAAGTCCTCCATGTTCATCAACACGGCGTTTTCGCCTTCGTTATATAAAAACTGGTAGGTTTGTTCGTCGAGCACCACCCTTTCTATCGATTCGGACGAGCGGAAGCGCTCGTTGTGCTTGGTGCCTTCGGTCAGATTCTTTAGTTCGAGCTGCACGTAGGCCCCGCCCTTTCCCGGCTGGGTGGTGCTTTTTTTCGCGACGACGAATAACTTGCCTTGATGCTCTATCACGTTGCCGACGCTCACGTGGTTGGCGATAATTTTCATAAACGGCGCGCTCCTCGCAGGATGGGTGGACGGCGCCACTATAATTCCCGCCGCCGGAAACCGCAAGCGGGATGACGAAAATAATTCCATATTTATCAGCAATTAAGTAGATTTTAATGAAGAATGGAATTCTTAATAAGAATTGGCGTCTTGCCCTATAAAAACTCCTTGCCTATATATAAAAATCTTTTATGTTCGTTAAAAATATTTTCCGTCGCGCCGTCTTTCTGCCGACATTCATTGGTTTGAGCATATTTGCACAAAAAATAGAAGATGCCTACTCCATCTGAAATTAAAAATGCCATCTTGGGTATTAATAGTAACCAAGGTATTCCCCCTGAAATAGCGAATAACAAAGATCTGATCTCAAATATCCGAATAGCTTGTCTACCACACAAAGATGGTGACCCTAATGCCCCCTTGCCTGCTGGCTTGACTGCTGATCAGATCGATAGCCGACAGTTACAGGCCGTATACAAAATGGTAAAAAACCCCCAGGCAGTAAAAGAGTTTACGATTAAAGATAGTTCCGGCCTCAACGGACTTGAGGCGGCGTTGAGTGCCTTGTAGGCAGGAGTCCAATCTTTTGGAACGGCTCCATGCCATCGCCATTCGAGAACGATAACGATAATGATCGTTAAAAATCACGGAGATCGACGTTTGCGGCAAAAAAGCCCGATTGTTTTTCATATATTCTAACGCCGCCGGCCGGCCCATTAAAAAAAGAAAAATTTTTTATTTCATCCTCGTCGTCGCCAAACCGTCAGCAACCAAAGGACAAGCGTTTAGGCGCGGCGAAACCGCGCCCCTCCTCGCCGTTAGGCCGTCGGCGTAACAACCGGCAAGCCGTTACCGCTTTTTTCTTGCTTTTTTAGTAAAAATACGCACACTGTAGCGGTCGAAACTTTGGAGTAAAAACAGGTCATGATCGACATGTTGCAAACCGCCTTATTTTATGCCGCGTCGTTCGTGGTCGTGCTGACCGTCATCGTGTTCGTTCACGAATACGGACATTACCGCGTCGCGCGGTGGTGCGGGGTGAAGGTCGAAACGTTTTCCATCGGTTTCGGCAAGGAGATATTCGGATACACCGCGAAAAACGGCACGCGCTGGAAGTTTTGCCTCATTCCCATGGGGGGATACGTGAAAATGTTCGGCGACGCCGATCCCGCAAGCTCGCCCAACCCGGACGCGGTCGAAACCTTTACGGACGCCGAAAAATCCATCGCGTTCCATTTCAAGCCGCTCTACAAAAAGGCCGCCGTCGTCTTCGCCGGGCCGCTCGCCAATTTTATATTGACGATTACGGTGATGACCGGATTGTTTTATTTCTCCGGCAAGCAAACCATCCTGCCCGTGGTAGGGGAAGTGGTGGCCGGAAGCGCGGCGGAAAAGGCCGGCATTCGCGTCGGCGACGAATTTATCGCCATTGGCGGCAAGCGCATTCACGCCTTTGCCGACATTAAGCGCGCCGTCACGCTCAATCTGGGCGAGCCGGTCGAGGCGCGCATTAAGCGCGACGGTAGCGAAACGGTGATTTCCGTCACTCCGGAGATAAAGGAAACGACGGACATTTTCGGCAATACGATCACCCTGCCGGTGCTGGGCGTGGCGTCGTCGCCCAAATATAGCAGCTACCATAAATTGCCGCCGATTGACGCCTTTATCGAAGCCAACAAGGAAACCTATAATTTCGTGACGTCCACCTTAACCGCCGTCGGTCAGATGATCGTCGGAAGACGCGACGTGAGCGAAATTTCCGGACCCATCGGCATCGCGAAATATTCCGGCCAGTCGATGCAACAGGGCGTGCAAACGGTGATATGGTTTATTGCCGTTCTGTCGGCTAATTTGGGATTGGTGAATTTATTCCCGATTCCCGCGCTCGACGGCGGACATTTATTATATTACGCCATAGAAGGCTTGCGCGGAAAGCCGTTAGCGGATAAATTCCAGGAAGTCGGCATTAAGATAGGCATTGCGCTCATATCGCTTTTCGCCGCCTTTGCCGTCTATAACGACATAGTAAAATTATTTAAATGACGCCGCGTATTTCCTTTCGCTCCGCCGCCTGCCTGACGCTTGCGTTCGCCTCTACGGCGCAAAGCCTGCCTTCTTCCGCTTTCGCCCAATCGGCGGAAGGCGATACGAACGTTTCTTCGTCGCTCTTCGACGCCGGCATGCCGTCGGAAGGAAAAATTAACGCCGTTCGCGTCGAAGGTAACGTACGCACCGAAACGGCGACGGTGCTCTCTTATTTGGGTATGAAGCAAGGCGATTCCTACACGCAGGAAAAAGGCAACGACGCCCTTAAGCGCCTGTTCGGCATCGGGTTGTTTTCCGACGTGTCGTTGCGCTATGACGACGGCGCGCTTATCGTGCATGTGGAAGAAAATCCCGCCATACGCAATGTTGCGTTTGAAGGCAACAAGCGCATGAAAGACGAAGACTTACAGAAAGAAATATCGCTCGCGCCCCGCGCGATTTTCACCAAAGCGAATTTGCAGCGCGACGTCGACGCCATTTTACAGCTTTACCGCAAGCAAGGGCGCTATTCCGCCACCGTCGAGCCGAAAGTCATTCGTCTGGACCGCAATCGGCTCGACTTGGTGTACGAAATTTACGAAGGCAAAAAGACGAAAATTTCTAAAATTTACTTCGTCGGCAACGAAATTTTTAGCGACGCGCAGCTAAAAGACGTTATCACCAGTTCGGAAGAACGGTGGTATCGCTTTTTCTCCTCCGCCGACGTCTACGATCAGGACCGCATGAATTTCGATCAGGAATTGCTGCGCCGCTTTTATCTGGAACACGGCTACATCGATTTTAAAGTCTTGTCGGCCAACGCCGAAATTTCGCGCGACAAAGGCGAGTTCATCCTCACCTTTGCGGTGGAGGAAGGCAACCGCTACCGCTTCGGCGACATTGAGTTGGCGTCGGACATTCCGGGCGTGGACGTGAAAAAACTCGGCGAAAAAATTCAAACCAAAGCGAACGACTATTTTAACAATAAAGTCGTGAGCGATTCCGTCGACGCGATGACGGAAGACTTGAACGAACAAGGCTACACCTTCGTCGACGTGCGTTCCGACGTTGCGCCCGACCGCGCCTCGCGGAAAGTGAAGCTCAGTTATCGCGTGAAGGAAGGCGAAAAAAGCTACGTCAACAACATTAACATTAGCGGCAACGTGCGTACGCTCGATCGCGTGATTCGCCGCGAGATGCGCATCGCCGAAGGCGATCCGTACAGCGCGCGCGACATTAAGCGCTCGGAACAACGCATCAAAAACCTCGGATTCTTCAACAAGGCCGAAATTAAAACCAAAAAAACTCCCGAAGGCGATAAGGCCGATTTGGACGTGGAAGTCTCGGAACGTTCGACCGGCGAACTGAATTTCGGCGCGGGATATTCCACCACGGAAGGCGCGCTCGGCAACGTGAGTCTGCGCGAGCGCAACTTCCTCGGCAAGGGGCAAGACGCGCGCATCGGGTTTCAGCGCTCGACGCGCGGCATGGAGGCGCAGCTTAGCTTCACCGAACCGTATTTTATGGATCGCGACCTGTCGCTCGGCTTCGATATTTTCCGTAACGGGTACGCTTACCGCGAAAGCTCGTTTGACAGCGACACGCAAGGCGGCGCGGTGCGCATGTCGTACCCGCTCACGGAATATTTACGCCATTCGCTGCGCTATTCGTTGCAGCAGCTCGACATTACCGACGTGCGCGACGACGCCTCGGCCTTCATTCGCCAGCAGGAAGGCACCAACGTCACCTCGCTTATCGACCACACTCTCACCTACGACAAGCGCGACAGCGCCTACATCCCCACCGAAGGCTATTATTTGCGATTCAACCAAGGGTTGGCAGGCGTCGGGGGGGACTCGCAATACGTGAAGCACGAAGGCAAGGCCAGATTCTACTATCCCTTATATAAGCGCGACGTCATTTTAATGCTTGGGGCAAGCGGCGGCCATATATTCGGTTATAACGATAAAAACGTGCGCATCAACGAGCGGTTTTTCATTGGCGGCAACGACATTCGCGGCTTCGACACGGCGGGAATAGGGCCGCGCGGGTCGGACGTGGCGCGCCCGGGCGTGCGCGACTCGTTGGGCGGCAACACCTATTACGCCGGCACCGTGGAGTTGGAATTTCCCTTGGGCTTGCCGGAGGAGCTGGGCATACGCGGCGCAGCGTTCGTGGACGGCGCTTCGCTGTTTAACGTGGACGACAAGAGCAGCGCGACGTCGACGGTGTTCGACGACACGTCCCTGCGCGCCTCCGCCGGCGTCGGCCTCTCCTGGCGCTCGCCCATGGGGCCGATTCGTCTTGACTTAGCGGCGCCGTTCATGAAAGAAGATTACGACGAAACGCAGTTCTTCCGATTTAACTTCGGAACGCGGTTTTAACATCATTTAGGAGCATCCCATGACAATATCCTTCCGCACCATCGCCGCCGGCGTTGCCGTCGCCGCCTTTACCGCCTTCGCCGGCGCCTCTCCCTCGCGCGGCGACGCTTCGGAATATCGCGTCGTCGACATGCAGCTTATTTTAAAGGACGCGAAATCGGCGGAGTCGGTGCGCACGGAAATTGATTCCATGCTCGAAAAATTCAAGACCTACATCGCCGGCAAAGAAAGCCAACTCCGCACCGCCAACCAAAATTTAGACCAAAATCGCAGCGTTTTGTCGCCGGAAGATTTTAAAAACAAGCAAAAGGAATTCCGCAAGCAAGTCGTCGACGTGCAAGGCGAAGTGCAGCAAAAACGCGCGGAACTCGAAAAAGCGCGCAATGCGGCGCTCATTCAAATTCAAGACGCCGTCATCGGCATTATCGCCAAAATGGGCGAGGAGCAAGGATTCGATCTGGCGGTGCCGAAATCGGAAGTGCTGTTCTACCAAAAAACGCTGGACATCACCCCCGCCGTCATCGCGCAGCTAGACAAGCAACTGCCGAAAGTGAAGGTGTCGGTGCCGAAATAAATCGGGTTTTTATGCCGCTTAAGGAATTTTTTGGAAACGCCCGTCCGTTGACGCTTGCGCAAGCGGCGGAAATCGGCGCTTGTCTTCTTCGCCGCCCGGAATCGGCGGAAAAAATTCTTGGCGGCGTCGCCTCGCCGCAGGAAGCGACGGAAACGGACCTCATTTTTCTCACCGACCCGAAATATCGCGCCGCACTCAAAGAAAGCAAGGCTGCCGCTTGTGTCGTCGAAGAAAAGTGGCTGGACTATTTGCCGAAGCACATGGAGGCGCTGGTTTCGGACAATCCGTATCTAGCGTATGCCCGAATCGCGACGGCGCTGTTTCCGCCGCACGTTCCGGCGCCGGACGCCCATCCCTTGGCGTGCGTCGACGCCTCCGCCGTTATCCGCGAGGATTGCGCAATAGAACCGTTCGCCGTGATCGACGCCGGAGTGCGGGTGGGAAAAGGAAGCATCGTCGGGTCGCATTGCCGCATCGGCAAAGGCGTGCATATCGGAGACAGGGCGCGCATCGGCGCCGGCTGCGTCATTAGCTGCGCCGTCATCGGCGACGACGTGGAAATGTTGCCGGGCGCGCGCATCGGGCAAGACGGCTTCGGTTTTGCGACGGACCGCCGAACCGGGCGCCACGTCTCGGTGCCGCAACTCGGAATAGTCCGCATCGGCCATCGCGTGAGCATTGGCTCTAACACGACGATCGACCGGGGCGCATTGGGCGATACAATTATTGAAGACGATGCGCGAATAGACAATCTTGTGCAAATCGGCCATAACGTGCGCATCGGCAAGGGCGCCGTGATCGTGGCGCAAGTGGGAGTGGCCGGAAGTTCGCACGTGGGCGCCTACGCCCAGCTTGGCGGACAAGTCGGCGTCGCGGGCCATTTACGTATCGGCGAGGGAGCGCGCGTCGCGGCGCAAAGCGGCGTCGCCACCGACCTCGCCCCCGGCGCGGCCTATGGCGGCGCTCCGGCCGAACCGATCGTCCGCTGGCACCGTAAAAATTCGTGGCTAACGCGCATGGCAACGCAAAAGCGCAAGCAGGACGAATAATATTGAAGGAAAACGAGGCGTTCAAGGCACCGTTATTGCGCTAGAGCGAGCTATTTTGAAAAAATATATCGAAGTTCGCAGCAAAAAAGATCAAAAATCCGGTCGTTTTAGCTACGCCGGCCTATGGCTCAAAAAGTGCACACATCCTAGGCGTCCGGTGCGTCGTCTCGCACGAAGCGTCGTCCGCAATAGGGGCAATCTACGAAAGGCTTGTCGCCGGCGTTAAGGTATATGCCGGGATGTCCGCCGACGCCGTCTCCGTCGCAATAGGCTTTTTTACCGTGAATCTCTCGCGTTTCCGGCGCTAAAAAACGCGGGTTTTGGCAAGATTGTTCGGAATTAGGCCGCATAGGTTCCTCCGGTGGCGACGTTTCTGTTTTCCATAAGACGCACGAAAATGGCGGCGACGCTTTCGGGCCGGGCGAGCAATGCGACGTTTTCTCCGGGCATCGCCGCGCTGCGCAATCGGGTATGGGTGGGCGGCGGCGTCACCAGATTCACCTTCACGCCCGTGTGGCGGCATTCTTCGGCGTACCCTAACGCAATGGTTTCCAGCGCCGCTTTGGTTGCGGCATAACAACTCCAATAGGCTTTGGGCACGTGGGAAACGGGATCGGACACAAAAACCGCCGCCGCCGATGGCGCGGCGCGCAACAAGAAGTCGAACGCGCGTATCAACCTGAAATTCGCCGTCACGTTGACCGCCAACATTTTTTCCCACGCCTTGGGTTCGGTATGCGCCACGGGAGCCAAATCGCCGAGTACCCCGGCGGCGCCAATTAAACCGTCGAGCCGACCGAATCTTTGAGCGACCTCTATCGCCAGCGCCTCGACGCTTCCCTCTTGCGTTAGGTCCATCGGAACGAGCGTAGCGGATCCTCCGCCTTCACGTATGGCGTCGTCGGCCTCTTCCAGCCCTCCCCGAGTGCGCGCCGCCAGAATGACGTGCGCCCCGGCCTTACCGATGGCCTCGCCGGCCGCGCGCCCGATGCCGCGCGAGGCGCCGGTCACTAAAATAATTTTTCCTTTCAGGGACGCCGTCACGCTGATTCTCCTGCGGGGATGGGAATGGGATAATCTCCCGAAAAACAGGCGTCGCAAAATTGCGGAGCCTTGGGATTGCGTCCCGCTTCGCCAAGGGAGCGATATAGCCCGTCCAGCGATAAGAACGTGAGGCTGTCGACGCCGATAATCTTCGCTATTTCCTCCGTCGAATGGTTTGCCGCGATCAAATTGCGGCGATCGGGCGTGTCCACCCCGTAAAAACAGGAATGCGTCGTGGGCGGACTGGCGATGGCCAGATGCACTTCCGTCGCGCCGGCCTCGCGCACCATCGCCACGATTTTTTTTGACGTCGTGCCGCGCACGAGCGTGTCGTCGACCAACACGACGCGCTTGCCGCGCACTACGTGCGCATTGGCGTTATGCTTAAGCTTTACGCCCAAATGCCGCACTTCGTCGCTCGGTTCGATGAAGGTGCGTCCGACGTAATGATTGCGGATGATGCCAAGTTCGAGCGGCAAGCCGGATTGCTCCACATAGCCAAGCGCGGCGGGGATGCCGGAATCCGGCAACGGCACCGTGACGTCGGCGTCTATTTTCGCCTCGCGCGCCAGCTCGGCGCCGAAGGCCTTGCGCACGGAATAGACGTTGCGCCCCTCGACGTCGCTATCGGGCCGCGCAAAATACGTATATTCAAAAATGCAAAAGCGGGAGGGTTTTTTCTCGAACGGGTGCAGGGACTCCACGCCTTTTTCGTCGATAATCACCATTTCGCCGGGTTCCACGTCGCGCACGGCCTTGGCGCCGATAATGTCGAGGGCGCAGCTTTCCGACGCCAACACGTAGGCGTCTCCCAACCTGCCTAAAATAAGGGGACGCACGCCGTAGGGATCGCGCGCGCCGACCAGTTTTTTTCGGGTGAGCGCCACCACCGAATAGGCGCCTTCCACCTGCCGAAACGCTTCTATAAGCCGGTCCGCCACCTTGGTTTTTTTGCCGGTGGCCACCAGATGGGTGAAGATTTCGGTGTCCATGGTCGATTGAAAAATGGCCCCATTTTTAATGAGTTCGCTGCGAAGCGCGGCGGCGTTCGTCAAGTTGCCGTTATGGGCGATGGCCATCCCGCCGAAATTATATTCCGAAAAAATCGGCTGCACGTTGCGGTGCTGCTTCTCGCCCGAGGTCGAATAGCGCACGTGGCCAACGGCGTATTGGCCGGGCAACTTTTCTATCACGTGTTTTGAGGTAAAGTAGTCGGCCACCTTGCCGATATATTTTTCGACGCGGAACGATTTGCCGTCGCCGCTCACCACGCCCGCCGCCTCTTGTCCGCGATGTTGCAGCGCATGTAAACCCAGCACCGTCAAGGCGGCGGCAGAGTCGGATCCCCATACGCCAAACACGCCGCATTCCTCGCGAAAGCCGTCAAACATCGCGCGAGCTTCCTGTTGCATCTCCTTCAAACCTATACTCCGCTTACATAAAAGCACGGATGCGCCTTGACATTAAAAAATATCGCAGAAATTTTCTAAACGTTAGAGTCGCCTAAATGCCTATTTTTCATAATAATTTATGATTATTAAATAGTATTGACGCTAGCCAAGAACCCATTTAATTCGCATGCAAGAGGATTGACGTTCAAAACTATATGTCAAACAACAAGCGCTGCGGATCTTCCATCGCTTCCTTCACTTTTACGAGGAACGTCACCGCTTCCGAACCGTCGATCAAGCGATGGTCGTACGACAACGCGACGTACATCATCGGGCGAATGACGACCTGACCGTTTTCGGCGACCGGGCGGTCTTGAATTTTGTGCAGCCCCAAAATGCCCGTTTGCGGCGGGTTGATGATGGGGGTGGAAAGCAGAGAACCGTAGACGCCGCCGTTCGATATGGTGAAGGTGCCGCCGCTCATGTCGTCGGGCGATAATTTTCCGGCGCGGGCTTTTTTGCCGAATTCGGCGATCGTTTGTTCGATCTGTGCGAAGCTCATGTCTTGCGCGTCTTTCAGCACGGGGACGACCAATCCTTGCGGGGCGCCGACCGCCACGCCGATATGACAGTACTTTTTATAAACGATTTCGTCGCCTTGAATTTCGGCGTTCACGGCAGGAATGTCGCGCAAGGCGTGAATGGCCGCCTTGGTGAAGAACGACATGAAACCCAGCTTCACGCCGTATTTTTCCACGAATTTGTCTTGGTAGATTTTGCGCAGCTTCATTGCCGCCGACATGTCGATTTCGTTGAAGGTGGTGAGGATGGCCGCCGTGTTTTGCGATTCCTTCAAGCGTTGGGCAATTTTTTGGCGCAACTTCGTCATGCGTACGCGCTCTTCGCGCGGACCTTCCTCGCGCTTCGCCGGCGCGGCGGGTTGATGCGACAACACGTCGCCTTTGGTCACGCGCCCGTCCTTGCCGGTGCCGCTTTCGGGATAGACGCCTTTTTCTGCCGCAATTTTTTGCGCGGCCGGCGAATAGACGGTTTTTTGCTCGGAAGATGATGTGTGCATCTCCTCTTTTTTGGGCGCGGATTCTTGTTTGGCGGGTACCGTCTTGCCTTCTCCCGCTTCCATCGTCGCGATAAGGGCGCCGACTTCGACGCTATCACCTTCCTTAACTTTTAATTCCGATATGACGCCTGATTGTGGCGCGTTAACCTCGAGCGTCACTTTTTCGGTTTCCAGTTCCGCGAGCAGTTCGTCGGCCTTGACGGCGTCGCCGGGTTTTTTATGCCATTTCGCGATCGTCGCTTCGCTGACTGATTCCCCCAGCGGCGGCACGTTGATGTTAATGGGCATGATGGTCGCTCCTTACTGCTTATCTTACGCCAACGCGTCGGTGACGACGGCTTTTTGGCGTTTGTTGTGAATTTTGGGATAGCCTGCCGCCGGCGACGCCGCGTCCGGACGCCCGGCATAGATCGGACGGTTATGTTTCGCGCCGACGTCGCGCAGCACGTCTTCCAACCGACGATCCATAAAGTGCCAAGCGCCCATATTGCGCGGTTCTTCCTGACACCATACGAATTCGGCGTTTTTGTACGAGGCGCAAATCTTTTTCAGTTGCTCCTGCGGGAAAGGATAAAGCTGCTCGACGCGCACAATTGCCACGTCGTCTTTGCCTTCTTCGTCGCGACCCTGACGCAATTCGTAGAAAATTTTTCCCGAACACAATACGACCTTACGGATCTTGCCGGCCTTTTTCTGCGCCTTCCCGTCGTTTATCACTTCCAAGAATCCGGAGTCGGACAAGAAATCTTGTTTCGACGACACGCATTCCTTATGGCGCAATAGCGATTTCGGCGACATGACGATCAGGGGCTTGCGGAAATTGCGCTTCATTTGGCGACGAAGGGCGTGGAAAAAATTCGCCGGCGTCGTGCAATTCAGCACTTGCATGTTGTTTTCCGCGCATAACTGCAAGAAACGTTCCAACCGGGCGGAACTATGTTCCGGCCCTTGCCCTTCGTACCCGTGGGGGAGCAGCATGGTAAGGCCGCTAAAGCGCAGCCACTTCGCTTCCGCCGACGAAATGAACTGGTCAAACATGATCTGGGCGCCGTTGGCGAAGTCGCCGAACTGCGCTTCCCAGATTACCAGACAATTGGGGTCAGTGAGCGAATAGCCATATTCAAAACCGAGGACGGCGTATTCCGACAGGTTGCTGTCGATCACCTCGAAATTGCCCTGGTCTTTGCTCAAGTTTTTAAGCGGAAAGTAGCGTTTTTCGGTGGTTTGGTCGACGAAGGCGCTGTGGCGATGCGAGAACGTGCCGCGCACCGCGTCCTGGCCGCTCACGCGCACGTCGTTGCCTTCCTCAAGCAGCGAAGCGAATGCCAGGCCTTCGGCCAGCGCCCAGTCGATATTCTCTCCCGTTTCAAGCATTTCGCGCTTTTGTTCCAATTGCTTGACGAGTTTTTTATTCACCTCGTAGCCTTCCGGAACGCCGCTAAGACGTTCGCCGAGAGACGTAAAAAGCGCCTCGTCGATTCCCGTGTGAACGGAACGGAAAATATCCTGTTCGGTCGGGGGGGTTAAATCGGACCAAAAACCCTGAAACCAGTCGGCGCCGTCGTTTTTATAGCTCGTCGCCTTGTCTAATTCCGCGTTTAAGTGCGCGATAAATTCGTCGCGCATGGCGTCGAATTCTTTTTCGGTGAGGCGGCCTTGTTCGATTAAGCGTTTTTTATAGACTTCGACGGGACGCTCGTGTTCGGCAATGGCGGAATACATGCGGGGCTGCGTGAAAAACGGCTCGTCGCCTTCATTGTGGCCGTAACGGCGGTAACAAAATACGTCGACCACCACGTCCTTGCCGAATTTTTGGCGAAACTCCAGCGCCATGCGGCTGACATACACGACCGATTCCGGCTCGTCGCCGTTTACGTGGAAGATCGGCGCGTGGATGCCCTTCGCGATGTCCGCCGGGTATGGTGACTTGCGCGCGCTCGCGGGGTTGGTCGTGAAGCCGATCTGGTTGTTGATGATGATATGCACCGTGCCGCCGGTCGTGTAGCCGTCCAAATCTCCCAGCGCCAGCGTTTCCCACACCACGCCTTGGCCGGCGAATGCCGCGTCGCCGTGCACCAAAATCGGCAATACCTGCCGACGTTCCGCGTCGCCGTGTTGGTTTTGCCGGGCGCGCGCGCGTCCTGCCACGACCGGATTGACGGCCTCTAAGTGGGAGGGGTTGGGCGATAGGGAAAGGTGAATTTTCTTTCCGTCAAAATGGCGGTCGGACGATACGCCCTGATGGTACTTGACGTCGCCCGTGGCCACTAAGTCTTCCGAGAAATGCGTTTGCCCGCCTTGAAACTCCGCGAGCAGCGCGGCGTAGGGCTTGCCCATGACTTTGGTCAGCACGTTCAGGCGCCCGCGATGCGCCATACCCAGCACGATCTCCTTCATGCCGAGCGATCCGCCGCGCTTGACGATCTGCTCCAGGGCAGGAATCAGAGATTCGGCGCCATCGAGCCCGAAGCGCTTGGTGCCTTTGTACTTGACGTCGATGAACTGCTCGAAGCCTTCAGCTTCAATGAGCTTCTGGAGAATCGCCTTCTTTCCGGTATCCGTGAAGCGGATTTCCTTATCGGCGCCCTCGATGCGTTCCTGCAACCATGCCTTTTCCTCGGGATCGGAAATATGCATGAACTCGACACCCATTGTGGAACAGTAGGTGCGGTCCAGGATCTCCAGCATTTCGGGAATGGTCGCATATTCCAGCCCGAGAACATTGTCGATGAAGATCCGGCGATCATAGTCGACTTCGGTGAAGCCATACGACGCTGGCGACAGCTCGTTGTAATCCTCGATAGGTTGGGCGATGCCCAGCGGGTCAAGCTTCGCATGCAGATGGCCGCGCATACGATAAGCGCGGATCATCATGATGGCGCG
>JBEVNR010000032.1:0-43473 GCA_040507985.1 Rickettsiales bacterium | reverse complement strand
CGTACCACTTTAAACGGCGAACAGCCGTACCCTTGGGACCTTCTCCAGCCCCAGGATGTGATGAGCCGACATCGAGGTGCCAAACGATGCCGTCGATATGGACTCTTGGGCATCATCAGCCTGTTATCCCCGGAGTACCTTTTATCCGTTGAGCGATGACCCTTCCGCACAGAATCACCGGATCACTATGACCGACTTTCGTCCCTGCTCGACTTGTGGGTCTCGCAGTCAGGCAGGCTTATGCCATTACACTCTAAAGTCCGATTTCTGACCGGACTGAGCCTACCATCGCGCGCCTCCGTTACTCTTTGGGAGGCGACCGCCCCAGTCAAACTACCCACCATACATTGTCTCCGTCGCCGATAAGGCGACTAGGTTAGACGACAAAAATAGCAAGGGCGGTATCTCAAGGATGGCTCCACCAGCGCCGGAGCACCAGCTTCAAAGCCTCCCGCCTATCCTGCGCATGCGTATTTCTGGCGTCAATGTAAAGCTATAGTAAAGGTTCACGGGGTCTTTCCGTCTAACCGCGGGAACTCCGCATCTTCACGGAGAATTCAATTTCGCTGAGTCGATGTTGGAGACAGCGGGGAAGTCGTTACGCCATTCGTGCGGGTCGGAACTTACCCGACAAGGAATTTCGCTACCTTAGGACCGTCATAGTTACGGCCGCCGTTCACCGGGGCTTCATTTCAGAGCGTGAACCCATCCACTTAACCTTCCGGCACCGGGCAGGCGTCAGACCATATACTTCCACTTTCGTGTTTGCATAGTCCTGTGTTTTTAATAAACAGTCGCTACCCCCTGCTCTGTGACGCCGTTACGAAGTTGCCTTCATAACGGCCACTCTTCTCCCGAAGTTACGAGTGCAATTTGCCTAGTTCCTTCAACATCGTTCTCTCAAGCGCCTTGGTATGCTCTACCTGTCCACCTGTGTCGGTTTGGGGTACGGTCTATATGTGGGGCTATTTCCCGGAGCCTCTTCGCTGCATGAATCAATCCGATAAGATCATACAACTTACGAAACTCGTCACTTCCCACAGGTTCAGGAATATTAACCTGATTCCCATCGACTACGCCTTTAGGCCTCGCCTTAGGGGCCGACTAACCCTGCTCAGATTAGCTTTAAGCAGGAACCCTTGGACTTTCGGCGAAAGTGTCTCTCACACTTTTTGTCGCTACTCATGTCAGCATTCTCGCTTCCGATACCTCCAGCATACCTTACGATACGCCTTCGCAGGCTTACGGAACGCTCCGCTACCACGCGCAATAAATTGCGCATCCTAAGCTTCGGTGCATGGCTTGAGCCCCGATACATTTTCGGCGCAAAAAAGCTTAATTAGACCAGTGAGCTGTTACGCTTTCTTTAAAGGATGGCTGCTTCTAAGCCAACCTCCTGGTTGTTTTGGCCTTTTCACATCCTTTCACACTTAGCCATGACTTGGGGACCTTAGCTGTAGGTCTGGGCTGTTTCCCTTTTCACCACGGACCTTAGCACCCGTAGTGTGTCTGCCGACGAACCATTGTCGGTATTCGGAGTTTAGTTAGGTTTGGTAAGGCTGTATGCCCCCCTAGCCTGTCCAGAGCTCTACCCCCGACAATGTATAAATCGACGCTCTACCTAAATAGATTTCGCGGAGAACCAGCTATATCCGAGTTTGATTGGCCTTTCACCCCTAACCACAGTTCATCCCCGTCTTTTTCAACAGACGTGGGTTCGGCCCTTCAGTAAATGTTACTTTACCTTCAGCCTGACCATGGCTAGATCACTCGGTTTCGGGTCTAATCCTTCATACTAAAACGCCCTATTCAGACTCGCTTTCGCTTCGCCTACACCTAACGGCTTAAGCTCGCATGAAAAATTAAGTCGCTGACCCATTATACAAGAGGTACGCCGTCACGCCATAAATCTCGAAAGATTAAGACGCTCCGACTGCTTATAGGCACACGGTTTCAGGATCTGTTTCACTCCCCTTATCGGGGTTCTTTTCACCTTTCCCTCACGGTACTAGTTCACTATCGGTCGATTGCGAGTATTTAGGCTTGGAAGGCGGGCCTCCCATCTTCAAACGAAATTTCACGTGTTTCGCCCTACTCATGCATGCAAACGCTTTTTACTTATACGGGGCTATCACCCACTATGGCGTATTTTTCCAAATACTTCTAATTATTACGTAAGCATGACTGGCCTGGTCCGCGTTCGCTCGTCACTACTAACGGAATCTCGGTTGATTTCTTTTCCTCCGGCTAATGAGATATTTCAGTTCGCCGGGTTTGCTTCTCTAAGTTATGAATTGGCTTAGAGATGCCGCTAAAAGCGGCGGGTTTCCCCATTCGGACATCCTCGGATCAACGTGTATTCGCAACTCCCCGAGGCTTATCGCAGCGTATTACGTCCTTCATCGCCTGCAATCGCCTAGGCATCCACCATGTGCCCTTAAAATTCTTTAAGAGCGATGTTATATACAGAACTAAACTTGCAATATTACGATTAGATATTGTGTTTAGCTTTTGTTTTCAAAGAGCGGCCTAGCGATTCGTTTCTTTCCGTCTCGCTTCGGTAAAAGGGGTTATACGGAATTCGAGCCAAAGCGTCAATAGATTTTTTACATTTTATTTCGTTTTTTTATGGAACGCTTATTTATCGGGCGCCAGCGCCTTCAATTCAGGAAAGAACCCCTTAACCGAACGTCACATAACCTTTATACGCAAGCGCTACAATGCAAGCTTAGGGGAAGGATGAACGCTTACAACGGATCGCTCATGCGTTTTCTTGCTTTTTTCACAATTATGTTGCTGGCAGCGCTCTCCGCCGACGCGTCGGCGCAACAATGCCAATGTCGCATGAAAGCCGCCGGAGGGCAGCAAGGCGGCGGCGCCTTTGCGTTAAAGCCGGAAAATACGAGCGACTGTCGGCAAAGCGACGTCGTGGACGTAAATCTCGGCAACTCCCCTACGGAAGCGGTGCGCCGCCTGTATTGCCAGATTACGGGAAAAGAGCCGCCGGCGTCCGCAAGCGCCTTTTCGCAACCCCTCTCTAGCGACGCGCGCGCGCGACGGATCGACGTCGCGTACCGCATATGCGCGGAAGAGGGAAAGCAATGTAAGTTTGCCTTTTCCTCTCCGTGGGAAAACAACGTCGAACCCTCCGCGCCCGCGTGCGAACGCATCGGAAAGCGCGACGTGGGAGCGGTGCTGATGTTCTTCTTCGACTGCCCGGGAAAAACGAACTGCGAAATGAACTGGGCCGGCAACCACGTCTTCGGCATGGACCCCGTCGCTCCGATGGCGGGCGGCGGATATTACGACCCGGACGAGGTCGCTTTTTGGACGCGGGAACTGCGCGACGCCCGATACGCCGGCCTGCAATTCCTGTTGCCGAACGTCTACGGGCCGGACATGGTCGACGAAGGAAAAATCGACAAGCTCGCGCAAGCGCTAAAAAGCGAGGGCGACGCCGTAAAAATAGGCATGCTCGACGACACCTGGACGTGGGGCCAAACCTATTTCGGCGCAAAATGGGCCGCCGTTCCCAACCTAAGCGATACGGAAGGCGCCGCCTCAACGATGTACCAAATGAAATGGAAGCCTTTCTTCACCAAAATCGACGACGCGCATCGCTACAAAATCGACGGTAAGCCGGTCATTTATTTTTATAATGCCGGCACGCTCTCTCCCCGCAACGTTTCCGCCGCCGTCATCAAGCGCATGAAGGAGATGTTCAAGGCCGATTTCGGATCCGAGCCGTTCGTCGTCGTGGATACGGCCTTTTTCGACGATCCCGCCATGGAATCCGTCGCGAACGGACGCTTCACCTGGAACAGCATTTCGCCTGCTGCCCCGGGCGGCGTCAACGGCTTCGCCATGAACGGCAAGAAGCTGGGTAACGCGATGGTACGGTGGGACGCCGTCGGCAGGGAGTCTCCGGGCCAACCGGCGAAGGACGGCGACACGCTCATCAAAGGCGACGAATTGCTGAATACGGTACTAAACGGCACGACGGATTTCGACGTGCTGACGCTCGCCACGTGGAACGATCTAGGCGAAGGCACCGGCATAAATCGCGCCTATGACTATTATTATAAAGGGAAATGGCTCGAACCGGACCACTTCATGCGCCTTATCAGAAAGTCGCAATGCGCGAATGCGGACGTGGCGCCGTAAAAGAGCGCTTTCGGTGAATAGGCTTCTTGCAAAACTCGCTGCGGCAAGGCGGATTATGCAAGAAGCGTCTATTAAGCCATATCCGTCATTCGACGGTGGAACGTAACATCCAGGCGGCCTTTTCGTGTATGCCCATGCGCCCCACCATCATGTCGACGGTAACTTCGTCGCCTGCTTTTTCGGCCGCTTCGAGCACTTTACGCGCTTCTTGCGTGCATATTTCGTTGTCGCGCAACAAATTTTGCACCATGTTCGCGGATTTTTTCGGCAAAGACTCGTCGTGCGACACGGCGGAGAGTTTTTCAAATTCGCGGTACGTGCCCGGGCTGAAATGCCCAAGCGCACGAATGCGCTCGGCAAGCGCGTCGCCCGCTTGCTGCAAGTCTTGATATTGTTCCTCAAACAACAGGTGCAACGCATGAAAATGCGGTCCGGTCACGTTCCAATGATAGTAAAGGGTCTTAAAATAGAGCGTGTAGGTGGTGGCGAGAAAGCGCGACAAATGCTCGGCGACGTTCGCGCGGGCTTCGGTATCTACGCCGATATGCAATGCGTCTTTATCCGTCATTTTTACGGTGGATGCGGTCATGATGAAAAGTCTCCTAAATTATGTGGACGCCCTCACCATATCGCACGCCTTCGTTAATTCTCGATAATGAAAGCGACGCATCGCGCTACCTTCCGCTAAGCGCATCCCACAATCGGTCGAAGAAGCCTTCCTTTTCGTCGCGGCGGACGGGGTCGTATTCCTTGCGCGGCACGATGGTGGTGACGGGCGGGGCGCCGAGATCGTCATAAAGCCGCGCCGGCGGCAGGGCGTCGCGATGCAGCACGTTGTAATAGGCGCTGGCGACGTCGCGGAAAATACGCGCGGGAACGGAACCTCCGCTAATGCCGGAGGGCATCGGCTTATTGTCGTCGCGCCCCGTCCACACCCCGACGGTAATGTCCGGGGTAAAGCCGATAAACCACGCGTCGCGGTTGTTTTGCGAGGTGCCGGTTTTTCCCGCCACCGCCGCGCCGTCCACGTTCGCGTTATGGCCGGTGCCGGACGTCACCACCGCCCGCAGCAGCGGAATCATTTTATCCACCGTGTTTTCGTTCAGGGCCAACAGCCCGGTTTGCGCGCGGTAGCGAAATGCCTCCGCTCCTCCGGTCGATATGCTCTCCAGCCCGTGCGGCCAGACGGTGCGCCCGCCGTTCGCCACGTGCGCGTAGGCCGTCGTCATGTCGAGCAGCGACGTCTCCGACGTGCCGAGCGCGATGCTGAGATTGGGTGCGAGCGCGTCGGTAATGCCTAATTTTTTCGCGGTGGCGATGACGTTCTCCACGCCGATCATGTCTGTAAGCTGCACCGCCACGCTGTTCACCGACTTGGCGAAGGCGTTCCTAAGCGTTATCAAGCCCACGTGCTTGTCGTCCCAGTTTCCCGGGTTCCATCCCTTATAGCTAATCGGTTTGTCGTTCATCACGTCGTAGGGCGTCATGCCGCGCTCCATCGCGGCGGCGTAGACGAACAGCTTAAAGAGCGATCCCGGTTGGCGCCTGGCTTGCGCGGCGCGGTTGAACGGGCTTTCCGCATAGGAGCGCCCGCCGATCATGGCGAGCACGCCGCCGGACGTGTCGAGCGCCACCACCGCGCATTGTAAGTTCACGCCGGAATGCGCCTTCATCGCGTCGCGAAGGTGCTTGTCGCAGGCATAATGCGCCGCTTTTTGCAAGTCGGCGTCAAGGGTGGTATAGGCCAGGTATTCCCCGTCGGGATTGCCGATATAATCCTTTACCTGCGGTTTTGCCCAATCGGCGAAATAATCGAACTCGCGTTCCGCCGGGCTGCGTTTTTTGCTCGCTTTTTCCGGGTGCGACGCCGCGTAGATCGCCTGTTTTTCCGTCAGTTTATCGGCGTCGGCCATGCTCAGCAGCACTTGGGCGGCGCGCTTTTCCGCGCGCGTGCGGTGGGCGACGGGGTTATAATAGGTCGGCGCCTTGATCGCCCCCACCAGCAACGCCGATTCGTACAGGCTGACGTCGGAGTAAGGCTTGCCGAAATATCCGCGCGCCGCCTCTTCCAGCCCGTAATTGCCGTTGCCGAAATAGACGCGCTCCAGATACAGCGCGAGAATCTCGTCCTTACTCAGCTTGGCGTCGAGATAGAGCGCAAGGAACATCTCTTGCACCTTGCGCTTGAAGGTGCGTTCGGGGGTGAGGAAGGTCAGTTTCGCCAATTGCTGCGTGAGCGTGCTTCCCCCCTGCACGATGCGGCGGGCGTAGAGATTGCGCGCGGCGGCGCGCATCACGCCCCAAACGTCTATCCCGATATGGTCGTAGAAGCGCCGGTCTTCGGTCGACAGCAGCGCGTCGATGAAATGTTTCGGCAAGACGTTCACGTCGACGGCGTTGCCGACATGGTTGCCGGCGTACGAAAATTCCTTCCCGCGCCGATCAAAAAAACGAATGCCGACATGACGCTCCTTGTGTTCGAGGCTCTCCAATCCGGGAACGTCGCGCAGCATATAGACGCCGGTCGCGGCCAATCCCAACCCCGCCCATACCGAGACGATACATATAAATTTAATGATTTTCCGCATCGCGCGTCTTTTTCCGCCGGTTTTTTTGCATGGCACGCATCATAGGGCAATCGCGCTGCGTTGTAAAAGGGAGAAAATTATTCCCTTATTTCACGGAGATAAAAATAATTCTTATTTTGGGGCCGTCACAGGAAATTTTGCCTTGCCTTTTTCCGGAAGCCGTGTAAATAACCCTTTATTATTTGTCGAATTTCGCTAGTATAGTTTGCGTCGTTCATCGCTGCTACGTCTTTAGAATCTCTATGCGCGCATTTTTTTGTATTTGTCTCTTCGCCTGCGCGGCGCTGGCAACCGCGTGCAACTGCGAGCCGCCCTTGCGCATTACGCCCATTCAAAGGCAAGACAAAAAACTGAGCTGCAAGGCGATCATTTTAGAAATGACGGAGTCGGAACACTATCTTATGTTGGCCCGCCGGTCGCTATGGCAGGTGCCGACGAAATTTTATTCGCCAAGCTGCCTGCTATTCGGCGTCTCCGACGCGAAAAAGGCGATAGAGGCGGCGGAAACGCGCATCAACTATCTCGGCAATCTCTACACGCTGAATTGCAACGGCGGAACGAACATGGACGCGGGAACCGAGAGTTACTACAAAAAAGAAGGGGCGGGAAGCGAATAGCGCCCTCTTGCTATTTTTCGTCGGCGCTTTTATAGTTTGCCGCATGAACCGACATAAAGCGGTTATTCCCTTGATTTTCGCCTAACACGAGTCGCCGTTATGATAAAAAATAAATTGCTCGTCGCCGTCGCCGCTGCGGGATGCGTGGCGATGCTCGTGTCGGTAAGCGTGTTGTCGAACGTTTTTTTAAGCGGCGCGCGCCTCGACATGACCGAAGAGAAGCTTTAT
This sequence comes from Rickettsiales bacterium, assembly GCA_040507985.1. Taxonomy (GTDB): domain Bacteria; phylum Pseudomonadota; class Alphaproteobacteria; order Rickettsiales; family UBA6187; genus JBEVNR01. Next base: position 35,876 of record JBEVNR010000032.1, on the reverse strand, counting down.
ACCTTGTCGAGCGGCACGAAAACGCTGCTAAAGGAATTAAAAGAGCCGATTAAGGCGCGTTTTTTTTACGGTGCGAAGGAAGTGAGCGGCATTCCCGCCCTGCAAGCCTATGGCGAGCGTATCAAGACGCTGCTTAAAGTGTATGAAGGATTGTCCGACGGAAAATTTTCGGTGGAAATTATCGACCCCGAGCCGTTTTCGCGGCAGGAAGACGACGCCGTGGCCTTCGGCGTTGATCCCGTTCCCTTGGACGACAACGGCGCGCGCCTGTATTTCGGGCTGGCGCTAAGCAATTCGACCGACGCCGTTAAAGCGTTTCCGTTCTTAAACCCGGAACGCGAACAATTTTTGGAATATGACCTGACGCGCGCGGTATACGACCTCTCGGAGGCGGAAAAACCGAAGATAGCGGTGTTAAGCGGAGTGGATTTTAACGCCCCGGCGGCCAATCCCTTCATGCCGTCCCGTTCTTCGGAGTGGTCGATCGCGGATGACGTGAAGGAAGAGTTCGACGTCGAGCCGATGGATAAAAAAGCCGACGCCGTTCCTAAAGACGCCGATATTTTGGTGTGGATCTATCCGGACATGCCGAGCGACGCCTTGCTGCGCAGCGTGAACGATTTCGTGGTGCAGGGAGGGAAATTGCTCGTCGCGCTCGATCCCTATCCCGAATGGGGCGCGGGGATGAACGGCTCCGACCCGCTGGAAGGATTGCTGCGCGCGTGGGGCGTGTCGTATCGCCCGGATAAGGTGGCGCTGGACATAGAGCACGCCGCCCGCAGCGCCGTCACGCAGGAAACGCCGGACGGAAAAAGCCGACAAATGTTGCTCGACAAGCCCAACTGGATCGTGCTTGATAAAAACGGACTAAGCGACGCCGACCCCTCTACCGCGAATTTACGCCGACTGGTGTTTAAGTCGCCGGGGCATTTCACCTTCGCGCCCGAGAAACCGAACGGACTCACCTGGAAAATATTGGCCCATACGGGCGAATCGGCGATGGAGGTCAATCGCAGCGACGCCGAAAACGCGGAGGACATGCTGCGCAATTATGCGCCCTCCGGGCAATCCTTCGCGCTTGCGGCGTCGCTGACGGGGCAATTTCCCTCCGCCTTCCCCGACGACGCCAAAAAATCCTTGGCGCCAAAGTCGGGCGCGGTGACGCTGATCGCCGACGTCGATTTTCTGAACGACGGAACGTGGCTGCAAAAACAAGCCTTCCTGCAAGACGAATTGCGCGTGCAAATCGCCGATAACGGCGCCTTCGCGCTGAATGCCATCGACGAGTTGGCGGGAAGCGGCATGCTCAGCAGCTTGCGCGGCCGCTCGCGCATCGACCGCCCCTTCGACAAGGTGAACGCGCTCAGACGGAAGGCGGAAAAGGAATATCTGCATAAACAGCAAGAGTTGCAGAAAAAATTGCAGGATACGCAACAAAAGCTGGCCGCGCTCCGGCAAGGCGGCGCTCAAGGGGAATCCATCGTCACGGCAAAGGAACAAGCGGAAGTCGACGCCTTCACGCAGCAATTGATTGCGACCCGCTCCGAGTTGCGCGACGTGCAGCATTCGTTGCGTAAAGATATCGAAGCGCTCGGAACGCGCCTAAAAATGATGTTCATCGGCCTGATTCCGCTGGCCGTCTTATTGCTGGGGCTCATCGTTCCCGGACGGGCGGGGGTAAAGCGCAACGGGTAACGCAAGGAATTCGAGGCTGTGCGTATTTTCCATTCCCGGAAAAGCGGGAATTTAAAATTCCAATTTACTTTCTTTAAGATATATAGGATAATCGGATTACCTTATCGGTTATTCTAAAAGAACCCATTTTTTATGCCGCGATGGATTTTTCTAACATCCTTGCGTCGCGGACCTCTGAGAACACACTTTGCCCAGATTGCGGCGCAAAACTTATAATAACGGTCAATGCGAATGCCACTGCGGCTGAATTGCGCTGTCCCAAAGAACAAAAACACTATCTTACGTCACTTTCTCCGCCGAAATGCCCCCGATGCCAAGAGAATACACACGCCGACGTGACGGAACGCACCCGTAAGGCGATCTTTTTGTGCGTCGCTTGTGATACCGCAGGTCCCGTGGTCGTCACTCTTGACATGTTCTTTTCGCAAGGCGCCTACAACAATCGCTCCGGAAGCGATCCCGCCCAAACGGCGCCGCTCCCTTGCGCCTATTTAGCCCGAAGAAAAGCACACATCAAAGAAAATTTTCCAACAAAAGGATGCGGACGTACGCAAAAGGACGGGAGCGTCTGTACGGCCAAGGTGAAGTATGCTCTCGGAAGATACGCATGCCTAGAAGCTTCTTGCGAAGCATATTTGAAGTGCAGAGCTACAGGATGCAACGGATCAATTGGCTTGAGCACATCTAAATCGGGCAACGTGACCCAAACTTATTGCAACGTCAATAGCTGCGCTTCGAAAACCCGGCCGTGCAAAGCGGAGGGTTGCAGCGGCGATATTACGTTAATAAAACATACTCAATCCTCTCCTTGCTCTGTCACGAGTTGTTCGAGAAACCGGAAGACTTGTAAGTGCGGACAAGAAATGCTTACGAAGCAGGAAAACGGAAGGTGGTCTACATGCACCGTCAATACTTCCTGTACAATCCCGGAATGTAAAGGAACATGGACAGGCGATTTCAATCGATCTGTGCTTAGATGCAGCATAGATTCTTGCGAATACAATAGTAAAAATTGCACAGACGAGGATTGTAAGGGAAAAAGACGACGATTGAATAAGGGAGGATTCGAACCATGTCATATTGAAGATTGCCGTACGCGCACTAAAAATTGCACCAACCACAATCAGTGCAAAGGAACACAGTATTTGAAGACCAACAATGTCTGGTATCCATGTTCTACTAAAAATTGCCGTACGCGCACCAGAAATTGCACAAAGCACCTTGAATGCAGCGGAAAACAGTATTTGTTGGACTGCAATCTCTGGACGGAATGTTACACGGATATCCGAAGTTGCTCTAAAATTCCGGGGTGCGCAGGAAAGGAAAGATTCCTTACGCAGAAGAATCAATGGAGTCGGTGCTCTATGAAGGCTTTTCACCCGCCCCGCCAAAAATCAGTCAAAAGAAAAGCAGTCGCACTTCAAAAAACGGGAGAACCGTCAGCCAAACGTCAGAAAAAAGCGTCTACGCTTTCTTCATCTCAAGAAATTATCTCACAAGTCGGAGGCATTCTTATAGCTCCTAAGCCATCTTCTTAGCCTCGACGAATCCTTCGCGCAACGCGCATATCCGGCAGGCCCGGTCATGCGCCCACAATAAAAAAACAAATTTTTTATTGCATGAATAACGGCGTCAAAAAACCTGAAAATCCTACCACAGGCCGTATTTTCCCGCAATGTCGCGCAGCAATATGAGGGCATAGCCGGCAAGCGCCAAGGCCGGGCCGTAGGCAAAGCGGCGGGGAACGCCGGAGCGCGACATGATTCCCGCCCCTATCGCGCCGCTTAGGCCGATAAAAGACGAAAGGAACAACAAATACGGCAAGGGCGCGACGCCCAGCCATAGTCCCAGCGTCCCCGTCAGCTTAAAATCGCCGGCGCCCATGCCGTCTTTTTTGCGCACAAGCTTAAAAACGGCGTTTATTCCCCACATCAGCCCAAATCCTACGGCGCCTCCCGCCAGCGAGGCTTTCCACGGCAAAAAAACCTCCCCGGCCGTTTGCGCCAGCGACAGAGCGACGGCGACGGCCATGATGAAATCGGGCAGATACTGCAATTTTATATCGACGTACCCCATGGAAAGCAACGGCAGCGCCAGCAGCGCCGCATAGGCAGATTTGAGCGGCGCCTCCGGAAACGCCGCGTCGGCGGCGAAAACGCACGCGGCGGCAAGCCCTAAAAAAGCCCAATAGGCGAACGACGTCGGCAAGGCGCGCCCTTTCGGCGCGGTCGGCGCGTATTCCGCTGCGTGTTTTACCGTTTCACGCACGTAGTCGCGCAAGGTGAAGTTCCACTCCTCGCGCCCGTACAAGGCGACGCACCCTTTCGCCAGCCGAAAAAATGCGTCCGCCAATAACGCCTGAAACGCCAAACGTAAAAAAAACGTTACGTCCATGTGGTATCCTTTTTAGTTAAAAAATAAACTAAATTATTGCTATAACGATAAAATCGTGGTATAAATACAATAGAAAACAATAATGCGTTTTCTATTCCAAGTCCTATAAGTAATACAGTTTCTTGCGTCCGGAGGGGACGCATTCCACAGAAAGGGGATTATATACCATGTTTAGTAAAAAAGTAGAGGAAGGCTTTACGCTGATAGAATTGCTCATCGTCGTGGCGATTCTCGGCATATTGGCCGCCGTCGCCATTCCGCAATACCAAGGCTACCAAGCCCAGGCAAAGGAAAACGGCGCCAAAAGCAACCATCGCAACGTCATCAACCTGATTTCGAGCGAATTCGCGAAATGCTCGGCCGGCGCGGCGACGAGCGTCGTTGGCAACACTCCCTGCTCGACCACCAACGCGGCGACGTGGGCGACGGCGTTTCAAGGGTATTTCGACAACACCGTGAATATGCGCAACCCGTACACGCCCAGCGCCTTTGCGGCGGCGACGTCCACCACCGCCTCCGCGCTGACGCCCGGCCAAACCGGCATCACCGGCACGGGCAGCTCCGTCACGGTAATGACGAAGCACGGGCAGACGGACACCGACGTGTATACCGACGTCATCACGAAAGAATAATTTCTCTCCTTACCAAGCGGACGCCGACGGCAAGACCGATTCGGCGTCCGCCCTTACATTAAAACTTATAGCGTTACCGTCGCCATGCACGTCATTAAACCTCGCGGCCTATGGCTGAAATATGCGAAACGCGCCGACCGGGCGCAAAAGAAGCGCTCGCTGTCTTTCGTCGTGCCGACAAAGGCAGGCGTGTACGACGAATACATGAAAAGCAAAAAGAAGCCCGCCCCGAAAAAACGCCGGGAAGGATTCACCTTAATCGAACTCATGACCTGCGTCGGCGTCGTCGGCATATTGTCGGCCATTTCCTACCCGATTTACGCGGGATACGTCGACAATACCAAAGCGAACCTAGTGAAAGACAAGCTGCGCGCGACGCACATGCAGGAACAGGAATATTTCGCCTCGCACGCCTCCTACTACGCGCCTTCGGCCTCGTGCGCGGGAGACGGGCGCGTCGCCATTAACGCCTCGTTGTTCGGCGGGCAAAACGTGCTGAACGAGCAAGGGGTCACCTATTGCCTTACCCAAACGGCCGGCGACAATTTTTTGATGCGCGCCTCGTATACCGGATCGGACGGAACCGCGACGTCGTACACGATCAACCAATCGGGCGCGACGAATTTTTAAGGGGACTCCGCTAATCGGCCATTTCCTTGCCCACGACCACCCCGCCGGCCGCGCCCGCGCCGACGGCAAGGGGCAAGCATCCGGTCGCAAGGCAGGAGACGGCCAAGCATAGGCAAAAAATGCGCATCATATATATTTTTCCTTAAAATTTTCCGTTGATTTTATCTTCAATCAGTTCCAGCAGGTCTTCCACCATAAAAGGCTTGCTAAGATAAGCGTCGGCGCCTTTTTGGTAGGCCTCGGCGATGGTCTTTTTACCCTTGCGCACCGTCAGCACCACCACGGGAGGACGTCCGTCTTTTTGCATCGCCTTAATTTGCGGCAACACGTCCAGCCCGTCCATGTCGGGCAACCCCAAATCGAGCACCACCAGGTCCGGCGCAATTTTTTTGCACAACTCCAACCCTTCGCGAGCGTTGGAAGCTTCGTATACTTTTGCGCCTTCGTCTTCCAATGACACGCGCAAAAAAGCCCGAATGGACGCGGTGTCGTCGATCGCTACGATATTTTTGCTTTCTAACGTCATGTTGTCTCTCTTATTTCGGGGTCGTCAATATCGGGAAGGTCGCTTTTTGGGCGATAGGAAGGAAAAAACACGGTAAAAATTGCCCCTCCTTCCGGATGGTTGCGCACGACGGCGTCACCGCCTTGCTTATGCATGACGGCGCGGCAAATCGCAAGCCCCAATCCCGTTCCGGCCACTTTACTGTCCGATTGGCGCAAACGTTCGTACTTGTCGAACACCGCCTCGAACTTATCTTCGGGTATGCCGTTTCCCCGGTCGCGCACCCGATAGTAAAAATGCTCGTTATCGTGGTCCACGCCGTACGAGACGTCAATTTCGCTCCCTTCCGGAGAATATTTCACGGCGTTGTCGATAAGATTTTGTAATACCTGCTCCGTCATCATGGCGTCCATTTTTACTTCCCACGCATTTTTAGAGGGAATGACGCGGAGTTCGCGTCGCTGCAACCGCGTGCGCAACCGCCGTTTCACCGCCTCGACGGGAGCGGCGGGATCGTTCCATTCCAAGTCAAATTCAATGTGGCCGCTCTCGATGCGCGTCATATCTAAAATATTTGAAATAAAGCTGTCAAGCCTTTGCGCCTCTTCCAACGCAGTGTCGGTTAATTCTTCCTCCGTTTCCGTGGTAAGCCTTCCGGACTTACGCATGCGCTTATAGACGCTTAGGCTGCCGATAATAGAGGCAAGGGGCGTTTTTAGGTCGTGCGACACGCTGGAGAGAAGCATGACGCGCAGTTTTTCGCGCTCTTCTCGCATGCGGCTCTCACCCATCATTTTCGTCAGTTCTATGCGCTCTAAAATATTGGCGATTTGGTCCGCAAGACCCGAAAACAAGCGCACGGAGGCCATATCGGGCAAAAAATTTTCCTTTGTTTTTACGCCAAGAACGCCAAGCACGCCGGAGGCCGAAATCAGCGGTTCGAAACGCCAGGCGCAATCCGGGCGGTGCAGCGTTCCCATGCCGTGGGGCGTTTCCTTTTTCCAAGCGGATTCCATTAATTCATATTCGGTTTCGTTCAATCGCGACTCTTTAGGGTAGGCCGGCTCAAGTACGTCGGGATTGAGGGCGCTTGGCAGAAAAAAGACCGACTCCACGTCAAGCAATTGCTTTAATTCACGATGCAACACCGACAACGCCTCGTTGCGATCCGACGCCGCCCCCGTCAATCGGTAAATTTTATAAAACGCCTCGGCCTTCCTCTCTTTGCGCGTGAGGTTTTTATGGTTAGAGCGGCTATAGGCGCCCATGAACGACAAGGAAACGGCGGCAAGCAAAAACACGGCGAGGTTAATGCTGTCCGCCGAATGGTCGAGATTAAACCCGCGCAGCGGCGCGACGTAAAAATAATTGATGGCCGAAAAGCCGAGCAGGGCCGACACCAATCCCGGACCCAATCCGAAACGCAGCGCCGTAATGATGCAGGCGATCAGAAAAAACGCGGTGACGTTATGCACGTTGACGCGCCATTCCATCGCCGACATGCCGGCGCGCAGAATTTCGGACAATGCGCATGCGCACAACACCGACAACACCGCGAAACCCATGTTGCGGAAGCTAAAATCAAGGTTTTTTGCACGCTCGCCCCACGTTGCATTTTCCCTTTTACCTTGTAGTTGCAATATTTGCACGTTTTTGCGGCATTTACGTAATTTTTTGGCGATTTTTTCCGCGAGGGAAGGACGAAAATCCGACAAGAAACCGTCTTGGCGCGTTTGCCCGATAATGACTTGCGCAAAAGGACGTTTGCCTCCCTCGCGTTCGGCGACTAACTCGACGAGGCATTGCGGCAAGCTCGCGTGCCGTATGCGCAACGTTTCGGCCCCCATGCGCTCCGCCGCCGAGAGATAGGCGCGAAGGCGGTCGCGCGACTCCTTGTCCAGCGTCGCATGTTCTTTAGTTTCGACGTACAGCGCCGTCCATTTGCCGGGTTGCCCTACTTCGTTCGCCCTCGCGGCAGCGGCTCGCAGAAGCGCAGGACTTTTCGGGTGCGAATCTATGCACACCAATATAGAAGGAAAAACGCCGTTAGGTATGGGATCGGTTTCCATTAGTTGTTTTTACGCATGTTTTCGCCGGCGTCTTCAATGGCGTCGCCCGCTTTTTCGACGGCGTTGCGATTTTGCAACTCTTCGCCCGCATTTTCCAACCCTTCGCTCACGTCGTGAACGGCGTTGTCCAGACGCTCTCCGGCGGTGGGCTTATGGTTGATTTTTATCGCGGCAAAAGCGACGGCGGCGATAACGGCAAGAACGACGACGATATAGACGGGTTTCATGGAAAAGCTCTACGTAGGGTTAATGTTTCGCAAATTAAAGTGCGGATGGCTCTTTTTTACTCTATTCGTTCTCGCATTAAGGGAAAATAAGGGAATTCATGAGGGCTTAAGGATAAGCTTACGCCCTTGGAACGTTTCCTCAGCATATTTTTAGACGCATCTACCCCGCGTCGGAGGGCGAAAAGGTGATGATAACTTGATTCCAGCCGTAACTTCCGTCATAGGTGTCGTCCGGCAGGCCGGTGAACGGCGCGCTTTGGTATACGGCGCGCCACACACTGTCGCGAAGCGTGCCGTAGCGCGGGTCGTTGCGGGTGCCGCCTTTTTCCGTGACCGAAATCACCGTTCCGTCTTGCCGCAGCCGCACCAGCACTTCCACCGCCAGATTCTGGTCGACCAGAGCCACCGGTACTTGCCAGTTTTGCATGATTTGCGACTTGATCAAATTCGCTTCGTCCGCGCCTGCCGCCGGAGGCGGACCGCCCTCCGGAGGTTGCGGCGTTTTCGGCGCGTTGTTCAGCATATCGGCAATCGAGGCGAATTTGTCGTCGTTTTTCTTTTTTTCCTTCTCCTTTTCGAGCGCGTTCGCGATGTTTTTGAGCGGATCTTCTTTTTTAGGAGGCTCCGGCTTTTTTTCTTCGGGTTTCGGGGGCGTAGGTTTCGGCGGTTCGGGCTTGGGTTCCGGTTTTTTCGGCTCTTCCTTTTTAGGTTGGGGTTTGGCAGGCTCAGGCTTTGGTTCCGGTTTTTTCGGCTCTTCCTTTTTAGGATCGGGCTTCGGCGGCTCGGGCTTGGGTTCCGGTTTCTTGGGTTCCTCTTTTTTGGGTTCTTCCTTTTTAGGCTCCGGTTTCTTCGGTTCCTCTTTTTTTGGCTCAACGGGTTTCGGCGGCGTCGGCTTTTGCGCGAGCTTAGGGGCGGGAAGTTCTTTTTTATCGGGAACGCGCACCGCACCGTCGGTCGGCGTAGGGCTATAGGCCAGCGCCACGTGAATTTTACGCGACGATTTTTCTTCCTTACGCTGAAATTGCAACGTTATCGCCAATACCAACAGGCCGTGCAACGCGACGGCGTAGAAAAACGCGCGAGACAGGCTGACGGGGCGGCGTTCGAGCATGGCGAAATTACCTGCTCGCCTTATCGTCGGAAAGCAACGAAATGTCGCTAAAGCCGGCGCGGTTAATTTCGGCGATCACTTGCATCATCACGCCGTAATCCACGTTTTTATCGCCGCGAATCACGGCGTCGATATCCTTTTTACTTTTTTTAATGGCCGTCGCCTTGGCGTAAATCTCGTCCACCGAAATAGGTTCGTCCATAAAATAGACGGCGCCGTCTTTAGTCACGCTAACGGTCAGCGGCGTGTCCTCTTTTTTCTCGAGCGCGCCGGCGGACGATTCCGGCAACTCCAGGTCGACGCCCGTCACCATCATCGGCGCGGTCACCATAAAAATAATGAGGAGCACGAGCATCACGTCCACCATGGGGGTAACGTTGATGTCGCTTAGCGGCCTATGCGCCGACTCATGCCCTTTCGATAACGGCGCTCCCATGGCCTCGCTCCTTTGCTTAACGTTTAGCGTTGCGACAAAATCACCGGCACTTCGGCGGCGAACACGTTCATTTTATTGTGGATGCGCCGAATCGCGCCGCTAAAAACGTTATAGAAAATCGCGGCGGGAATGGCGGCGAACAACCCGATGCCGGTGGCCAGCAGCGCCTCGGCGATGCCGGGCGCGACGACGGCGAGCGTGGTGTTTTTCGCCTCCGCGATGGATTGAAAGCTGTGAACGATCCCCCACACCGTACCGAACAGGCCGATGAACGGGGCGGAGGAGGCGACCGTCGCCAAAAACCCTAATTTATGCTCCATGCGGTCAAGCGCACGCTCCTTCACCCGCTCGACCGCCACCGTCATGCGTTCGCGCGTGGCCTCGGATTGCGGCGCGGCGGTCGTCGCCTCTTGCGGCTGGCGCAGAGCCTTATTATATTCGTACATGGCCACGCCGAACATTTCCGACAACGGATTGTCTTGCCGCGCCCGTTCGTTTTCGTAGAATTTTTCGAGATATTCCGCATTATGGTAGCGCCGCTCGAAGCGCTGCATGCGAAAACGCGCCAATTTCAGCGCCGTCCATTTTTGAAAAATAATCGTCCAGCTCATGACGGAAAACACGGCGAGCAACAGCATCACGCCCTTGACCACGACGTCGGCGTGCATAATCAGCGTCATCAGCGACAAATCGACCGAAGCGGCGGAATTTTCCATAAGTACTTCCTTACCTGTTAATTGCTTTTTTCATAGGTTTCGCGACTCACCGCGCGCCCCACAAGGCGGAAGCGGACGTCCACCCGCGATAGCCGTCGGCGTCGACGGCGCACCAATCGCCGGCGCATCCTTCTTCCTCTAATTTTGCGACCACTCCCGGTTCCATCAAAAAAGCCGGGCGTTTTTCCGCTTCGGGATTGTCGTACGCCGGTGCGGGCGCCTCTCCCGCCACCACCACATAACGCTTTCCCGTCACCAAGGTTTTATGCACCCAGCCGACGTCGCCCAGCGCGTCCGAAATTTTATACCAATGCTCAAATTCCGACGTGACTTTTACCGGCCAATATTTACGCTTATACACCCATCGAATGGGGTAGCGTACGTTCGGGCCGGTGCGTACGTTCACCTTGTCGGAACGGGTGGAGGCATAAAAAGGCAATTTTTCCCCGTCCTCATCGTCGCTTGCGCGCGCAAAAGTGACCCCTCCGCCGCAGGCAAAGGAAAAAACACACGCTGCCGCAAACAATCGCGCCGTCACCACGTTACACAAAGAATGAATAAATTATTAAAGCGCATTGCTGCGACCGTCCACGTATACCATTTTTATTCTAGGCTCGTAAAGAATTATGTGCGAAGCATGCGGAAACATCGATCGCCGGAAAAGAAATAGGGGGAATCCTCATCGGAGTAGCATAAAGTTGCATAAAAATAAAGAGCGCTTCGCGCGGATTTTATGGCGCGGTAGGGTACAAAAATTAATTAATACGTTAATTTTTTTCTTCTTCGTCATTCCCGAAAACGCGGGAATCCAGATCAACAGACCTCTTGCATAACGACCGCTCGTTCGCGCAAGGAAGCGCCTAACACGGCGCGGCGACCGGCTCCAGAAAAAACTCGGGAGAAATTCCGAGATACTGGCTTGCCGCGCGCCACTTGTCCTCCTCCTTGTCGGAAAACAGCATCTGCGCTTCCGGCGGGGAAGACACCAGCCAGCTATATTCACCGATCTCCTCCTCCAATTGGCCCGGCTTCCATCCGGCATAGCCCAACACTATCATATTACTGTGGGGGCCTTTGCCTTCGGCGATAAGCTCCAATATGTCCACGCTCGAAGTGAGGGCGACGGCGTCGGAAATGCCTATGGTATGTTTTGAGGTATATTCGGAGGAATGCAGCACGAAGCCGCGATGGGCGTCCATCGGTCCCCCCATAAAAACGGGCATGTCCGCGATCAGGGCGCTGGCCGGACGTTTTTCCTTCAATTGCTCCAATATGTCTCCGCACGTCACGCTTTTAAGCTGGCGGTTTAGCACCAGCCCCATGGCGCCGCGCTCGTTATGCTCGCATATATAGATGACGGTGCGCTTAAACGTTTCGTCCTTCATCAGCGGAGAGGCGACGAGCATTTTTCCCTTAAGGTTATCACCGTATTGGTAGGTTATTTCGCGCGACGTCGTCATGGCGGAATTCTCGCTATAGATGGCCGCATCTCTTAATAGGCGGGAAAGGCGACCTATTTTCTCCCGTTTTCATTATATAAGAAGGCGATAAAGATGCGCAAGTAAGCATGCGGCGCTTTTTACGGCCCTACGGTATATTTTTTCCATAAATACGTAAAAAATTTAAAAAAACGTTGCCGACGCAATGATGTCCTCGCGCTCCGGCGACGTCGAAATGGCGGCGACGGGAATTCCGGCAATTTCTTCTATCCGCTTCACGTAGCGTTGCGCGTTTTGCGGCAGATCGGAGAAACGTCTTGCGCCGGCCGTTGTATCGCTCCAGCCGGGCAACGTTTCGTAGATCGGCTCAAGGCGCGCCTGCAAGGACGAAAGGGAGGGAAGGAAATCTATCGTTTCTCCGTCCAGGCGGTAGCCGGTCGCTATCTTTATTTCGGAAAATCCGTCAAGCACGTCTAACTTGGTCAGCGCAATGCCGTCCAGCCCCGCCACGGAGACGAACTGGCGAAGCAGCGCGCCGTCGAGCCAACCGCAACGGCGCTTTCTGCCCGTGACGGTGCCGTATTCGCGTCCGACTTCTCTCATTTTGTCGCCGACGGCGTCGTCAAGTTGCGTGGGAAACGGGCCTCCGCCCACGCGCGTGGTATAGGCCTTGCAAATGCCGAGCGTATAAGTCACGTCTTTTAGTCCGATTCCCGCCCCCGACGCCGCCTGGCCCGGATGGGTGACGGAGGACGTGACGAAAGGATAGGTACCGTGGTCGACGTCGAGAAGCAACCCTTGCGCACCTTCCAGCAATATGCGCTTGCCTTGCCGACGCCATTCCGCCATATGCTTCCATAACGGCTTGACGTAGGGAAGCAGGCGTTCCGCAACGGCGGCAAGTTTTTCCACAATGGGCGCCGCCGAAAGTTCCTCCACCCCGTAGCCGCGCCGAAGGGCATTATGGTGCGCCAACAAGCGCTCTACGCGCTCCTTTAACAGCTCCGGGTCGGCCAGGTCGCCGGCCCGGACGGCGCGACGCCCGGCCTTGTCTTCGTAAGCGGGACCTATGCCGCGTCCGGTGGTGCCGATTTTGCCGTTGCCGAGTTTTTCTTCGACGAGACGGTCAAACTCGCAATGCAAGTCAAGAATCAGGCAGGCAGCGTCGGAGACAAAGAGCCTTTCCGGCGTTACGCATCCCCCGGCGGCGTTAAGGGCGTCTATTTCCTTAAAAAGCGCGTCCGGCGACAGCACCACCCCGTTGCCGATGGCGCATATCGTATTTTTACGAACGATTCCGGAAGGCAGCAGGCTGAGTTTATGCGTCACCCCGTTTATCACCAGCGTATGGCCGGCGTTATGTCCGCCTTGGAAACGGGCCGCGACGTCGGCTTTTTCGCACAACCAATCGACGACTTTGCCTTTTCCCTCGTCGCCCCACTGCGCCCCGATTACCGCTATCGTCGTCATATGCCGTCATTATCGTTGATGGTTAATTTTCCGTTACTATAAAAGCAAAAGCGAGTAAAGGCGAGAAATATATTAACGCTCAACGTTCGAGCAAGCGCCGCCGCATCCGGCGTATCAATACCAGTCCAAGCAAGGTGGAGCCGGCGATCCATTCCCACGCGTAAAAAATGCCGTCGGGGTCGTAGGCGTCGTACACGGCGAAATGCGCCGCGCGAATATATTCCATTAAGTGGAACACGGGGTTCCAGGTTAAAAACCATCGATATTGCATCGGAACGGAGGTGATGGAGAAAAACACGCCCGAAATCCACAGCAGCACGCGCAGAATAAAGCTAATGGCGCCCTTGACGACGGGGGCGACGGTTTGCGCGGCGGCGCAGCATAGCCCTATGCCAAAACCGAGCGCGCCGGCGCTCGTCATGCCGAAAAGCACGCGCAGCGCGTCGTCCGGCACGGCGGTTTCGTATTCGAGCAAATGCAACGTCGCCAGCACCGCCGCGAACATGGTGAGGTAAATGACCGATTCGAGCAATATGCGCGCCACATAGGTATCGAGCAACTTCACTTCCGTAATCACCATCAGCGACTTCGCCGCCGACGCGCAGGCCATCAGCTTGCTCACGCAGTTGCGGAAATAAAAAAACGGCAGCGCGCCGGTGGCCACGAACACGATCACCTCGATGCCGTAGGGAGAGAATCCCCCGAATATGCCTCGCATCGCGATGATGAATCCCACCACGGCGAAAGGCTCGGAAAACATATAGGCCAATCCCAGCCGATTGCCGCCGAAACGCAGCAGCATTTCGCGCATGAGCAAGGCGTGGACGACGCGAAGCTGTTCAACATAAGCGGCGCGAAGGGCGGGAGACATACATGTTACCTATTGCGCGCAACGTTAAGTAGAGGCAAAATTGCGGCTAAAATCTGTTTAGCCCCGCTATAACCTTAATTTTAATAACATCGATTTTCTTGGAACGTTTCGGGATTTTTTTTGATAACGGTCCAAAATTTTATCGTAAGGGGAAGCAAATTTCAAGGTATTTAACTTGCGCGACTTAGGCTATATAACCCGACGTCGTTTTCCTTTTACGTAAGCCACCAAGAATTTCTTTTATGTAAGGGGGGAAAAACGCGCCAAACATACGCTAGGTGAAATAAATGACGGGTATTTTTACTTTTTTTTATCGATTCTTATGGTTATTATATTTTGGGTAATCGTAAATTGAGGAGCGTCGATGGGGTCGGCCAACAGGGACATTAACGAGCGCATCAACGCGCATGTCGGGGCGTTAATTCATGAAAGAAGAAAAAAATGCCGCATTACCCTCGAGTCGCTGGCGGATCAACTCAACATTTCGTATCAGCAGGTATGGAAGTACGAAAACGGAGAATCACGCATTCCCCTGCACGTGCTGTATCGACTGGCGTTCATTCTGGGCGTGGAGTCGGTGCAATATTTTTTTGAAGGCTTCAAAAATCTTCCGGATGAGGAAACCTCGCCCGCGCCCTCAAACGAAAATACCATCGCCCTTTTTAGCGACTCTCCGCTGAACGTCGCCATCATCGAGGACGATTCGGTGGACGCGATGATTTTACAAAGGGCCGTCGGCGCCGCGTCGGTGCCGTGCAACGCGTTTATCATCAACGACGGCGAGCAAGCGCTCGACATTTTGGTGAGAAAGAAAAATCCGGAGGTGTTTTCCTCTCCCGACATTATTTTTCTGGACATCGACGTGCCGAAATTTAACGGCATCGAGCTGCTCAAGCGCATTAAGCACGACAGCGCATGCAAGGCCACGCCCGTCATTATGGTGACGAACAGCGTCAACCGCAAGGAAATGGAGCAATGCTATCAATCCCATGCCGGGGGATATATCCCAAAAAGCTTTAACTTTAACCTTTTCAAGGAATATATCGACAACACCTTGGTGTATTGGTCGAAATGCGTGGCCCTTCCGACGAGAAACTAACCGTGAAAAAGACTCCATACGCCCTCCCGCGCGCCGTTTTGTGGGATTGGGACAACACCCTGGTCGATTCGTGGAACAACATTCACCGCGCCCTCGCCGAAACCTTCGTCCATATGGGCCGCGCGCCGTGGACGTTGGAGGAAACTAAAAAAAACGTCCATCGCGCGCTGGAAGACAGCTTCCCTCCCCTTTTCGGCGAGAAATGGCGAGAGGCGGGGAAATATTACCGAAGCACATTTGAGCGCATTCATTTAGACGGGCTGGCCTCCCTGCCCGGCGCGGAAGGCACGCTCGCCTATTTAAGGGAGCGTGGCGTCTATTGCGCGGTGGTGAGCAACAAGCGCGGGGAAAACTTGCGCAGGGAGTCCGGCCATTTAGGGTGGAACGCACATTTCTCCGGCGTGTTCGGCGCGCTCGACGTGCCTGCCGCAAAACCCGCGCCGGACCTGGTGACGAAAGCGCTGGAAAACTCCGGAATTTCCGCAGGAAAGGACGTGTGGCTGGTGGGAGACTCACTCTCCGACATGCGGTGCGCCCATGCCTCGGGGTGCGTGCCGGTGTTGTTCGGCGACGCCTCGCACGTCGACCCGGCGGAATTGGCGCTATGCCCGCCCGATTATCGCGCATCCAACCATGCGGCCTTGCAAGAGCTGTTGCGGGGAACGGCGCAATAGACGAAGCGTTACGGCAATTTACGACGGATCATCGTTAGGCCGCATCTCTCCTTCCCCTTCGCTGAGTACGTAACGATCGCCGGAAGAGAAGGCGACGCATGTCGGATCGGTTTCTCCGCACGTCTCCCCTCCCCCGTTCGCCAGAATTTTTTTGGCGACGGCAAGATCAAGCGCATTCTCCCAACGCGCGACGATAAGCGTCGCGACGCAATTTCCGACCAGATTCGTCAAGGCGCGCGCTTCCGACATAAAACGGTCCACCCCCAACACGATGGAAACGGCGGCCACGGGAATGACGTTCGACGTCGAAAGCGTTCCGGCCAACACGACGAAGGCCGATCCGACCACGCCGGCCGCGCCTTTGGAGGCGAACAGCAGCACGCCAAGCATCGAAAGCTGTTGCGACGCGGTTAAGTCGACGCCGATCGCGTGCGAGAGAAACAGCAGGGCCAGAGTGAAATACATGGACGTGCCGTCCAGGTTAAAGGAATATCCCGTCGGCACCACCATGCCGACCACCTCGCGCGCGCAGCCGAGCCGCTGCAATTTTTCCAGCAATCGCGGCAACGCGGTTTCAGAGGAAGAGGTTCCCAGCACGACGATCAATTCGGCGCGGAAATAGCGGATAAGCGCGAATATGCTCAGGCCCGTCGTCAGCTTTAGCGCCGCGCCGAGGATAAGTAGCACGAAACAAATGCAAGACGCATAAAACAGCGCGACGAATCCGAACAAATTCACGAGGGAGGCAATGCCGTATTTCCCTACCGTGAACGCCATCGCCCCGAACGCCCCTAAGGGCGCCAAGCGCATAATCACCCCGATGGCGCGATAAAAGACGTGCGAGAGCGTATCTATGCCGCCGGCGACGCGATGCCCCGCCTTTCCCATTCCCAGCGCCGCCCAAGCAAACAATATGGCCACGAACAAGGTTTGCAGCACGTTTCCGTTCACGACGCCGCTAAAAAAGCTTTGCGGGACGATATCCAGAAAAAAATCCATAAATCCGCCATGGCTTTTCGCTTCGCTCGCTTGGGCGGCGAAACTTGCGACGGCGCTCGCGTCGAGCGAGGCGGGATCGATACCCATCCCCTTGCCGATTCCCGTCAGGTTTCCTATCGCCAGTCCGAGAATAAGCGCAAGGGTAGTCATCGCCTCAAAATAGACGAGGGCCTTAAGCCCGAGCCGCCCGGCGCTCCGCATGTCGCCCATATGCATCACGCCCGTCACGACGGTGCAAAAAATAATCGGCGCGATCAGCATCTTTATTAACTTTACGAAGAGCGCGGCCATCGGCTCCATGCGCGTCGCCGTTTCGGGAAAGGCGAAGCCGAACGCAACGCCAAGCGCGATGGCGAGCAATACCTGCGCGTATAAATGCTTAAATATCTTCATGCCATATGCTCCAAACGCGAGACGTCCGAGCGTTATGTAACCTAAGATGCGCGCGGATGCAAAGAAAAACAAAAACGGACGACAGGCAGGGCAAAGAGGCCAGCCATTGCTTATAAATTTAAAAATCAATAAATTATATGGTATTCTGCTTTTTAGTGTATATGGCGTCACAAAATTCGTCATTCCCGTTGCGCACCCGCGCTTTTTTCCGGTATGACATAGCGCGTATCCTCCTTAACTTATGCAAGCGCCGATTTATGCCGTCGACGTCGTCTTCCTCCCCTTCCCCCTCCCTTGGCGCGATTCGTCGCGAGTTTTTAGATTTTTTCGCGGAGAAAGGCCATCGCGTCGTGGCGTCGGCGCCGCTCTTGCCGCAAAACGATCCGTCATTATTGTTCGTTAACGCCGGCATGGTTCCGTTTAAGCCCTTATTTTTGGGCAAGGAGAAGCGCGATTACGCGCGCGCCGCTTCGTCGCAAAAATGCGTGCGCGCCGGGGGCAAGCATAACGACCTTGACAACGTGGGATACACCGCGCGCCACCACACGTTTTTTGAAATGCTCGGCAATTTCTCCTTCGCCGATTATTTTAAGGAGGACGCCGTCCGCTTCGCATGGGAATTGCTCACGAAAAATTTCGGTCTTCCCAAGGAAAAACTTTGCGTCACCGTCTATCACACCGACGACGAGGCGCGGGCGTTATGGAAGAAAGTTTCCGGACTGACCGACGACAAAATCATCTCCATTTCCACCAACGATAATTTTTGGGCGATGGGCGATACCGGCCCGTGCGGTCCGTGTTCCGAAATATTTTATGATCGCGGCGACAACGTTTTCGGCGGCCCTCCCGGCAGCGCCGACCAGGACGGCGACCGCTTCACCGAAATATGGAACCTCGTTTTCATGCAATTCGAGCGTTCCGAAGACGGCGCCCTCACCCCCCTTCCCTCCCCCTGCATCGACACCGGCATGGGATTGGAACGCATCGCCGGCGTTATGCAAGGGGTGGACGACAATTACGCCGTCGATCTGTTCGCCGACCTGATTCATTCTTACGAAAACGTGATAGGCGCGCGCGCCGAAGGGGAAAAGGCCGCGTCGTTTAAGGTGTTGTCGGACCATATTCGCGCGACGGCGTTTCTCATGGCCGACGGCGTCATGCCGTCGAACGAGGGGCGCGGCTACGTGCTGCGCCGCATCATTCGCCGCGCCGTGCGTCACGCCTACATGCTGGGGCTGCGCGCGCCGGGATTTTACAAGGGTTTGTCTACGTTGTCGCGGTTGATGGCGGACGCCTATCCCGAATTGGAGCGTGCCCGCGCCGCCTCCGAAAGCCTGCTGAAAATGGAGGAGGAGAAATTTCTAGAAACGCTCGGCAAAGGACTGGATTTAATCGACAAGGCGTTGCCGTCCATTCCCAAAGGCGGAAAAATGCCGGGCGGAGAGGCGTTCAAACTCTACGACACCTACGGTTTTCCGCTCGACTTAACGCAGGACGTACTGCGCGGCCGGGGAATAAGCGTGGACATGGCGGGATTCGACGACGCGATGCAAGAGCAAAAACGGCGCGCCCGCGCGGCGTGGAAAGGCTCCGGCGACGGAGAGGCGTCGACTTTGTGGCCGGAGGTGCGCGACGAGGTCGGCGCGACGGAATTCGTCGGCTACGTTTCCGATTATTGCCAAGCCGAAATTCGCGCGATCCTGTGCGACGGAAAGCGCGTCGAGACGCTTCATCCCGGCGAAAACGCGACGATTATACTCAACCAAACGCCGTTTTACGGCGAATCCGGCGGACAGCAAGGCGACAAGGGAACGCTTCTCGCCGAATCCGGCGCCGCATTTACGGTAAGCGACGCGCAAAAAGCGGCCGGCAACCTGCATTTGCATATAGGAACGTTGACGAAAGGCGAGCTTCGTCTCGGTGAGGTCGTCACCGCCCGGATAGACCGCGATCGGCGCGACGCGCTGCGCCGCAGCCATACGGCCACGCACTTGCTGCACGACGCCTTGCGCAAGCGTCTGGGCGCGCACGTCACGCAGAAAGGATCGCTCGTGGCGGAAGACCGCCTGCGTTTTGACGTCAGCCATCCCCGGTCATTGACGAAAGAGGAGATCGCCGACGTCGAAAATGCGGTCAACGACGCGATATTGCGCAATTTTCCCGTGTCGGTGACGGTATCGACGCCCGAACAGGCCGTCGCGGCCGGCGCGCTCGCCTTGTTCGGAGAAAAATACGGTGATAGCGTGCGCGTCGTTCGCGTGGGAGACGAGGCGCATACGGCGTCGGTGGAATTATGCGGCGGCACGCACGCCTCGCGCACCGGCGACATAGGGCAGCTTCGCATCGTGGCGGAGGGCGCCGTCGCGGCAGGGATACGCCGCATCGAGGCGGTGACGGGACGCGCGGCGCTCAGCGAGGCGAGACGTTCCGACGCGCTGCTGGAAGAATGCGCCGCCGCGCTTAAAACGTCGCCGCGAGATTTGCCGCTGAGGATAAAGGACATATCGGAACAAAAGAAGGCGCTGGAGAAATCCCTTGCCGCCCTCAAAGCCGAAAACGCCTTGCTGAAGACGCATGGCGCGGGGGGCGAGAAGGCCGGCGCCGGCGTGAAAATCGGCGCGTTTTCTTTTATCGCCGTGCGACTCGACGGCGCGGACGTCAAGCAATTGCGCCAATTTGCCGCCGACGCCGCAAAAGAGCCGACGTCGGTGGCAATGGTCGGATGCGCCCAAGAGGGTAAAATTTCCGTCGTTATCGCCGTATCGAAAGACGCGCAAGATAAAATTTCGGCAAGCGACCTGGCGAACGTCATTAAAGACCCCATCGGCGCGAAGGGAGGGGGCGGAAAAGCCGACATGGCGCAAACCGGCGGCGCGAATCCGGACGGATGGGAAGCGGCAATAGCGGCCATAGCGGAACGCCTTCGCGCGGCGTAGGACGCTTTTGTCGTCCTCTTCGCCGTTGACGACGACACTATCCTTAATCGCGTATGCGTTAACGAAATGCAAAAAACGTTAAACGGGCTTTGATTCAGCAGATGTTTGCATAGCATGTCCCCTTATTAGGCTGCGTGCACTTTTTGAGCCATAGGCCAGCGTAGCTAAAACGGCCAAATTTTTGGTCTTTTTTGCTGCACGTTTTGTTCGTTTTTTTGAGATAACTCGCTATTCCTGCAAAAACGAAAAAATTTTAGCTTCGCCGGCCGGTAGCTCGCTAAAAAAATCCCTAAAAATTGGCTCGTTTCAAAAAGTGCATGCAGCCTATATTTTATTAAAATTTCTTTTTTATAAGAATTTTTCTTCGGGATCCGGCCCGTTAGCAAAACGCAGGAATAACGCACTTCTAAATTACTCCACAATAGGAATGTCAAGGGAGGTCATAAAAGAAACAAAGAGCGAAATTTGAGAGAATTCTTCAAAATCAAAACTTTTCTCTGCCGTTATAATCTCACCGGATAATGTTGAAATATCAAACAGTTTCCGATCATATTGGGGAGGAGCATTCAAAACATCGGAATATTCGTGAATGCTACCAAGAACAGTCGAAGCGTCATCACTCGACATGTCCGCATTGCTCGAACTTTTGTCTTTCCGATCGTCTTCATCCACAACAGTAATCTTCTCCCGTATGTGGCTTTGATCGGAACCGAATATCCAGCGTTCTAGCTCGCCCTTATCCAGACTACAATGGTTAGTCTCAGCCTGTTTTCTTTGCCAATGTAAAAAATTGCATGCGTTCACCATGTTCCGGCGTTCAGCAGAATTCCATGCGTCAAAATCATTCTTAAGTTCTTCGAAATACGCCTTATACAGATAATTCTCCTTCATGGCCACGTTAGTGAGCCTGGCGTACGAAAAATGCTTTCGATCAAGCATTGCGATTTTTTCTTGATTTATTATATGCCAAACGTAAGCAGTAAAAGGGTGGGAGGGGTTTTCTTCAAGCGAGAACAAAGAAATGGTCTTCGGAGAAGATATATCTTCCGGAAGTGCAAAGATAACCATCGTCGCCTCGTCGGGAAGCGCTTTTCCTTTCCATTCCTTAAGCGTCTTTAATCCGGAAAAAGAGAGAAAAATCGCGATTCTTTCGTTTACCGCATATACCGAGATAATAAGGACGGATATTTCTTGCTTTTTAAAGACCAATTTCTTAAAAGCATTCCCGATGCTTTTCTTTTCTTCGGCATTGCTTTCGCTGCTTTCGCTTACTTTAAAATCTTGCGTGTTTGAATCAAAATTCACCTTTTCCGATTGCACATTCGCATGAAATAAACATAAGAAAAGCATCATTTTATTAAATTTACTTTCTATATTAAAGATCGTATCGGTATCGGAATGCTGGGTGACGTAGAATTTTTTTTCTACTGCATAGCAAAGGTTGCGAGAACGAACTGTAATAAAGCCGATTCTAGCAGAAGGCATCGTCACAATTTTTTCCGATCGGTAAACAATGATGAGCTGCGCTTTAACGAAAACGAGATAGCAGCAAAAAAGATTGATTATAAAGACTTACAACAAAGTTAAAAAAAGTCATGCATTTTATCGGTAAAAAATCTAATTTTTTTCTGTTTATAGGCAAAGTAAGTTATTTACCTAACCCGACGAGCGGAAGCGAAAATCCGTCCGCGTTACGGCTGTCGTCGCGCATGGAGAGGAACGCGCGCCTTAGGTCGTCTTTCGTCACGGCCTTTAATCCGTCGTTGCGATGTTGCAGGTAATCGACGTCGCCGAAGACGGCGAAATATTTGCCGTAGAGAAAAGCGAGGCCGCGCACGTCCTCGCTTTGAAAGATGCGCTCGGCGAGCATGCGCGAGCGCGAGGCGTCGAGCGCGTCGTCGGTAAGCCAGAAGGACGGGTCGCGCCGAAGAAAGGCGTCGGCGGCCTTAGCGGTTTCCTCCACGTCTTTTCCGTCCGGCGCCGTGGCCGACAGGCTAAACGTGCTATAGCGCAATCCCGCCGGCGAGTAATAGACGGAAACGTCGGTCGCCAATTTTTTATCCGTCACCAATTCCTTATAGAGCGGGGAATCTTGTCCGCCGCCCAATATGTCGGCCAATATTTCCTTGGCGTAGGCGTCGCCCGGAGCCGTTTTGTCGTAGGAGGCGGTGCGGTAGGCGCGCGCCCAGCTCGCCACGTCGGTGCGGGGATCGCGCACGATCAGGCGGGTTTCGGCCATGCGCACGTCCGGCTCGACGGGCGTTTCCTTTCGGGGCAACGCCTTGGCGGCGGGCAGATTGCCGTAATATTTCGTGGCGAGGGCGACGGCTTCCTCGCGCGTGACGTCGCCGGCGATGACGACGAAGGCGTTGGAAGGCGCGTAATGCCGCCGATAGAATCGGAGCAAATCGTCGCGGGTGAGGGATTTCACCTCCTCCGCCCATCCGATGACGGGGTTGCGGTACGGATGGCGCAGGAACAACGCGGGCTGCATTTGCTCCCACAGCGCCGATTCCGGCTCGTTGTCGGTGCGCATGAGCCGTTCCTCGAGCACGACTTGCCGTTCGCTATCCACGTCACCTTGGGAGAACGTTGCGAATTGCATGCGGTCGGCTTCTATTTCCATCATGCGTTCCAATTGATCCTTTGGCACGTATTGGTAATAGCCGGTGGTTTCCTGCATGGTAAAGGCATTGTCTTCCCCGCCCGAACGGGCTACCATGCGCGAGAGCGTTCCCTTAGGAAAACGCTCGGTGCCCTTGAACAGCAAATGCTCCAGAAAATGCGCCATGCCGCCCTTGCCGCGCGGTTCGTCCACCGCGCCGACACGATACCATACCGCATGGTTGACGGCAGGAATTTTATGGTTCTCGATCGTCAATATCTGCATGCCGTTTGCTAGAGCGTCGACATGGACGGGAATATTCACCTCGGGAAGGGCGTCTCCGGCAAAAATCGGCGCGGCATGCAGGCATGCGGCCAGCGCCGCCGCACGCGTTAAATATCGGCAACGCGCTACCAGCCCAGCCATTTACCCAGCACTCCATGATCTCCTTTTTTCTCGGAAGCGGCGCCTTCGCCGGTGACGTCGCCGCCCTCTTGCCGTATTTTTTCGATGCGGGCGCGTTCGGCGCCGGCGTCGATGACGGATTCGGTTTCGCCGTTTCCGCCTAAGGTCGGCAAGACGCTGCGGGGCTTTTCGGCCTCCGCTTCGGCGTCTAGCGCGCCGCGCGCCCGCGCGTCGGCGTCGGATGCGCCGATTTTATCCAGAAAGCGCCCTTCGCCTTCGGTGACGCGACCGGCGTCGCCTTGGCTTGCGTCGGGCGCGTTCCCCTCGCCGCGCAAGGTCGAGGCCGAAAGGCGGGACGAGGCGGCGCGCATGCGTGAGACGTCAGTTTCCTCTCCCGGAGGCGGAAGGCGAAATTCGGGCGGGGTGGACAAGGGTTGCGAGCCGACGACGCTAAATTCGTCCGGCGTCGATCCGGACAACGACAAGGTGTTTTTCACTTTCGCGCAGGCGGAGGCGCAGAGCAGCGCCGCCAAGGGTATGGTCAAGAAACGGAATTTCATGCCGCTATCATCCTTTCGTGAGTTTGGACTTTTTATACTCCATCCACATCAGCAAGGCAACGCCAATAAAAATGACGGAATCGGCGAGGTTAAACGCCGGCCAATGAAATTGCTTGACGTGAAAATCAAGAAAATCGGCCACGAAGCCGTTGCGCCACCTATCGACGATGTTGCCGGCGGCGCCGCCGATAATCAACGACAAGGCGAACGCCTCGGTTTTATGCGGGGTGCGCCATAGCCATACCCCCATCGCGAAGGCGACGAGACACCCGACGGCAAGCAGAATTTCCCGTCCGTACTGCATGGACGAAAACATGCCGAAACTCACGCCCGTATTGCGCACCGTCACGAGATTGAAGAAAGGCAAGACCTCCATTCCTTGCCCCGGCTTGTCCGCCAAAAAGGCGAACATATATTTTTTGCTCGCGAGATCGGCGGCGGCCCATAGCGCGGCGTACACAACGTATCGGGCGAAGGAAAGGTTTTTCATGGGCGTGTCGTCTCCGTATGGATTACATGGATTCCGCATAGCGGCGCGCGTCCTCGACGTCGCGGGCGATTGCGGCCCTTAACGCGTCAAGCGACGGAAAGCGTCGTTCGTCGCGCATAAAGCGCAGCAACTCGACGGCGATCGTTTTTCCGTAAACGTCTTCGCTAAAGGGCGGCAAGAGGTGGGCTTCCAGCCATTCCCGCATGCCGCCGACGGTAGGGCGCACGCCGATATTGACGACGGCGGGAAAATATTCTCCCCCTACCTCCGCGCGCGCCGCATATACGCCGTAGCGCGGCCTGACGTAATCGTCGAGGCACATGTTGGCGGTGGGAAAGCCGAGCGTCTTTCCGGCCATGCCGTCGCCCCGTTCCACGAGGCCCTTATATCGCATGGGGCGCCCAAGCATGCGCGAGGCCGCGTCGCAATCGCCTTTCCTCAGCGCGTCGCGTATTTTGCCGGACGAGGCCGGCGCCTCTCCTTCCGTAAGGGAAAACGCCTCGCATATCGTCACCCCGAAGGCTCCCGATTCGGCGTAACGCATGAGGATCGTTCGCTCTCCCTCCCTGTTTTTTCCGAACGCGAAATCGTACCCCACGACCACGTGCGCGGCGCGTAAATTTTCTGCCAAGATGTTTTCGACGAACGCATCGGCGGGCGTGCTCGCCAATTGCTTCGTGAAGGGAAGGCATTCCACCGAATCGGCGCCGGCGGAGCGAAGCAACTCCGCCTTGTCTTGGGGCGTCGTGAGGCGAAAGGGAGGGGAATTCGGCCGAAAAAAAGCCGCCGGATGGGGTTCAAACGTAAGGGCAAGAAGATGGGTTCCGCGCGCGTCGGCCTCCGTCCGCGCGACGGAAAGAATGTGGCGATGGCCGACATGCACGCCGTCGAAATTTCCTATTGCGACGACGGGGCGCGCTGCGTCGGCGGCGTTCATGGGGCGCCGTGCGTGTGGGGGGTGCGTCATGACCGCCGTATATATCATGGCGCGGCGCGTTGTTAAAGCGCCAAACCCGTTCCGAAAACGCTTTTTCGTGCAGAATTTCATAGGCGTAACTTGTGCGCGGATGCTGCGTTAATCTTACATTTCATTCATTTTCCTTCAAAATTCTCCTATACTTTCTCCCGCACGCCCATTATATGTCACGTACCAATCCTTGCAGTCTTTCGTATCTCCCTTCTTGATTCGCCCTATCGTTTTCACATAGAAGCGCGCTTAATATTTAAGACGCCTCGCCGATATGCCGCCCAACTATTCTTTTAAAGTTGTTGGGCATATTCGTTACGGTGTTGAAACAGCTCGAAGCGACAGCGATCCGGCCAACGTTACGCATGACTGGGACGGAGTGGTTGCAAAACAAGGCGGCAAGGATGACAATATAACATCCTCCACTTCCGGAACAACATACGACGCCTGCCAAAAGAAGAACGGGAAGCTTGCCTGTTCGTTCCCTATTAAGCTTAATTCCGGGAAGACCGTTGCCGATGCTATCTCTGAAATTGAAAAAATTTTTAAGAACAGGGATGGTTTGCCTCAGGCCGGTTTTAAGATCATGGAATGCTCTATGGATTTCTACCGTTCCGAAGGTATTACTTTGTATGACGGCAAACCGACATATCCGTGGGTTACTATTTCAGACATACCCGCCACACCGGAAACATTGGATGCGTTAGCGCTCTTCAACAACGCGCTACCTCATACGGAGCAATAGACGAACGGCGCTCGCTTTTCCTTTTTTCGTTCATCGCCTGTCCTTACCGCGAGAACATATCCTGCGCATTACCGTCACGAAGCCACGTCGACAAGAGGCGCTTTAAAAAAAGAAAACAAAAAATGCATACAGCTTATGAAAAAAAGTTGCGCGTTACGCTAAGAAAACATTACGGTAGAACTTGTTATTCGACTTAACCCCAAAAAAATAAGAGTATGGCATGATGGATTCCCCGGTTCCGACGTTGCTTGTCGTTGGATGCGGTCGCATGGGCGCCGCCATCGCGGAGTGTGCCCTTAAAGGAAAAATAGCGCGCGTCGCCGCCGTTGACGAGCGGATGGAAGAAATAGCGCCTAGCCTTACGTTTGCCGCCGAGCTTGACGAAAGTTTCGATTCGCTTGAGTCCGTCGCCGCTTCGCAGTTACGGTACGATTATGTTTTATTTGCCGTTAAGCCTCAGCAATTAGAAAAAACGCTGCGAGATTACGTCCGTTACGGATTAAAAAACCTTCCGAACGGCGCCTGCCGTCCCTGCATTTCGGTAGCGGCGGGAGCGAAGGTGGCCGTCTATAAAGAAATATTGGGATCCGCTTCTCCCGTCGTGCGCGCCATGCCGAACCTCGCCATGACGGTTGGGGCGGGAGCGACGGGGTTTTTCGCTTCCTCGGAAACGGGCGGCGACGTCATAGAATTTGTGCGAACGTTATTTTCTCAAGGCGGCGTTGCGTTTCAAACACAGTCCGAAGAGTTGATCGACGCCGTTACCGCCATATCCGGCAGCGGTCCGGCCTATTTTTTTTATTTCGCGGAATGTTTGGCCGAAGCGGGAGAAAAAGCGGGATTGCCTCGCGACGTCGCCTTAGCCCTGGCAAAACACACCCTTTGCGGCGCCGGACGCCTGGCGGAAAGCGGCGCGCTTTCCGCGTTGCGCGAGCAGGTGGCCAGTCCCGGCGGCACCACCGAGGCTGCGTTACAAACCTTGACGACCGATAATCTGTTGCGCGACGCCGTCAAAGGCGCGGTCGACGCCGCCTTAGCGCGCGCGAAGGAACTGGCGACGGGAATCGTCTCGTTTCACAAAGCGCACACAGCCTAATACGCCGGAAGTCCGTTTATGCCGGGGGCGCATCGCCCATACCGGCGGCGCGTCATCCGTAAAATAAATCCGAGCGTGACGCAGCTTGACATCATGGACGACCCGCCATAGCTGATAAGCGGAAGCGTCATGCCTTTGGCGGGGAGCATGTTGACGGACACCGCCATGTTTATCATCGCCTGCAAGCCGAATTGAATGAGCAATCCCGACCCGGCAAGCAGGACGAACAGATTTTGCTCCTTAAGCAAGCGGCGGGTGGACAGCGCCACCACGGCAAGATACAGCCCGATGACGGCAAGATTAACGGCAACGCCCAACTCTTCGGCGATAACGGCGAAAATAAAGTCGGTGTGGGCGTCGGGCAAGTCGGGCTTGACCACCCCTTCGCCCGGTCCCCGCCCGCCCATGCCGCCGCTACGGAAGGAACGCAGCGATTGTTCGACCTGATATCCCGTCTCCCCTAAAAAAGCGGAGACGCGGGCGCGCACGTGCTCAAGCGTTAAATAGGCGCCGGCGAACAAGGCGCATCCGCCCCCGGCGAGTACGACGGTTTGCCATATGGGAATGCCCGAGAGAAATATCTGCGCCGCCCACACGGCGCT
This sequence comes from Rickettsiales bacterium, assembly GCA_040507985.1. GTDB lineage: Bacteria > Pseudomonadota > Alphaproteobacteria > Rickettsiales > UBA6187 > JBEVNR01. The sequence continues at coordinate 8,110 of JBEVNR010000032.1, read as the reverse complement.
CACAAGGATGGTCATGCCGAAATCCGGTTGTTTCAGCAATAGGCCCACGACGAAAAGATAGCAAATGAAAGCGTATAAATAGCCATTAAACCCGGATTCGCGCTTTCCCAAAGACAGCAGCCATGCCACCGTCACGCAGAAAAAAGGCTTGAGCAATTCCGAAGGCTGAAGCGAAAATCCTGCGATCGACAACCACCGCCTCGCGCCGTTCAGCTCATGCCCGAAAAACGTTGCGAAAGCGGTCAAAAGATACGCCAGAACGAATCCGCCCACGGCGATGCGGCGCAACGCCGATTCGCTTGTCATCGACAAGCCGAGCATGGCGGACAATCCGATAAGCGCGAAGATAATCTGGCGGTTGACGAAGTAAAACGCTCCCCCGCCGAAACGTTCCGCCACCGCCGATCCGGCGGAACCGACCATCAGGCACCCGAACGCGACCAGAGCCAGCACGACGAACAGGCTGACGCGATCGACCGTCCACCACCATACCGAATATCGGTCCTTGTTTTCTCGATCGAAACGCATACGCCCCACCATGTGATTGCGGAAAAAATCATAGACGGCGCGCGCGCGGGACTCAAGCGTTTTTCCGAAATTAACGCGTTAACTTTTTTCTTTTTCCTCATTCCCGCGAAAGCGACGTGCGGGAATCGGGCGCTAATATTTTCTCTACCGCCAGCATGTCGCGCCACAAGAATTTCTTTTGTTGGGGGGAACGCAGCAAATAGGACGGATGAAAAATCGGCAATGCCGGCACGGGCGATTTCATGTATCGATTTTGGTAGTCGAACAAGCGGCCGCGCAGGCGCGTGACGCCCTCTTTTTGTTTGAGCAATCCTTGCACGGCGGTGGCGCCCGTAAGCACAAGCAGTTTCGGGGCGATAAGGGCGATATGTTTCTCGACGAAAGGCAAGCACGCCTCAGTTTCCTCGTCCGTCGGCTTTCTGTTGGCGGGAGGGCGCCAGAACACCATGTTGGAAATATAGTAATTTTCGTCGCGGCGGCGACCGACGGCGTTCAGCGCCTTTTCCAGCAATTGGCCGCTGGCGCCGCAAAACGGCACGCCCTGCTTGTCTTCCTCCGCCCCCGGAGCCTCGCCGACAATCATGAGCGGCGCGGTCGGAACGCCGTCCGCAAACACGGCCCGGGTCGCCGACGCGCAAATCTCCAACCCGCGAAATCGCTCGACCGCCTCCCGCAATTCCCCTAACGTCGCGGCTTCGTTCGCCAGTCGACGGGAGTCGGACGTCGCCAGCGCGACGTCGACCGGCGCAGGCGTTTCTTTTTCCTTCAGGCGATTGATCGGCGCGTCGGAAACGGTTTCGTCGATCCCGACGTCTTTATGCCATTGCAACGCGTATATCGCTTCTTCCCGCGAGATATTATCGTCCATAACGTTCCTTCCGCTCATTTTTTACCGCGATCGCGGCGACGTATTCGGCCAGGGCGCTCACGGTCGGCACGACCTCCCCGTCGCTTTCTCGAGGGAAAGGCGGAAGCGCGCGCGCCGGTTTTTCCCCAAGCCATTCCTCCGCCGTTCTTTCGGCCATGCGATAGATTGAGACGCAGCGCCTTGCGACCACCGCCATCGGATCAATGAACACAATGTCGGAATAGGCCGAGCGCAGCCGGTTCATCGCGAGCGGAAGCTCGGTGCACCCAAGAAGCACGGCTTCCGCGCCGTTTTTTTTAAGCGCGCCGACGGCGTCGACGAGCGCCTCGACGTTGCGGTCGAACTCTCCCGCCTTCAATCCGCCGCGCCCGTCCTTGCCGTAAATGGCGGCATGCACTCCGCGACGGCGATTTTCTTCGTCGGGAACGAGAACGGCCACGCCGCGCGGCTCCAGCTCCCGATGATACAGCCGCGAACGGATGGTGCCGGCGGTGGCGAGCAACCCCACGCGAGAGATTGCGCCGTGCCTCAGGACGTCCGCCGTCGCCTCCTTGACCATGTTAAGCACGTAGAGCGCGGTGCGCGATTGAATGGCGTCGTAACAATAATGGACGGTGTTGCAGGGCATGGCGATAAAGCCGGCGCCGGCGCCTTCGAGCAATCGAATCGTCTTGGCCACTTCGTCGGTCGGGTCGGGCGCCTCTCCGAAAATATAGGCGGTGCGGTCGGGAATGTCCGGGTTTTTCGCCACGATGACGCACGGATGCTCCTGATCGGTGCGCGCTTCGGAGTAAACGCGCAGATAGGATTGAAACAATTCGTCCGCCGCCGGACTCATGTTCCCGACGACGCCAAGCCGCACGGGACGCATAATGCCGTTTCCGTCAAGTGATCGTTAAGAAAAACGTATAATCCCTTGCCGCCTTCTTGGCAATAACCGATTTTGCCATGAAAAACCTTTAACGCAAGCGCTATTTTCGCGCGAACCGCCGAAAAAATCCGCGCGGTTTTTTCATCGGAATCGGTTTGCCTTCCGCTTCCGCCGCGTAGCGCAGCAACACCTCGCCGTTGCTTGCGAGCGCGACGCGCCCCCCGCCCATGCGCAGCGCGGCGCAGAGGGCGTCGCCGGCGCCTTCCAGCATGCGCGAGGCGAAGAAGCTTTCCTCCGGGTCGAAGGCGGCGGAGGCGCAGCCGACCGAAACGCGCACGCTTCCCCCCAGCGGATAGCAAACATTCCGGATTGTTTCCGATTCGGCCAATCCGCGCCGCGTGCGTTCCATGCAGCGATGGGCCTGCACGAGGTCGCAATTTATGAGCGCCACGCAAAAGACGCCTTCCTTGCACTCGGCAGCGGCAGCGTGTGCGCCGCAATTCTCGAGCATGTCGCGCCGAAAATAGAATATCACGTCTTCGTAGCGTATGTAATTGCGCATGTCGGCGCCGACGGCGGCCAGCACGTTGTCGCGGTCGCCTTTCTTCACGTCGGCGTCATTGTCGAAATCGACGTAGACGAGCGCCAGCGTGATCGGCGTCTCCGGCCGTTCGCCGGCGTAGCGACAGATCGTCGCCAGCGCGTCTTCGGCCACAGCGCCGGTGTACAGATCGGTGGCTTTGTCGAAGGCTTCGGCCGCGTTCGCACCGGCGGCGTTTTCGCGCAACCGGTCGGAGAGGTGATGGACGAGGGTTTTGTCGCGGAAGATAATCTCGTAATTTTCCGCATGGCCTTTCGACGGGGGAAGGGAAAATATTTTCATCTCCATCGGCACGTCCTTGCCGTGGGCGGAACGCAAGGTTTGCTTGGGGAAACGCCGAAACAGTTCCGCTAAATCAATTTCAGGATCGAATTCACGCTCTTCGGTCAGGTTTTTCACGGAATCGGGCGTGAACAGCTCGAAGGCGTCCATTTTTTTTAGCGCCTCTTCGCTATAGCCGGTCAGCAGCGACGCCTGCATGTTGGCGTTGAGGATGCGCGTCTTGCCCTCGGCGTCGACGCCCACTTCCAGCACCGCGTCGTGCATGCGTTTCGATACGATATAGGCCATGGCGGTTCCTCTTACGTTCTTTTACGCCCGTTTCTCGGACGTTTGCGCCTTGTTTTTGGCGGCGTTTTGCGAGACGACCAACTCTCCGCCGCGCATGGCGACGGAAATTTTACCGCCGTTGGCCAGCTTGCCGGAAAGCATCATTTCCGCCACCGGCGTTTTGATGCGTTTATAGACCTCCCGCGCAATGCCGCGCGCGCCATAATTTTCGGAATATCCTTGTTCCGCGATATAGGCGACGGCGCCGGGCGACACGCTAAGGCCGATGCGCTTATCGGCCATTTTCGCGCGCAGCGTCTCGATTTCGTCCCTCGCGACGTTCAGTTGCGCCTCTTTATGTAAGGGAGCGAACGGCACGGCGGCGTCCAGCCGGTTTAAGAACTCCGGCTTAAAGACCTGCCGAAGCGCGGCGACGGAAGCGGCTTCCTGCGCCTCCCGTTCCCCGAATCCGATATGCCGCGCGCCCACGCCCACGTTGCCGGTCATGACGATGATGGCGTTGCGGAAATCTATCGCGCCGTTATTATGGTCGCGCACCGTGCCGTAATCCATCATTTGCAAAAAAATGCCGTACACGTCGCGATGGGCTTTCTCTATTTCGTCGAACAACACCACGGAATACGGGTTGCGCTCCATCGCCTCGGTCAGCATGCCGGCCTTTTCGTGGCCGACATAACCGGGAGGCGCACCGAGCAGCCGCGAGACGCTGTGCGGCTCGTTGAATTCGGACATGTCGAACCGCACGTATCCCATGTTCATTTCGGTGGCGAGCTTGCGGGCCAGCTCGGTTTTGCCGGTGCCGGTCGGGCCGTACAGCAAAAAACTGCCGATGGGCTTGTGGGCATGCCCCAGCCCCGCGCGGGACATTTTCAGCGCCACGCAAATTTTGTCGATGGCCGCGTCTTGCCCGAAAATCGCTTTTTTCAGCTTGACCGGAAGGCTCGCCAGCATGGCTCCTTCGCCGGCTTGCAGGTCGCCGGCGGGAATGCGCGCCATTTCGGAAATGACGTCGCAAATTTCCTTTTCGCCCACCGTGCCGATCTGCTTGCTGCCGAACGACGCCACTTTCATGCGCGAACCGGCCTCGTCGATCACGTCCAGCGCCTTGTCGGGCAGGCGGCGCTCGTTGATGTAGCGGCACGATAACCTCACCGCCGATTCCAGCGCACCGTCGGAATAGCGCACGCCGTGGTGCCGCTCGTAATAGTCGCGCATTCCGTAAAGAATGTCGATGCAGTCTTCCTGCGTCGGCTCCTTCACGTCCACCTTGCGGAAACGGCGGCTGAGCGCCTTGTCCTTCTCGAAATATTGGTGGTATTCCTTATAGGTGGTGGCGCCGATGCAGCGCAGCGCGCCCCGCGCGAGCGAGGGTTTCAGCAGGTTGCCGCCGTCGATCGAGCCGCCGTTTGTCGATCCGGCGCCGATAATCATATGCGCCTCGTCGATGAACAATATGTTATGGGAATCGGCCTCGATTTCGCGTATCACGTCTTTCAGGCGCTCTTCAAAATCGCCGCGATATTTCGTGCCGGCGAGCAACATGCCCATGTCCAGCGCGAAAATGACCGATTTCGCCAGCGCCGCCGGCGCGTTTTTTTTGACGATACGCAGCGCCAACCCTTCCGCCAGCGCGGTTTTGCCGACGCCCGGCTCGCCCACCAGCAGCGGATTGTTTTTCGTGCGGCGACACAAGGTGCGCACCATCGCGTCGATTTCCTTGTCACGGCCGATGATGCGGTCGATCTTGCCGCTCGCGGCGCGGTCGTTTAAATTGACGCAAAACCGCGCCAGCGCCCCGGCGTTTTCGGGTTGCGCCTCTTCGACGAAATATTCCTCGTCGGTATTTTTCGGCTCCTCCTCGCGTTCCTGCAAGGGAAGCGGCGGCGTTAGCTCCTCGATTTCCTCGCGCTCCTTCGCCTCTTTCTTCAGCGCGGTTAAGGTGCGCACCAGCGAGAAATAATTCATTCCCTGGATTTTGAGAAAATAGACGGCGTGGGAATCCTGCTCGCTAAAAAGCTCGAGCAACATGTCGGCGCCGGTGCAACCGCTGCGCTCGCCCCGCGCACGGCATTGCATGCCGGCCCGATGGATGACGCGTTGCAGGCAGGCCGTCGGGCGCACGTCGCGGCAGTCTTGCACCGTGAGCGCGACCAGATCTTCGCGAATGAAATCTTCCAGCGCCACTTGCAGCATGTCGATGTCGACCGAACATTCCCCCAGCGCCACGCGCGCGTCGCGGTCTTGCGACAAGGCGAGCAACAGATGTTCCAGCGTCGCGTATTCATGACAATAATGCCGCGCGATTTCCATCGTGCGCGTAACGATATATTGCAATTTATCCGTGGACATGACGCCGCTCTCGTTTTGTGTCTTGTAAAATATGCCTTTGCTTAGGTGTATTGTACGCGTGACTAAGAAAGGACGGCGACGCGGCCGGATACGCACTTGAACGCTAACGATTATTGACTTTTTTCCCCTTCCTGCCGCCTATTCTATAGGCCATGGCTTACCAAACGGTTAAAGGGGGATCGGGGAGAAATATATCGCCGTAAGCAAATAACGGTAAGGGTGTTGATTTTATGTTTATATCGCCAACGTAGAAGGATATAGGCTTTTAACGGCATATTGAAGAGTATGCCTCCATATCATTCGCGCATCATAGCGATACAATCCAGGAGTACCATCCCATGACCGCCATACACAAAAAAGAAGAGAATGCCGATTCGGTGAAAAAATCGCTTGAGGCGCAAAAAGACGCCGCATCGTCCGGTCGCGCCGAACATAAGGACACAAGAAAGGACGAAGAAAAGCATCGGGCCGCACAATTATCCACCGCCTCCAAAAACAAGGAAGAAAGCGGCAATGACAAGGAAGGCGAAGAAAGCGACGGCGGCTCTTCGGGCGCAAGCGCCTCCTCCCGAGTCTCCGTATCTCGTAAAAATGCCGAAGACGAAGAAAACGCCTACGGCAGACGCGATTCCGCCGAAAGGACGCCGGAAGAAATGTTTTCCGTCACCGGACGTCGCGCCGACTACTCTCGAGCTGGCAGCAGACGGGAATATGGCGACGATCGCTACGGTGACGAATATGGCGAACGAGAAGGGCGCGGAGCGCGACGAGGTGGCGAATATGAGGGAAGAAACCGTTTCGACGACGAAAACGATCGGGACTACGGGCGCCCAAGTCGCCATTATCACGACAACCGCGAGCGCGAGGACGCGCGTTCGCGTTACGGCAGGGATCGGTATGAAGACGATCGCTACGGATACGGACGTCGCGAAGAAGAAAGCGGCGGCCGCCGTTTTTCCCATGCTTATCGCGACGATTACCGGTCGGAAAATAACGATCGCTATTACGACAATCATGGCCGGTCGGAAGAATTTCAGGCGCCGCGCGGACGAGACTACGGTCGCAACGCCCCCTATGACGACGGCGATCGCCGCGACGAACGTCGGCTAAAGTCGGGTCGGTACGAGCGCGGAGATTATGAATACGGAAACCGCGACGATTATGAGGACCGGATTCGTCGCGAAAGCCGTTACCGAGACGAGAATCGGGGCGATTATCGCAGAAGAAGCGGCTACGAAGCGGAATTTCGTTCCTATAGCCAAGGGCGGGATCAAGACCGTGATTCTTCGCGCCATCGGGATTCCCGCGGCTATAATAATTATTAAACGCTTTTTTCCTTTATCCGTAGGAAAAGCCTTCGTCCATCCGGGCGGAGGCTTTTTTATGCCCCTTCAAGGATACGAATCTTATAAGGCCGGCCGATGACGAATAACTTATAGTATCGGATCCCTTAAAGGCTCCGCTTTTATTTTATAATGGCTACCCTTCGTTTTGTTCCGCACCGTCGTATGACGAAATTATTGCGATGGCATGGAACGAAATTTTTAAACTGTTTATACTATGGAGAGTAACATGGCTTCTTATTCAAGAAACTATCGTAACGACGATTACCGAAGTAACGACGACGGACGCCGTCGCGATTCCCGCTATGATTATGACGACGATTATCGATCTCGCGACGGGCGTCGGAACTTTGACGAAGACGAACATCCCCGCAACGACCAAGGCCGCTTCGTCTCGTATCGCGATAACGATGAAGAAGATTCCCATTCTCGCAATTCTCGCTCGGCCCGTTCCGAAGGACGCCGGGATTATGACGACGATTCCTATTCTCGCAATTCTCGCGGCTACCGTCCCCATGACGGACGTCGGGATTTCGACGAAGAAGAACATCCCCGCGATAGTCAAGGGCGTTTCGTTTCAAACCGCGACGAGGATGACGACGATTACCGTTCTCGCAATTCTCGCGGCTACCGTTCCGATGACGGACGTCGGGATTTCGACGAAGGCGAACATCCCCGCGACCGCCAAGGCCGCTTCGTTTCAAGCCGCGACAACGACGGGCGTCGCCGCGACGGTCGCGGACGTTACGCATCCGAGGGAAACGGATCGCGTTACGACGGAAGAGGGCGCTCTTCCCGTTACGACAACGACGAACGTTCTTACCGTCGCTCGCGCGGCTAACCGCACTTTAGGTTGGTTTAGGTTGGTTTATAGGTTGGTTTAGTTGGAAACGCCGAGGGCAATGCCCACGGCGTTTTAAGTAACATCGCCAAATAGGCGCCATAATTAAAAATTTTTTTTTAAAAGAAACAGCGCTCCG
>JBEVNR010000038.1:0-10598 GCA_040507985.1 Rickettsiales bacterium | reverse complement strand
CATACTTTTTACTTGCATCTCAAAGAATGCGAGTTTAGGTTCAATTATTCCGACAATGAACTCGTCTCAATAGTTTTGGAAAAATACAAGAAATATACCAAGCGCTAGTCATGGCGCTAGTCTAGAGCCAATGTTTTTTACCGGCATTCTTCCTTCACCGGCAACTGCGCAAATGACGGAAATGTCCCTTGTCGGCAAAGCAGTAATGGAGTATGTGAACGTAACGCCTCCGAATGAGGAAGCGTTCTCGCAAGCTCACGACGCGATTCTACGGGTAATTATTGACCGGATTCATGCCGTCGCAGACATTAATCCGTCGCTGAATCAGGTGCGATCGTATATCGACGGCAATGATCATGATCTTAACAAAAGAGCAAAGTTATGGACGTGGGCAATTAAGCTCCTTGAGGAAAATTATTCGCCCCGCGTTATTTTGGACGCCATATCCGAACACACCTCTCGCAAATATGGCGAGCCTTTCTCGCAAGCGACCGGTCATCCATTTGCATACGGCGTGTCTCATACCCACATGCTAGAAATAGTGCGTTTGATGGTCAAAAATGATTCGCAATTTGGACCTACATTTGCCGAAGCTCTGCAACAACAGTTGCGAAAGAATACGACGCCGGAGGCGATTGAAACCTTCCTGCGTATTCCTAGCTCTGTTCCGAACGAAACGCGCCGACGGAATGCCACGGAAAACGATATTACTCTTGAAGAGTATAACGACTTCATGGACGTTTTTGGCATGCCAAAGATAAATGAGAAACAACATGACGATTTCGTTCGCGCGACCGACGCCTAAATGGCAAGACGACGACTGCGGCATAAAACAGGTACGCATTTCTTTTGTATTTCGGTACTATCCGCTGATTTTTCGCACACGTCCGGTCACTACCGCCCTGCGTTGATTTTTCTTTGATTTTGACGGCGGAATTTAGCTGCCGCTAAAAAAAAAAGATCAAAAATCCGGCTTTTTTAGCTACGCCGGCCTATGGCTCAAAAAGTGTGCGCAGCTTAGGGTTCATTTCCGCTCGATTGATCTCTATTCTTTTTTTAGGTAGAATGCGGAAACGTTCTTTTTGGATAACCGGCAGCTACGCACCCCGCATTTTGCCGCCTTACCGTTGTTTTCCGCCATGGGCGTTCGAGAGCGCCTGCGCCCGTTCGTTGAAAAGCTGTATCCCGCCAAAGGGAAAAAGTGGGAGGTGCCGATATATTTCCCCGCTTTGTCCTGGGAAACCTTAGGGATTTTCTTTCTCCTCTCCTTAGCGCTAAAAATAACGCTCCAATGCGTCCATCGATTTCACCCCCGGCATAACGCGCGTCTATATTCTCCTTTACGACATTCCGAAGGTTCGGAATTGACGGCGCCGGGCGCGAGCGCATAGTCGAGAGACGGACAGGTTAGAGCTATAAACGTCAGCGCGGGCGCGAGCGTTAAAAAAAGAAAAATTTCTTTTTACGCGTCGATTAGGTTGTGTGCAATATCGAAAAAAATATCTTAAATAGGATAGGATCCGGACCGGAAATAGGCCGTATGCGCTTTCATTTTTCCTCGGCCCAATCGGCATAGACGGAGGTGGTTTCCGCGTAATATACCGGCAGCCACTCCTCCGGGTCGGTGCCGGCGCGCATCATGGCGTCCTCCATTTTATGCTGGCGCTCGGCGTCGGAGGAGAGCGCGCGCACGCTTTCGGTCGCGGCCAGATTGAGCCTGCACACGACGGCGTCGCCGCCGTGCTTAATCATGAACTCCCGCTTGCCGGCGTTCATCGACTCGAGCATGGCGAATTCGGCGTCGGACAACTTCCACGCCTCGCTGTAAGAAAGGCTGTAATCGTCCGCATGGGGATTGGGGAGGAATATTTGCGTCTCAAGCTTGGCCACGACGTCCGCCGTCATGGCGGCGCCGCCGGCGTTGCGCACGTTTTCGGTGGAGGCCAGCACGACGGCGTTCAAGCTCTCCATGCGGTCGAACCAATCCTTTAGGCGCGGAATGAAGAAGCGGTTGTTCAGCAGCGTCCACGCCTCGTCCAGCACCACGATGGCGGGCTTGCCGTCGAGCGAGCGCTCTATCATGTTCAGCAACAGAAACGTCGTGGGCATGATGGCGCGAGGATGTTTCATCACGTTGCGCAATCCAAATCCGGCGACGCCCTCATTGTCCAGCGCAAAGGGCCGACGCTCGGAAAACAAATATTCCAGCTTTCCTCCCGGAAGAAACGGACGCACCGCCCGGGCGTATTCCTCGGGAAGGAAGCGCGCGGCGGCGGCAAGGCTCCGCTTCTCGGGGGGCAGGGCCAATGCCCGGCGCGCGGCGCCCTCCAGCAGGCCGAAGTCCGGCGCGTGGACCGGCACGATCGGCGCCTCTTCCTCTAAGGGCGCGTCGAACGAGGCGCGATATTCCCGCACCGCTTCCTCCTCGCCGAATTCGACCGGATCGTACATGAGCATCGACGCCATCCATTCCGCCAGAAAAACCACGTCGGACTCTTCGGCATAGACGAACGGATCGCACAACCTGCCCCGGTCGCCGTCGGGATAGCGCTTGGTGCGCCGCCCTTCCGACGTGACGCACATCGTATGATACTTGCCGTTGATCGCTTTGATGAACACGTGCGACTGCTCGTCCGGATCGAGGAAAAACAATTGCGCGCGCAGTTTTTCGCCGTTCCAAAACAGCGTCTTGCGGCTGGCGGAAAGCAGGAAATTAAGCAGCACCGTTTTTCCCGCGCCGAACGGCCCTATGATGCCGGCATGGCCGCAGGTTTCGCCGTCCTTATGGTAATTGAAGAAATACGGCGTGCCTTTGGCGGTATAAAATATGGTGATCGCCGGTCCCCAATGGTTGTCGAAGCGCCGTCCGGCCGGAAAGTTGTATAACGACGCCAAGCCGGCGATTTTGGTGGAGTTGATTTTTTTCTTTTGGGAAATGAAGGCGAAATTTCCGGGAAATTGCGCCCAATAGGCGTCTTCCAGCCCCACGTCCACGCGCGGCGCGACGACGCCGAGCACGTTAAACGCCTCTTCAAGGCGCTCCACGTCCTTTTGCAAGGTATGCACCGCGTCGTTATACACGGTCAGGATGATTTGCCCTTCGCCGAAATCCGTTTCGGAAAACGCGTCGTTTTCCACGACGTCCTTTAAGCCGGATTTTTCCAGCAAGCTTGTCGCGCCACTTTGCCGAAGAATGCGGTATTGCTCTTCAAATTCTTGCATCGCCTGTTTGGCGTTGACGAAATCGACCGTTTGCGAGATGGTGAAATGCAGGGGAAGCTGGAGCATTTCGTCCAGCGAATCCAACGACATTTCGTGATATTCCTTCATCGCGAAAGACGCCCCGAAACGCTTCATGCCGTCCGCCGTTATCTCGAAAGTGTTATAGCCGAAGGCGATGCGGTAGTTATTCAACTGCTTGGCGATATCCACCATGTCGACGGGGTAATGCTCGTCATCCATATGGGCGAGCTTGCCAAAAAATTGCAGGAAGTCGGAATAATAGACGCCGTCCTTGTGTTTATAGATCGAAAGCTTGCGCACCCCGAACGGGGCCAGCACCTTCACGATGGCGTTAACGGCGTTTCGCAGCTCGTTAATTTCCTCCGCCAAATGGTTTTCGTGGGTTTTATAATATGAGTTGAAATGCAGCGACAACAGCATGGATTTCAGGTTGTTGACTTCCGCCGCCTTTCCTTCGCGCAACACCGAGACGTAGACTTCGTTGACGTATTTGTCTTCCCATCCGTTCAGGTCGCGCCAGTTTTTATCGAGGGTGCGCGTGAAATAATCGCCGTACTCGCCTCCCGGATCAAGGTTTTGGCGGCGGCGGACGGTGTGGATCCACACGGCGAACTTGTCGCTTCTTATCGCTCCCCTGATTGCCTTGCGCACCGTTTCGCGCAAGTCCATACGTTCGGACCCGATGCTTTCATACGCGAAACCGGTGACTTTCAACGCCTGCATCAATTCGCCCGACTTGGTGACGACGGTTTCGGGATCGTACATGCACGCGGCAGGGATATATTCCGGAGCCGGCTGCCGAAGCGTGAGTCCGGCGGCTTTCTTTTTAAACATAGATGCGTTCCCTGCAAAAGCGTCGAGATGGAATCATGCGGGTTTTTTATGCACACGGCCTATAAAACCTATATATTACGCGAACCGTCGGCGTTTCCCTAGCGATTTTTCCTGCGGCGCGCGATTAACGTTTTTTTTACTTTTCTCAGGGAAAATTTTTAACGAACAGACCTTGCGAGGCGCCGACATGCCGCATACCCCGTATATATTGACGTCACGAAAAATAGGATTGTTCAATTCGTTGGCCAGGCTTTCGGACAATATCGCCAACGCCGAAACCGCCGGCTATAAGCGCGAGTCGAACATATTCCGTTCGCTGGTCGTTTCGCCGCCCTCCGGAGCGAGCGCGGCGTCGCAAGATTTTTCGATTATTAGAAAGGTGCAGCGCGACTTCGGGCAAGGTCCGCTTAAACAAACCGACCGAGCGCTGGACTTCGCGCTTCAGGGCGAAGGGTTCTTCGTCGTGAACACCCCCCTTGGCGAACGTTATACGCGCGCGGGAAATTTCGTTCTTGACGCGGGCGGACGGCTGGTGACGAAGGAAGGCTATCCCGTTTCGTCGGAAGGAGGGGGCGACATTACGTTTAATCCCGAAGATTCCGATATTTCCGTTCGGGAAAACGGCGGCGTATACGCGAACGGGGCGGAGCGCGGCGTCGTGCGGATCGTCACCTTCGCCGACCTCGACGCGTTGCGGCGCACCGGCCAAGGGTTATATGCGGCCGACCAGTCTCCGGGGGCGCCCGATCCCTCCACCCGCATGATGCAGGGAATGCTGGAAAGCTCTAACGTGGATACCGTGACGGAAACGGCGAAGCTTATCGAGCTGTCAAGGTCGATCGAAGACATAAAGCAATCCGAATCGTCGGAACACCGACGCTTGCTGGACGCGGTGCGCAGGCTGGGGCAGGTGCGGCAATAATGGAGGCCGAGGCCGGAATCGAACCGGCGATCTGGGATTTGCAGTCCCGTGCATTACCACTTTGCTACTCGGCCCTACCCGTCACGCAATTTTATTACTATGGTGCGCCATTTATGTCAATTTTTAAAATACACGCATGGGCGAAGCGCATTTCCTCGTTTTAGGCCGGCTTTATATCTGCCCCAGCGTCCGCAACTTGATTTTCGGGTGAATCTCGCCTTGCGACAACACCGCCGTTCCGGGAAGGGCGCGATCAAGCACGGCGTGGACGTGCGGCCTGAGCGTGGGGTGGACGATAAGCACCGGGTGCAGCCCCTTGCCGCGTTGCTGGGTAAGGTTGCGCTTTACGGCGTTCACGAATTCCTGCAACCGCGTCGGGGGAACGGCCAGGCGTTTTTCGTCGCCCGTGCCGTGCAGCCCTTCCAGAAACAATTGCTCCCAGACGGGCGAGAGCATCAACGCCTCCAGCACGCCTTCCGGATTGACGTAGGCGCGGCAAATCTGGCGCGACAATTGCCTGCGCACGTATTCGGTAATTTGCTCGATGCTTTTGGTAAGCGACGCCGCTTCAAGCGCCGCCTCCAATATGGTGGGCAGGTCGCGGATGGAAACGCGCTCCGACAATAAATTCTGCAAAATCCGTTGCAATCCGCTCACCGTGATTTTGTCGGGAATGGCGTCGTCCACCAGTTTTTTGTGCTGCGACGCCGTTTCGTCGATGAGTTTTTGCGTTTCGGAATAGCTAAGCAAATCGGTGACGTTGTCTTTCACCGTTTCCGTTAAATGCGTCATGATGACGGTGGGCGGATCGACGACCGTATAGTTGCGGAACATCGCCTCGTCGCGCAGGCCCGGAGAAACCCATTTCGCCGGCAGGCCGAAGGCCGGCTCCTTGTCGTCTTCGCCCGCCAATTGTATCTCACCGCCGGAAGGATTCATCACCAGCAGCATGTCCGGCCGCACCTTGCCGCGCGCGCATTCCACCTCCTTCACGCGAATGAGGTATTCGTAATGCGGAATTTCCATATTGTCCTGAATGCGCACCGACGGCAGCACGAAGCCGATGTCCTTGGCCATTTGTTGCCGCAGCGTCTTCACCTGTTGCGGCAACGGCGTGCCGGACTTGTAATTCACGAGAGGCAGAAGGCCGTAGCCTAACTCCAGGCGAATGGGATCGATTTTCAGCGCGTCGGCGACGGGCGTTTCCTCTTGCCCGGCGGCGCCCGCTTTTTTGTCTCCTCCGGCAACGGGAGAAGGGGCGCCCGGCGCGGGTTTCGCCGAACCGGCGCCGCCTCCGACGGTTTTTTCCGCCGCCTCTCCTCTGCTCGCATAAATGCGGTAGGCCAGATAGCCCGTTCCCCCGGACAACACCAGAAACGGAACGGCGGGAACGGACGGCACTAAGGCCAGGCAAAACATGAGGCCGCTCACCATCGCCACGGCCTCGGCGTTTTTGGTGAGTTGCGTCGCGATCATTTTATTGGCGGTGCCGTCTCCGCCGGCCTTCGAGATGAGCATGCCGGCAGCGGTGGATATGACGAGCGCGGGAATTTGCGACACCAGCCCGTCGCCGACCGTCAGCTTGGTATAGGCGTCGGCGGCGGCGGCGAAATCCATGTCTTTTTGTACGATGCCGATAATCATGCCGCCGATCAGGTTAATGAAGGTAATCATCAATCCGGCGATCGCGTCGCCGCGCACGAATTTGCTGGCGCCGTCCATCGCCCCGTAAAACGTGCTTTCGGACTGCAATTCCTCGCGCCGCGCCTTCGCCTCTTTTTCGTCTATCAAGCCGGCCGATAGATCGGCGTCGATGGCCATTTGCTTGCCGGGCATGGCGTCGAGCGAAAAACGCGCGCCCACTTCCGCGATGCGCCCGGACCCTTTTGTGATGACCACGAAGTTAATGATGGTAAGAATGGCGAAGACAATCAGCCCG
This sequence comes from Rickettsiales bacterium, assembly GCA_040507985.1. Taxonomy (GTDB): domain Bacteria; phylum Pseudomonadota; class Alphaproteobacteria; order Rickettsiales; family UBA6187; genus JBEVNR01. The sequence goes on along the minus strand of JBEVNR010000038.1, from coordinate 3,660 downwards.
ATCAGTAAATTTCCCGCCATGACGAAACCGGCGAACGCTTCGATGATGTGCCCCGCCGCCGCCGCGCCGTTATGGCCGTGGGAAAGGATAAGCCGCGTCGACGCAATGTTCAGCGACAGCCGAAACAAGGCGGACACCAGCAATATCGACGGAAAGCTGCTAAAATAAAGCGGCTTTTCGAGATAGAGCACCGTCATTAATATCAGGATGGCGAAGGTGATGGAGAGCGCCAGCAGCAAGTCCAGCAGAAACGTCGGCACCGGCAACAACAGCACCAGCAAAATGCCGACGACGCCCAGCGCGAACGGCGCGTCCTTCCGCTTTATGGCGTCTTTCACGCCTTGTTTTATCGTCCCGAAATCCAATCCACCGGGAATGCGCGAGGCCGTTTTTTCCTTCGCCATACAAATTTGCGCCGTGAGGTTGCCTTTATCTAGCGTATAATAAACCGCTTAGGCGAAAATGCAACGGCGGAAGGGGCGTTCCTGAGGATTCTCGTCCGCTCTACACCATGTTTTCCATCAATTCGTAATAGCGGTCGATCAACCACGGCATAAGCGTGACGAGCGCCATGCCGACCATTCCCAGCACCACGACGATTTGCAGGGGAACGACCACGAAAAACACCTGCATTTGCGGCATCAGCCTTCCCATTATGCCTAGAGTAAGGTATCCGATCAGCCCGACCGCCATAAAAGGCATGCTAAACGAGACGGCGACGCGAAACGCGCCGGAGGCGACGTCGAGCAAGGCGGGCACGAGCGCGTCCGCCTTATCGGACACCCCCCCCGGCGGAATGGCTGCGTAGCTTTCCGCCGCCGCGCGAATGAACAAATGGTGGACGTTGGCGGAAAAGAGCAGCGCCAGGGTGGCGATGCCCAGAAAATTTCCGACGACCGTTCCCGTCGACGCCTGGCTCGGGTCGAAGAGCATCGCCGCCGTCAATCCCGCCTGGTAGGAAATGATCGAGCCGGACAAATGCACGACGGCGTGGAAAATTTTGACGATGTAGCCGATCAGCACGCCCGCGATAATTTCGTGCGCGAGCAATAAAAACGCGTCGGAGAAAAGGGGCGGCTCTTTCGGCAATATCGGCGCGACGCCGGGATAGACGCACAAGGCGCAAAGCACGGCAAAGGCGAGCCGCACCCTGACGGGAAAATACGACTCGCCTATCGCCGGCATGGCCATAAACGCCGCGCCCATGCGGCAAAAAAGCACGAAATATCCAAACACCGCCTCGGGCGCGGCTCGGTAGAGAAGCTCGTGCATGAGGGTGGCTATATGTCGGCGAAACAACGTTTTTCGGCTTTACCTCCGGGATGCGTCACCGCCCCCGAAAAGGCCGGGCCGACCAGCGTCGCGTATTTCCACAACGCGCCGGAGGCGTAGTCGGTTTCTCGCGGCGTCCACGCGGCGCGGCGCTTTTTTAGTTCCGCGTCGCTCAGCGCGACGGAAATTTCTTGCGCGATCGCGTCTATCGTCACGACGTCGCCGTCCTTTAGCAAGGCGATCGGGCCGCCGGCGGCGGCTTCCGGCCCGACATGGCCGACGCAGAAGCCGCGCGTGCCTCCGGAGAAGCGCCCGTCGGTGATGAGCGCCACTTTCTCGCCCATGCCTTGCCCGTAAATCGCCGCCGTGGTGGCCAGCATTTCGCGCATGCCCGGCCCTCCCTTGGGGCCTTCGTAGCGAATCACGATGACGTCGCCTTCCTTATAGCGATGTTCCTGCACCGCCGTGAACGCCTCTTCCTCCGAATCGAAGCAGCGTGCCGGGCCGACGTGGCGCAAGTTTTTCAGGCCGGCGATCTTGACGATGGCCCCCTCCGGCGCCAGATTGCCTTTTAACGCCACCACGCCGCCGGTCGGAGAAAGCGGCTTAGAGACAGGGTACACCACGTCTTGATCTTCCGGAAAAACCACGTCAGCCAAATTTTCCGCCAGCGTTTTTCCCGTCACGGTCATGCAGTCGCCTCGCAGCAAGCCGGCGTCGAGCAATTCCTTGAGCACGACGCTTATCCCGCCCACGCGATATAAATCTTTCGCAACGTATTTTCCGCCGGGTTTTAGGTCGGCGATATAGGGCGTGTCGCGGAAAATGCGCCCGACGTCATCCAGCGTAAAGTCTATGCCGCATTCGTGCGCGATGGCGGGCAGGTGCAGCGCGGCGTTGGTCGATCCGCCCGTGGCGGCGACGACGGCGGCGGCGTTTTCCAGCGCCGGCAAGGTCACTATGTCGCGCGGACGGATGTTTTTCCGTATCAATTCCATCACCGCGCGGCCGGCCGCCTCGGCGTAGCCGGCGCGCTCGTCCGTGTACGGCGCCGGTACGGCGGAAGAGAAGGGCAGCGCCAGCCCCATCGCCTCCGATACGCATGCCATGGTGTTGGCGGTAAACTGTCCTCCGCACGCGCCGACGGTCGGGCAGGCGGCCTTGGTGACTCCGCGCAAATATTCTTCGTCGGCCAGTCCGGAGTCAAATTTTCCGACGGCCTCAAACACGTCCACGATGGTGACGTCTTTATCGCAGAACTTTCCGGGAAGAATCGATCCCCCGTACAAAAATACCGACGGCACGTTCAGTCGGCACATGGCCATCATCATGCCCGGCAGCGATTTGTCGCATCCCGCAATGCCGACGAGCGCGTCGTAGCAATGGCCGCGCATGGAAAGCTCCACCGAGTCGGCGATGGCCTCGCGCGACGCCAGCGAGGCTTTCATGCCCTGGTGGCCCATGGCGATGCCGTCGGTCACCGTGATGGTGCAGAACTCGCGCGGCGTGCCGCTGGCCGACGCGACGCCCTTCTTCACCGCCTGGGCCTGGCGCATGAGGGAGATGTTGCAGGGGGCGGCCTCGTTCCAGCAGGTGGCGACGCCGACCAACGGCTGGGCGATCTGCTCCTTGGTCAGGCCCATGGCGTAGAGGTAGGACCGATGCGGCGCGCGAGCAGGCCCCACCGTCACGTGACGGCTCGGCAGCTTCGACTTGTCGATCAACCGCGCATCCATGGTCCGCACTCTTTTCCACCCGGTTCTCACGAGGAGATCCAAGCCTTTTGGAACCCCCGTGATCTGCCACGTGCCACGCCACCGATGCAACGATCCTTACGGAGGATCAGCCAACAGCCTTAACCCGAATTTGAGATCCGGAGTCACGCCGTAAAGCCTTGGTTTGGAAGCACTTTAGCCTGCTTAAGGTGTAGCGCCCGGTTTATGGCGGGATCGCGGCGGAGCTTGGGCCGAACACGGCAGGATGTTGAAGGTTTGAGGGTGTTGCTCTGTAGCAACATTTTTGGGACGGGATTCCTGTTCGGCCAGCCGGGGTTCCCCTCTGTTTGGGGAGTATGTCGGAACTGTATCGCTGACATAATGAGCGTTATTTTGTTTCGATCCGGCTTGTTTGAGCAGACGGACCATTCGCGAGATCGTGCCATGCCTACGCCTACATTTTGGGGACCGGAGTTTCGCATCAACAGCACTACGGAGTGGGGGCAGTTCGACCCGATTGTCATAGGGCTGCCGGACGGGTCCTTCTTCGCGGTGGGGACTTCAGCCACGGCTACAGCGAGCGTTGGCGGCGAAATCCGCGGCCAGAAATTTGACGCGGCTGGGATCGCACTGAGGGAGGAATTGCTGATCAGCACAACACCAACGGAGTCCT
>JBEVNR010000019.1:0-31723 GCA_040507985.1 Rickettsiales bacterium | reverse complement strand
TTCCTCCTCAGATTCTTCCTCCTCAGATTCTTCCTCCTCAGATTCTTCCTCCTCAGATTCTTCCTCCTCAGATTCTTCCTCCTCAGATTCTTCCTCCTCAGATTCTTCCTCCTCAGATTCTTCCTCGAGTGAGTTATGTTCCGTTTCCTCTGTCCCAAAGTTAAGCGGGTGCAGAATCGGATTATCGGGAATCGGAACGAATCTGCTCGCAAACCAATAAAGGTCGGCATAAAGGGCGGCGCACTCCGCCTTCGATAAAGACCAAAGGTCAAGCAACATCTTTTCCAATTCGCTTATCTTTTCATCCGTCAGCGCCAAAGGCGTTTCAACCTTCGTTTCTTGCGCCATGATAAGCGCATACGTGACGGCGTCGGCAAGCGTTTCGGCCCATGTGACATATTCCGATTCCGGCGATTCCGCGTTTCCAAACCAATGGGAAGGCTCTTTCGTGAAAAACTTGCGTTCCAATACGAACAAGGCAAGTTTTTCGACCAGCACGAAGCCGTCGCAGCGATGCGCACCTCCCGTTTTACATAGTAGAATAAGTTGGCGCACCAGATAGCGATAGATATCCTCGTCTTGTTTGCCAAGGGCGCGAACGCAGGTGAGGACGTACTTTGCGCTATGAACGGTTTCCGCATTCACGCCTTCCTTCGGAAGAAGCGCGATATCCGGCAAAGGAATAGAAGAATACGTGCTCGAAGCGGGTATGTCGTTGGCGATTCGCATTTTCTTAGAGAAAACGCTTGCCAGTTCTTCCATTGACGCCCCGTGTAAATCCAGCTGAGCGATTATTTCATGGCATTGGCCGTTTGCAAATTCCAATAATTCTTTAGTATAGCCATCAAGAACGGCTTCGTCCGTTTCCATCATTGTAATGGCCTGTACAAGTTGCCTCATATTGATAGTAAAATTGCCGAAAACGGCATTTTGTGAAGTAACGGGGGGCAAGGTTAGCGGATCATAGATTTTAGACGAGGAGCCGTCGGAAGAAGCCATCGCGGAAAAAATACGATCGTATGTTGCTAAATTCCGGTAATTTATGGTGTTCCTATTATGTACCTGATGCAAGGTGGCTTTGTCTAGCGAAATCCTTCGGCCTAAATGAATGGCGCGCCGCGAAACCGTTAGCCGTCCACATTTCCCTGTGGCATTTTTATCGCGGCGGATTTATGATGGGAATATGGAAAAACAATGGAAAGACGCGTCGCATATCGTGCAAGGGCGCCTGATCGTCGGCATAGACGAAGCGGGAAGGGGGTGCCTTGCCGGTCCCGTCTATGCCGCCGCGTGCGTAGGGTCGCCGACTTTGCTTGGGGCGGAGGCCGGAATAGACGACTCTAAGGCCCTCAGCCCAAAGCGACGCGAGGCCGCGATGCAAACGTTGCGGAAGCAATGCGTCTTTGCCGTCGGCACGGCCTCCGCTCGTGAGATAGAGCGCATGAACGTGCGCAACGCGGCGGAACTGGCCATGCTTCGCGCTTTTGCGCGGTTGGCCCCGTTATTGCCGGGCAACGGGGAAGGCGCCTTAATATTAGTGGACGGCAACCACGCGCCGAATTTCGGCGTCGCGTGCGAAACGGCGGTAAAAGGCGACGCGACGCACGCCTGCATCGCCGCCGCCTCCATTATCGCCAAAACGGCTCGGGACGCCTATATGCGCATGGCGGCGACGGCGTATCCGCATTACGGATGGGAAAAAAACGCGGGCTATTCGGTAAAGGCCCATAAGGAGGCGTTGGCGCGGCGCGGCCCATCGCCGTTTCACCGCGCGACCTACGCGCCGGTGGCCGCCGCGATAAAAGGACAAGCGACATGATGGCAAAAGCGGAACGGGCGCTGCCCCGCAGCGTCAATTTAGAGGAAATCGCGGAGCATTACGACGCGCTTCTGTGTGATTTGTGGGGCGTGGTGCATGACGGCCACGCGCTGTACCCGGGCGCGCTGGACGCGTTGCAATTTTTACGAAAGCGCGGCGTCAAGCCGGTGTTTATCTCCAACGCGCCGCGCCGCAGCCATATGGTGAAGCAGAAGCTCCGCGAATTGGGCGTGTCCGACGACATGTATCTCGACGTGCTGACGTCGGGCGAAACCCTGCGCGCGTTGTTGCAATCCGGCGCCTTCGCGAAAGCTCCCGTCCACTATATGCTGGTGGCGGAACGGCGGGACGGCGACATATGCGACGGCCTGCCCGGCTTTGATCGCGTGCATTCGGTCGAGGCGGCGAACCTCGTCGTGATCGCCGGCTATCCCGACGCCGCTCGGTCGTGTGACGCGATTCTTCCCCTGCTCGAAAAACTGCTGGCCGGCAACAAAACCGTGATTTGCGCCAATCCCGATAAATACGTGGTGCGGTTGGAAGGGAAACGAGAACAATGCGCGGGGTGCATCGCTGACGCCTATCGCGCCATGGGCGGCGACGTGCTGGAGGTGGGAAAACCCTTTTCCGACATTTATAAATACGCGCTCGAACGCTATTGCAAAAGCGTCGACAAGCGTCGCGTCGCCTGTATCGGCGACAACATGGACACCGACGTGCGCGGCGCCGTCGATAACGGCATGGACGCCTATTTGGTTGCGGGGGGCATGCATGCGGCGGAAATAGAGGAAAAAGGCACCGCCTCTTTTTTGCGCTCTTATTCCCTTCTTCCGACGGGAATATTACCGGCGTTTTGCGCGCCTAGGGCAACGTCGTGACGTTACGTCTTCTCCCACTCCACGCCGCCGCCCGGCATGTCTCGCAGGGTCACTCCTTTTTCGGATAATAATTGGCGCAATCGATCGGCTTCCGCCCAATTTTTGGCGCGTTTCGCCTCCGCCCGTTCGCTCAGCAGCGCCTCTATCCCGGCGTCGCTTTCGGCATTGTTCGGCACGGGGGAGGGAAGGGGGGAAGGCGCGCACGAAAATCCCGTTAGCTCGAGCGACGCCTTTAGCGCCGCCGCCGCCTCTACGTCTCCCCGGCGAGAGGCTTTGGCGAGCGCGTTCAGTTCGGCCATGACGATAGGAAAATTCATGTCGTCGCATAAGGCGGAAATAATTTTCGGCGACGGCTCTCCTTCTCCGGCCGCCAATTTGCGCCATTCCGTCATTTTTTTCGCGGAGTCGGCGTAAAGCTTGTCGCTCCAATTGATCGGCTTTCGGTAGTGGCCGGAGAGCAAGGCCAGCCGTATCGCACCGCCGACCTCGCTTGCGTCGCCCTCTTCCGGCAGCAAATCGCCCATCGTAATGAAATTGCCGAGGCTTTTGCTCATTTTTTCGCCGTTTACGGTCAAAAATCCGTTATGCGTCCAATATCGCGCGTAGCCGCAACCGGGATGCGCGACGCAGGCCTGGGCGCGCTCGTTCTCGTGATGCGGAAAAATTAAATCCACGCCGCCGCCATGTATGTCGAAGCTCTTCCCTAAATAGCGTTGGCTCATGGCGGTGCATTCGATGTGCCAGCCGGGCCTTCCCCTTCCCCACGGGCTTTCCCATCCCGGCTCGTCGCCCGGCGAGGGTTTCCACAACACGAAGTCGGCGGGATCTTTTTTATACGGCGCCGGGTCGACGCGCGCGCCGGCCTCCATTTCTTCTCGCGTGCGGTTGCTGAGGGCGCCGTATTCCGGATAGGCGGAAACGGAGAAGAGCACGTGGTTTTCCGCTGCATAGGCCGCGCCGTTCGCCAATAAGCGTTCGATGGCGTCGATCATGTCGCCGATATGGTCGGTGGCGCGCGGTTCGACGGTTGGACTCAGGCATCCCAGCGCCTTCATGTCTTTGTGAAACCGCGCCGTCGTTTCTTCCGTGAGGGAACGAATCGAAATGCCGCGCTCCTTGGCGGCCGCGTTGATTTTATCGTCTACGTCGGTTACGTTGCGAACATAAAGGACGGAATCCGGGCCATATATTTTTCGCAACAGGCGATACAGCAAGTCGTAAATGACCGCCGCGCGCGCGTTGCCGATATGGGCGCGGCTATAGACCGTCGGTCCGCAGACATACATGCCGACGGAATTCGCGTCGCCCGGAACGAAACGCTCCTTTCGTCGCGTCAGCGAATTATGCAGCAAAATATCGGTCATGAGGAAGGGTCCCGGGCTGTGTGCATTTTTTCAAACGGAAGATATGCGCTTTTTGAAGCGGAGGAGGCATAAACATCGGTTAATTTTTATATCAAAACTAAAATTTTAATCTGCAAAACATTCAATTTTTGTAAAAAAAAGCATACGTCCACGAAGAACGAAAGGCAAAGATTTTATCTTTATCTATGTTTTTTCTGCCTGACAAAAATATTTTTACGAAAAATATATATTTTAAATCACGTCATGTTATGTTATTTAATATGTAAAGCTTCGTTTCCTTCACGCATCACTTCATCGCCTTCTGCTCGCGCGCTTCCCATCTTTTACCGTACCGACGGAGTTCTTCGCCATGACGGATTTCTTCGGAGAAGGCGTGGTGCGGCAGCCTCCTTACCAGATGCAAGAACTCACTCCCCCGTATTTGCCGACATGTCACGGGGACGACTTTTCTTCATTCGAGGCTGCTTCTACCGTCAATAACGAATTCGATCTATATCAATCCTCTGTCCTTGTTACCGACCCCTTGATGCAAAAGATAGATAATAATTTATGGGAATCGCAAATCACCGACCAAGCGGCGACCATCGCGGAACTGGAACGGCAAAATGCAGAGAAGGCAACGAAAATTGCTAAGCTAGAGAAGGAACTTCTGCTCATAAATTTACTAACCCCCGAGGACACAGACGTCTCATATGATTCCGACGATGAGGAAGGCATGTCCGTTGACGAGATGAAATCGCAACTCACCGACCAAGCGACGACCATCGCGGAACTGGAGAAAAAGCTCGCCCAGAAAATCCTATTGCAACTGGAAGACGTCCAATCGATAAGCGGCGATTCCGACGACGATGAAGACGAGACGGATAGTGTTTCTCATGCTTTGCGTAATCAAAACGGAAAGCGACTTCGGCGCCAGGGCGGCAAAACATCACAACCTTCTCGACAAAAAGCGTCCCCTCCCGCCAAGCGACTATGCCCGGCAACGAGTTCAACTGCTCTCGCTTTGTCCACCGTTCCCGCTTTGCTCATCGCGAGTACGTCGCCTCAGTTACATAATGGACAGGTCGTTCTCGGAGAGTTTTGTGAACCCTACACGCCAAAAGGAAAAACAGAAGCAACGGATATCACAATCCTTGTGCTAATTCCTTTAAATGCCAAAATTACTAAACAAAGCTTAGAAAACACGCTCATTGATCAGTCTTTCAAAGACAACATGCTTGCATTCATTGATTTCATTCAAAAAATTAGTCTTTCTTTACTCAAATTAATTGATGATTTCAGGCCTATGTTGAAGAGTGAGTATTCCTTGACGCATTTCGAAGCCATTTTCAATTCTATGAGGTTTTTATCGTTATTGAGGTCTCGTGATCTCCATTCAACAAGAAGAGAGGGGTACAATGAAAAGTTACAACCAATCCGTACAATCATACGGGATATATTGAAGCTTCCTGCAGAGAAAATTTGTTTAACATGTGCTCGGAAGAAAGGGAAAATTCAATCCGTAAGTGTCTACTATTCACCCAAGAGACATCCTCCATCCAAGAAACATCCACACAATAAACATAAAGTAATGTTAGAATGTAGATGTATGGAAAGTAAACATCCTATCTCGAATGAAATCAGTGTGGAAATCAGCTCTCTCATCTATCGCACCTAAAACGCGTAAGGCTGCGCCTTATGTGTTCCGCTCCTTAACGGTTTCCTTTGGTTGCCGGCGCTGCGCGTCCTTACTATATTCCTCTACGTTCGCGGGTCGGACGATAGAGAAAAAAAAGAAAAAAGAGAAAATATTCTTCGCGGAAGAGTTATAGCGCCGCAACCGCCTCTTTTGCCGTTGCCGCCGCCAGCGTCCATCCGTACATGCCGTGGCCGCCGTTAATCGCCGCATTGCGTGCGCCCCTCACGCGGCGCACGACCGGCCGACTGCTCGGCACGCACGGCCGGTATCCGGAGTGAACGAGGTAGGGCGCGTTTTTAAGCGCAGGAAGGCGCAGGGCGCCGCAATGCTTCAAATAGGCTACGTCCGCGTCGTCGCGCTCTTTGGAACAGAGGCCGAAGCGAAACCCTCCGGACACGGAGAGCGTGTCGCCGAGCGGAATGTACATCACCCGCTGCGGATAGTCCACCACCGCCATGGAGACGTATTTTTCCGCGTTCGGCAACGAAAACGCCACCGTATGCCCCCGCACCGGCAATAGGGGAAGGCGGTCGCCGAGGGGAGCGAGCAACGCGTTCGCTTTCGGACCGGCGCAGATAATGGCGGCGTCCGTTTCCACCTGCCGCCCGTCCGCGAGCGTTACCGCCGTTATTGTTTCGCCTTTTTTTACCCACCGCGTCGCCTCCGCTCCTGCCTCGAAGCGAAAACGGTCGGGGAAGCGCTTCTCCATATGTTCCCGCATGTCGCGGCAAAAGGCGGCGCACCTGCCCGTGCGGTCGCTTTCTCCGACCATTGCCCCGCCGATAGGGGGAAAGGAAACGTTTAGCCCCGGCAAAAATTGTCCGACGTCGCCCGCGTCGTAAAAACGATGCAGGGGCGACGCGCCAAAAAGGCGACGATAGGCGTCGGCTTCCTTTTGGTCTTTAAACAAGGTAATTTTACGCCGGCTTTCGTCACGCATGGAAACGCCCGTTTCCTGCATGATCGCGTCCATATGCGCTAGGCTCGTCGCGGCCATGTGCGCGATATGCGCCGCGTCCTTGCGCGAGACGGAAGGAAGGCTGTGAAACAACAGGCGAAGGCTCCAGAGCAAGGTTTCCGCAGAATAATACGACAACCCCATGCCGGGAACGCGGCCGGCCAACAGGCGCGGCAACATGCCGAACAGCTCCGGCCGTCCGACGGGAACCATGTCGGTATAGGCATATTGCGAGGCGTTCGCGGCGCTGGTTTCGCACCCCGCCTCTTCCCGCCGCTCAATGATGTGCACGTGGGAATCCGTCCGATCGCGCAAGGCGTAGTAGGCCGACAATATGCCGCAAATTCCTCCCCCGACGACGACGATACGCATGATTGTTATACCTTTGCGCTAAGTTTTGCGCGCACATATAGGTCGCCGAGCGCGCACAAGCCGTATACCAGCGCCATGCCGGTCAGCACGTCGCTTAAAAAATGTTTGCCGAGCATAATGCGCGCCGCGCCGAATATCAAGGCCGGCGCCACGGACCCGACGTACCAATGATAGCGGCGGCGACGGTCGATGAGTCCGAAGGTTGCCAAGGCGGCGGCCGCCGACGGATCGCCCGAGGGAAAGGAACAGTTCGTCTCGCATTGGCCGGAGGGAACGAACGCGCGGCTAAATTTTTTCTCTCCCCCGAAAAAGATCGTTTGATGCGGCCTTGCCCGCCCCCATTCGTTTTTTAATACGGTATTCACGATCAGTCCCGGCCCGACGATCCATATGGCAAGCGCAAGCGCGCAGCGCCATAGCGCCGCCCGCGAAGGCGCGTTTTGTTTGGCGAGCGCCCCGTCTTTTATTGCCGCTGCGGCGCATGCCGCCATCGCGACGAAAGACGCGCCCACGAGGTACGGCGTCGCCATATGTATGCGTTGCAGCCAATCGGCATAATGCGGCATAAAGCCGCCCTGGTCTTTTCCGGCGTAAAACAGGTCGGAAAAAGCGAGGTCCAACTCCGGAAAGAGAACCAACGTCGCCAACCCTACGCCTAGCGAGACGGCGAACAATATAAAAAGCCTTGTCCGCAAGCTCATGGCTTTTCCCCGCTTGAGGCGACGCGAACGCGATAAAGATAATAGCGCTTTCTGCCGCCTTCGTAAGGTCCGACGTCAAAACGCCTCCACAGGCTTGCCTTGCCGAACGTTTCGGCGAAGCGCGCGCGGTCGTAGCGGCGGCTGACGATCCAATATTCCCCCGGCGTCGCGCGGGCGGCGTCGAAACTCGCCGTCAATTGGAAATGGTCGGCCACGCGCCTTCCGGGAAGGCGCAAAATGCGTTCGTCCGGCAAGGCGGAATAATAAGCGAGCAGCGCGTGCGTCGCACGGTCGTCGGTGAGCAGGGCGACGGGCTTATGCCGGGCAAGGCGCACGTATTCGTCGATTTTTTCGCCTAAGTCGCGTCCGCCGACAAGGCGCATATACGGATCTTTTACCGTGCGACGCCCCAAGTCGGTATGCGCGGCAAGGGATATGTTGAGCGCCTCCGCCGTTTTCCCCGGATAAAACGCGATCGCCGCAAGCGCGACATGCAAGGCAATCCCGGCATAAATCAGCCATGCGCGCCGCGTCGCGCACAAATAACGCGCGACATATATGGACCCGGCGACGTAGGCGGGGGCGGCCCAGTTGGCATGGGCGCGGGAAAAAAACGCCAGCGTTCCCATCATCGCCAGCGCCGGAACGACCTGCCAGGCAAGCAGCGCGTCGTTCGGCTCGTTCGGCCTTCCCTCTCGGGGGCGGCAACATAAGGCGACAAGCAAGACGGGGAAAAATATCGGTCCGAACACGGCGAACTGGCCGCCGAAAAACTCCGCGAACGCCTCCGGATGAAAGCCGTATCCCTCGCCGGACGCGTTGTCGCCCGTATGCAGAAAACTGACGAAACCGTTTTGAGCGTTCCACATCACGTTAGGAAGAAGCAACAGGAACGTGATTGCGCCCCCGGTCCATACCCCCGTCTTGGCTAGAATATAGCGCCGATAAGGCGTCGCGACGACGTATCCCAACGCGCCGACGGCAAAGAACGCCATGCTGTATTTTGATTCCAGCCCTAGCCCGGAACATAGACCGCAGCCTATCCAATCGGCAAGCCGATGCGGAGCCATGACGGCGCGCACGAAAAAAAACAACGCCCCCGCCCAAAAGAACAGCAAAGGCGCGTCGGTGGAAATAAGGGAGGACGATAAAAACACCCCGGGTAAGGTGGCGTAGGCGAGGGAAGAGGGAAGCGCGACGCCGCCGCTCCGTCCGAACGCGGTCCGTGCGGCGGCGAAGACGAACAACGCGGCGCCGGCGTGAAATAGCGGCGCCGGCAATCGCGCGCAAGACTCTCCTTGCCCGCAGAAATACTGCGAAGCCGCTATGGCCCAGGCGACGACGGGAGGCTTGGAATAATAGCCGAAATCTAGGTGGGCCGCCCAATAGGCGTATTGCGCTTCGTCAAAAAACAGCTCCCTGCCGGAATGAAACAGATAAAACACGCGCCATAGGGTCAGCGCCGCAATAAGGGCAGATGCAATAAAAAAATCGTAGCGAACGAAGAAAGGCGCGCGCGGCATGGATCGTTCATCCATCGTATCGTCGCCCGCGCATGCTACGCATAGTTTTGAGCGTAATGCCATTCAAGCGCCGTTCTGCACATGTGGAGTTGCGTTTCCTCTATGGCGCGACACACGCGATCTATGGCCTCTTCCTGTAGTCGCACGTCGAAGGCGCTTGAGGCATGGGCGTTCCCGTTGTCGTTAGATACGAATTTCCCTCGCAGGGCGGAGGCAAGGGAAAGCGTTCCGGTCAGCGCCTCCGCCGCACGCCGGAAATGCTCTTGCGTTTCCGCACATAAAGGAGACGCGGCGTCGATAGCGTCGTCGTTGCTTTCGTCGTTCATGGCGCTGCGAGCGTATTTAAGGTTTTCAAAGAAAAAATATTTTCTGCATTCTATGGCGCCGGGGCGAACCTGTCCATCGCTTTCTGTCATATTTATGCGGATGTTTTTGTCCGCCTCTTGAAAAACGCTTGAAAAGCGCACGGGCATTAAGTAATACTAATCTCAGAAATTCATATTGCGTGCCTTCGTTTTTTCGGCAATTCTCCCGCCCCGCGCACAATATTGCAGGCGACATTCCTTGCACTCCCCGATCGTTAAGGCCATTACACTCGTGCATGTCTACGGCTAACGCCTCCGACTTCTCTTCCGTGAAGTGTTGTTCGGTATGTAAGGACGCAGAAGGACAGCCGATGAAATTGCATGATAACGGACTCTGCAAGAAAGGTACGGCATGTCCTAGTTGGCCTATATGCGCTGGGTGTAAGTGTCAATTGCTAATCCGCAATCATGATCCGCTAAGATGGAGGTGCGCAACCGGGTGTCATAATTATAGGCACGCATAACATTAGGTTAAGATAAAACAGGAATCCATTGCCTATAAGTCATCATCTTCTTATCTTGATGCAATCGGCAAATGTTTCGCATCACGTTTCTCATTCCACCCTATTTTTAACGCGTTATTTTATGTGTTTATCTTCTCGCAAAAAAAAATATAAACACATTGTATTCCTATGCTCGTCAACCATGGCAATGAGCGATAGGTTTGCGTAGAAAAATGAAAATTCCCCTGATTTCTTTGGGGTGACGGAAGAGCTATGCAGAAGGTGTAATCGCCCCTTGGCATGAAAAACGAAGCGTATTCACCTTCCCGCGCCGCCGGCTTTCGCAACGAAGCTTCCGTGGCAATGCTTGAATTTTTTCGCCGATCCGCAGGGGCACGGGTCGTTTCGCCCGACATGCGCCCTCTCCGCCGAGCCGTCGTCGTCTTCCGCGAAGGGAAAGGGGGCGCCGAACGGAAAGGATCCTTCCGTCACGTCGGCGGAAAAGGTGGGGCTGCCATCCTCCGAGGCGCCGATAAAGCTTTTTTTACCGCCGTCGAATTCGCTAAAATCCGTCATAAACTTACGGTCTTCCTCGCTCACCTCGATATGCGAGATGCGCGTCACCGCCGTTTCGCGCAAGTTCGCCGTCATTTCCTCAAATAAGGTGAACGCCTCGCGCTTATATTCGCCCAGCGGATCTTTCTGGCCGTAGGCGCGCAGGCTAATGCCTTGCTTTAAATGGTCGAGCGCCAGCAAATGCTCCTTCCATACCTGGTCGAGCGTGACCAGCAAGACTTTTTTTTGCGCCAGCCTCATCACGTCCGGGCTGGTGCGCGCGGCCTTGGTTTGCAAGAGCCGCTGCCACGCCTGCACAAGGCGCTCGGTGATCTGCTCCTCGGCGACGCCGTCTTCCTTCGCCCATTCCGCCACCGGCAAGTGCAAGCCGGTGATGCGGTGCGCTTCGCGCTCCAGCCCCTCCGCGTCCCAGTCTTCGGCGTAGGAACGTTCGGGAATATGCGCCGCCACCAGCGATTCGATCACGTCTTCGGCCATGTCGTTCGCCGCCTCCGTCACGTCGTCGCTGTCTATTAACGCGCGGCGCTGTTCGTACACCGCCTTGCGCTGTTCGTTCATGACGCTATCGAAGCGGAGCAAATTTTTACGCACGTCGAAATGGTGGCGTTCGACGCGCTGCTGCGCCTTGGCGATCACGCGCGAAAGCCATGGATGCGTCAACACCTCGCCTTCTTCCAATCCGCGCAGGAAGGCGGAGTCGCGCAACTTGTCCGAGCCGAAAATGCGCATAAGGTCGTCTTCGAGCGATAAAAAGAACTTCGAGCGTCCGGGATCGCCCTGCCGTCCGGAGCGGCCGCGCAACTGGTTGTCGATGCGCCGGCTTTCGTGCCGTTCGGTGCCGACGACGAACAGCCCGCCGGCCTCCAGCGCTTTTTGCTTGTCTTGCGCCACCTTCGCTTCGATCTCCGCGAGCCGCGCCGCCGCCTGCTCTTCGGTAAGCTCTTGGCCGGCAGTCTCTTCCTTAAACAACATTTCCGCGTTTCCGCCGAGCATGATGTCAGTGCCGCGCCCGGCCATGTTGGTGGCGATGGTGACGGCGCCGGGGCGGCCGGCCTGCGCGATGATGAACGCCTCGCGTAAATGTTGCTTGGCGTTCAGCACCTCGTGCGGGACGTTATGCTTGCGAAGCTCCGCCGAGAGTAATTCCGATTTTTCGATGCTGACGGTGCCGACCAACGCCGGCCTGCCTTTTTCGTGGCATTCCTTAATGACGCGCAGCAAGGCGTCGTTTTTTTCCTTGAGCGTGCGGTAAATGGCGTCGTCTTCGTCTTCGCGCCGGGGCGCCTTGTTGGACGGCACGTCCACCACCCGCAGCCCGTATATTTCCCCGAACTCTTTTTCTTCCGTCCGCGCGGTGCCGGTCATGCCGGACAATTTTTGGTACATGCGAAAATAATTTTGGAAGGTGATGGAGGCCAGGGTTTGGTTTTCATGGCGGATGCGCACGCTTTCCTTCGCCTCCAGCGCCTGGTGCAGGCCGTCGGAATAGCGGCGGTCTTCCATCATCCGGCCGGTAAATTCGTCGATGATGACGATTTTACCGTCCTTAACGATGTAATCCTTGTCTTTCTGGTAAATTTTATGCGCCGTCAATGCCTGCCCCACATGGTGCATGACGGCGATGTGCCCCACGTCGTACACGCCGGAGGAGGCGTCGAGCACGCCGGCGCCCCTCAGCAACTCTTCCACGTGGTCGCCGCCCTTGTCAGTAAGCGTGACGTTGCGGTGTTTTTCCTCTATCTCGTAATCGTCTTTTACCAATCGGGGAATGATGGCGTTGACTTTCGTATATAGCTCCGGATTATTTTCCGCCTGCCCCGAAATAATCAGCGGCGTGCGCGCCTCGTCGATGAGAATGGAGTCGATTTCGTCCACGATGGCATAATTAGGCGCGCGCTGCACCATGTCTTCGCGACGGAATTTCATGTTGTCGCGCAAATAGTCGAAGCCGTATTCGTTGTTGGTGCCGTACGTCACGTCGGCGGCGTAGGCGTCGCGGCGCGCCCCGTCATGCATTCCCCCCACGATGCACCCCACGGTCAGGCCAAGAAAGCGATAGACGCGCCCCATCCATTCGGCGTCGCGCTGTGCGAGGTAGTCGTTGACGGTGACGACGTGCACGCCTTTGCCGGACAGCGCATTTAAATAGACGGGAAGCGTGGCCATAAGGGTTTTACCTTCGCCGGTGCGCATTTCGGCGATCATGCCCTTATGCAGCGCCATGCCGCCGATAAGCTGCACGTCGTAATGCCGCATTTTCATGGCGCGGAAGGCGGCTTCGCGCGCCACGGCGAACGCTTCGGGCAGCAAGTCGTCGAGCGTTTCCTTCTTTTTCAGCCTTTCCCTAAACTCCGTCGTCTTTCCGCGCAGCGCGTCGTCGGAAAGGGCGGCCATAGGCTCGGACAAGGCATTGACGCGATGGACGTCGGCGCGGCATTTTTTGACGAAACTATCGCTGAAATTTCCGAAAATCCCCGTAAGTAAGCCCATCTGTCTTTGTCCGTCATCGGTTGCAAGCGGCATAGCCATAAGCCGGAAATATAGGCGCGTCGACGATCAAAGTCAAAAGGGGATTTTTTGATAAATTAAAGTAAAAATATTAATATTTTTTAAAAATTAATAATGTATCATTAACCTGCAATCACGTCTTAGCGTTAAATATTATGGCACAAACCGAGACGGCCGTTAAGGGAGTCATAAGCGGCCTAAACCTTCAAGAAGAAAATCCCAAAGGAAGGGAACTTGCCGCTAAAGGTCCGCAATCTTTGCAATCGCGCGGGAGCGATCGTTCTTCAGGGATGCTTCCCCGGCAAAGCGGCGTCACCGGCTTTGTGCTAAATAGCGTCATGCGCGGCGCGGTCAGCATGCGCAATGCGCGAGAAGCAACAAAAGAGCAAGGAAAGACCTCGAAAGATCCGAAAAAAAATGCGACGGCCCTTGGCAAACCCAATCCGGACAAAGGAAAGGCGACGGAAAAAACGTCCGCCGATAAAAAAACCGACACGCCGTCCGCAAAAAAAAGCTCCCAAAAAGGCGCCCCGGAAAAATCCGGCGCCGGCGAGTCGAAAAAAACGTCGGGAAGGCGTGCGGAAAAAGCCGGACGAGCGACGGGCAAGACGGTCCGGAAAGCAGGCAAGGCTACGGGTAAGGGAGCGTTAAAAGGGGCGGGACTGGCAGCGAAGGGATTAGGAAAAATAGCCCTTGGCGGGGTACGGTTTACCGGAAGCATGCTTCGCGCGCTGCTTGGCGGAGGACAATCCCAAAGACAAGGCCAAGAAAACGCGGGAAACCAAGCAAGCGGCCTACTTGGGTCGGCGTTAAGGATGTTCGGACGTCTGGCTATAAGGGCCATCGCATCTGCGCTAGGCGCCCCACCAAACCGCGCGCAAGGGCAAGAACGGACGCACTCCTTGCCCGGGCAAGCTCAGCACGCGTATTCCATGGGAAACCGGCAACAACAAGGCATGCCTTCCCAACCTCAACGAGGCATGCCCGCTCCAAACATTGCGATATACGTCGTCATGATGCAGCAGCCGCAAATGCAACAACAATCGGGCGCAGGGCAAGGATTTCAGCGCGGTGCGGCTCCTAACGGCGCTCAACGCCCCCCTATGGGCATGGACCGCTCCGCAACGGAAAATAGATCGATACAGGCTTCCGCCGCCGACAAAGACAAGCAGATGGTGAGGTACGATCCGAAGGCGGCGGCAATGCGGCAAGGCAGGGAGCTTGCGCAAAGAACCGGTTCCATGACGGCAACGAAAACCGTGCAGGCCGGGGCGGTGAAGGGACCTGCGGCGACGGCGGCGCGCGGAGAGTCGTCTCGCCAGCAGGCGTCCGCCAAGGCGGGAGGAAGAGGGTAGGCGCGATAATGCCATAAAAATTTTCGATAGCGCTTGTCATTTGTTCCGTCGTTATTATATTACATACGTAAGACGGAATAGAAAGGATACACATATGAGCGTCGTCATAGGCATAGATTTAGGCACCACCAACTCGTGCGTCGCCATTATGGACGGAAACCGTCCGAAAGTGATAGAAAACGCGGAAGGCCGTCGCACCACGCCTTCCATCGTCGCCTTTACCGATTCGGGCGAGCGCTTGGTCGGCGAATCGGCGAAACGTCAGGCGGTCACGAATCCTAAAAACACCATTTACGAAGTCAAGCGCCTGATCGGACGCCGTTTCGACGACCCCGTGACCGCCGAAGACATGAAGCATGTGCCGTACGACATCGTCAAGGCCTCCGGCGGCGACGCGTGGGTGAAAGCGCAAGGCAAAGACTATTCGCCCAGCCAAATCAGCGCTTTTACGCTGCAAAAAATGAAGGAAACCGCCGAAAGCTATCTCGGCGCAAAGGTCGACAAGGCCGTCATCACCGTTCCCGCCTATTTTAACGACTCGCAACGTCAGGCGACGAAAGACGCCGGCAAGATCGCGGGGCTGGAGGTGCTGCGCATCATCAACGAGCCGACGGCGGCGGCCTTGGCCTACGGGTTGGACAAAGAAGGCGGAAAAACCATTGCGGTCTACGACCTTGGCGGCGGCACGTTCGACGTATCCATCTTAGAGATAGGGGACGGCGTGTTCGAGGTGAAATCCACCAACGGCGACACGTTCCTCGGCGGCGCGGATTTCGACCAAAAACTGCTTTCCTATATTATGGGCGAGTTTAAAAAAGACACGGGCGTCGATTTATCGAAAGATCCGCTAGCCGTCCAACGCTTAAAGGAAGCGGCGGAAAAGGCGAAAATCGAGCTTTCCAGCGCCACCTCCACCGAAATCAACCAGCCCTACATTACCGCCGACGCGAGCGGCCCGAAACATCTTAACCTGAAACTGACCCGCGCCAAGCTGGAAGAATTGGTGGATGGCCTGATCGGCCGCACCATCGAGCCGTGCAAAAAAGCGCTCAAAGACGCCGGACTCACGGCGAAGGACATTGACGAAGTGGTGCTGGTGGGCGGCATGACGCGCATGCCGAAAGTGCAGGAAACCGTGAAGAAATTCTTCGGTCGCGAGCCGCATAAAGGCGTAAATCCGGACGAAGTCGTGGCGTTGGGCGCGGCGGTGCAAGGCGGCGTGCTGCAAGGCGACGTTAACGACGTGCTGCTGCTCGACGTCACCCCGCTATCGCTCGGCATCGAAACGCTGGGCGGCGTATTTACGCGCCTGATCGACCGCAACACCACCATTCCCACCAAGAAAAGCCAGGTCTTTTCCACGGCGGACGACAACCAGTCGGCGGTGACGATTCGCGTGTTTCAAGGCGAACGCGAAATGGCGGCGGACAATAAGTTGCTGGGTCAATTCAACCTCGACAACATCCCCCCCGCGCCGCGCGGCATGCCGCAAATCGAAGTGACGTTCGACATCGACGCCAACGGCATCGTCAACGTCTCCGCTTCCGACAAGGCTACGGGCAAGGTGCAGCACATCACCATTCAGGCCTCCGGAGGATTAAGCGACGCCGACGTGCGGCGCATGGTCAAGGAGGCGGAAACCTCCGCCGGCGAAGACAAAAAACGCCGCGCCCTGGCCGAAGCGCGCAACAAGGCCGAAGCGCTTATTTTCTCGACGGAAAAATCGCTCAAAGACTATGGCGATAAAATTTCCGCCGGCGACAAGGCGTCCATCGAAAAAGCGTTGGAAGAAACGCGCAAGGTAAAGGATGGCGACGACGCCGACGCCATCGATGAAAAAACGAACGCGCTGTCGCAAGCCTCCATGAAGCTGGGCGAAGCGATGTATTCCGCGCAGCAACATCATACCGCCGGCGATGCCGGAGCGACGAACGATGACGGCGTGGTGGATGCGGAATATGAGGACGTGTCGGGCGACGCGCAAAAACGCGGCGCGCGCGGATGAGTGAAATATGCCTCCGTTCGCCGAACTTCGCGCCGGCCGGGACGAAATACTCGCTGATGCCGCTAAATGTGGCGTCACGGACGTGCGGGTATTTCGTTGTATTGATGCATACGAGATGAGGTGTTTATCAGGTTCATATCACGGAATCGGGCTTTCATTTAGCGTCGTAGTCAGTCGGAGTCAAAAGATGCATGCCCTTTCCTTGATTGAAAGGCGATTAAGGCGTTTCGTAATATTTTGGTGCGCGATTACTTGGGAGACATAGATTATGAACGCGTATGGAAAGCGATAGACGGACGATTGCCGGTTCTTGAGGAAGCGGCGCGAAGCCTTTTATAATGTTTTTCATTAATTAATAACAACGGATCGTCATCCCCACGAAAGCGGGGATCCAGTTTTTAAACACTTGCGTGCGCAGCACGCTCGATGTTCGTTAAAGAATTTCGACGTGCGCTTCGCGCATAAGTTTATTTTTAAAATCCGGATTGGCGAAAATTTGCTGCGTTTGTTTTCACGCCTGCGCGGGAATGACGAACATAAAAAACAGTGTAATAAGAATATATCTCAAGAATAAATAGAAAAATAATTTTCTTCCCATGCCCAAACAAGACTATTACGCCCTGCTGGGCGTCGAAAAAGGCGCGGACGCGGATGCCCTGAAAAAAGCCTATCGCACCTTGGCCATGAAGCACCATCCGGACCGCAATAAGGACAATCCGGAGGCGGAGAAAAAATTCAAGGAAATAAGCGAAGCCTACGACGTGCTGAAGGATCCGCAAAAACGCGCGGCCTACGACCGTTTCGGCCATGCCGCGTTCGGCGGCGACGCCGGAGGCGGGCGTCAAGGCGGGTTCTCCGGATTTTCCTCTCAAGGCAACGCCGATTTCGGCGATATTTTCGGCGATTTCTTCAGCGACTTTATGGGCGGCGGAGGAGGAGGCGCGCGGGGCGGCGGGGCGTCCGTCCGCCAATCGGGAAGCGACCTGCGCTATAACGTAAGCGTCACGCTTGAAGAAGCCTTTAAGGGCAAGAAGGAAACCATATCGTTCATGGCCAAGGCCAAATGCGACGGGTGTTCCGGCAGCGGCGCCGCCAACGGGTCTAAGCCAAAAACGTGCGGCGCGTGCGGCGGCCACGGAAAAGTGGCCGCGCGGCATGGATTTTTAATGATAGAACAGACGTGCGGCGCGTGCGGAGGAGCCGGTCACGTCATTGCGGACCCGTGTAAGGATTGCCGGGGAGAAGGACGCGTCAACAAGGAAAAAACCCTTTCCGTTTCCGTTCCTGCCGGAGTGGACGACGGCGCCCGCGTGCGCGTGGCCGGCGAAGGCGAGGCCGGCGCGCGCGGCGGTCCCGCCGGCGATCTGTATCTGTTCGTCAAGGTGGCGCCCCATTCCCTTTTCGAGCGTCGCGGCAACGACATATATTTTAAGGCCCACGTGAAAATGACCGAGGCGGCGCTTGGCGGCGCGATGGAGGCGCCGACGGTAGAGGGAACAAAAACGCGCGTGACCATACCGGCCGGCACGCAATCCGGCGAGATGCTGCGGCTGCGCGGCAAGGGAATGACCGTTCTACGCTCCGGTGGACGGCGCGGCGACATGTATGTCGAAGTACAAGTCGAAACGCCGCAAAAATTAAGCAAACGCCAACGCGAGTTGCTGGAGGAGTTTGAAAAAGAGGAAAACGGCGACGCCAACCCAAAAGTCGAACAGTTTTTTAAGAAACTAAAGGATTTCTGGGAAGGAGCGGCGTAGGAAATATTCTATGTTAACGGTATAATGACGCCAACCCGCCGCTATCCGCGATAACTCGCTAATTTATTAGTAGGACTTACGCACTGCATAAGTCCTAATTAGATTAGCTTGCTCACCCCTCAGGGCAAAAACATGAATTAATAAGGTTATAAAAAATTAAACATTGCCATTCCCCTGAAAGCGGGAATCTAGCAAAAAACAAAATTTGCGTGCGTAGCACGCTCATTTTTTTCTTTAAAATAAGAGCACGCTTCGCGCACAAGTTTAAAAAAAACGCTGGATTCCCGCCTGCGCGGGAATGACGAAGATTGATATGTTAAACATAAATTATTAATGCATTAATTTATGCTTTTGCCCTGGCTCACCCCTGCGGTCAACCAAAAAGTGCTTGCGCCGCATACGGATTGCCCTATATATCCGATTTTTTAATCGGATATATATAACTTGTTTAAAATAAACCGATCCCAGCAAGTGACGGAACTGAATACCTCTTTGTTTTACTACGATTCCCGCCCAACCGCCTCTTCTTGCCGTTCGGCGTCAAGGTCGGCCATCACCGTTTCTCCGCCGATCATATATTGGCCCTTGCACACCATCGGCGCGATTTCGGGCGGCAAGTAAACGTCGACGCGACTGCCAAAGCGAATGATGCCATAGCGCGCGCCGGCCTCCACCACGTCTCCCACCTTCGCCTCGCACACGATGCGACGAGCGACCAGTCCTGCGATTTGCACGCAGGCGATTTCGCGTCCTTTCTCTTCCTTTATCAACAAGCATTGCCGCTCGTTGTCTTCGCTCGCCTTATCGAGATCGGCGTTAAGAAATTTTCCCGGGCGGTAATGGCTGACCGTCACCACGCCGGAGATGGGAACGCGGTTGACGTGCACGTCGCATACGTTAAGGAAAATACTTATTTTTCTTCGCATTTCGGCCCCCATTCCCAATTCCGGCGGAGGGGCGGCAAAGGATACGTCGACGATGCGCCCGTCTCCCGGCGCAATCACCAATCCCGGCCGCACCGGGGTGGTGCGCTTTGGGTTGCGGAAGAAATACAGCGTCCAACACGCAAGCACGAGCAGCACGAACCCGAGTTCGTCGGAAAAGGTGAAGCATATGGCCGTCACCGCAAAGGCGATGGATGCGGGCAATATGCCTTCGCGATGAATCGGGACAAAAAATTCTTCGACGTTTTTTGCTATCCGCGTCAATACCGACATAATGTCTCCTTCGTTTCTATGTGTTTCGTCTTTGTGACTGTCATCCGCGTATTACGCCAACCCCACCGCATGATCGACGCGTCCCATTACCTCGCCGGCAATTTCCCGCGCGCGGTTTTCTCCTTCCTCAAGTATGGAGGTCAGGGCGGCGCGATCGTTGTGATAGAGTCGCAATAATTCGTCTCTAATCGGGGAAATTTCGGCGATAAGGGCGTCGGCAAGGTCTTTTTTTATTAGTACGGCGCTGTTGGCGCCGGCATATTTGGCGGCGACGCTTTCCGTTTTCTCTCCCAGTCCCGCCGCGAGAATGCGTAACAGATTCGCCACCTCCGGCCGCTCGTCCGGCGCGTAGGTGACGCCAGGAAAGGAATCAGTTTTCGCTTTCATGATTTTATGGCGAATGTCACTGTCACTATCGGTCAGGTTGATGCGGCTTTGGTCGGAAATGGCCGATTTGCTCATTTTCGCCCGTCCGTCGCGTAAGCTCATCACTCGGGCCGCCTCGCTACGTATCACGGGTTCGGGAACGGTAAAAATATCGGCGTCGTACCGCGCGTTAAACGCCAGCGCGAGATCTCTCGCCAGCTCGATATGCTGCTTTTGATCGTCTCCCACAGGCACGTCGGTTGCGCCGTAGAGCAGAATGTCGGCCGCCATCAATACCGGATAGCTGTATATTCCCAAACAGTTGGCGGCCTTGTCTGCGGCGGATTTTTCCTTATATTGCGTCATGCGGTTTAGCCACCCCAGAGGGGTTGCGCAGCCTAAAACCCATTGCAGTCGGGTATGCTCCGGCACGCGCGACTGGCGAAAAAGCGTCGAGCTTTTTGGGTCTATGCCGCACGCAATATAGGCTGCGGCGGTATATAGCGTCGATTCGCGTAACGCGTCCGGATCGCCGGGAACGGTCAAGGCGTGCAGGTCGACGATGCAAAAAAATCGTTCGCCTTCCTGACGTTGCGACGCCACCCATTGCTTTAAGGCGCCGAAATAATTTCCGATATGTAGCCTTCCCGTCGGTTGAATGCCGGAGAGAATGCGGCGAGCGGGCGTCGTCACGCTTCCGCCTTACGCATTAACGGCTTTAGGCGCCGGCGCATTTTTTTGCGCATCGTCATCATGGACGTGGTCGTGGTCGCAATGCTCCCCGTGTACGTGCTCGTGATGCTCGTCGTCTTCTACGTTGTCGCCGCTCACGTCGCCGGTTTCCGATAAAATGAAGTCGTCTTCGTCTTCTTCCACCATTTTATCAAATTCCTCGCCGGAGATAAGCGCCTCTTCGGACGAAAGCGTTTCCATTAATTTATCGACGGTTTTTTCTTCAAGCACCTTTCCGGAAAATTGCGAGGCCAGCGCGTCGTATTCCTTGCTTTTGTGGGAGAATATACGCTGGATCATTTCCGGCGACGCGTTGGATTCTCGCACGAATTGGTATATTTCCCGCGCTACTTCGTCTTTTGTGACCTCGACGCCGTGTTGCTTTGCGTAATGCGCCAGAAACAACCCCAAACGGATGCGGCGCGCAGCGATCGACAGCAATGTTTCGTTCTTGTCCTTGTCGTCTCCCGGGTCTTCGTCGGTGCCTTTGACGCTCGATTTTAAATGACGCAATTCGGCGTGGAGCATTTTTTGGGGAACGGGAAAGTCGCAAATTTTTTCAAGGGCGTCGAACAGCTCTTTCTTAATTTGCGGACGAACGCGCCGAGCGTTGTTTTCTTTTAGCGTATTTTCAATGACGTTCCTAAATTCCTCCATGTCCTTCACTTCGACTTCATTGAAAAAATCGTCGTTAAATTCCGCCGGAGTGAATTTTTGTACGTTTTTTACCTTCACGCGAAATTCGGCCGGTTTTCCGGCCAATTCCTTGCTGTGGTACGGGTCGGGAAAGGTTAAGTCAAGCGTGCGTTCCTCGCCTTTTTTAACGCCGATCAATCCCTCTTCAAACCCTTTAATTAAGCGTCCGCTGCCGAGAATCAATTGGGCGTCCGTATCGCTTCCGCCTTCAATTTTTTCTCCGTCCGTCGTGCCGACGAAATCCATGATGATTTTATCTTTGTTGGCGGCTTGGTACCCGTCTTCGGCGTCGGTATGTTTGCCCTTTCCTTCCTTGACGTTCGCGAAGGCGCGTTCCATGTCTTGTTCTTCAACGGGAATGACGTAGCGTTTCACGTTAATGGACGACAAGTCGTAATCCGGAACGGTGGGCATCAGCTCGAACGACAGAGTAAAGGCGAAATCGGCGTCGTCGTTTTCCGCATATTCTTTCGTAATCGTCACGGTCGGTTGATAGGCGAAAATAAATCGATTTTCTTCGGTTAGTTTTTTAACGTTTTTAGAGACGGTTTCTTCCGCAAGTTCGGCGACAATAGACGGGCCGTAGTTTTTTTTCACGATGGCGATCGGAACCTTTCCTTTGCGAAAGCCGTCAATGCGCACTTTTTTTGCGGTGGCGGCAAGTTTTTTTTCGTAAGCGGCATGCATGTCGGCGAAAGATACGGTAATCTCGTACTCACGGCGTAAATCTTCGTTAATTTTCTCTGACACTTGCGCCATAATCGTAGAATTCCGTTTTTTATATGTGGAGGCGGGTAAAGTTATCGTTTTCGCCTATTTCATACAATAGGCCGCGCGGCTTGGCAAGGCCCGGTTTTTATTCCGTCGTTGATTTTAAGGCGGGAAGGCGGTATAGTCGGATGGTCGTCACGCCAACTCCGAAAAACGCTATCATTACGTTACGCCTATGTACGCCCGCATTTACCGACCTGCGCCAAACCCCATGCAATCCGGCCGCGCGTCCGCCCCGTTGCCCTGGACGTTGGAATTCTCGGAAGACGCCGATCCGAATTATATTGAGCCCGTCATGGGCTGGACCGGCAACCTGGCCCCCCGCCGGCAGATAAGGCTCGGCTTCGCCTCGCGCGAAGGGGCGGAAAGCTACGCCCGCCGCATCGGAATTCCGTTTTCAACCGTTATGCCGCACGAAAAGCGCTTCTCCCCTAAATCGTACGCCGATAATTTTAAGCGCACGCGATAAGCGCCGTATTTTATAATTGCGTCATAAAAATGTTTTATGATGTAATCCCTAAGAATTAAGCCGTTTAGGAAATATGCGGTTTCTAACCCACATAGCCGCCCCGTTTTTAAACACCGCAACGGTTGCGACGTTGCGGTCAAAGCATATCGTGTTTACCTGCTTGCTTTCTTTAGCGCTTTCCGCCTATCCCATCTCTCCCGCGCACGCGATTTTCGGCATAAAAAACGACAATGCAGGCAAGAGATTCGTTAACACCGTGGCGTCGTTGCTAGGCTGTTTCCCTATGTGCACGGCGGAAATCGTCAAAGAATCGACGTTTAAGGACCCTATCATTAAGGCGCACACGAAAAATTTTCTTCCGTTGCTGTTTGGGGCCATACAAATCCCCCTTCCAGACATGGTGCGTACGCTTAGGCCGGGAAAATGTGCGATCATGGTGCATTTCCCTAAGCCTGCGCTTAATTTTCCGCCCTTTACCAGCCGCATTTGCGCGCGCGTGCAAATGGAGGACGGGTACGAAAACATCGCCTTATGCGCGTATGACGACCCGGTCGACTTTACCGACCCTCCCAGCGTCGCCAAGTTCGGCGATTATTTAAAAAGTCCATGGCCGGAACTGACGCCTAAATCTAAGGCGAAGTCCGTCTCGGAAAAAATTGTCGGCATGCTTACCAACCGCTTAAGCCAATTATTTACTTCGATTAAATTTCTGGCTAACGGAAACATTGAAGGCGCCATAACAAATTTTAACGCTTTCGAAATGGTGCGAAAATTACTTGGCGGCTTGTTTGACGAATATAACGTCGTCGTTTACGGACGCATTAGCACGTGGGACGCTTCGAGCTATGCAAAAGTGGCGGATATGGATAAGTTGGGAACCGCCATTCCCTCCGGCTGCGCTCCGGTGCCTCTTGGACCGTTTCCTCCCCCGTTCCATCCCCGCGCCTTTTTTCCCGTCGAATTCGCCTCGATGCCGACGCCCGTGCTCGACTTTGACTCAACGCACGATAATCCCAAAGTCAAACTTGTGTGGTGCAAGGAGAACGGAAAGCGCGCCGTATGTAAGTCTCCCGGAGAGTTGGACCTTGCCGTCCGTCCGGGAGGCGAATCGTTTCAAGAAACCCTCTCCCTTTCCGAAGATAAGGATCCGGCGAAGAGCGGCGTCACCTACGCGGGAAAGGTCACGGCGTCGGTGACGAAGGAAATTCCGGCGGCAATGGCCTGGTATAGCACGGCGAAATGGGCCTCCGCTCCCTCTACGGACATTAAGGTGGAATTTGTCGGGCAGGTATCGTCGTCGGACCCGTCCGAAATCTGCGTGTACGGACAGACGCCGGGCGACGACATGTCGCGCCAACTGGTGGTGACGCCGGCGGGGGAAGGCTGCATTTCGCGCAGCCTTAGCACTAAATTGCCGTACGTCTATAATTTATATGAGCCGGCGGTCAGCGGAAAAGGCAGCGTAAAGCTTGGCCTCGACAGAATATGCCGCGGACGGTTCCTGCCCGGAATAACGGCGCAATTTCCTTCCAAAGCGGAAAACGAAGCGCGCTACATGCCGCCGAAAGACGCCACGCCCGACAATTCCTTTCTGGACTACGTCTCTGCGATGGAGATAAAGGACGGGCATCAATGCGTGGAAAAAAACGACGCCAAATTCATCACCAAATTTATGAAGGGGATGCAATTTTTCTTTAACCGCCGTTGCGCCGGTCCCGTGGAGACGCCGCCGCCTGCGCCCGGCGCGGACGCCGCCAGCCAAATTCCCGTCTGTACCGCCTACGATTCGATAGGATGCTTAGACGGATACACTAGCCCGTATCAGGTGATTGCCGACTATAACGGCAACATAGTGGAAGACCGCCCGAACGTTCGCGTCGATTACGACGCGCGTCTGGACACTAAATTTAATCGAAACAGCACTTATAAATATTTGCCTCCCTTTTGTTTAGGTAAAATCGGAAACGAGTGCAATAATTACGTTACCGGCTGTTATAGCTGGTCAACCAAAGACAATCGCTGCGACGACGTCGACAACCACATTTCGCCGAAGCTTTACGTCTACGACGCCGACGGGAAGGATTTAAGCGCCAAACCTTGCCAAAACGCGAACGATTGCCCGGCGGGATTCGTCGATAACGTGGCGTATGACGCGTTTACCTACGATCGGGGAAAATACGCGCCGCAATCTCTCCTGCCGGAACAGCTTGGGCTATGCACTAACGAGACGACCTATTCCTTCTTTCTAACCGGCGACCTGGAAAGAAACGATACGCTGCCCTCGTTTGAGCCTTCTTCCTTGGATTATCTGGGAGGCACGCCTACCGTCTGCGATCCCTCCCGCAATTTTTGCGCGGACGATCCCTGTCGCGGGGGCGAATGTTCCTATACGGGAAAATTTTTCAACACCTATGCCTGTCATATGGAGGCGGACATAGGCGCCAAAGATTTAGCGTTGACCGCCGACGTAAAAAACGAACCGGGCGGCGTCGTCGCCGGCTGCTCTCCGGACATTAAAAAGGCAAGAAACGCTCCGGTGCAGAACGGTTCGCCCATGCTCGCGTCCGCCACCTTCGCCGAACAAGGCAACGGACGGGAACGGGCGACGGGCGTTCTCCAGGGATTTGACGGATCTTCGTGTAAATATTACTTGGTGCAGGCATGGGGCGGAGGCGCGCGCGCGGGCGACAGGCGTACCGGCGGCGGAGGCGGTTACGCCGAAATCGTGCTCGACGGACGGGCGACCGGCTTGCAGATCGGCGCCGTCGTGGGAGAAGGGGGGTATGAGCTTGGAAACGACGGATACCGCAAAAACTATTATCGGAAAAGCCTTCCCAACGACGTGCACGGCGATCCGGTGGAGGACACGGAAAACCTTAATCCTAAGTTAAAGATTAATCCGAACGAACCGAAGGAAAATTACCGCATTACGAAAAAATACGCCGGGGACGGGCAAGACACGGTAGTGTATCTGGCGGGAAAAGTCCTGGTTATCGCCGAAGGCGGCATGACGCCGACCGATTACGATTTGGACAGCCCAGCCTCCATTCAAGAAAACGTGAGTCCGCCGGGGGGAAGGGTGTTCCTTAACCTGGATTTCCCGGATTCGCTTTTGCTGCACGCCTATATCGCCGAAGGCGGTCCCGGCAACCGCATCGACAATATGCCCAGAACGAGCGGCAACTTAAATAATTCTTATTATAACCCCGACGCGGTCGGATATAACAGCTTCTTCTCTTTTGCTCGGGGAACGAATTCCCTCAACGTGATGAGCGTAAACGGCGGAGCGTCCGGTCCGTTTTACGAAGATATCGTCGACATGGTGGGAGAGCGCCTGAGCGGCAATCCGAGAAGCTGCTACGACAGTTTTTGCGACAAAGCCTACGCCCGTCCCGACTCTATGGATTATTTAACGAAAACATATAGCTTGCATAACTTAGGCAATCCGTCGACCGGCATTCCTTCGGACTTATGTAAAAAAGATTTTCTCGGCAAGATGGACGATCCGACCAAGCCGCCCCCTTCCGACGCTTATAAGGGAATTATTTATGACTATAATCTTCCGGAAGACGCGGCGATCGGCGGCGACGAGCAAAAGAAATTTACGCCGGATTCGTCGTTAAATACGGCGGCGCGACCGGTGAGAGGGTTCTATCGCGGCGCCGGCATGACCGATCCAACGAAAGATTATTATTTCTATAAGGACATACTCAGCAAGGTGCCGACCTACGGCGCGGGCGGATGCGGCGTTGACCAGATGATTTCCGGCGAAGGGTGGCCCGGGGCCGTCGTAGTGCACTGCCTGCAAGACAACGACTATACCGGCAGCGAGTTCGGCAAGCCGGAAACGGTGAATTTTTCCCAATTGATTACGAAGCTTAACCGCAGCAAAGGGTTCGTCACGCGCCTAAACTCCGCCACCCACGGATGCGCTCCCTTAAAGGACGTATTGTTAAGGCGGTACGACGAAATATTGCAAACCTGGCGCTATTACGAATGTAACCTTCCCTCCGCCGGATTCGGCCAGCAACCGGAAAGCCTGAACGTGTGCAAGGAGATTTGGGACAGGGAAAACGTCACCTACGAAGTGAAGCCCGTCGTCGACGCCACCAACGTGTACGGTTATCGCGACGACGGCAAAAAAAGCGCCGGCGGAAAAGATTACAGGGCGTCGGGCGTATGGAGAGCGTACCCCGAGGCGCCGACCTGCGACGACGGCGTGTGGCGGTTTTAGAGATATAGTCAATAGACCTCTTGCAAAACCCTACCTACGGCGGACGTCTACGTATTGTTGCCGCTCGCGAAATAGCGTTGCATTTTCATCGTGCCTTCCCCTATGATAAAATTACAGTAAAGCAATAAAAGTATAGGTTAGACCATGCATAGCGCCGACGACACCACGCAGCGCGCGCCTTTAGGCGCCGACGCGGAAGAACATGCGGACGCCCAACCTTCGCTTGACGGCTTCCCGGTCGAGGCGCCCGCGGAAGGCGAGGAGATCGATTATCGCGCGTTGTACGAGCGGGCGGAGCGGGAAAAAAGCCAGTTTCACGAAAAAGCCTTGCGTTATGCCGCGGAGTGCGAAAACGTTCGCCGTCGGAGCGAGAAGGAAAAAGCGAATGCGCGGGACTACGCGATAGAATCGTTCGCGCGCGACATGACCGAGGCGATGGAAAATTTGTATCGCGCCTTAGAAAGCGTGGAAGGAAGAGAGCCGACCGCCGACGTCGCCGCCTCCCTGCTAGAAGGGGTGGAGACGACGAAAAAAGACGTGGCCGCCGCCTTCGAGCGTTGCGGCGTACGGCGTATTTTTCCGAAGGGAGAGGCGTTCGACCATAATTTCCACCAGGCCGTCGCCCAAACCCCGACCGACGAGGCGGAGGCCGGAACGGTGCTGGAAGTGTTCCGCTCAGGTTATGTCATTAAAGATCGCCTGCTGCGCCCGGCAATGGTGGCGGTGGCGACGGCAAAGGCGTAATTCACTTATCTGCACGCATTTTTTATATTATCGTCATCCGCGCGAAAGCGGTGATGACGATACGTTGTCCGTACGATGTGCGTACAATAATCTCTAAAAATGGAGAAGGCATTACGACGCCTCCGCCGTTATCTTGGCTTCGTTGGCGTAATAGCGCCATTCTCCCCGGTCGGAGACGGGCGCCTCCGCGCTAGTTTCGTAGGAATCGTTCGCTTCGGCGGAAAGAATTTTTCTGTCCGACGCCCTTCCCGCCGCGGAGGGACTAACCGGCGCCAATAAGGAGAGCCGCGCTTCCTGAGCGTCGGAATCGTATTCCGCGTCTATCTTTCCGCCCATCGTCGCAATGGCGGCGCGGCACATGCCGAACGCCACGTCAACGCCCCAAAAGCTTTTTTCCAACGCACGATACGCGTCTTTAGGCATCGGAATCGTGACGGAAATCGCCGCGCCGGCGCGATGCGGCACAAAACGTAACGTCACGCGCCCGTTTCCCTTCACGGCGTCGACCATTCTTTCGGTCGCGCGCCGAAGCGTCGCGCCGAGGCGCTCGCCGTCCCCTTGGTACGCCTCTTGCGCCGACGGATCGACGATAACGACGCCGCGCAAGGAGGGATGTTTCGTTTTTACCGCCGTCATCGCGTTTTGCAGCAGGGCGTGGGGAGCGAACGTTAGCCGCGCCGGAGGGGTTGCCGTCGCGCCGTCCCCAAAAGAGGAGGACGCCTCCTTCAGCATGGCGCCGGAGCGGGAGATATGCCGTCGCAATAATTGGATGTCGTCGTTATAAAGACCGATGGCGGCGTTTCTGCATAATTTTTCGGTGGCCGCGTCCATTGCGTTCAAGCGGTGCAGTAAGTCGGCGGCGGCGCCGTTCATAACGTCGGCGCGGGCCTTCGCCACGCGTTCGGCGTAAATTCGCTCGTTTTGCAACGTCATTTCCAAGGCCCGGCGCTGTAGGAACAGCGCAACGTAGGCGCCCGTCCGTTCGATGGTTTGCAACAGGTTTTTATCGGGACGTCGCGCCGTCGGCAGGTAGAATTCCAGCACGAGTTCCGTTGTTCCCCCGCGTTTTATGGGAAACGCGTAGACTCCCTTCAATCCGCACGCCGCTGCCGCCTCTTTTCGCGCGACGGGTTCGTCGAAGGGCGGCTCCGCCGACCATTTCGCCTGCCCATCTCGCGCCGATCGCCCCACCGCGCCGGCGCCGATCGCATACGTCGCCTCTTTTCCCGAACGAAGAAACGCCGCGTAATCGGAAGGGGCGCGGCAATATTCCGCTCCCGCCAGCGCGCTTAGCGTTCCTGATTCGCCTTCCGCCACGAACGCTTGCCCCACCGGCCAGTCCGCGTAGAGGCAAATTTCCTTCACGCACACCCCCACGGCGTCGGATAAGCTTTCCTTGTCGGCGAGCGCCAGCGCGATGTGGCGATAGAGCCGAGACGCTTTTTCGCTGTCATGCGCTTCCGCAAACACGCGCTGCATTTCTTTTTGCATGGAGGCGTTCTTGAGTTCGGAACGCACGTAATTTTTTTGCTCTTGCTTAATGAATCCGTGTAACAACCGCCACGCCGGGGCCGCCGCCGCCGATAAGACAAGCGCCGCCCATGCCGCGCTTTCCGTCGTTGACTCGCTCGCCTCCGGAAGCGACGCTATGGTTGCGGCAATCGCGGCGACTTGTAGCGCAACTAAAAGGAATATGCCCGACACGCACGTTTTCAGATGGTTACTCTGCATTCTTCATGTTCCTCCGGTTGGCGTTCGGCGTTGATGTTAAAAATATGCGCCCAAAATCATAATTTAATCTTAGGGTTATTATAACTTATAAGGGAGATTTATGCGATCATATCATTTTATTGGTGAATATATATTTTTATCGGATATTTTTTCGGATGCGTTTAATGGTATATATATCGCTTAGGTTGAGATCGCTAAAGTTTTTTCCTTTATGAAGGGCGTTTAGCTCCGTTGAAAATACACGTCGCGCGGTTTTCCTTATTGTCAAGCAAGGGGTTTGCCGGTATCACGTTAAACCTTAAGGGTAGCCGGGCGCGGCGCGTGCCGCCGGCGCCCACGCTCTTGGAGATACCTGTCATGTTAATGGCGATGCGTCGTAGCGCAAACAATATTTTCGTCAAGTTTCTGCTGCTCTCCGTGGCGGTGGTGTTTTCCTTCTGGGGCATGGCGTCGTGGGTGATTTCTGGCGCGTCGGAGCGTTACGTGGCGTCGGTCGGAGGAAAAAAGATTCTTTATTCCGAATTCGACGACAAGGTGCGAAACTATGTGCGGCGCCTTGAGGTCGTGACGGGAAAAGCGGTCGCCGAAAATTCGCCGGAATATGACGGCATTCGTCGTAACGTATTGCGAAGCATGGTGCAAAACGCGTTGCTGGACCGCCGCAGCGCCGATCTTGGCATTCGCGTCGGGGACGAGGCCCTGCTGAGCGAGATTGCGAACCAACCCTCCTTCGCCAACGCATCCGGACGTTTCGACGCGGCGAAATTCAACGAATATCTACAAGGGACGGGCTTAAGCAAGCGCGAGTTTTTTGACGATTTGCGCAAGGGCATGCGCGTGGAATTTCTGCGCCGCCTGTTCGGTTATGCTCCGCCCATGCCCGGCAACGTGCTTCGCGACCTCGCGAACTATCGCTACGAAGGGCGCACCGCCGACGTCCTTCCCATTCCGCTGTCGCTTGTCGAGGCGACGGGCGAGCCGAGCGAAACCGACCTCGTCGAACTCTATAAGGAAAATTCCGCGACGTTCTTTACCCCGGAATATCGCGACGTGACGTACGTGACGCTCACGCCGGAATTGCTGAAAAAAGAGATAGACGTCGACGCCGCCGCCCTGCGCCCGTTTTACGATCAGCACGTAGACGATTATTACGTGGAGGAAAAACGCCGGTTAATCCAATATAGATTCGACGCGCAGGAAGAGGCGGAGGCAGCCTACAAAGACCTTTCCGCCCAAAAAACGCCGGAAAGCGGCGATAGATACGCCTCCTCTCGCTCCGACGCGGGCGCGTTTACGAAAGAGGAACTGCTCGCCGCCTTTCGCGACCCGGTATTTTCCGCCGACGAAAAATCTTACGTGCCGCCAATTCGCTCCCCGTTCGGGTGGCATGTCTTTTACGTGCAGGCCGTCGAAAAAGAGCATTTAGGCACGTTTGAGGAAGTAAAGCCCCGCCTGGAAAAAGACTACGTGCAAAACAAGATGGAAATTCGCTACCCTGAATTTATCGGTGCCGCCGAGGATAAGCTGGCGGAAGGGGCGTCCGTCGAAGAATTGGCAGCAAGCGTCGGCGCGACCGCCGAAAGCGTCGTCATTAACGCTGCGGGAAAAGACAAAAACGACGTCGCCTCGCCGTTTTTGGAAGGAAAAGCCGATCTGTTGGTGCGCATTTTCTCCGCCGACGCGCGCGGCGTTCCCTCTCCGATCGTTCCTGCGGAAGACGGATCGTCCTATACGGCGTTCGAGGTAAAAAAAGTGACGCCCGAGCGCACCAAGTCGCTCGACGAAGTGCGGGGACGCGTCGTGGGGTTGTGGAAGGACATAAAACGTCGTAGCGCGTTGCGCCGTATCGTCGAGCAAACGCTGGCGGAAAACCGCGACGACGCGGCGGCGACGATAAAGGCCCTGGCCGCGCGCTTCTCCCTCGAACCGGATAAAAACGTCGAAGTGCGCCGCCCCTCCGAAAACCGGTTGCCGCAAGTGAAGGATTACATGAACGCCGAATCGGCGGAAAAGCTATTTTACGTGGCGCCGGGCGGATTGGCCGTCGGGGATAACTTGGATAAGCGCCTCACGCTGGTCATGCATAGCCTTGCCGTTAGGCCTGCCGCCGAGGTGGCGGGAAAAAGCCGGATAGCGTCGGACAAGGAAGCGTGGACCCAAAGCTTCTCGGAAGATTTCCTCGCGCAATATTTTCGCTACCTGGAGAAAATCTACGGCGTGAAATATAACGAAGAGTTCATGTAGGTCCAAGCGAAAGATAGTCTTCCCGTTTTAGGCCGCATGCACTTTTTGCGGCGACGGGCATGTATGACTATTTCAACCAAATAATAGGACTTACGCGAAACGTCGTCTTTTTGGTGATTTTGTCGTCATTTTCGTGCTCGAATCCTCACGTACGTCTAGTACGCTGCGGTTCTGCGCGCGAAAATTCCTTAAAATCCCTCAAAAATACTCGTTTCGC
>JBEVNR010000012.1:0-176323 GCA_040507985.1 Rickettsiales bacterium | reverse complement strand
GGCATGCTTTTTACTTGCATCTCAAGGAATGTGAGTTTAGATATAATTATTCCGAAGAAAACCTCTTTTCTATAATTTTGGAAAAGTATAAAAAATATACCCGATGCTAGTCATGGCGCTAGTCTAGAGCCATATTTTTTCGCCTCGCGAATTATACGATGCGGCAAACGCGCTTGAAGGACGGAACGTCGCTTTGATTTCTGAAGAGGCGCTATGCCGAACGATAACCAACAGGCTATATTATTCGGCGTTTTTGATGGCAAGAGAGGCGGCAGGAATAAGCGATAAAACAAGAAATGTACACAAATTAACAATTGATTCTATCAATGAAAAATCTCCTACAATCGGAAATTGCTTGCATCGTTTACATAAATTGCGAAAAGAAGCGGATTACGATTTGTATGAATTCCCAAAAAAGAAAGCCGCTACAGCAAAAGCGCAGGCCGATAAAGTCATGGTTTTTTTGTCGAAGTGATTTTTAATCTTCAGGGCACGCCGGAGGAGATCGCCGCGAACGAAAGCAGCGTGACGGGGCCTTTTTTGAGGCCGTTGTTGCCTTCTTTAGAGGGGGGATGAAAAGAAAGGGGGCTGCGTAGTTTTGGCTTTCGTATGAATATCTGGATGATTTTTCTCTTCGTCGTTCCCGCTGCGCTTGTGTTTTGCGCTAAGCCCGAAACGTCGGACAAGTGGCGCGGGCTGCGGTTGCTGCTTGCGACGGCGTGCGGCTGGGTTTTGATAAATTTTTCCGCGTGGAAGGTTAAGGCGGTTCGAAGCGAGGATTACGGAAACTGCCGGCGACAGTTTTCGGACGGAGACGTGCAAACTCATACGGAATGCGCGGCCTATTTTGCCAAACTTATTGATACCCCTGCATTAATTATGCTGTTTTTTAAGGCATTTTTTATTGCAAGCCTGTACACGTTATTGCTTGAAAGAATATGGCGCCGAATGCATAAAACGCGCATTATCGCATTGGGTAACACATATGGCGGAAACACGTGCAGCAACATCGCGTTATGCTTTTTTTATCCTTTTATTCTGTCTTTTCCTTTACTGGATTACTATATTAGATTGTTCAATCTATATGAATACATATTCGAATAATCTAATCTATTTTCACCGTTGCGTTAAGCTTTGTCTTCCACGTTCCGGTTATGGAGTAAGGCTTGCCAAATTCAAATCCGATATCAAACGGATCGGCGAACATATCATTAAGGCTATAAGTAACGATACCGTTGATAACAAGATAGCCATCTTTCCTGCGAACGCTTCCCGCAAAATTTGCATCCACGCGCGAGTCTCCGAAAGAAAAAAGAAAATCCGTGAATTTATATGCGTTTGAAAAATATTCCGTAAACTTTCCGTCGGGCGTATTTAACGCTTTATCGATCACCTGCGCGTTAACGCGCTTATATACTCCGGGTTCCGAGTTTTCATTCGACGCAGCATAATCGGCGTAATAGTCGATAAAATCCTGCATCAGGCCGATTTGCTCGAGCGTCACTCCTTCTCCGCTAAAGCTTTCGTAATGCCATGCCAATTCCGCATTTCCCCACTTATTCGCATTATCCATCACCTTCGTTATCTGATATTGATTCGCAATGCGATCGCTTTGCAAAGGCTCCGCCCAGCAGCGGCAATTATAATCCTCGCCCGGATGGCCAATGGCGGGAGGATTGTTCCAAGAAAATATCTTTCCGTCATTGATAGCGTGAGAAAGGCGGACTTTGTCGTCCTCCTCGGTGCGCCATATGTAGGATTGCGCCTTTTCCATCGGCCAAACGCGGCGAATTTCGCCGGATTTGTATTGTATGAAATGACGGAACAGCGCAGCGTCCATGTCTTGGCTTTTCTGCGCCGCCCCCGAAAAGCCGGCGCGCTCGAACGCCTTTCGGAGCGCGTCGTTGAAGAGTTTGAAATCGCACAACGTGGATAGCGTCATAATCTTTCCTTGTTTTTTGCAAGGTAAAGTTACGGCCGGCGTTTCGGAAGTGCGGTGAGGGCGATAAACAATTAGGAGAGCGAGCTAGGCTGCATGCACTTTTTGAGCCATAAGCCAGCCTAGCGAGAACGGCCGGATTTTTGGTCTTTTTTGCTGCGAACTTCGATATGTTTTTTCGCAATAGCTCGCTATTCCTTCAAAAAGGAATCGAATTCTCGCTAAAAAATCCCTGAAAATCGCCTCGTTTGAAAAAGCGCATACAGCCTAAGGCAAGAGAAAAGGCTATGCTGCCTCTTCCCTTTTCATTTTGCAAAGCGCAACGGATATTTTGTCCTTAACGAGCAGCTTCTCTCTTTTTATCTCTTGTACGCGCTCTTCGCAGTGGTGCAGGTAAGCGTCATGAAGCTCTTGCTCAAGTTCGTCATGTTTATTTGCCAAAGAATCAAGATAAGCCGAAATACTCATGCGAATGTCTCCCAATGTTTAAGCTAAGGAACGTCGCCTTGAATGCGGCGCATATTGCGCAGCCGCCGAAGCGACGACTATCCTTAAGATTACCATACATCCTTGAATCGAGGCAACAGGGAAATTTTTTAATAGACGCTCCGGGACGCCCGGATTGTCCAAAAGTCTACTTCATTTTGACGCCGTAAAGCTCAAGCTTGTGGTCGAGCAGTTTGTATCCCAGCTCCTTGGCGATTTTTTCTTGCAGGCGCTCTATTTCTTCGTTCACGAACTCGATGACCTCTCCGCTTTTCAGGTCGATTAAATGGTCGTGGTGCTCTTCGCCGCTTTCTTCGTAACGCGCCCTGCCGTCGCCGAAATCGTGGCGCTCGACGACCTTTAGCTCTTCAAACGTCTTGACGGTGCGATAGACGGTGGCGATGCTGATTTTGGAATCTTTTTGCACCGCTCGCGCGTAAATTTCCTGCACGTCGGGGTGATCGTCGGCTTCGGCGATGACGGCGGCGATGATGCGGCGCTGTCCGGTAATTTTCAATCCCCGCTCCGCACATAATTCTTCGATGTGGCGCACCTTACCTGCGACGTCGTCCAAAGCGGACGCGGCATTGTTTTTTAGGTTCATGGCGATGAAGCTCCGTATGTGGCGTTACCTTCCTAACATGAGCGCAAGCAGCGCCATGCGCACGTAAAGCCCGCCGCGCGCCTGCTCAAAATAGCCGGCTTGCGGAAGGGCGTCGATTTCGGTTGCAATTTCGTCGATGCGGGGCAAGGGATGCATGAGCGCGAGGTCGGGCTTGGCGCGGGAAAGCGCGTCGGCGCTCAATCGGTATTCCCTCCAATCCTTTCGTACTTCCTGCGCGATGCGCTCCCATTGAATGCGGGTCATGTATAGCACGTCCAACTCGGGCAATACGGCGTTCAAACTATCCGTTTCGACGAATTCCGCTTTTTTGTCACGTAGCGCCTGCGCCTTGTCGCGGGGAAGCTCAAGTCCCGGAGGAGCGACGGCAACCAGTCGGCAATCGTGGCGAGATAACGCGTTGGCCAAGGGAAAGGCGGTGCGACTGTAGCGCAAATCGCCGTAGAACGCTATGGTTAATCCGTCGAACTTGCCTTTTCGACGTTTTATGTGAAATAAATCGGTCAAGGATTGGGTGGGGTGGCGCGCCGGGCCGTCGCCGCCGTTAATGACCGGCACGTCGGCGAACGCGGCGAAACGCTCGACGCTGCCGGCCTCTTCGTGCCGAAAGACGATGGCGTCCGCATAGCCGGACATGATGCGCCCGGCGTCTTCGAGCGATTCTCCCTTTACGAACGACGCCCCGCCGCTTTGCTCCAGGTTAAGCACGTCGCCGCCCAGCCGAAACATCGCCGCCGCGAAGGAAAATCGGGTGCGGGTGCTCGGCTCGCAAAAAATATTGGCCAGAATGCGGCCCTGCATGTCCGCGTAAATGGGGCGCGCTCCGTCCTCGAAGGCGTGGCGATAACGCTCGGCAAGCGCAAGAATTTCCTGCAAGTCGTCGTCCGTCACTTGATCGACGTCGAAAAGGTGGCGAAAGGAAAGCGCGGTCATAATATCAACATATGCACATAAATTGCTGCGAAGGTAAAATACGGCCAAGGAGGCGGTTTGCCAAGCGTTATATTTGTGCGCATAGACGTTCCGTTAGGCTGTATGCACTTTTTGCTTGAACGCAAGGAAGGTTTGCCGGTAAATCACTTGATGAAAAGGCGTCGGTTGCGGTCCCGTAGCTCAGTTGGATAGAGCGCTTCCCTCCGAAGGAAGAGGTCGGACGTTCGAGTCGTCTCGGGACCGCCATGCGTCGCCATGTTTTTTACGTTGATGAAAAATGAACGATCTTGAACGCTATAGGCGTGCCCTCTGCGACGCGCTGGACGCCGAGCACGTAACGCTCAGCGACGATTCCGCCGGCCATATGGGCCACGGAGGCTGGAAGGAAGGCGCGGCGACGCATATCTCGGTGGAGGTCGTCTCGCCTAAATTTGCGGGACTCTCGCGCTTGGCCAGGCAAAAAATGATTTACTCCGCGTTAAAGCCTTTTATGGACGCCGACCTGCACGCCGTCTGCGTGGTAAGGGCCGACGCGCCCGCCGCCGAACACATATAAAGAAGAACGCTCCCTTATGTTTTCCATCGCTATCGTCGGCCGGCCCAACGTCGGCAAGTCGACCTTGTTTAACCGCATATGCGGACGCAAGGCGGCGCTGGTCAGCTCCATGCCCGGCATGACGCGCGACCGCAAGGAGGCGGAGGCGGAGATTTGCGGGCGCCGGTGCCGCATCGTCGACACGGCCGGACTGGAAGAGGCGCCGGAGCAGTCGCTGCAAGGCCGCATGATGAAGCAAACCGACGTCGCCCTACAAAACTGCGATCTGGCGGTCTTGGTGGTGGACGGAAAAAGCGGCGCCACTCCCGCTGATAGGTATTTCGTCGATAAAATCCGCAAATTGCGCAAACCCGCCATTTTGGCGGTAAATAAAAGCGACGCCGACCGAAAGGGACAAGGCTATTTCGACGCGCTAAGCCTGGGGATGGAGCCGACAGTGAGCGTTTCCGCCGAACACGGATTGGGATTGGACCAGCTCTACCCCGCCATCGACGCCGCGCTTTCCGCGCTGGAGGCGGCAGGGCAACAAGAACAAGAAAGCGACGTCTCTTCGGCGCAAGAAAAGGCGGAGCTGCTGCGCGTGTCCATCGTAGGCCGTCCTAACGCGGGAAAATCGACGCTAACCAACGCGTTGCTGGGCGAAGAGCGATGCCTGACCGGACCGGAGGCCGGCATTACGCGCGACACGGTGAGCGTACGCTTTGATTATAAGGGCAAGGCGGTGGAGTTGGCCGACACGGCCGGAATGCGCAAAAAAGCGTCGGTGCATGAAGAGGCCGAATCGCTGGCCGTCGGCGACGGATTGCGCTCGGTGCGCTTCGCCCATGTGGTTATTCTTCTCGTGGATATCGACGCTCCGCTGGAGCGGCAAGACTTGGCCCTCGCATCGCTGGCGGAAAGGGAGGGGCGTTGCCTGGTGATAGCGGTGAATAAATGCGACAAACACAGCAATTTGCGGCCGCATTTAGAGGAAATTCGCCACGTTATCACCAAGAAAATCCCTTCCGTCTCCAACCTGCCGTGCATTCCCGTCTCGGCGCTGCGTGGCGAGGGATTGGACGCCCTCATGAAAGCCTGTTTCGACGTATATAAAAAATGGAACATGCGGGTTCCTACCCACAAACTCAACACGTGGCTGAAGGAGGCGGAGCGTCGCAATCCTCCTCCGCTCGGCAAGCGCAAGCGCCCCATTCGCTTAAAATACATCGCGCAAGGGAACGTGCGTCCGCCCACCTTCACGCTTTTCGTGAACTATCCCGCCGAAACGCCCGATCATTATAGACGCTTCTTGCTGAACGACATGGGCGAAACGTTCGGCGTAGGCGGCGTTCCGGTTCGCTTGATGCTTCGCAAAAGCGGCAATCCGTATGAGAAAAACTCGTCAGGTCGGTCTTAGAGAACGTCCCGTCAACGTGAAAAACCGTTTATTCG
The DNA here is from genome assembly GCA_040507985.1 of Rickettsiales bacterium. Lineage (GTDB taxonomy): Bacteria > Pseudomonadota > Alphaproteobacteria > Rickettsiales > UBA6187 > JBEVNR01. The sequence continues at coordinate 170,356 of JBEVNR010000012.1, read as the reverse complement.
CATACGACTTCGGCGCCTTTCGGACATACGCAATCCGCTTTGGTGGAACCTTTTAAGCACGCGGTAAATTCGTCGTCCGTGTTGGTTTCCTCGTCGTCGGTGTTGGCGTCTTCGTCGTCATCGCCCCCGTCTTCGTCGTCATCGCCCGCATCTTCGTCGTCATCGCCCGCATCTTCGTCGTCATCGCCCGCATCTTCGTCGTCGTCGCCCGCGTCTTCGTCGTCGTCGCCCGCGTCTTCGTCGTCGTCGCCCGCGTCTTCGTCGTCGTCGCCCGCGTCTTCGTCGTCGTCTTCCGCGTCCTCGTCGTCGTCAGCATCGTCATGATTTCTTCCGACATGGTCCCCTTTGACGATATGGTCACGATCATTTTCCGTGTCGTTTTCCTCTTCATCATCGTCTTTTTTATTATGATCCGGCAGCGTCACGCCGCTCGTGTCGATGTCGACGTCGGCGCCGGTGGCCCGTCCGCCGACGCCCTTAAAGGCGTCTTCGAGTTTTTTCTTGGCTTCGTCCGAGGGGTCGCCGGCGGCGTTTTTGTCTATTTTGTTGATGGTGATGGCAAAAGGTTCGGTGGTTTTTTTACCGCCGACGTCGATGGCGACGTCAAAGGAGTTTTTGCCGAAAGCGAAAAAATCGCCTTTCGCTCCGTCCGCCACATAGGCCTGGGCGCCTTCTCCGCATTCTTTGGGAACTTCCTTAAGCTTATCTTTGGCAAGAGTCGCTTTTAAGGATTTTCCGCTTTTTGCGTCAAGCGATACGCCGGAGACTTTAGGCGTGGTCAAGAAAATGACTTTTAATTGTTTAGGGTCGCTCATGTTTACGGTTTGCACGTCGGAAAATCCGTATCCCGGCCCTTCGATGCGCACGTCGCAAATGTCGCCTCCCGCCTCGGCGTTAGAGGCGAGCGCCTCTTTTAGCGTGCACCAGCGATATTGTCCGCCAGGCCCTTCCGATTCGGTTTTCTTTACGTCTTTCGCGTTGCCTTTAGTGGTGTGCTTGCGCGTGATTTCGCATATGATGCCGTTGCCGGCCGGATCGGCCTTACAGCTTCCGTCGACGGTTTCCGACGCGGTGGCGCCGGCGCTGCCGTCTTCATTGTCATATTTTTTCGATTCCTCTAAATGTATGGCTTCTCCGTTGGTCGGAAGTTGAAGTTTTTTCTCGCCGAGCAAGGCGCCGTTCACGTCTACGTCAACCTTCACGGTATCGGGAGAATTTCCGGTGACGGTTGCTTTCACGGCGGGAGTGTTGCCTTTGACTACGGTGTTCACGCCGCCGGTTTTGGGGGTTTCAGCATAGGCGTGAACGCTCACGACGCCGGTTGCCAAGGCGCACCCTAAAGAAAAAACATATAACTTCGTGTGTCGCATAATGCATTCCGTAATCAAAACTTATTCCTGCGGCGCGGCGCGTTTAGGTGCGATAACAACTCGCATGACGCCCGTCATTTAATTAATTATAGTAAAGAAATCCATTTATTAACAACGTTAATCGCGTTAAACTTCCGCAAAAGACAATGGTTAATACGCAATATTCATACTAACGTTATATTAGGCCGTGTGCACTTTTTTGAAGCGCACCGAAAGATTATGGCATGCATGACTTAATAAAATACGAAAACGACGAACGGATTACGCTGATTTTTGGCGTTTTTTTTCGATTCGACGGCAAATAAGGATGGTGGCTTCGTAAAAAATCGCCAGGGGAACGGCCAATAAAATTTGGCTTATCACGTCCGGCGGGGTGAGGACGGCGGCGACGAAGGCGATGGCGACCAAGGCGATCCGTCGCTTTTTCCGCAACGCGCTCGCGGTAACGAGGCCGGCGGCGGAAAGCCCGGCTATGAAAAGGGGAAATTGAAACGCCATGCCGAAAGCGAAGCAAAGCTGGGCGACGAAAGACAAATATTCCGCCACGCGCGCCTCCAGCACCAAGGAAAAATCGCCGCCGCTGCGTTCAAATCCGGTAAAAAAACTCCATGCGGCCGGCATGACGCCGTAATAGGCCATGCACACGCCCGCCACAAAAAGCGCGGGAAAACCTAATATGACGGGAAGCGACGCCTTTTTCTCGGACCGATATAAGCCCGGCGCCGCGAACAAATAGAGCTGGGCGGCCACGAACGGCGCCGTCGCCATCGTCGCGACGTACGACGCCAGCCGCACGTAGGTCATAAAGGCTTCGGTCAATCCGGTATAAATCATGGGACGACCGGCCAACGGTTTTGCCAGCCATCCGTAAATTTCTTCGGAAAAACAATAGGCGATCACAAAAGACGCGAAAAAAAACGCCGCGCACGCCAATATGCGGTTGCGCAACTCGCGAATATGCGACGCCCAATCGACGCTCCTTAACGGAGAGCCTTCCGAAGGGGAAGAAAAGGCCACCGGCTCCGTTGCTTTCATCGCGATAACGTCGCCATAAACGCGAGAGGATCGGCTCGGTAGCGCACAATTTCTTTCGCCGTTCCTTGCGCGTCGGCGTCGCGCATAAAGGAAGGATGACGTCGCGTATGGGTAAACAACGTCTTGGCGTCGTCCGGCGCCATTGCGGCGATCATTTCCGCGACGGGACGAGCGGTTTGAAAATGGTGCCAGTCTAGGGGGGAATCCCAATGACCTCCCCATTCGGTGAATCCGCATTCGCGAAATATGCCGACGATCGGCTCGACCATTCCGGGACGCAGATGCGTGCGATTGAGGTAACGCTTGCCTTTTTTCGGAAAAAATTGCGCCTCGTGCGTATCGTCCTCCCCTAAAATGCCGTAAGGGTTTTGTTCCGGATTCACGTCTATCGCCAAGCCGTAGGAATGCATCGAAATCACGTTCGTGACCGCGATGCGCCGATAATTGAAGGCGGAACTATTATTGTCTTCCATCGAGGCGTCGTCGTCGCCCGCATAGCAATGAATGGGGCGTATGCTATTGATTGGAAAACGCATTTCGAACAGGCGTCGAAACGCTTCGCACGCCGCGTCGGCGGCGGCGTCCGCCACCGTTACGTCGCCGTCCGCATGTTCTTCGCCGTTAAAGTCGACATAGGCGACGCGCACCGAGCGCAGCCTTTCCAAAGGCAGGGGCGCGCCTTCTTTCCACGCGCCGCACGCCCGAATGGAGGCTTTGTCGGCGTCGGACAAGGGGCGAACGGTAAATATATCGTTTAGCATATTTTCCTCGCATTAGAACGCGACGGGCGAGGTGGCTAACCGGCGGCGACATTCCTCCGCCAGCGCCTTCACCAGCCTTTCGCGCAATTCGCGGCGGGAGACGTAGGTGGAATAGTCGGAATCGACGCGGTCATACCCGCCGGTGGACGAGACGGTCCCTTCCGTGATGATAGCGTTATCCACGATGCGGCGCAACACGTATCGTCCGTCGATATGCATGCGATACCGGGTAACGATGCGATCCCGGCGAATGTGAAGCGGCAATTCGTCTTCCTTGAACGTCACTTCGGCGCGATAGAGAGGCTCGATCGGCCTTTCCGCCGAGCCTCCCAGCAACGTTAACAGCTCGCGCGCAAATAATTGGCCTTCGCGCGTTTGCGGCGCGGAGACGTCGACGCTCGCCAGCGCCTCCCGATGCGCGCCGCCTTTCTCCTTCACGGCGTAGACGGGAGAAAAACCGCATCCGACGAGGCATAGCAGCGTCGCTAATATTCCTATGTTTTTCATTTCCTTATTTCCGTCTCCCTACCTCTGCCAAACCCATTCTTTTTCCGACGACAATTCGGGAGCGAACGCATAGCCTTCCCGATTGAAACTTTTGACGTCGTCCACGTCGTCGATGCGACGCCGCACGATATGGTCGGCCATCATGCCGCGCGCCCTCTTGGCGAGAATGCCGAACGTGCGGAGCCCTTTTGGCGTGCGTTCCTTAAAATGGACGGCAATCGTCGGCAAGGCGAAGCGGGACGCCGAGACGGCGCCGAAATATTCCTGCGACGCTAGGTTCAGCGCCCGGCCGGCGCCGGTTTCTCGCGCGGCGAGGGAAAGCAAATCGGTCATTTTGTCCTTCCAAAACGCATATAGATTATCGGCGCCGTGCGTTTTAAGCTTTAATCCCATTTCTAGCCGATAGGGTAAAATCAGGTCGAAGGGCCGCAACAGGCCGTATAGGCCCGATAATATACGAATTTTTCGTTGGGCGAAGGCGAAATCGTCCGCGCCGTAGGTTGCCGTCGCGATGTTGCGATAGACGTCTCCGTTAAACGCCAGCAATGCGGGAACGCCGCCTCCTTGCCTTAAACGCCCGGTATCATAGTCCGCAAAGCGACGAGCGTTCAACTCGGCAATCGCGTCGCTTACTCCCATAAGACGTTGTATGTCGGCGACGGAAAAACCCCGCATCGTCTCGATCAACGCCTCCGCTTCGTTCAATGCCTCGGGAACGGTTGGACAAAAATGATAATATGGCGCAGACTCGCGCATATTCTTGGCGGGAGAGAGCAGCAGGAAAAACGGCATTACGATACAAGGATTACGTTAAGATAGGCGCTGATTGTTTTTGTGGCAAAAAACGTAGGAAGAATCAAGGAAATATAACGAATAGGATTAGGCTGCGTGCACTTTTTGGAAACGAGACGATTTTCAGGGATTTTTTTGCGAGCCACCGGCCGGCGAAGCTAAAATTTTATTCGTTTTTGCAAGATATAGTGAACTATTTTAAAAAACGAATGGAATTTGCAGCAAAAAAACCAAAAATCCGGCCGTTTTAGCTACGCCGGCCTATGGCTCAAAAAGTGCATACAGCCTAATAGTTCAGGCTTGAAAAATTTCTTAAGTTGATTGAACTATCAGGGAGACGCACCACATTATATTATGGTAATTATATAATGACTGTGTTATAGGTAGCCGTTAGTTACTTCGGCGCGCGCATTTTAACCATCCATCATTCTGCCGGTTAGCGTACCGTCTATTCCATCGTCAGACCATACTTGCATAACCTTACGATAACGCCTGCGTTTCTTGCTATGAAGGAAAACGCTTGGAAGGCGTGTATTGCGTATGCGCCGCCCCCGAAAGAGAAGCTTCCAGCCAAGCAAACGTCGTTTTGGGGTGGGATAAAAAAATGGTTTCTTCCCCGATCCAAGCGATCCCATACGGCCACGTATAACGAAAAAACGTGTCATGCCAACGTGACCTATCATGTTGCTCCGGCTCCTCTTAAAAAGAAGAAAGACGGTTGGCTCTCTTGGTTCCGTCGCAAACGTGAATCCGCTTCTTCCGATGGCGAAGACGAAACGACGCCGCTGCTTCCCGTCGCTCACGTTCGCGTACAAGCGTCCGTCGTTAAGGAAGTCGCTTCTAAAAAGAGCAAACGCTCTTTGATGGTGCGCCTCTTCTCTTGGTTTAGGTCTACCCCCGTTCCCGACGATAACAAGAAGCTGATTGACGACGTCCGAAAGCGTTATGCCGAAGGAAAAAGCATGCTCGACCGCTTCAAGATCTTCGTCACCATGCTGCCGAAGGCATGCACGCTAACGGATTCCGAATTTCAAAAGGTACAAGATTGGAAGAATAAACTTTCCGCTATGCTTAAGGCTCCTTCTTGCCCGAAAAACTCTGCGCTTGCTCCGCTTTCCTACGGAGAACTACAAGAACAATACGCGAGCGCTTATGCATGGAAAATGAACCTGGAAATGAACGTCACTGATTGCCTTCTTGCCGCCACGCTTCTTGAATGGAGTCCGCACTCCCGCACCGCCGCTTCGCTAAAGATGCTTGAGAAAATCGTCGCCGACCTCATCGCCTTACGTGAAATCGATTGCGACGACGAACTCACGCAAAAACTTGACTGTCTCAATCGGCAACTGGCAAACCAACCGCCTCCCGTGTCTTTATGGAATCGCTTCGTGAATGCCGGACGTAAAATTCGCTTTCCCGGAAGAGATCGCGCCATCTCCGATATTTCACGCAACAACGAGAATTTGCGCAATCTGGCGAACGCCGCCGACGCGTTTGGGAAAAGAATGAGAAAGACATTCGATTTTTATCCCTTGGGATCACATCAAGACCCTGCGTCACCTCACAATATCTATGATCTCACCGAAACCGCAAAGATTTTTCTTTCTTTTGCAAGGGAAAACTCCGATGCGCTTAACGCCGCCGACACGTTAACCAACGCCGACATACGACGACGGCAACAGGCAACGGAGGAGCGGTTGCATGATTCGCTGAATGCCTTAGAAAAGATATTCTCCTCGCTTCAAGGCTGCTATACGCTTAGATTCACGGAAGAAGTTAAAAGCAACCATCAACAACGATACGACGAACTTAAAAATATGCTTAGGGAAGTCAACCATGTGTATGCCGCGTGCGGAAATAACTCCGAAAAAACCGAATTGGCTTCTGCCTTTTGGCTTACAAAAGAAATCGGAATGAAATGTCAGCACATCGTCTATGCGTAAACGATAACCTTTTGCGTATTCCTTTAGCTTATTTCTTTTTTTCCTTTGTTAGGCGCCATCGGTTGAAATGACTTTCATGGACGTTTTGCTTTAAGGTTTTAGCTGCGCTAGCCTCCCTATATTCTATAAAAAAAACGCGTCACTCGTTGCGGAAAAAAAAGAAAAAACATAATACGTCTACTTGCTGTTTTTAAGGCCGGAGAAAACGGCGAGCGCCCTTTTCCTTGATTCGGAAATGTCCGTTGCCGGCGTAGGATAGGTTTTTCCCAACGTTACGCCTGCGTCTCGAAGGATTGACTCCGGCGCCTCCCACGGCTTGAAAAGATAGCGATCGGGCAACTTCGTTAACTCCGGAACCCATCGGCGGGTATATTTTCCGTCGGGATCAAACTTCTCGCCTTGGGTAACGGGATTGAACACGCGAAAATACGGGGCGGCGTCGGCGCCGCACCCCGCGACCCACTGCCAACTTGCCGCGTTGTTGGCTAGGTCGGCGTCAACCAGGCAATCCCAAAACCACCGCTCGCCGCAACGCCAATCGAGCAGTAAATTTTTTACCAGAAACGACCCGACGATCATCCGCACGCGATTATGCATGTACCCGGAGTTCCACAACTCGCGCATGCCGGCGTCGACGATAGGAAAGCCGGTGAAGCCGCGCTTCCATCGCGCAAGGGCGTCGGCGTCGCGACGCCAGGGAAAGCGATCAAATGTTGATTGCAGATTTTTGTTGGGCAGTTCCGGAAAACGATACAGCAGATGATAGGAAAATTCCCGCCATCCTAATTCGGCGCAAAAACGATCGACGTTGACGTCGTCGCCGCGCGCGCGCGCCGCATGCCACGCTTGACGCGGCGAAATTTCTCCGACGTGCAAATGCGGCGAAAGACGGGATACGTAAGGCTTAGCGGGAAAGTTTCTGCCTTCCGCATAATGCGGCATGCCCTCCTCTAAGAACGCATATAAGCGTTCTTGCGCGGCCTCCTCGCCAATGTTCCAATGCGGTTCCAACTGCTTGTCCCAACGAATGCGCGGAAGCAAGCGAAGCGCCGGCAATCCGTGCGCGGCATTATCGACAAGGGCCTCCAACCGCGCGGGCGCGGGGAGCGGATCGTGCGGCGCGGCGGCGCTGAGGCAACCGTTACGATAAAAGGGCGTGAACACCTTATACGGCTCGCCGTCGTTTTTCTTAATTTCCCACGGCTCCCACAAAAGCGATCCGTTAAAGCTTTCAACGCGAAGATATCGTTTTTTTAATGCGTCCTTAATGCGCGCGTCACGCGCGACGCGCCATGGCTCGTAGCAGCGGTTCCAATAGACGGCTTTAATCGGATGGCGTTTTGCGACGTCTTGCAGAATATGCTCGGCGTTGCCGCGATAGAGATTTAATTTACCGCCGAGCGAACGATTTAGCGCGTTAAGCGAATGATGGAGCCACCAGCGGCTCGCGCCGCCCATTGCCTGCTCTCCGGCGTTTTCGTCGTCCAGAATATATATGGGCATAACCGCGCCGTCCGCGGCGGCGCGCGTAAGCGCGGGATTGTCGCCGAGGCGTAAGTCCGCACGAAACCAATGGACGTTGATGGATGTATTGCATGTCACGCGTGAACCTCAAATGCGGAACGACGTCACTTCCGAAGAAAGCTTGGTCGTTTAATTCCTCCGTCAGCCGCCGTGGGGTAATTTTAAGCGGATTCCAATGTATTTGTCCATGAATTCAGAACTTACGCAGTCCGTTACCGGCAAATCCAAGTCATGATAATAAATTATCAATTTTTATTGTTTTTTTATGTACGGAGGCGTACCATAACGTTAACTCAGTTCGTTACACTCGCAACATTTAAGTACATTCTCGTCGATACTTCTTTATCGGCATACATAGGAGGCTACCTTCGCTCCTATTTCCTTTCTTGTCTCCGGGAGAGATGGCGCAGCGCGAAAATCCATTGCATAATGCCGATCAAGACAAATCTAAGCGAAAGCTTTACCTGTCGGTTCCAATGTTCTATTTGCGGGTCTTATGGAAATTTATAACCGATATGGCCTATGCCTGCTGGCTTACGTGTCTGAACGGGTGCGGTTTCGTGCTGGAATCACGGGCGCTTCCCGGAATACGCAAGTTTTCGTTAAGGTGTCTCGCTACCTGTATGGTCTTGTATTACTCGGGCGTATCTCTGTACACTACCTATGTCTTCACCAATGAAACGCTAAAAATAATTCAATACGGCCCTCCTCATCCGGAAGGATTGAACGAATTTATTCCCGCGTTGATACATCTTGTATTTTACGGCATTCACGTTCGAGAAAACATAGAATGCGTGTTGTCCTATTATCAATATAAAAAATTGCATACACATACGCGAAATAAGGTCGCGACCGTTATAATCATCTATTTTATAGGCGCGATATTCCATATCGTCGTGTCGTTGGTTTTCCCTAATCCCCACGTGCATCCCGGAGTGACGATTGCCTTTATCGTCGCCAACGCGGTATTTCTGATTTTGTGGATAGTTGATTTCGCCAGAGACATGGTGGAGCGCGCCAAGCAATCCGTCATTCAAAAAGACGACGAAGAAAATTTGCAGGGACGCGCCGCAAGCATGGGAGGAGAGGAAGGGTCGACGGAGTTGCAGCCCGTTTCTACCACGACCACGGCCACATACACCCCAACCACGGGGGGATTGCCTCCGGTTCCCCCTCCAAAGCCTTTCGGTTCCTTGCAAAAAGAAATCGATAGCGTGTAACGCATTGACGACGAGACGGACGACGAAAAATTAAAGCGCGGCCGGCACGCGTTTCTCCCCTACATTTTATACATATGGATACGTTAAAAAACAGGCCCGGCGCCCCCAAAAACATATTGGGCGGAGGAATCTCGGGTAACGGCGAACATCGGCGCCGGAATTAAGGATACATACAGATTGGCATATCTACATAAAAATATATGGCGGGTTCCATAAAAAAAAGCGCGGGAATAAAAAATTGACGGCAATTAACGCGCGATTTTGCTGTTTACGCCGCGCGCAGAAACGTTATAGTACTCCTGCGCCCCGTAAACACGAAGGAGAAACGCCCCTTGATGCAGTCCGCCGTACAAACGCAACGCGACTCTGAAACATGGTCCCCTTCCGGGTGGAGGGAATTTCCGATATTGCAGCAACCGGCCTATGACGATCCACGCGCGCTGAAGGAGGCGGAGGCGCAGCTTGAAGGCGCCTTGCCGCTCGTCCATCCCGCCGAAATACGCAAATTGCGGCGCGATTTAAAGAACGTGTGCCTTGGCAAGGGATTTTTGTTGCAAGGGGGCGATTGCGCGGAAAGCTTTAAGGAAAACAACGCGAAAAACCTGCGCTCCTATTTCCGCGTCATGCTGCAAATGACCACCGCCCTGATGTACGGCGCGGGCAAGCCCGTGGTGAAGGTCGGACGCATCGCCGGACAATTCGCCAAACCGCGCTCGTCCGACGTGGAAACTGAAAACGGCGTCGAGCTGCCAAGCTATCGCGGCGACATGGTTAACGGCATTGAATTTACCCCCGACGCACGCCGCGCGGACCCGATGCGCCTGGTCGAAGCCTATAACCGCTCCGCCCAGGCGCTAAATTATCTTCGCGCCTTGTCTCAAGGGGGATACGCCTCGCTTAAAAACGTCAATCGCTGGAACAAGGAGTTCACCGAGCAATGCACCCAGGGCGAATTGTTCAAAAACCTCACGGACCGCATTAACGAAACGTTCGGCTTTATCGAGGCGGTGGGGGTAAGCGCCGGCGATTACGAACCGATGAAAAAAGCCGATTTTTACGCCTCGCACGAAGCCTTGCTGCTTAATTACGAAGAGGCGCTGACGCGACGCGAGTCGGACGACGGCCATTATTACGATTGCTCCGCGCATTTCGTGTGGATAGGCGACCGCACGAGACAAGAAGACGGCGCCCACGCCGAATTTATGCGCGGCATCCGCAACCCCGTCGGCATGAAGGTCGGTCCGACGACGGATCCGGACGGGTTGATTCGCATGATCGACAAGCTGAACCCGGACAACGACCCCGGACGCCTAACCCTTATCGTCCGGATGGGCGCGCCTAAGATCGAGCAATTGCTGCCCCCCTTGCTGCGCCGGGTGAAGGCGGAGGGGCGGCAGGTCGTCTGGTCCTGCGATCCGATGCACGGCAACACGATCAAGTCGCCCAACGGCTATAAGACAAGGCCGTTTAACGACGTGCTGACCGAGGTGCGCAAGAGCTTCGCCGTCCATCGTGCGGAAGGCACATACGCCGGCGGCGTCCATATCGAAATGACGGGGCAGGACGTCACCGAATGCGTCGGCGGAGCGCAAGCCATTTCGGAAGATCGGCTGAAAGATCGCTACCGCACCCATTGCGATCCTCGGCTTAACGCCTCGCAAAGCGTAGAGCTGGCGTTTCTTATCGCCGAAGAATTGCGGCGTGGCGCATCGGGCGACGTCACGGACAACGCGGAATAATGCATATGCGGCAAAAACAACGCTTATTCGCTTCTCCCGGCTCGAAAGGGGTGGAGCCTGATATGGTTCCGTTGATAAATATCGTGTTTTTGCTGTTGATTTTTTTCCTCACCGCCGGATCGCTTGTGCCGGAGCGGGCGCTCAAAACCGACTTGCCCAGCGCCTCCGCCGAAGCCGCCGAAGATTACGAGGAGGGGCCGGAAATTTCCGTCGACAGCGAGGGGCGCGTGGCCATCGGAAAAGACGTGTACGTGGACATGCGCGACGTCACGGCGGCGATGTTAAAATTGGCGGCGAAATATGACGGCGCCGCCCTGCCGCACATCAATTTGCGCGCCGACGCCGACGTGCCGGCCGCGCTCGCCGCGCCGGTGCTGGAGATAGCCGAGCGCATCGGCTTTCAAGGCGTCAGGCTCGCGGTAAAAACGGATCGGTAGCATATATGGCGAACAACGCGTTATCGCCGACCGCCGTCGTTCCGACGCAAAAATCGGAAGAAACGCACGCCGCCTATTTCGCCTTAATCTCTCTGGCGATTCACGGACTCATAGCGCAAATTCCCGCCAATCTCGTGGCGCCGACGCCGGAAAAAATGTCTTCGGTGGCGAAAGAGGTGCGGGTGCGGCTCGATTTTGAGGACGTGACGCTGCAATCCTTGCCGCCGTCGCTTCGGTATCGCTCGCGCATAGAGGCGCTTGAAAGCGAAAAGTTGGCGGAACTTGAAAAAGAACGAAAGACGTCGGAAACAAAAAAAACGCCTCCCGCCACATCGCCTAAGGCGCCGGAAAATCCCCTTGCCGCCGTCTTGCCGGAATCTCCGGAGGCGCAGGCGCCAACGTCTCCCGTCGCGGTGCCGGTAGAGCAGGCGATCGCCGAAGCGTCCGCCTTTAACCGCGCGCAAGCGAACGCGCCGAAATCGAAAAAACCCACTCTAAAAGATAAACCGAAGAAAGATCCCGCTCCCGAAGGGAAAAAAGAAAAAAAACGGATTAGCGACGAAGAGTTGCTCTCCGGCCTGTTCGACGTGCCGGCCGACGATTCCTTGCGCCTGCGCCCGGACGAAACGGTGTTCGCGCCTTCTTATCCCGCCCAACCTGCGCCGCCGCCCCGCCGCTCCGGCCCCGTGCCGTCTTACATGAGCAACGCGATGCCGTCGCAAGTCTATCCGCCTCTTCCTAGGCAACCAGGAACGGACGGGCGGCAAGCCGTGATCGGCGCCGGCGGTCCGGGACAAAACTACGCTTCCGTGTCGGGAGGCGAATCGGAGCGCAACATACAGGCGCTGGATAAATACGAACGCGCTCTCACCGCATGGATAGGGCAATTTCAGGACGTGCCGGCGGAGGCGGTGCGGCAAAACCTGCACGGCGCCGGCGTCGTGATGATCGAAATTTCGCGGGCGGGGGTGGTGCGCAACGTGAGCGTCATTCGCTCGACGGGCGTGCAAATTTTAGATAACGCCGCGAAAAACATGGCGCGCGCCTCCTCGCCCGTGGTGCCGGTGCCGCCTTATTATCGCCCCGAAGAAGCGTTCCTGCGTTTCGCGGTTCCTTTTCGATTTTAAAAGACGGATCGCCGGACGATGAACAACGACGGTCTTTTGCTATATATTCCTTTCGCTAAAATACTGGCGTTCGACCCGAACCTCACGTTTTTTCCCGAGGCGAGGGGCGTCACGCAAAACCCCGCCGCCGCCGATTGCTTCATAGGGTGGGGGCGGAAAGCGTCGGGATTGCGTTCCTTAAAGCAGGCGCAAAAGCGCGGGAAGCAATTTTGGGCGCTGGAGGACGCGTTTTTGCGGTCGGTGGGGCTGGGAAAGAACGGCGCCTGGCCGCTTGGGTTGATCGTGGATAAAACCGGCGTCTATTACGATTGCCGCTCGCCGTCCGACTTGGAAAACCGAGCGAACGCGCCTTTTTCGACGGGCGAACAGGAACGGGGCGTCGCATTGGTGGCGCGCATCGTCTCGCTGGGCTGCACGAAATACAACGTCGACGTCGATCCCCTTCCCAAAGAGATGCGTTCGGGAAGGCACGTATTGCTGATAGACCAAACGGAGGGCGATTGCTCCGTCGGCGGCGCCGGAGGAAGCGAGGAAAGCTTCAAGGCGATGCTGCGTGCGGCGGTCAAGGAATATCCCGACGCCACCTTATGGATTAAAACCCATCCCGACGTGTTGGCCGGAAAGGCGCGCGGATATGTGCTGCGCCTGTGCGAAGATCGGCGTCGCTTTACCGTCATTGCCGGTAATCCCCCCTCATATCGGTTGGCGCAAGCCGCGACGGCGGTGTTTACGGTGTCGAGCCAGTTCGGCTTTGAGGCGCTGATGGCGGGGGCCGAGGTGCATTGCTTCGCCATGCCGTTTTATGCGGGGTGGGGATTGACCGTCGACAGGGGCGAAGCGACGCCTTCGGTCACGGCAAGGCGCACGGCGCGTCCTTCCCTCGCCATGCTCGCCCACGCCGCCTTTATCGATGGCGCGCGCTATCGCCATCCTTTCGCCGACCGCCTTATAGAAGCGGAAGAGGCCGTCGACATGCTCTACGACATAAAAAATCGCTACCTTTCCCGTCCGCAACGTTGGTGCGGGGTCGGTTTTTCGGGATGGAAACGCCCGTTCGTGCGCCGCATCATCGGCTCTCCTTTCCGCGATGCGGCATTTTACGGTTCCGTCAAACGGGCGGCGACGGCGGCGAGAGAGGCGGGCGAAGATATCGTCGTATGGGCGGGGAAGGAAAAAGGCGCCCTTGCGCATGACTTACGGGCTTTTGCGTCCGACCTAAAAATTTGGCGGGCGGAAGACGGATTCATTCGTTCCCCCGCTCTCGGCGCGGCGCTGACTCCCGCCCATTCGTTGGCGTGCGACGGATTGGGCGCGCATTTCGACGCGTCCCGCCCGTCCGATCTGGAAAACCTGCTGAATGGCTACGTCTTGTCCGACGCCGAAAAGGCGCGGGCCTCCGCGTTGTTCGCGCGATTGGCAAACGAGTCCGTCACCAAATACGGCGTGGCCGGCGCCGGAGAGGCGTTCGCGCGTTCGGGCCATGGGGGAAGCGCCGCGCATCTCATCGTCGGCCAGGTGGCGGACGACGCGTCGATTCGCGCGACGCCGCGCGGCGGAATCGCGTCGAACGAAGCGCTAATCGCGGAAATCGCAAGGCTTTATCCCGGCGAAGCGCTATTCTATAGGCCCCATCCGGACGTAACCGCCGGGTATCGCAAGGGGAAAGTGTCTCCCGATTTTTTATCTTATCACGGCGTCGTCGAGGCCAAGGGCCATGCGCTGGGGTCGTTGCTTCGCGCGGTCGACCACGTGCACGTCATGGCGTCGCTCGCGGGAATGGAGGCGCTTTATTACGGCAAGCGCGTGCATGTGTATGGCGCCCCGTTCTACGCGGGGTGGGGGCTAACGCGCGATCGGCTTTCTTTTCCAAACCGTAAGCGCACCCTTGCGCCGGAAGAGCTAACCTATATTGCCTTGGCTATATATCCCCATTATGTTGATCCCGTGAGTTTCTATCCGTGCGACGTAGAAACGATATTGGATAGGTTTGGCGCGGAAAACGCACGTCCGTTTACGAAGAAGCGCGCCGGCGCCCGATGGGTGCGATACGTCAAGGGATGGCGGCATTGCGTGAAAAAGTGAAGCATATGCACGGCGAAAAACGAGAAAAACGACGTTTTTTAATGCTGCAAGGGCCGGTCGGTCCTTTTTTTCGTCGCTTCGCGCGTAAGTTGCTGCGCGAAGGGCACGACGTCGCGTGCGCCTCGTTTAATTTCGGCGATAAAATGTTCAATCGCGAGGGCGAAACGCTGGTGTTCAGGCGCACTTTTTCCGAATGGGAGCCGTGGCTGCTCTCCCTCCACGCCGACCGGCAGTTCACCGACGTGATTATGTATAACGACTGCCGGCCCTACCACGCCGCCGCCATGGCCGCGCTAAAGCCCTTGGGGGTGACGTTCCACCTGTTCGAGGAAGGGTATTTCCGTCCGAACATGATTACCTACGAGCAAAACGGGTTGAACGGGCATTCTTTTTTCTATCCGTGCTCCAAAGAAAAAATCGAACGGAACGCGCCCCCGGTTCCGTGCCCCAAAGCGCCGAAAATACGTGCTCTTCCCTGTTCGCTTCGGCATATTTACGCCAACGCCGTCGCCTACTATACGTTGCTGGGGGGGTCGACGCCGTTTTATCCCTATTATCGCCGCCATCGCAAGCGTCCGCCGGCGATAGAGGCGTGGCAATGGATCCGCCGGTTGTGCGCGCAAAAAAGCGCGAGGCGCCGCAGCGACGCTCGCGTCGCCGCCTTGCCGGAGGGAAAATATTATTTGTTGCTGCTGCAATTGTCGCACGACACGCAAATTACCCGGCATTCCCGCTTTGGCGGAGGCATGCGGCAAGTGATCGCCGAAACCGTCGCCAGTTTTGCCGCGCGCGCGCCGAAAGATTGCGTGCTTGCGATAAAAAACCATCCCCTCGATAACGGGGCGGAAGATTTAGACGGCTTCTCCGCCCGGTGCGCCGCCGATCGAGGCGTGAGCGATCGCGTCGTTTTTATTGAGTTCGGGCACTTGCCGACCATGATAAAAGCCTCGCTCGGCGCCGTGTTGGTCAACAGCACCTCCGGCACGTCGGTGCTTCACCACGGAAAAAAACTCCTCTGCCTGGGCAAGGCGATTTACGATTGCGAAGGGCTGACGTTTCAAGGATCGCTCGACGATTTTTGGACGAGCGAATTTACGCCGAATAAGGAGTTATTTGGAAAGCTGCGCGCCGCCGTTTGCGCGAAAACGCAGGTTTTCGGCAATTTTTATACCGCCGCCGGAGTGGAGTGCGCGCTAAGCCGGCTCATGCGCTTCGCGCCCTTTTGCCGCGACGCCGACGCGCCGAACGCGTCGGACGACTATGTGTGTTTTTCCAACGCGTCGGAGGAAACATAAATTTCGTCCGCGTCCTTAGAAAAAGATTGCATTTTATTTACCAATCCCCATTTATAATTAAACGCATTAATTTTAAGGAATCGGCGTCATGCGGTACGGCAAGCAATTATTAATATGGGTAGGCGTCGTCGTCGCCGTGTTGGCGGTGTATTACGGCATGCAGTCGCAAGATTCCCGCATGTCGGCCTCGCACGCGAAATTAAGTTTTTCCGAATTTTTGACCGACGTCGATTCGGGAGCCATTCAAAGCGCCGAAATTCGCGGCCCGTACATCACCGGAGCGTATGAGGACGGGCGCCCCTACGCCACCTACGCCCCCGATTATCCCGGTCTTATCGACCGCCTGAGCAAGGGCGGGGTGCGGATCGACGCCCAGCCGCAGGAAAGCGCCGGCGGCACGATCATCGGCATCCTCATTTCATGGTTTCCCATATTCCTGCTCATCGGCGTGTGGATATTTTTGGCCAAGCAAATGCAAGGCGGCAAGGGCGGCGGCGCCATGGGTTTCGGGCGCTCCCGCGCGCGCATGCAAACGCCCGGCACCCATACCGTCACCTTTAACGACGTGGCCGGCATCGAAGAGGCGAAGGAAGAACTGAACGAAATCGTCGAATATTTAAAACATCCGACCAAGTTTCAGGCGCTGGGAGGGAAAATACCCAAAGGGTGCCTGCTCGTCGGCTCTCCGGGAACGGGAAAAACCTTGCTGGCCAAAGCCATTGCGGGGGAAGCGGGCGTGCCGTTCTTCAGCATCTCCGGCTCCGACTTCGTGGAAATGTTCGTCGGCGTCGGCGCCAGCCGCGTGCGCGACCTGTTCGAGCAAGGAAAGAAAAATACGCCCTGCCTTATTTTCATCGACGAAATCGACGCGGTGGGCCGGCATCGCGGCGCCGGCATCGGCGGCGGCAACGACGAGCGCGAGCAAACCCTCAACCAAATGCTGGTGGAAATGGACGGATTCGAGACGAATTCCGGCGTGATCATCATCGCGGCGACCAACCGTCCGGACGTGCTTGATCCGGCGCTGCTGCGCCCCGGGCGCTTCGACAGGCAAATCGTCGTTTCTCCGCCGGACATTGCGGGGCGGGAGAAGATATTGCGCGTCCATACGAAAAACGTGCCGCTTTCGCCGGACGTCAACTTGCACGTCATCGCGCGCGGCACGCCCGGCTTTACCGGCGCCGACCTTGCCAACCTCGTGAACGAGTCGGCGCTGCTGGCGGCCCGAAAGAACCGCCGCATCGTCACCATGGAAGAAATGGAGCAGGCGAAAGACAAAGTGCTCATGGGCGTGGAGCGCAAAAGCATGGTGATCGACGCCGAGGAGCGCAAGCTCACCGCCTACCACGAAGCCGGCCATGCCATCGTCGGGTTGCATTGCCCCGAATCCGACCCCATTCACAAGGCCACCATCATTCCGCGCGGACGCGCCCTGGGGCTGGTGATGCGCCTGCCGGAAAAAGACCGCGTCTCCTTCACGCGAGGGCGCGCCAAGGCCGACATCGCCGTGGCCATGGGCGGACGCGTCGCGGAAGAGATGATTTTCGGCCACGACAAAGTCACCTCCGGCGCCTCGTCCGACATTAACATGGCCACCACCTTGGCGCGCGCCATGGTGACGGAATGGGGAATGAGCGACGCCGTCGGGCCGTTGCGACATTCGGGAAGCGACGAGGGGGGGTATCTTGGTTCGTTCGGCGGTCGCGGCGGCGCGTCCGTGTCCGAAGAAACCTCTAAGTTAATCGATTCCGAAATAAAACGATTGGTGCAAGACGGACATGAGCGCGCCCGCCAATTATTGACGGAGCATAATAAGGAACTTCATAAACTGGCGGAAGCGCTGCTCGAATACGAAACGCTCAGCGGCGCCGAGATACGCGACATATTGGACGGAAAGCCGATTCACCGCCCGGACGGCGACGCGGGGTCGTCCGCGCCGAACGCCGGCGGATCGGTGCCTTCCTTCGGAAAAAAAGAGAAAAGCGGCTCCGCCTCTTCTTCCGGCGCGGCGCCGGCGAACTTGTAATCCTCCCTCCGTCAACCGCTTCAGTCGCTTTACCGTAGCATTTTAGCAAGCCCGGCGCTATAATTTAAGAAAAAAGCGTTGCGTTCCCGATGACCGTCCGTTTGTTTCGCCGTTCGTTTTTCACGTTCCGATCGTTGGCTGCGGCGACGGCGATCGTCGTTGGGGTGTGGGCGCACGCATGTTTCGCTCAGGAGGACGGAACGAAACCCACCTATAAAGTGGCGCTGCTCGGGGACGGTTTTTTTTCCAATCCGGGTCTGGACGATTCCCAATCTTTTGCCCGCCTATTGAAGGAGACAATGGCGGCGCAAGGCGTTTCCGTCGAAATTCTCGATTTCTCCGCAGAAAAAAACACCACGTCAAGCGGAGTCGATCTCTTAAAAAACGTGTTGGAGGCCAAGCCGGACGCGACGATCGTACATTTGGGCTTTCAAGATTTAAAAAGCAAGATAGATCCGGTCGACGTCTTTAACAACTTGCGGACGATATTATATAATCTCGAGCGGCACAACGTGCCGACCCTGTTTTTCGGCGTCGACGCTCCGACGAACTTATACGAAGTGTTTGATTACAACGTGCAATTGGCGGATCGGTATAAGGCCAGCTTCGCGGCTAACTTCGTGAAGTTGGCGTCGCTCCATCGCGTCACGTTTCGCCCTTCCTTGCTTGGGCAATACCGCCTGCAATCGTACTATCTCATGCCGGACGGCGTCCACCCCAACCAACGCGGCGTCAGGGAAGCGGCAAACGGCATTCAAGAGAACCTGCGATTGTTGCTGAAATATAAGGACGACCCCGCCATGTTGCACAACATGGCGGAAAACGCGCCGCAAGCGTTGGTCATTTACGGCGAGCAGCTTATGTCGGCATATAAAGGGCACGAAGAGGCGTCGTTTCCGTATTTGCTCGAACAACAATTAAAGTACGTGAGAAAGAAGCGCAACGTTGAGATCACCAATTTCAGCGAACCGAACCGGCGCCTTAAATTCAGCGGCGATCGCGCCGCCCAAATTATGGCGCTGCATCCCGCAATCGTCTTGTTGCAACTGGGCGTGCGCGACGTGACGTCGACGGAGAGCGTCACCGCCGTGAACGACATTGCAGCGCAGATAGCGGGATATATGAAAACGTTTCAGGCCAACGACGTGTCGCAAATTTTGCTCGGCGTAAAAAACCCGAATTTCGCTCCGGGAGTCAAAAGTCAGATACCGAAATTCGCCGTTCTCTACGAGTATCTGGGAAAAAAATTTAACGTGCCGACCGTACCGAACGTCGTGGAAGACGTGAAGGGGTACATGGCCGGCGACCCGCGCGTGATATTGGATGCGGCGTCGATGAAAAAGGTCGTGATGCGCGTTTATCCTTTGGTGGAGGAAATTTTGGTAAGAAAGGAAACCGCCGCCCGCAAGGCCGCGAATGACGCCCTCTAAGGGGTTGCCGCTATTTTTATATATGTCCGAGACGCGCGCGGGCAAACCTTCCCCCGAACGCGTCATCCTTTCCTTGTCCGGCGACGTCGGCGTCGTCATCCGCGAATATGGGCCCGACCGAAACGCCAGGCAAAAACGCGTCGACTCCCTCGTCCGTGCGTGCGAAGATAAGGGCGTTTCGTATCTTGTCGCCTTGCAGCGCGAGGAAGACGCAAGAAAAATTTTGCCGGACTCCCCTTTATTTTTAGGCTTTCATCTCCCGAAGCATGCGCGCGTCTTTGCTTTGAGCGCCAAAGAGACGATTTTCGATCGGACGCTGACCTGTTCCGTCCATGACGAAGGCGACGCGAGGGAGGCGGCGGCCTTTCCGTTACAAGCCGTCGTCGTCTCGCCTTTTTTTGCCGTATCCCACAAAAACGCCGGCGCCCCGCTCGGGGCGAAAGGCTTCAGGCGGCTTCGAGACCTAAGCGGGAAGCCTGCCTTCGCGCTTGGGGGAGTGACGCGCGACAATTGGAGCGAGGTCGTTCGCGAAGGCGCGTGCGGGGTGGCGGGCGTTTCTTTTTTTTATTCGGAATGTTCTACGAAATCGTAAAAAACGTGTTTTTTTTGCCACATGCAGCGATAATGCGCGCTTTTCATGCGACGCGAGGCGAGTATGTTTTGCGTTCCGTGGGCGCGTCGGCGTAATAATAGGGTATTGCCGGGCGATCGGCAGAACCTCGCAATAGCGACGACAACAAATTAGGGACTATTTCATCATGAAAAAAACGTTACTGGCTACCACTGCGGTGGGTCTGTTCGTGGCCGGCGGCGCAAACGCGGCGTCTCCCACCATTAAACTCGGCGGCTACGCCGATTTTCAAGTTGGCGCGGCTTCTCAAGAAGATGCCTATCAATCTTCCGTCAACTTGTCCAAAGGCGCGGCCGGTACCTTGTCTCGCGGCTATAACAGCGCGACCGACACCGCTCTTTTCGTTGACGTGGACGGCGAAACCGACGCCGGATTGAAGTACGGCGCGCACATTACGCTCGAAGCGGACGTTAACGCTCCCGGCGACGTAAGCGACAGAGGACAAAACGCGGGCAAAACCTTTCTCTATGTAGAAAGCATGGCCGGTCGCGTTGAAGGCGGTGCCACCACCAGCGTTGCCCGTCAATTTCAAGTCGGAGCGGAAACCTTGGCGCGCGGCGCGGGCGGCATCGCCGGCGACTTCGACCGTTACGTTGACCTTGACGGCGTAGGCGGAGCGGGAGCGACCAACGCGACCTTCTATTCCAAACCCGGCTTGGCGAACGACGTTGATCCGTTCTCCGTTGACAACGGTATCGAAGAAGAGCGTCAAACGGCGAACAAGTTAACCTACATCACGCCCGACATTTATGGCCTGCGCGCCGGTGCGTCATTCACTCCGGACACGCAAGAACGCGGTACGGAAAAAGGCTTTTCGTCCGAATTCGCTTCTGCGGTTGACGTTGCTAACGGCTTGACCGCCAGCTTTGAAAACGTCGTCGACGCCGGCGTACACTACAAAAACCAATATAACGGCGTAGGGTTTGAAGCGTCCGCCACCGGCCAAATGGGCGACTTCCAAGATCCTGCGGCGGGCGGCGCGAGCGGCCACGACGATCTGAAATCGTACAACTTAGGTTTGACCGCGAATTTTGCCGGCTTTGAGCTTGGCGGTTCTTACGGTCGCGCCGACGAGTTCGGACGCATTGCCGCCCTTGGCACCGAAGCCAGCTACTTTACGTTGGGCGGCGCCTACGTATACGGCCCGATCGGAGCTTCCGTCACGTATCTGCAATCCGAAATCGAAAACGATCTGGTTGCCGGTCGCGATTCCGAGTTCCAAAACATTTCCGTTGGCGCCGACTACCAATTGGCTCCCGGCCTTGTTCCTTACGTCGAAGTTAACTTCTTTAACACCGACGACAACACCGCCGTTGCTGACAACGAAGGCACCGTCTTTATCTCCGGTCTTGGCTTGAACTTCTAGTTCCCGCAAGATATTTTAAAGGGGGTTCGCGAATTTTGTTTCGCGGACCCTTTTTTATTTTTATGGACGGAAATTTGCCATGCTCCGGACGGCGCGTCGCCTCGTATATTTTGCCGTATTTTTTGCGGTCGGATTTGCCGGCATAGGAAGGGGAGAAAAGACGGCCTTCGCCGGCACGTCTTTTCTGCGGGAGGACGCGCACTTAACGATAGTGTCCGGCGCGGAAATCATGCCGCTTGTCCCCGCCCTGCAAGAATATTCCCGTCAAAACGACATGGCGACGACAATCAACTTCACCCCGTCGAATTACCGACTCGAAGACATCGCCGAAGGGGACATGGCCGATCTTATCGTCGCCTCGCATCCGATATGGAATCAAAAACTCAAGCAAATGGGCTTGCTCGACGTCTATTCCATCGCCAACTTCGTGGAAGACGCATTGGTCGTCGTCGCCGCCGCAGGCAAGGAGGCAATTGCGATCAAAAAAACGTTGCTCGGCCTGGATTACCCGACCGCCATCAACGAATTGGCGCAGAAGCGCGATATTTTTGCCGTCGTACGGCCGGACGTGACGTCGCTCGGAATATATTCCGCCGAAGCGCTACAAGCCGTGCAACGCGCGCTGGGCTACGACGTCTCGCCCTTCGCAGAGCCGCAAGCAGTCGCCCTTAACGATCGAGGATTGCCCGAGGCGCAAGCTTCCCGCCGCAACCTTCATTCTTCCGGAGATACGTCGAAATCTTCCGCCTTGTTTGCGTCGCACCTCGTTCATGTGGCGACGCAAGGCGACGTCGTTAAACATGTCGCGGCGAAAAAAGGCGTCGGCCTTATGTATAAAAGCGCCGCCGAACGTCGTCGCGACGTCGACGTGATCTATGCCGTGCCGCGCGACGCCCACGAGCCTATTATCTATCAACTTGCCGTTATTGCGGGAGAGCAAATGGCGGAGGCGCGTAAGCTGGAAAACTTCCTGCTTTCCGCCGAAGCCGCTGCTTTTTTCGTGCCAAAGGGGTATAAAGCCGGCGACGGCCTCACACGTACCCAATAAAAGTCCGTTTTTTAAAAAACCGTAATAAAAAGATTGTATAAGCACCTCTTAAGTAAATGTCATGAATTGATAATAATGTAACGGCGGAGGTCCGCGCATGAAAACTTCTTTCGCGTTCGGAGATAAAACGGTTTCCGTCGCCGGCGCATGGCGAGCCATATCTGCCTTCGTTTCTTTTATCGCGCACGAACGCCACGTGACGCGAGCCTTTCCCTTTTTTGCCATGATCGGCGTCGGCGTCGCTTTCGCGAAGGCCACCGAACTCGGATTCGTGGGCTTTCTGCACGGCGCCGTGGGGGTGATGCTGGCCACGTTCGCCATATATAAATGTTTGCACCCGAAAAAATTTATCGCATCTTTTTCGGTCTATGATCCCGTCGCAAAATTTTTTCCTTCGTATGCGGTTGTCTTTGCCGCCCTGCAATTGGCATTAGGTTTCGCTTTTCTTACGTTTTGGCAACAAGGCGCGACCTACGTATTGACGTTTATGCTTTCCTCCGCGTCCGCAATCGGACTGCTATTGGAGGATGCGTCCGACGTTGACTCTTACGGCGCCGAAACCCTTCTGCATACCGACGCCAAAACCGCCGGATTGGTCGAGCTTCTTTTTCCGGCCGCCGCGTCGCTGTTGCTTATCATTCTCGCCTCTTACTAATCCGGTGAAAAAGGTTGTTATTTACACCGACGGCGCCTGCAAGGGAAATCCCGGACCGGGAGGGTGGGGGGCCATCCTGCGTTTCGGCTCCGCGCAAAAAAACGTTTCCGGCGGCGAGGCCGATACCACAAATAACCGCATGGAAATAACGGCGGCCATAGAAGCGCTGGCCTCGCTCAAAGAGCCGTGCGAGGTGGAATTATATACCGATAGCGTCTACGTTCAAAAAGGCATATCGGAATGGCTGGAGGGCTGGAAGAAAAAAAACTGGAAAACGGCCTCAAGGCAACCCGTTAAAAACGTTGACCTTTGGCAACGCCTCGACGCGGAAGCGGCCAGGCATCGCGTCGAGTGGAAATGGGTGAAGGGACATTCCGGCCATCCCGAAAACGATCTCGCCGACAAACTGGCGTGCGACGCGGCCAGGCAAGCGTCGCTGTCTTAGAGCCGGACCGTAAACGGCTCTAAGCCGTTCGGCAATAACGCCGTAATATGCGTTTAGTTGCACGCATTTCGCCATTTGCAGTTTAAATACCTCAGAATCGCCTCTTTTTTATCGACCTTATCGTTCATGTAGTCTTTTATGACGACGATTTCGCCGATGCGCCCGTCAAACCAATCCGGGTTGGTGACGCCGGAAGATAGCGCGCCGCCGATCGTATTGGGCTGGCTCGCGTCGTAGGCGAAAGGGAAAGGCGCTAGGCCGCGATCGGTGTAAAATTTTCCGTTGACCGTGTTGGGATAGGCGTATCCGTCAACTCCGTTTTGAATTTTCATCGTCCACACCTGGTCGTATAAGGCGCCAAGTCCGTCCACGTACATCTCCATTTTCGGCGCCTGAATTAACGCCTGGTCGGTGGATTGCGACGCCTGAATATAGCCGTGAAAAATATGGTAGGCGTTGCCGTAAGCCGCGTAGGTCGGGCCGGATTGCACTTTATCGGCCACGAAATTTCCTTGAATCCCCGAATAGGAAGAAAGGGGGCGCATGTACATATAGGGAATGCCGTTATATTTTAATTTTATTCCCCAATCGTGCGTGCCGCTGTTAAATAACGTGTAGGGCGCCTGTTCGGTATTCGACACGATTTGGGCGACGACGTAAATCGACGCCTGGCGGTAGGGAACGTTTAAAATAGCGCTCGGCGCCGTTTTTCCCATATAGAGGTCGGTGCAGTTTTGTCCCAGGCACTTGGAATTCACGAGGCGGTTTTTCTCCAACCGGCTAAAGCGCATCGTGCCGAGAGGCTGGTTTTGAAACGTGCCGGCGGAATTGATGTTTTCGTAGGTCGGCATGTAGGCGGCGTCGTCCATGGAAAAATCGTTGCGTTGCGCGCTTTTGTCTTGCCAGACGGCGACTTTTCTGCCGGATTTTAGCGACACGGTCGAGCAATCCGCCGCGTCCAGCCATAGCAACAGGTCGGAGAAGTCGCTCGGGAGGAGAATTTTTTTATTGTTCGCCGCCGTCGCTTGCTCTATCTGTTCCTGATCGTATTTGGCGACTGGCACGCATTCCCCCACGGCGGAACTGTCCTGGATGCAGGCGTTCGAGACGCCCATCTGGCTGTTGAGCACCGTTCCGTCCGGGCATTGGCATTTCAACTCCGGATCGGAAGGCGTCCGGATATATTCCTGCCCCTTATACGGGCAGGAAACCGGGGAATTGGCGTTAAAGCTAAAAATCGCCCCCCATTTCGAGGAGAGCGCCAAAATGACTTCGTAAAAACGTTTTTGCGGCAGCATGTAACGGTATAAAATCGCTTCGCCTATGGCGCCGGTAAAATACCCGGCGCCGTTCGCGCCGCTCAGATATTGCGCCTGGCCTATCGTGGCGGCGGGCAGGGAGGAGGAATGCGTCAATCCCGTTTCCTGGTTGAGGATAAGCGCGTATCCGTCCTTGCCCCGCGCGAGGGAAACGACGTAATTGGTTTCGGGCGTGGCGTTGTTGGCGGCGGAGATCGTCACGTTGCCGATGCGCGCCTTTAGCTTGGCGCTTTCGATGAACACGGAAAAATTTCCTCCGCTCGAATACAGCGTTTGGCTCGTCATCACGTTGGTGCCGGTGCGAATCGCCATGAAAAAGGTGAATTGTTGTTCGTTGTCCGGGGTCCGGCCGAAATATTGTTTTTCGTCCGCCGCGTCCATGCCCTCCGGCGCCGAATCAAAGGCGAAATATCCCCCGGAGCTTTTAAACGCGGGGCGTCCGTTAATCGACGCGCTGCGATAGATGGAGCCGCCTGTCGGTCGCGCGGTTTTTCCTTGCGCGTCTTGCCAAGTGGTCGCGACGTTGCTTCCCGGTTGCGATCCGTCCAGCGCCGGACGGTCGGCGTCGAAACGAAACGCCACGTCTTCCGTCGCCGCCACGGTTTGGGAGATGTTGGCGGTTTTCGGGCTGTAGTCGCACAGGGCCGACAAGGTCGTCGCGGCCTCGACGAGTTTTTCCCTCATGGGTTTCGATCCTCCCAGACCCTCCAGCAATTCTGGCCGGGCGGAAAGAAAATCGGCATTGCTGCATGCGTCGGCGTGCAGGGCGGTGGGAAGGTAGGTTTCCTTTGGAGGAGACACTTTCGATTTCGATCCGAACGCCACCGCGTCGTCAAATCCTTCGGAGGGATCGTCTTGTATGTAGATGCCGCGCTCGTGCCGCAAATTTTGCTGCTCGAAACCAACGGCCTGGGACGGGTCCGGCGCCGTGAGCGCGTCGCCGTCCGTGAGAGCGCGCCCCCAGGCAACGTTGCGGCCGTTACTGCCGTAGCTGATTAACACGTATAACGCGCCTTGGTTGTTGGGGGGGGCGTTGTCGACGTCAGTTTTATTGTTTCCGCGCAAATCAACCACGCGAATGTCTCCGCGAAAGCTTGGCTTTAGGAATTTTTTGGCGTCCGCCGCCGCCGGAGTTATCTTATAAATAAATTTACGATTCCATCCGTCATAGGTAAAATCGTCGGAAAGGTTGAGCGTGCGCACCGGCACGGCCCCGGCGTTGAAGTTAACGTCGGGACCGACGCATTTCACGGCGACGTCGTCAAATATGGGCGCGTCGCCTCCCGCGTCCGAGGCTTTTTGGTCCTTGCCGAAATAGGTGGAGCTTTCGGGCAGCGACGGCGAGGCCGGGCAGGGAATGCGTCCGTTCACGCGCGCGAACTTATCTATCGCCGCCTTGATCGCGCCGAGTTTCATGTGGGTTTCGCGCACGTTGTCGGCTTCGTTCTTCTTTTGGATCATGGCGAGCGCCCCGACCGCTAATATGGCGATAATGCTGGTGGAGACGGAAAGCTCTACGAGGGTATAGCCTCTTAGGGGGGAAAAGCGTCTCGCGAAAAACGCGCGGAGGAGAAGTTTTTTTATCATGGCGGGCATGGGGATCATGGCTGGCAGTTGTCCCAATCGGCGCCAAGGCACTCGCAGGCTTGCGTCGTCGCGTTCCATTTCGCGTCTTTCGGGCAGCGATAGTCCGAGGCCGAGTAGTTATAATATTTTTTATTGCCGCATATGCGTTGCAGGCTGTCTAAAATCATCATGAGCGCGGCGTCTCCCGGATTGGAGGCGCCTTTTTTCATCGCGGCGTTAAGCGCGTCGTTTTGTTTGGCTTGCGTTAAGAGATAGTCGAAATCCGTAGAGGCGATTATGTCGCGAAAGCCGTCGCATTCCTCCTTAGTCAATAATTTGCGATTTTCGTCGGCGCTCAGCGTTTCAATCTGGGCTTTGGTGCGATAATAAATGATGTCGTCGTAGCCCCCGGCGGTGCGCGGGGCGTCAACGAACGTCTTTTCGGCGGGATTGAAGGCGGCGGGAGAGGCGAAGCTATAAGCGTTCGCGTTTTCCTTTTCCGTCGCTGAGGCGCCGGGTGGAAACGGCACGCGCGCGCCGCTCGGCAAAAACGCGCCGTATCCGTTGCGTCCGTGGCTAAGCAACACGTAGGCCGCGTTGTCGCGAAGGCGATTGCCGGCGCCGTCCTTTATGATAATGTCGCCGGCGTCGGACATAAAATCGCTTCTGGTGCACCCTTTGTTGCGGCTAACGTCGGCGGGCAGCCCCCCCGTCACGCCGGCGTCCGATCCGCATAGGCGACGGCTGACCTGGTAGGTGAAGCGCCTGTCCCATCCGTCCAGGAAATAATCTTCCGACAGTTCGAGCGCATAGGCGGGCACCATGCCGGAGTTGAACGGGCAATCGGATCCAAGCGTTTTTAAGGCGTCGGTTTCGATCTCGTCCATATTTTCCATGCCGTATTCGGAAGAATACTCTTTCGGCGGCGCTTCCTCGGCGCGTTCGCCGTTTCGGCGTTGGTACGGGTCGGCCGGACACGGAAGACGTCCGTACTTCACCTTAAACGCTTCGATGGCCGACGCCACGGTGCGCATCTTCGCTTCGGTGACGCGACTTTTTTCGGCGAAGCTCTTTTGTTTGGGTTGCGTCCACGACAAATACCCGACCGTGACCGTGGCGGCGACGGCGATCACGGCGCTCAGCTCGATAAGGCTGAAGCCGGCCGTCGGGAAAAGAGGCGGCGATGGTTTTTTCATATGCATGCGTTATCCATGCTACGCGTCAATCATGTATTTTTCGTTAGGTTTTGGCATAATTTACTTGCCCTTAGCCCCGACGATACATAATATGGCGCAACTAGGTTGTCCGCTTATGGGCAATGTCGGCTTGCGTGGCGGAACAGGTAGACGCTGCAGACTTAAAATCTGTTGGGAGCAATCCCGTGCCGGTTCGATTCCGGCCGCGAGCACCACTTCGGAATCACCCTCACTCAACTCCCTTAAAACCGAGAATGGGAGCGAGAGAGCGGCGGTTCTAAATCCTCTTTTGCGGTGATACCCAAAGGGCCGGAGAAAGTAGCTTTTAGCACCATTCCTTTGCCTTCCAACCCCGCCGAAGCCCGGTATTTTTGGGGATTTTCAAGAAAATTAAATCCGGTTCTAACATCTTCGGCCATCACGCTATCCAAAGCGCCGCAATTTTTGATTTTGTCGTTTATGATTATGCGTTGTTCTTCTAATTGCTGCACCTGGCGCTCGTAGAGTGATAGGCGCTAGTCAAGAGCCATGTTTTAATGCGTCGCTTTTTTCTATGGCTCGGCTCGGCTCTATGATATGTTTAGACGTCGTTCAACCGAACCATCCGGCAGCCATACCTATGAACGGAGGCGTCTTAACCGCCGATTTGCGTAAGCTGCGGGCGAATTATAGTTTGTTGGCCTCGCGCGCGTCGCCGTCCGAAGCGGCGGCGGTGGTGAAGGCGAACGCCTACGGCATAGGCGCCGAAGCGGTCGTGTCGGCCTTGGCGGAGGAAAATTGCCTCGCTTTTTACTGTTTCGGCGTTGAAATTTCCCGCCGCGTCCGAGAGGCGGCGCGCAAAAGTAGTTTCGCTTTTTTCTCCGGTCCGTTTTCCATCGAAGATTGTCGCCTTGCGGAGGAACGCCAACTTATTCCCGTTTTAAATACGTTGCGCCAAGTCGAGTTATGGCGAAAGCGAGCGAGGGAGACGGGGCGGTTGCTTCCGTTTATGGCGCATGTCGATACCGGCATGGCGCGCTTCGGTTTTTCTCCGAGCGACGCCGTCGCCTTGCGCCAAACGCTGGCAAACGAGCGAATGGACTCGCAACTTTGCGGAATCATAAGCCATTTGGCGTGCGCCGATACGCCGGAAAATCCGATGAACGCCGAACAATTGCGCCGCGCGCAAGAGTTGCGCAGCATTTTTCCGAACGTTCGCCTGTCGCTGGCCAATTCCTCCGGCGCGTTCCTGCCTTCTTCTTATCGCTTCGACCAAATACGCGCGGGAATAGGGTTGTACGGGGCGCATCCCCATGCGGGATGCGGTCCGAACCCGTTGACGCCGGCGGTCAGGTTCGACGCGTTTTTATGCCAAATACGCCGAACGACGGAGCCGACCTCCGTCGGCTACGGATCGGAGCGCGTCGTTCCCGCCGGAACGATTTTGGGATGCCTGCCGGTTGGATACGCCGACGGCCTGCCCCGCGCCCTTGCCAAAAGCGGAAGCGCCTATTGCATGATAGGCGAGACGCCGTGCCATTACGTGGGAAGGGTGTCGATGGATTTAACCGTCGTCGACGCGACCGCCGTTCCGGAGGCGCTTCTCTATGAAGGCGCTCCCGTAGAAATTTTCGGCGACCGCATATCGGCGGAAAACTTTGCGGCGTGGTGCGGAACTATTCCGTACGAGATTTTTACAGGCATAGGCGAGCGCGTCGCTCGTCGATATCTGCATGCGTCCGACGCCGAACAATAGATCTGTTGCATACCCTGCTATGGCGGCCGTCTACTCCGCTCCGCCTTAGCGGGTTATGCAAGAGGTCTAATAGGGAGGATGGAGGTTATCCCGCCGACGTTCCCTATCCATGCGCCATCCCTGCGGAGGCCAATTTACAGAGTTTTGAATATTTCCACCGCCTCTTCGATATCTTCAAAAAGGACGAGCTTTCCATCTCTCAGCAAGGCGGCCTTGTCGCAAAAACGGCGGATGATTGCAGGATTGTGCGATATGCAGAGCATGTTCGCCCGTTCGCGTCGGCGGCTAAAGACCTCGTTAAATTTTTCGGTGAATTTTGGGGTGCCGGCGTTGAATCCTTCGTCCACCAAATAGCAGTCATATTCGGGAATCAGGCTCATGGCGAGCATGAGGCGCGCCTTCATGCCCGACGAATAGGTGTGGACGGGCATGTCCATATAGGCCCCCAATTCCGTCAGGTCAGCCACCATGTCGGCTGACTTTCTGAAATTGGCGCCCGTCACGCGACAAATGAACTTAATGTTGTTGTAGGCCGACAACGCCCCTTGCACGCCTCCGCGCCCGATGGGCCAGGAAATGCGCAGGCCGTTTCGGGCGATGCGCCCGGAGGAGGGAAACTCCACCCCCGAAATAAGGTTGACCAGCGTCGACTTGCCCGCGCCGTTCTTTCCCATGATTCCGATACTCACGTCGGAGGGAATGCGAAGATTCACGTCGTTTAACACAAGCTTGCGCCGAAAGTGCGAGATGGTGTATAGTTTAGTGAGATGGATAAGTTCAATCGCCGGACGCATAAGCGGTACGCATAGTTAGGTATGTCTTTAAAATAGACTTCTTGCATAACCCTACTAAAGCGGGCGTCTACGTCGGTTCGTCCATCCTCGAATCCTTACCCCCGCTTTCGCGGGGGCAGGCCTTCGCGTCTAGTACGCTGCGGTTCTCCGGGCGGGCGAAACCTAGTATCCGCTCCGCCTTAGCGGGTTATGCAAGAAGTCTAATATCATAGGGGGAAGACATCGAATTTCCACATAAAATCACACGTTCGCCCTATTGGCGTCTGGCGCGGCTCGACAAGCCCACGGGCGCCCTGCTGCTTGGTTTTCCATGTCTATGGGGCGCGGCATTGGCCGACGCTCCGTTCTGGGACGCCTGCGTCGTAGGATTCGGTCTGTTTCTTGCCGCTTTCGCGATGCGTTCGGCCGGATGCGTCGTGAACGATTTATGGGACATGAAAATAGACGCGCAGGTCGATCGCACGAAAGACCGTCCGCTGGCCTCGGGCGAGATCATGCCCCGCGAAGCGCTCCCGCTTCTGGCCGGATTGCTGGCGGTAGGCGCACTTGGCCTAACGTTATTAAACGGTCTGGCCATAGCGTTGGCGTTTGTCGCCGCCGGCATGGCCGCGATGTATCCCCTTGCGAAACGCGCAACGCCGGCGCCGCAATTTTTCCTGGGCATGACGTTTAACGCGGGCGCGCTTATCTCCTATGCCGCGCTTACCGATAGCGTCACCGTCTCGGCGCTTATTCTTTACGCGGGCGGAACGTTCCTCACCGTGGGGTACGATACGATATACGCCGTTCCCGACGCTCCCCAGGACGAAAAACTGGGATTGCGCTCGACGGTTCTTTTGTTCGGGGAACATATAAGGGAAGCCGTCGCCGCCTGTTACGGTGCGGCTTTCGCCCTCTTCGCGCTGGCGGGATTAATGGAGAGCGGCGCCGCTCCGCTGTACGTCATCGCCGGCGCTGCGCCCGGCGCGCTCTGGGCGTGGCAGGCAATCTACTCCCTGGACTTGCGCTCCGTCGACGCATGTCGCGTATTTTTTGAGCGCAACGCGTTGTTGGCTCTATATGTTTCGGTGTTTATGGCGTTGTCGTAACATCGCGCGTCCCTAATAGCCAAGCGTAAAGAGCAGCACGCATTGGGGTAGTTTTACGGAATAATCGTAGGCGCTGCCGTCGGCGTTGTAGCAATGCGTCGCGCCCTCGCCGTTTACGGCCAGCACGCCGCCGTAATTGGGAACGCCGTTGTCGATTTTGGCGTCAATGTCCGCCGCGCTTTCGCCCGTCAGCGCCGGCGCCGTGAGGTAATCGGCGTCGCCCGTGGGCGTCGGCTCCTTGCCGTAGCGCAAATAATTTCCCTTTAAATGACGTCCCGCCTTGTCGACCCACCCGCCCGGGGCCTCGTGCCGGAGCGCGTCGAATCCCGCCGCGTTTTCCTTCGACGCCGGCACGTTCACCCCAATGGCGGCGTCCGGTCCTTCGCCGCTAAAATTCCCCGCAATAAGCTCGGCCAGCCGTAATTGCTTCCAAAACTGGAAGCTTTCGTCGTCTTCGATCTTGCCGTTGCCGTTGCCGCTTTCGGCGTTGGTCCATGCGTCGTTGGCATTTTTAAGGTCGCCGGGCAGGGCGTCGTACCGGGAGAAAAAATTGTCGGTCTGCAATTTAAAATTTTGCGCTTCGGCGATGATTACCCGCATTTGCGCCGAGGCCATCAGCGTGCGCCCCGCCGTCACTCCGGCGGCGAGCAGCCCGACGATGACCATCACGATGGCCAACTCGACCAGAGAAAACCCCTGAGTGGCTCGCGCTTGCGGCGTCATTCTCCCGCCGCGCGCGTCGCGTCGCCCTCGTCTAAGTAACGGTGCAGCGCGTATTTGTACATTTTTCGGTAGAGCGTCGAACGCCCGACGCCAAGCCTCCTCGACGCCTCGGAAATGCAACCGTGATAGCGCGCCATGGTTTTTTCGATGATTTCTTTTTCCATCTCCTCGAGCGATCGCGCGTGGCCGCTTTGGCCGATGACGGAAAGGGCGAATTCCGGCAACGGCGCCACGCCGTCCGAACGGGCAGCGCGACGCTTTCCTTCCGCCGCGTCCGACGCCACGGAGGGAAAAAACTCCGACTCCAGCCGCGCGTCTTCGCTGAGCACCACCGCGCGATAGATGGCGTTTTTCAACTGGCGCACGTTGCCGGGCCAGGAATAGGTTTCCAGCAGCCGCATGGCGTCGGAAGACAACTCCGGCGCGGCCTTCCCCTCGATGTGGCTAAAGCGGCCGGCGTAATAGCGCACCAGCATCGGCACGTCGCCCGCGCGTTCGCGGAGCGGCGGCACGTGGACGGGAAATACGTTAAGTCGGTAATATAAGTCTTCGCGAAACGCCTTGGCGCGCACTTCGCCGGTTAAGTCGCGGTTGGTGGCGGAAATGACGCGCACGTCCACCTTAATTTTGGAGTGCGATCCGACCGCGTCTATCTCTCCGCTTTCCAGGGCGCGCAATAATTTCGTTTGGGCGTCCGGCGACAACTCTCCCACCTCGTCCAGAAAAATCGTGCCGCCGTCGGCTTCGCGAAATTTTCCGATGGCCTTGTAGATCGCGCCCGTAAAGGCGCCTTTTTCATGGCCGAACAGCACGCTTTCCGCCAGGTTTTCGGGAATGGCCCCGCAATTGACCGCGATGAACGGCTTGTCGGCGCGCCGTCCGGCGTTGTGGATCGCCCGGGCGAGCAATTCCTTTCCGCAACCGCTTTCTCCTTCTATCAAGACGGAAATATCGGAGTTCGCCGCTTTTTTCGCGCAGGCGATCATTTCCTTCACGGCGGCGGATTCGCCCAGAATATCGTTAAAATTGGTCTTGCGACCCGTCGCGTCGTTATGGTAGCGCGCCATTTCCGCGTCAATCTTGCTCGAAAGCAAGGCGGTTTTGACGGTTTTTTCTAATTTGTCGAAGGAATCGGTTTTGCATACGAAATCGGTGGCGCCGGCTTTTAACGCCTCGACCGCCACGGCGGACTCGTCGCGCCCGGTGCGCACCACGATCGGCAGGGCGGGATGGATGGGACGGGCGGAATTCAGCACGTCCATGCCATCCACTCCGGGCATGCCGAGATCGAGCAGCACCAAATCGTAGGGGGAATGCCTGGTGGCGGTGAGGGCGTCCATCGCGTCCTTGCCGGTCGTGAGCACGGTCACGCGGCAATTCGCCCGCGTCTCGAGCCGCATTTTTAGCAACTCGGCGTCGCTTTTGTCGTCGTCCACTAAAAGGATGTTATAGGTCATAAGTTCCGCATCGGCGCATGTGGGCTAACGGTTTCGCCACTAAAACCGCAGAATTTTCTGTAAAGAAATAAACTTAACGTTGTTCATAGTATCAAACACTCGTTAATGAGGTCCTAATGCGGGAAAGTAAATAGACCTAACGTGTGGTTATAACCCTCTGCCCGTATTCATTTCGCTGTATTTAGATTCAAGGACGAATCTCACGTGGGTTTTGGGCGGTTTCGGAATTTTACTCATGAATTCCGTATTTTCCTTTTCGCGGCGCCGGCGAAGAAAATCGCCGCTTTGCGCCTCGCTCATCAATTTAAAGACGTGGTCGCCTACTTTTATGGCGTCTTGGTTGGACGTGCCTTCCGATTCTTCCGAGAAATTGTTCTTTGCGTCATTTTCTCCGTCGAGAAGAAGGGCGAGGCGTAGTTCCGCCGCCAAGGTCATGAAAAGATAAAAGTACCCGCTTAACGCAACGGCGCGTTCCGCGTGGGAGGCGGCATGTTGCGTTGACGAAAAAAACGTCGTTAGCGCGTCCGAAAAAATATAGTTGTCTAAAAATCCTCGATAAGCGTCGGAGGTGCGTGCGTCGCCCGTCTTTATTGCGTCTAACATACTCAAACTCACTTTTTATTCCGGAGTCATGGAAATATTTTAGTGAGGTCGCGCCGTACACTCAATGAAATTATTTTAATTTTTAATAAAAAATTAAAATAATTTCATGCAATTGTTTCCTCGCATGTCGCCAAAGGTAAAAATTCTTTAGAAGCGCCTAATCAGGCGATTTACACGGGGCGGCTTCTCCGTTATGATGCGCTTCCCGTTGTTCGCACGTGCGGCGTTTGCCGCAAGCGCGGCGCCCATTTATGCGAGTGAAGCCTTGAACGCCCTAGCTAGTCGCGATTCCGTTTTTGACGCCCCTTCTTCATGGCTTAAAGGGTTGCGCCCCATTCTCATCTCCGGACGGGAAGCCTTACCTATCATCGAAGGCGGCAAGGGAGTCGGCGTCAGCAACGGCCTCACCTCCGGCGCCTTCGCCGCCGCCGGCGCGGTGGGGACGTTTTCCGGAGTGAACGCCGACAGCTATGACGCGGAGGGACGTCCCGTTCCCGTTGTCTATAAGGGAAAAACTCGGCGCGACCGCCACGAGGAGCTTATCCAAAAAGCCATACAAGGCGGCGTCGAGCAAGCGCGCATCGCGCGCGACGTCTCCGGCGGCGAAGGGCGGGTGCACATGAACGTGCTATGGGAAATGGGCGGCGCCGCTCGCGTGCTTGAAGGCATATTGGAGGGGGCAAAGGGATTGATTCACGGCGTGACGTGCGGCGCCGGCATGCCCTATCGCCTTTCCGAAATCGCCGCGAAATACGACGTGTATTATTATCCTATCGTCTCGTCGATGCGGGCGTTTCGGGCGTTGTGGAAGCGTTCCTATTCCAAATACGCCGAAAAGCTCGGCGCGGTGGTGTACGAAGACCCGTGGAAGGCGGGCGGCCATAACGGGCTTTCCAACAACGAAGACCCGGAGACGTTTGAGGAGCCTTATGCCCGGGTGGCGGAATTACGTTCGTTTATGAACGAGGTCGGATTAAAGGATACGCCCGTGGTCATGGCCGGCGGCGTGTGGCATATCGACGAATGGGCGGATTGGCTTGACAATCCCGAGATCGGTCCCATCGCCTTTCAATTCGGCACAAGGCCTATCCTCACGAAAGAAAGCCCCGTTCCGGATGCATGGAAGAAAAAGCTGCTGACTCTTAAAAAAGGCGACGTGTATTTAAACCGCTTCAGTCCGACGGGATTTTATTCCTCCGCCGTGCATAACGGCTTCATCCAAATGATGATCGACCGCAATCATCGCCAAATTCCCTTTGGCGCCGTGCCAAGCGGCGTATTGTCGGAAGAATTGACCGTCGGCGCGCGGGCGCGCACCGTCTACGTCGAACCGCACGACAAGCTGTTGGCGGAAGAATGGGTGCGGCAAGGATTCTCCGAGGCGTTGCGCACCCCGGACAACACGCTCATCTTCGTCTCGTCCGAGGAATCGGACGGCATCCGCCGCGACCAAATTAACTGCATGGGATGCCTAAGCCATTGTAAGTTCAGCAATTGGAAGGACCACGACGATTATTCCACCGGGCGAAAGGCAGACCCCCGCAGCTTTTGCATCCAAAAAACCCTGCAAGACGTGATCCACGGCCACGGAAATTTTGACGACCAGTTAATGTTCTCCGGACATAACGCCTACCGGTTTTCGGACGACCCCCTCTATGCCGATGGACACATTCCGGCCGTCGCGGAGTTGGTGGACGCGATTATGCGGGGAAGATGACGTAACGCGTTTTGCTACTTTATTCCGGCAGCCATTTCTTTCCCCAGCGCCATACGCCGCACAAGGCGGGGGGCAGGTGGCATAGAAAGAAGGCCGAGGCCGCCACGGCGCCGGCGGCGGGAGAGATGCCGTCTAAATATTCCGCCGCCTGAAAAAACGTGGCTTCCCTCACCCCCAGCCCTCCGACGGAAACGGGAACCATGGCAAGCAGCGAAGAGAGGAAAAAAATAAGGCCGTAATCCGCCCAGCGATCCAAATTCGCGTCAGGCAATCCTGCTAGTAGCAGCAGCATCGCCGAAAATTGCAATAATTGCACCGCCAGGGAATACGGAAAGGCGCGGAGCGAAAGGGAAATTTTTTCGCGAAGCAGCGCTCCGGTTCCGAGCCGATAGGCCGACGCAACCGCCGCGCCGGCGATGACGAGCGCACAGGCGGTTAATCCCGGCCCGACGCCGATGGCCTCCGGCGCCCGGCTAAACGCGAACGACGCCAAGGCCAGGAACAGCAACGCGAGCAACCCGGACGCCCTTTCCGACAAGGCGATCGCTAGAGAGCGGTACGGGGGAAAATCGTAGCGCGCGGATAGCTCCACGCACTTATACCCGTCGCCGCCTATGCCGCCCGGCATGAACACGTTTAAAAACATCGAGGCGAAATACAACCCAACGGCCTCGCGAAACCCCATGCGCGGACCGCTCGCCTCCACGTAAAGCCGCATGCGCAGGGCGCTGACGATTTGCGACGTCGCAATAAGGCATGTCGCCGCCGCCATCGACCCGACGGATAGCGCCGACAGCGTATGCCGCAATTCCTCGCGGTCGATGCGAAGAAACACGTAGGCGAGCAGCGCAGCGATAAAAACGCCGGTTAAAACGGCTTTATAACGGCGGCAAAAAGCGCGCGCGACCCCGAGCGATTCCCGCATGAAAGACGCTACCGCATCGAGGGTCTAAGCGGTTTGCCGCTTTCGCGTTTTTGCGTAATTTCGGCGGCGGTCTTATTTAAGGAAATATAACGCTCCGCGCTGGTGGGGTGGGTGCCGCCGGTGTAAATGCCGTCCGGGAAGCGGGTCGCCATCTTGCGCCAGAACGCGCTTGCGTCGTTGACCTTGTATCCTGCCCTCGCCATGATATATAGCCCGACATAGTCCGCTTCGCGCTCAAAATCTTGCGAATAGCGCATTTGCGCGCCGTATGCGCCAAGTTGCGCGAACGCCCCGCCGGAATTAACGCCCTGCGACTGCGCGAGCGCGTCTGCCGCCGTTCCCGCCAGCGTGCCGATCATGACGTTGCGCTGCGTCGACGCCACGTGCCGCAAAATGTTGTGGGCATATTCGTGGCCCAGCACCGTCGCCATTTCGTCGTCTTTAGAGGCAAAGTTCGCCATTTCGCGGGTGACGAAAATTTTCGAGCCGTCGGCGTAGGCGTTCGCGCCTTCTTGTTCCGACATGGCGAAATCGAAGCTGCACCCGTCGAACGATCCGCGCATTTCGGCGCAGAGCGCGGCGCCGGACGGGCCGATTTTCTTGGCGACGCGCAAGAGCCGCGCCTCGTCGTCCTTCCGTTCGGCCGGCGTCGAGCGGGAAAACGCGGCGGCGTCGCGGGCTTGCGCGCTTTGGTACTTCGCTTCGCTTTGCATTTCTCCGTGATCCACCGACGGATAATAGGTGGTCGGCGCCGCGCAGGCGCAAACCAGCGCCAGGGCGCCTAACCATGCCAAGTTTTTCATACGATACCTTTCAATTTTTGGATGTTTTTTGCGTAGATGGCCGTATCGCCCGTTTTACAAAACACCGCCGATCCGGCGACCAGCACGTCGCATCCGGCCTTAACCGCGATAGGAGCCGTGTCGGCGTTTATACCGCCGTCCGCCGAGAGCAGCGCGGCGCTTCCGGAGACGTCGATCATGCGGCGCACGCGGCGAATTTTCTCCGCCTGCCCGTCTAAAAAGCGTTGTCCGCCGAAACCGGGATTCACCGTCATCAACAATATAAGGTCGACGTCGCGCAGCACGTATTCCAGCACGTTCTCCGGAGTGGAGGGATTAAGCGACACGCCCGCTTTTTTTCCCAAGGCCCGAATGCGCTTCAGGCAGGCGTCAAGATGGCGGCAGGCTTCGGCGTGCACGGTAATATAATCGCTTCCCGCGTCGGCAAAGGCGTCGACATGCCTCTCCGGCTCCTCGATCATTAAATGCACGTCGAGGGGAACGGTGGCGCGCGACTTGACGGCGGCGACGACGCACGGACCGACGGTGACGTTGGGAACGAAGCGCCCGTCCATCACGTCGACGTGCAGCCAATCGGCGCCGGCGCGTTCGGCGCGTTCGCATTCCTCTCCCAATCGAGAGAAGTCGCACGCCAACAAAGAGGGAGAAATAAGAACGGTCACGATGTTTTTTTACGCTACGCTATAAGGAAAAACTATTGCCGCACCCGCAACCGGACGCGGCGTTTGGGTTGTCGATGCTAAACGACGCGGCGCCGAGGGCGGATTTATATCGCAGCGTCGCCCCGGCGACGAACGGCAGCGCCGCCTTGTCGATCGCCACCCTAATTTCGTCGAAATTATAAACGGCGTCTTTGTCCGAGGCGTTTTGCGCGTCGTCGCCGAAGCTATATTCGTATTGAAAGCCGGCACATCCGCCGCCGAGCACTTTTATGCGCAGAAACGCGCCTTCTTCCTTATGCGCTAAAATTTCCCTAAGTCGGGCCAAGGCGTCGTCGTCAACGTAAAAGGCCGGCGAAATGTTGGAGTTCATGCTATGTACAAGTTGGTCGCTTAATTGTTCTTTGTTGCCGTTTCCTTCGCCATCATAACAAGAATTTCATCGGCGCGAAAGCGGGAATCTTATGAATTACGCCCACGGTAACCACAATGTGGCCAAAGAAATGGAGCCGGGCGCAAATTAGGTTGACTTCACGTGTTTTTCGCTATAGAGATTACGCCGCGTCGCGCTCTCTTTGGTAAGAAAGCGGCCGTCACCTTAAGGCTTTTCCGTTGTAGTGGGAGGTCGTTAACCGTAAAATTAAACGCTTTGCCGTATGCAACTGCTAAAAAAAATGAAGACGTTCTCGATTTCCGAGTCCGAACTGGCGCCAAAATGGGTGTTAATCGACGCAAAAGACTTGGTGCTTGGGCGTCTCGCCTCTGAGATTGCGATGATTTTACGCGGAAAACATCGTCCGGAATATACGCCGCACATGAATTGCGGCGATTGCGTCGTAGTCATAAATGCCCGCCACGTGCATCTTACCGGCAATAAAGCGCCTAATAAAAAATATTATCGCCATACCGGGTATCCCGGAGGAATTAAGGAGCGCGTCGCCTCTCACGTTTTAGAAGGAAAGTTTCCGGAACGCGTGTTGCACAAGGCGGTCGAGCGCATGATTACCCGTTCTCCGCTCGGGCGCGCCCAAATGCGCAAACTGTATATTTATGCCGAGGACCGGCATCCTCATGGAGGCCAACAACCCGAGCTATACGATTTCGGATCAAAAAATCGAAAAAACGCAAAATCAATTGATAACCAAGAGTAATTATGGAAGTTGAAGTTATCAGCAAGGCGCTTGCCGGCACTTCTTTCGCTCCTTTGGCGGCAGCGAAAAAAATAGAAAAACAACCGGAGGTCGCTCCAAAACGCCAACCTAAGAAAGATGCGCTTGGACGCGCGTTCGCCTTGGGCCGTCGCAAGGACGCTACGGCTCGGGTTATCGTAAAAAGCGGTACGGGCAAATGCATCGTCAATAAGCGCGACATAAAAACGTATTTTGGCCGCGCGGTGTTGCGCATGGTGATAAACCAGCCTTTTGCCGTCACCAATACCGAAAATCGTTTCGACATTGTATGCAACGTATCCGGCGGCGGATTATCCGGCCAAGCCGGGGCCATCCTTATGGGAATCGCTCGGGCGTTAGTAAATTTTGATCCCGATTATCATCCCGCATTGCGTCAGGCGGGTTTCCTTACCCGCGATAGCCGCGTTGTTGAGCGTAAAAAACCCGGACAGAAAAAAGCGCGTAAAAAATTCCAATTTTCTAAACGTTAATGTTCAGCTTATAGCGACCATCGACAGGTTAGCGTTATTACGCTGCAAGCACACCTTGTTCGTTATCCTTAATAAAGTAGGGATAACGATATGTTCTGATTATAATAGGGCTTACGCGAAACGTCGTCTTTTTGAGGGATTTTAAGGAATTTTCGCGCTCGAATCCTCACCCCCGCTTTCGCGGGGGCAGGCCTTAGCGTCTAGTACGCTGCGGTTCTGCGCGCGAAAATTCCTTAAAATCCCTCAAAAAGACGACGTTTCGCGTAACTCCTATCTATATTAGTCTCCATGCACTTTATTGAGCCATAGGCCGGCGTAGCCGGAAGGGCCGAATTTTTGGTCTTTTTATTGTGAATTCGACATGTTTTTTCAAAATAGCCGGCTGTTTCTTGAAGAACGTACTACACTCTTGCTAAAAAAATCCCTGAAAATCGTCTCGTTTTAAAAAGTGCACGCATCCGCGTCGATTTTGCTTGCTTCTTTCGGTGAGGCGGCTAACATGCGGTCCATATTTTTAGGGGTCGTAGCTCAGTTGGTAGAGCGCCGCGTTCGCAATGCGGAGGTCGTGGGTTCGACTCCCATCGACTCCACCACCATACCACGTTCCTTATATAAAAACGGCGTAGAGTCGCGTTAATTTTTTTAACAAGTAAAAATGACGTCTTCTCGCACCCTTCCCCGCCACATAGCCGTCATTATGGACGGAAATAGACGCTGGGCGCGCAAGCGGGGATTGCCGCCGGCGTTCGGCCATCGCAAAGGTTCGGAAACCGCCCGCGACTTCGTCCGTTTATGCATGAAATTCGGCATTCCCTATGTTACCCTCTACGCCTTTTCCACCGAAAACGCGCATCGCTCGTCGTACGAGGTGCGGGAGTTAATGGAATTAATGCGCGATTATTTGCGAAACGAAGCGAAACAGCTCGAAGAAGAAGGCGTCGCCCTTCGCTTCATCGGCGACGTGCGCGCCTTTCCGGAAGATTTGCGCGATGCGTTGCGCGCGGCGGAAGAGCGTTCGGCGCCGAACTCCGCGTTGCGGGTCAACGTCGCCATCGGCTACGGCGCCAAGCAAGAAATTGCGGACGCCTGTCGCGCCTTATGCCGCGACGCGATAACCGGCGAAGTTGCGCCAGAAAACATCGACGTCGACGCCGTCGCCGCAAAAATGTACAGCGCGGACTGTCCTGATCCGGACCTGCTCATCCGCACCGGGGGCGAAAAACGGTTGAGCAATTTCTTGCTGTGGCAATGCGCCTACGCGGAACTCTATTTTTGCGACGCCTTATGGCCGGATTTCAACGAACGCACCTTTACGCTCGCGCTTGACGATTATTGCGGCAGGGAAAGGCGCTACGGCGGCGGCCAGTAAACCGCTTACGGACAAGAAGGGGCGAACGCCTCCGGACGCCGGGCGCGCAAAAATCTCTCCATCGCGTCCATTTCCGCGCAGGTAAATTCTTCGGACCCGCTTTCCTCGCTCCCGCGTTCGACCCGCGCAAGGTAATCTCGCCAATATTGCTCCGTTTCCGCCAATTTCGCGGCGTGCGCCGCCAGCTTGCCGACGGCGCCCAACGGCGACTCGTTTTTTCCGAACAGGGAATCTTCCCATCCTTCCGTATTGCCGCCGGAGCCCGGCGACGAACATAATTCCCTGGAAAGAAAAAGCAGCAATCCGCGCAGGTTTTTGGATATTTCGACATATTGCCGCGCCCATTCGTGCTTTTTTTCCGCCTCCTTGACGGGGCGTCGCGAGCGAGGGGACGATTTTGGGGAATCGTCCGAAAAAACGGATAGCTTTATGTATTTTTTGTGTAAATTCATTATGTATTCCTTGAAGAAAATATTTTTTATCCGAAAGGACGGATTATGAGTTTTTTATAAAAGGAATTATTTTTGTACGACGTCTCCCCTTCCATTAAAATCTAGAATAGATTAGATTTTTTTCTACTAAACCAAAAGTTTTAATCATAGGAAGAGGGTCATGAAAATAAGTACGTCCGGGGCAACGATAAACGGCACGAGACTGCATCTCGTTATAAGCGAGGCGCCGACGCCGCCGGAAGCGCAACCAAGTAAAAAAAACGCGGCGCTAAGCATGGCGCAATGCGTCGCGTCTGACGAGCGGGAATATAAGGCGCTATGGCAATTCGTTATCTTGCAGGCGCTGATCGACGCGCAAAGCGGATCGCCCAAACCCGAGGCTAAACGCGCCCGCGCCGAATCCATCGCGTGGTTTACCGCGGACAACGAAGATTTCCGCGAGGTGTGCGCGCTTGCGGGAATGGATCCGCACCTTACCGCCAAAGGCGCGCGCCGCGTCATTTGCGAGCGCCGAAGGGAGGGGCGCCCTTCCGCTTCCTCGCGTCGGAATCGCTCCGCGAACGACGCTTCTTCTTTGCCTCCGTTATCTTCCATATCCGCGTTTTTTTCGCCCGACGCCTTTGTGGCGCCGGCGCTTAAGGTAAGGGCGCAACGAGGATGAAACGATAGGCGCGCCGCCGATTTTTCGTAAAAATCGCCTTGCGATTTTTACGTTATGCGTATAGCTTCCTTCAAGCTTATAGAGCCATATAACATTACTTCATGGATACGCGATGCGTTACGCCGTTGACGAGCACGGCTTTTACGGAGAATTTGGCGGCGACTTCATACCCGAAATGCTGCGCCCAAACATTCTGGAATTGCAGCGCCGTTATGTGGAGATAACGGACGACCCCGATTTTCGGCAAGAATTGGGGACGTTGTTGCGCGATTACACCGGCAGGCCCTCACCGCTCTATTTCGCTTCGCGCCTTTC
The DNA here is from genome assembly GCA_040507985.1 of Rickettsiales bacterium. Taxonomy (GTDB): domain Bacteria; phylum Pseudomonadota; class Alphaproteobacteria; order Rickettsiales; family UBA6187; genus JBEVNR01. The sequence continues at coordinate 127,881 of JBEVNR010000012.1, read as the reverse complement.
GGAGCGATACGGAAACCGGATTTATTTAAAGCGCGAAGACCTGAACCACACCGGCTCGCATAAAATTAACAACGCCGTGGGGCAGTTACTGCTCGCCAAAAGGCTGGGCAAGACCCGCATTATCGCGGAAACCGGCGCGGGCCAACACGGCGTGGCCACGGCGTCGGCCTGCGCGTTGTTCGGGTTGGATTGCACCGTCTATATGGGCGAAGTCGACACGAAGCGCCAAAGCCCCAACGTGAAGCTCATGGAATATCTGGGCGCGAAGGTCGTGCCGGTCTCGACCGGAACGGCAACCTTGAAAGACGCCACAAACGAGGCATTGCGCGACTGGATAGCCAATCCGGCGGAAACGCACTACGTTATCGGCTCCGCCGTCGGTCCGCATCCGTTTCCGGACATGGTCATGCGGTTTCAGCGGGTGATCGGAGACGAAATCGCGCGACAGGTGCAAGAGCAGACCGACCGCTCCCTGCCTGACGCCATTATTGCCTGCGTGGGCGGGGGAAGCAACGCGATCGGGGCGTTCGCCGCCTTTTTGGACGACGCGTCGGTGAAATTAATCGGCGTCGAGGCCGGAGGGGAAGGGGTGGAATCCGAACGCCATGCCGCCGCCCTGGCCAAAGGATCCCCCGGCGTGATGCACGGCAGCAAGATGCTGCTGCTGCAAACCGCCGACGGGCAAGTGAAGGACAGTTATTCCGTGTCGGCCGGACTCAGCTATCCGGGCGTCGGGCCGTTCCACGCCTTCCTTAAAACCTGTGGACGCGCGCGCTACGGTACGGTAACGGACGAAGAAGCGCTAAACGCCGCGCAATTATTGGCGCTGACCGAGGGAATCGTTCCCGCCGTCGAAAGCGCCCACGCCCTGGCTTATTTGGAACATATGGAACGGGGAAAAGACGCGATTATCGTCGTCAACCTCTCCGGATCGGGCAGAAAAGACATGGACGCCCTGCTCGCGCATCGCGAAAAACGCTTGCGGGAGCCGGCCGCATGACGCGCTTTTCCCTCATCTCCCGCAGCGGCGGCGCGTATCCCAAGTTATTTTCGCTTTACGTGGCGGCCGGATATCCTCAAATTGATTCCGCGCTTCAGGTCGTCGACGCGCTGGAAGAAGGGAACGAGGTCGACTTCATCGAGCTTGGCATGCCGTTCAGCGACCCGGTGGCGGACGGCCCGACCATTCAGCGCGTGAATAAAAAAGCGCTCGAAAACGGCATAACCGTCGACGTCGTCCTGCGGCAATTAGAGGAATTACGCCGACGCGGCGCGTCCATGCCCGTCTATTTGATGGGCCACCTCAACCCGATCATGCAATACGGGCCGGAGAAGTTTTGCGATCGCTGCGCGGAGCTGGACGTCTCCGGCGTCGTCGTTCCCGACATGCCGCCGCATATCTATCGCCGATGTTACGCACATATTTTCGACGCCAAGGGCGTGAAGCCCGTGTTTTTAATTTCTCCCCACACGCCGGATGAGCGCATAAGGGAAATCGACGCCATGTCCGAGCGTTTTATCTACGCCGTCTCGTCGTCGGCCATTACGGGAGGGGAATTAAACGTGACTGACGCGGCCCGCGCCTATTACGCCCGCGTGAAGCGTCTATGCGAAAAAAATCCCCTTATCGGCGGCTTCGGCGTGTCGTCCAAGGAAACGTTCGACCGCATATCCGAAAGCCTCGACGGCGCCGTCATCGCGAGCGCCTATCTGCGCCGCCTGGAGGGATGCGACGACGCGGCGCGCGCGACGAAAAATTTCGTCAGGGAAATTCGCGAGGGCAGGTAAACTCCGGTCAAGAATCTACCTGCTTGCGTCGAAGTTAATGCGCGGATCGATCAGCACGTAGGCCACGTCGCCGATCACGTTCATCACCAGCCCGATGAGGCTGAAAATATAGAGCGTGCCGAACATCACCGGATAGTCGCGGTTAAGCGTGGCCTCGAATCCCAACAGCCCCATGCCGTCGAGCGAAAAAATGGTTTCCACCACCAGCGAACCGGCGAAGAACATCGAGATAAAGGCGGAGGGAAAACCGGCGATAACGATCAGCATCGCGTTCCGGAAGGCGTGGCCGTACAAGGCCCGTCGCTCCGAGGCGCCCTTAGCGCGGGCGGTGACGATATATTGCTTGTGAATTTCTTCGATAAAGCAGTTTTTCGTCAGCATGGTCAGCGCGGCGAATCCTCCAACGGTCAGCGAGATGACGGGCAAGGTGACGTGCCAAAGATAATCCGTTATCTTTTGCCATAACGGCATGGCGTTCCACCCTTCGGAGCTGAGGCCGCGCAGCGGAAAAATCGAGAAAAACTCCCCGCCGGCAAAAAGAATCACCAAGAACACCGCCAGCAAAAAGGACGGAACGGCGTAGCCGACCGAAATGGCCATGCTGGTGGCCACGTCGAAGCGCGACCCGTCGCGCACGGCCTTGCGGATGCCGAGCGGAATCGACAGTCCATATATCAATAAGGTAGACCATAGCCCAAGCGAAATGGACACCGGCATTTTGTCCAGTATCAACCCGATGACGCTGCGATTTTTCAGGTAGCTTTCGCCGAAATCGAAGGTGAGGTAATTCTTCATCATCAGGAAAAACCGCTCGTGCGCCGGCTTGTCGAAGCCGAATTGTTTTTCGAGATCCTTAAGCACGTCGGGCGGCACGCCGGAGGCGCCGCTATAGACGCTGCCGGAGGCGGAGGCGGACGTCGCCATGTGCGCCGGCGCGACGTGGCCGTCATGGCCCGGGCCGGAAATGGCGCTATGCCCGCCTTCCCCCGCCACGCCGGAGAGGCGCGCGGCAATTTGTTCGATGGGTCCGCCGGGCGCCGCCTGGACGATGACGAAGTTGATCAGCATCACCCCGAATAGCGTCGGCACGATCAGCAGCAGCCGTTTTAATAAGTAGCGCGCCATGTTCCCCCGTCGGCATTATGCTTCCACGCATGCGCCTTTATATAAGAAATCGCGGCTAAAATCCAGCGCTCGTTCATGGCGAACGCGAACCCGCGCGAAAATTTTGCCTTTAGCATTTTTTACGATTGCCGGTCGGCGCATAATTTGATAAGCAATAGCACGTTCCGCACGTGCGGGAAAAATATATCAATCGAAAGCAAGAGATCGGAAAAAGACTATGGGTAAAGCTCTTCTCGTCACCACCGCCGCCGTCGTCGGCATCGCCGGCATCGTCGCGCTAAACTATTTCGACCCCGCAAAAGTGCGTAACGCAACCAATTCCGCCACCGACGCGCCCGCTGCATCGCAAACCGCGACGGGAACGACGCCGGACGCAAAAACCACGTCGGCCCTCACGACGCCCGCGCAACCCGGCAAAACCGTTTCGGCGGAAAACATTGAAAACGCCGCTCCCGTATTGTCCGACGCGAGCGGACGCGTCGCCATTTCCGACGACGGCGACACGCTGGCTTCGGCGACCGTGCAAATTACCGGCTCCACCGCCCAAAACGAAGCGCTTTCCGTCAATTTGGAAGGCACCGACTTAAAATCCGCCTTCGATTCCGCGACCAAAACCCTGACCATCTCCGGCGTTGCGCCGCTGCAAGACTACGAAACCGCGCTGCAACGCGTCGCCTTTGACGCGCCGAAAAGCGAAAACGACGAACGCACCCTGCAAGTGATCGTCAACGACGGCGAACTCGCGTCCGATCCTGCGTTCTTGAAGGCTTCAGTACAAACCGTCGGCGACGAAGAAGGCGAAGATTCCGCCGAAGAAGGTGAAAAACCGGAAGAAAAAGCGACCGATGGCGCCGAGTCAAAAACCGACGCTAAGCCTGAAGTAAAACAAGAAGAGAAAAAAGGCGAAGAAACCAAAAAATCCGACGACGAAAAAGACACGTTGAATACCGGCGCCAAAGAAAGCGACGTACAGTAGCTTTTTATTTTCCCGCCGCATTTGCGTAGCGTCTTTATAGGCGCGTCCGCAGGTGCGGCGTTTTTTCGTAATATGTATGTCTCGCCCCAATCACGACGACAAAACCGTCGATTTCGGCTTTGAAAACATCCCGCTTGAGGAAAAAACCGCCCGCGTCCGCTCTCTTTTTTCGGGCGTCGCCGCTAAGTACGACGTTATGAACGATGCGATGAGCTTAGGGCTGCATCGCGTATGGAAAAAGCGTTTCGTGGCCGAGCTTCCCTTGCGAAGAAACATGCGCGTGCTCGACGTGGCCGGCGGCACCGGTGACATTAGCGCCGAAATGCTATGCCGTCGGTCGGACATACGCATTTGTCTGGCGGACATTTGTGACGACATGCTACGTCGCGGCAGGGAAAAATTGCGCGAGGCGTTCCCGCCCGGCGAAGGGAGAATCCTCCCGGCCTTTCATTGCGTCGACGCCCAATCTTTGCCTTATGCCGATAACGCGTTTGACGTTTATACGATTGCCTTCGGCATTCGCAACGTGGCGGACAAGGCGCGCGCGCTGGCCGAAGCCTATCGCGTGTTAAAGCCGGGCGGGACGTTCGCGTGCCTGGAATTCTCGACCGTCGAACATCCGTTGCTGGCGAAAGCCTATAACGCCTATGCGTTCGGCTGCCTTCCTATCATGGGAAAATTATTGGCGAACAACCCCGATGCCTACCGCTATTTGGCCGAAAGCATTGCCGTCTTTCCCGACGCCGAGACGTTTGAGGCAACGATAAAAAGCGCGAGATTCAAAAGAACGCGCCGCCGCCCCATGTCCGGCGGCGTGGTGTGCGTGCATACGGGGATGAAGTGATCGCTTGCCGTCCGACAATAAATATAGTATTTCCTCAGGCGCCGGACAAGAAAGCGTGGAGAAGGCTTATAGGAGTAACAGGGCGAAAAAAATAAATTAATACGTTAATTTTTTTTCTTCGTCATTCCCGCGAAAGCGGGAATCTAGGCAAAAAACAAAATTTGCGTGCGTAGCACGCTCATTTATTCTTTAAAATAAGAGTGCGCTTCGCGCGCAAGTTTAAAAAAATACTGGATTCCCGCCTGCGCGGGAATGACGGAGTTTGGGGAATGGCTCCCAAAAACGCAACTTAGGATTTCTTTTTTGTCCGGAGACTGGTGAGGAGAAAGTCACGTAAAAATACATATTGCTAAATTATAGATTATTGATATGCTTTCTCAACCTACTCACATCTCATTACAGACAATTGCCCGCACTTTTCGGCAACGTATCTCCCCTATCAGCATACTCCAATATATAGTCGCACTGAGCCATTGGCAACATGTCTGCGTCAAAAGAATCTGTTCCGGAAGAAACTGATTCGCCTGTATTGTCTTATAAGGGCGCCAGTCCTTGTTGCCCGGGAAGTGACCTTATTTGGAATAAAGAAACTCAACGCTATAACTGCGAAGGCTGCAATGCCAAGGAACATAAATCATCTATTTTGAAGACTACGCTTGATGAGTCATGTTCTGATTGCAACACACAAGCAGTGGCTTTTTCTCGAGAGATTGTTATTTTCAACGACGGAAGGTATATTGAACCCTATAAAGTTGCATGTTATTGTCCGACCTGCAAAAAACAAGTATTTTTCCCTTCCGCCCCTCCTTTGGAATCCGGCTCCGTTTCCCGCGCGCCGTCTTCGGTCAATATGGGAGGATCAGAGCTACTCTCTGTATCGGTTCCGATTTCCCGAAAGTCGTCTACACTGTCTATGTCAGGATTGCTATTGCAAATCCCGCAAAGCGCTATGATAGAATCTCTAAACGCGTCTTCGGTCGATTTGTCACAACAAACATTGCAAATGACCGAAGTGACCGTGCGTGATGCCATTTCCCGAACGACGTCTTCGACTAACGTCGCCGGGCTTGATCCGTCCGTAAATAATTAAGATGGCAATCGGTACGCATCCTTGCAAGCCGTTAGAGACGTTCTTCTCTACGCGTTGATGCCGGAATTCATGAGGAGGACGTTTGATTTTACGGCGCCCCACGCTCGTTACCCTTGTTTTTGCTTGTTGTATGCGTGATTATTTTGCGTTATGTCGGTCGCTACCGTGACGTTCCCCGTTATATGGGATAAAAAAAAGACGAAAAATAAAAATGACGCAAGGAAGGGGCCGTTTTGCGGACGGAGCGTTAGCGTATGCGGCCTAGATTCTTTCCATCATAAACAGCGCCTCTTCGGCGAGCAGATTGCCCAAAGGACGCAAGGGGTTCCATACCAGCCTATCGCCGGCGAAATATTCGGCGACCGTAATGCGACAACCAACCTCCCGCGCAAGTCGGCGAAAATCTTCGATCGTGCAAAAATGAATGTTCGGCGTTTCGTGCCAACTATAGCTAAGGCGGTTATTGACGGGCATGCGGCCTTGCAGCAACAACCCGAACCGATTGCGCCAATGCCCGAAATTCGGGGCGGCGATAATTTGCCGCTTGCCGATGCGCGCCATCTGCTCAAGCACGTATTTCGTCTTGTGGGTGGTTTGAATCACGCGCGAGGCGATCGCGACGTCGAAAAAATTGTCGGGATAATGCTCTAGGTCTTTTTCGACGTTGCCCTGCACGACGTTTAAGCCGCGCGCCATGCAGGATTGCACCGACGCGGGGTCTATGTCCATGCCGCGCGCGTCGGCGCCGCGCCGTTTTTTTAAATATTCCAGCAGATCGCCGTCGCCGCACCCGACGTCGAGCACGGTTTCGCCGGGGCGGACATAGTCGCCGACGCGCATTAAATCGTACCGCAGGGCATGGGCCATGTCTTTATCCTCTTTTACGACGCGACGGCGCCGGCAAGCACGTCGTAAAACGCCGGCTCGTCAAGTAAAAACGCGTCGTGGCCTTTGTCGGTGGCGATTTCGACGCCGGAGACGCGCAGCCCGGCCCCCATCGCGGCGTGGGTGATGCGCCTTGCCTCTTCCGTCGGGCACCGCCAATCGCTGGAGAAGGAAATCACCGTCAGCGCGCTTTGCCTGAGCGGCGCGAGCAAGGCGGGAAGTTTTTTGGTTCCGTGTTTCGTCACGTCGAAATAATCGGTGGCGCGAGACAGATAGAGATACGAGTTGGGATCGAACCGGTCCACGAACGTCATGCCCTGATGGCGCAAATAGCTTTCGATGCGAAAATCGGCGTCGAAACCGAACCTCGCCCCTTCGTCGTGCTGGAATCCGCGCCCGAATTTTTCCTCGATGGCTTGCGGCGACAAAAACGTGACGTGGGCGCTCATGCGCCCGACCGCCAATCCCTTCGCCGGAAACGTTCCCTCCTCTAGATAGCGTCCGCCCCTCCATTCCGGATCTGCCATGACCGCCTGGCGCCCTATTTCGTTGAAGGCGATGTTTTGCGGACTTTGCCTGAAGCCGGAGGCGACCAACACCATGCGCCGGAGGCTATCCGGATAAAGCAGCGCCCATTCAAGCGCCATCATTCCCCCCAGCGACGCTCCGACCAGCGCGTGCAGCGTCTTTATCCCCAGCATGTCAAGCAACGGCTTGTGGATGGACGCCATGTCGCGAATCGTCACCACGGGAAACGTCACGCCGTAGGGTTTGTCCGTCTCCGGATCGATGGTTTTTGGGCCGAAGGATCCCATGCATCCGCCGATCACGTTGGCGCATATCACGAAATATTTATCGGCGTCGAGCGCCTTTCCCGGCCCAACGGCCCTTTCCCACCACCCGGGCCGGCCGGTGACGGGATGGGCGCCGCACACATATTGGTCGCAGGTGAGCGGATGGAAAATCAATATCGCGTTGTCTTTGCCGGCGTTTAACGTTCCGTAGGTTTGAAACGCAAGGGGAACGTCGCGTATTTCCCGCCCGCAATCTAAAAGGAACGGCGCGTCGACGGCGACGTTCACGACGTCGCCGATTTCGGCCTCACGTCCTTCCGGGCCGAATTTTTCCGTCACGCGAACGGCATGTGCGATCATGGCGGGGGTATGTCTTTAAGAATTATCTGCTCGCTGTCGTGATTTTAACCCTTTTTTAACCGAAATTGCAAGGTTTACGACGGTTTTTTTTATTTGATATCTTGAGTAAAATTATTTTTTTAAATTAAAACTCTATGTGAAAATGGACGAAAGGGGATACGTCTTTATCTTTTTCTATCCCAAACGCCATAAAAGCGCCTTTATAACGTTCCGGGAACATCGGAGTTTCGGCCATATAATAATTGTCGCGCTTACCCAAGGCGAAGACGCGCTCTTCGTTGCTTTCGTTGTTTTTAAAGGAAAAACCGCCATATTGCTTAAAGTCCGAACCGGAGGAAGCGGCGGCATGTTTGCGGCCAACATATTGGAAGCTGGCGCGTTTGTCGGAGGATTCGTAACTTATATATTTATGTAAATTCGATTGCACGTAGCTTTCAAGTTGCGCGGCTTCGTGCGCGCGGCAGGCGCTTAGCGACGCGGCGGAAACGGTGGCGCATAAAAACGCCTTGAGCGACGTCTTGGCGCTCGCCGTCGCGCCGCCCTTATGTTTCTTATGTTTTCTAAACGCGCTTTTGCCCATATGCTGAAAAACCAAGCAATATTTATATATCATATTAAATTATATTAATGTACGCGCAATTCGGTTTCGCTATAGATAAATTCGCGCGGACGCAATATCTCGGCGGAGGCTATCGTGACGGAATGAAGTTTTCCTTCCAAGCTATTTTCCCAGAAACGTAGAAACTTGCGCAATATGGGAAAGCTTGGGTCTGCGTCGTAGTCTTGCCATACGAAGGTTTGCAGCAAGGAAGGGTAATCCGGCATGCGATAGAGTATCTCTGCCGTCGTGAGTTTCATGCCGTGCAATAGCGGAGACAGCGGAGCGGAAAAAAAATTTTCGGTCATGGCGCTTTCCTTGTGGCGTTGTGGAACGCGCAAAGGAAGCGCTTTAGCTAAAACGTCTTTCCGTAAGACAAGAGCGGGTCGGCAAGCGCTTTAGCCTTGGCGCTTAATCCGTTGCCCTATCGGTTTGTAGGCCATGCGACGGGAAAAACGGACGTTGATGCGCGCTTAACGTTCATTATATCGCAGAAATATTTATTATTTTGTAAACGCGCTTTTTTCCGTTGAAATTGACGCTCGATTTGTATCGGTACGCTTAGAGCCTGTAGCGAATTAAGGATCTTGCCTATTTTCGGTTCTTTTTCGTCGTTTTCGCGTCGAAATTTGACCTCCGTAGTCCGCTACGCAGGTCAAATTCCTTCTAAAACCACCAAAAAATCCCTCAAAAATCGACGAAAATTTAATTCGCTACAGGCTCTTAGAGGCTGTGACAAATGAACGATTTTGGCGTTTTAGAGAATTTGCGTGCATACAGCCTAAATAAACAGTCCCTTACGCTTCGCTAATTATCTAAAAACCGTATGGGGACGGCGGCGGCGATGGCGATCTTATACAGCACGTCGGTAATGTCCTTGGCGAATTGCAGATTGTTGGCGTAGACTTTCGGCAACACGATAATTTCGTCGCCGCCTTCGATGCGGGCGCCTTTGGCCTCGATCACTTCGCCGTTCATCTTACGCACCAGCGCCTTGCGCTTGTCGGCGCGCGGGCCGTAGCCACCGGCGCCGGCGATATAGTCTTCGTACCCCGTGCCCTTTTTTTCGACGATGGCTTGGGGCATGGCCACCTCACCGTTAACGAACACGATGTTACTCACCGAAGGCACGATAATTTTGTCACCGTCTTCGAGCATCACGTCCTCCGGCGCGCCGTTACGAGACACGACGATCTTTCCCGTCGGCTTGACCTGTCGCGCGCCGGCGACGAAATTTTTTATCATGGTCATTTCCTCGCCGCGCAACCTAGACTCCTCCGCCGACGTCGTCGAGCCGTAGGCCACGCTTTGCTGCAAGCGCCGCAGCGCGTCTTCGAGCGCCACCTCCTGCCTTTTCGCCACCGACGGACGGTCGATCGACACGCCGCGCAGGTCGGTGACGCCGGGACGCATCTCTAATTGTTGCAGCGCCGCCGTCAGGCGCGTTCCCACCGGGGCGACGAGCATTTTGGGGCCGCGAAACGCGCCTTCAACGAAAATACGGATGGATTGCGCCTCCATCGCGTTGTGAAAATACACGCGGTCGCCCTCGCGCAACGAAAAATCCGCGAAGTCGCGGCGCGTCATATAGGCGCTGAACGGCTCCTTACGGCGCACGCCCACGACCGATACGTGCGTGGCGGTCGTCTCCGGCATCGCCAACGCCTCCAAATCGGCCCCGCTTACGCCGTTTTTAGTAAATTCAAAGCGCTGCGGACGATTCACCATGCCTTCGGCGGCCACGGCCGTGCCGCGCGGACGCACGAAGATCGTATCGCCGTCTTGGATGGATATGTCCGGCAGCTTGCCTTCCAGCAAAAACGCGTAGAGATCGATGGTTGCCAATACGGTTCCCTTTCGGCGTAGTTCGATATGGCGATAGCTTCCGCGCCGCTTATCCACTCCACCGGCCTTGTCGATGAAATGCAATAGGCTGTCCGACGCGGCGCCGTCATAGCGTCCTGGATACGCCACTTCGCCCGTCACGAAGGCGGCGATGGGTTTGGTGCCGACGACGTCCACATACGACCCGATGCCTTCCTTATACACCGCCTCTAAGCTGCGCCGAAGCTTTTCGTTCAATTGGCCGTAAGGCGTGCCGGCAACGCGCACCGGCCCGACCTCGGGCAGCACGATATTGCCTTTATTATCTACCGTCATGCTTTGGTCGAGCGTGACCGATCCCCAAATCGACACGCGCAACTTGTCGCCCTTGGCCACTAAATACCCGTCATGCACCCCGACGCGCATGTCGCCGCCGAATTGCCCGGAGAACACCTTGGCGCCGTAAGATTCCTCTCCCGCCTCTTTCGCGCCCTCCGGCAACAGGGCGTTCAGCTCGGATATCTCCGCGTCTTTTATCGCGTCGTTCCCGGCGTTGCCGAGCGCGTCGGCCATTCCTCGCAAAGGAAGAAGCGTTAGGACGCAGAGTAATGTTAACGAAATATATAGACGCGTTTTCATGCGTTATTTTCCTTCACGACGGTCGTGCGTCGCCTTTTCGGCGCTGAACGCGGGATAGCGGCGCCAGACGCCGTCGCGCCCGCATAATAGTTCGTACTCTGCGCGTCCGTTGCGTTCGACGCGCAGCTTTATGCATGCGTCGCCCGTGAGGGAACGATATTTTTTCACGGCCATAGAGGCGCTTCCGTCCTTCGCACGATAGACTTCTCCCACCTTGAGGTGAGACTCCGGCGGCGCCTCGCGCGTCTTGGCGACGGAGGAGGCGGGAGAAAGTTTTTCCTTCCACGCCTCCTTCAGGCGGGCGCCCGTTCCGGGGGCGCAGGAACAAACGAGCAAAACTGCGCACAGCCGGCACGAGGCATGTAAAAAAGCTATGCGTCTTCCCACGAGATAGGCTCTCCGTTTAGGTGTTTCGTCGCCGCCTCGGCTAAAGCGAGGCCAAGGCGCATTTTGCTTGCTTCTCCAAGGCGCATGACGCCGCCGGCGTTGGCCGCGAGGAGCAGGCGGTTGGCGTCGGCCCCGAACGTCGCCCCGCCGCTCACGTTGTTGGCGACGATCCAATCGCATTTCTTGTCGCGCAACTTGGCGCGGGCCAAGGAAAGCAACTCGGCGTCGTCCTCCGCCGTTTCGGCGGCGAAGCCAATCAGCAGGCGAGGCCTTTGGTCGGAGGCGGCAAGCATTTTCAAAATATCGGGATTTCGCAAAAATTCCACCGATAAACGCTCTTGCCCCAATTGTTTCTTCATCTTTTTTTCAAAAATGACGGCGGGCCGCCAATCCGCCACCGCTGCCGCCATCGCGACGACGTCGGGGGAGGGGAATGCTAACGCGGCGCAAAGCATGTCTTGCGCGCTTCGCACGTCGACGATCTGTATGCGGGGATTAAGCAAGTCGCGCACCGCCCGTTCGACCGGGCCAAGCACGAGCGTCACGTCGCATCCCTTGTCGGCGAAGCCGTTCGCGACGGCTGCCCCTTGCTTTCCGGAGGAGCGGTTACCCAGGTAGCGCACCGGATCGAGCGCCTCGTGCGTCGGGCCGGCGGTGACGAGAACGCGGAAACTCACGCCTGTTCCATATAATTGAGAATGTCGGCCGGCTCGGCCATGCGCCCCTCGCCATGTTCGCCGCACGCGACGTCGCCCGTCGCCGGGGAAATGATGCGAACGCCGTCGCCGCGCAATAACGCTAAATTACGCTTTACGGCCGGATGCGCGTACATGCGGGGATTCATCGCGGGGGCGAAAAAGACGGGCTTATCGGCGGCCAGCAATATCGTTGACGCCAGATCGTCCGCCGCGCCGTTCGCCGCCTTTGAGATAAAATCGGCGGTGGCGGGGGCGACGAGAATCGCGTCGTTTTCTCGCGACAGGCGAATATGCCCCATTTCCGTTTCGTTTTTCAGGTCGAACAACTCCCCGTAGGCCGGGTTACCGGTGAGGGCGGCGAAAAGCATGGGGGTGACGAAACGCGCGGCGCCGTCGGTCAACGCGCACGTGACGCGCGCGCCGCGCTTTCCGGCCAATCGCGCCAGGTCGGCGGCCTTATAGGCGGCCACGCCGCCGGTGACGATAAGCAACATGGACGAAAACTTCATCGGCTCCGCCCGTTATTCTTTTTTTCCCTGGCCATGTCCAGCAGCTCTTTCTCGAGCCTGCCGGTGGAGACGCACGATATGTATTGCGCGGTTGACGCCAGCGTCACGCCGGGAAAGGATTTTCGCCCTCCCGAGACGAACGCGATGCGGCGCTCCGTTTCTTCGTGGTTGCGGAAAAAGGCGATCCTTGGCGTGGCGTAGTAGCGTTGTCTCCATAGATCGTCCCTGAGAAACGCGTCGTCGAGATAGACGGGGTCTAGGCGCAGGCGAGTGGTGACGACGTCGATTTTTTGCGTCGGCTCGTACTGCGCGTTGACGGTGACTTTTGTGCCCGATCCCTTCTCTTGCGCCAACAGATTGACCCTCACCGTCATGTCCACGTTCCAATAGACGCTTTCCCTTCCGCCGTCGCCTAAAATATCGAAGGAAGCGCCGTCGCTTGCGGCGCTCACGTCGTAGCGGCGTTCGCCGGCGCCGTCTCGTATGTAGGATTGCAGCCGTCCGCAATCGATATAGTCGATCGCCTTGGCGTCGAAGGCGAAATTGACGAGTCCGCTTTCTTTTTCCACCTGCCGTAAATCGAAATAGCGCTCGGTCAGGCGCGACAAGAGGCGCTTCCACACGACGTCTTTTTTCTCGGGAAGGTATGCGGTTTTCTCCGGCGCCGCCTCGTCGGTCGGAGGGACGTAGCGCAGCGTGCCTTGGCACCCCGCCGCCGCTCCGCACAAAAGGAAAAGCGCGACGAGGCGCGAGGAAAAACGCATGGAGGACATAGCCGCAAGCAGGATCAAATTTTAAGCTAAATTATGTGCGGTTATATCCGAACGCGCAAGATTTTTTTTGCAAAAGAATCCGTAGGGCCAGGGCAAAAACATGAATTAATACGTTAATTTTTTCTTCTTCGTCATTCCCGCGAAAGCGGGAATCCAGTGTTTTTTTAAAATTTTGCGCAAAGTTCACTGTATATTTAAGAAAAAATTGATATTTTAAACACGCATTATTAATGCGTTAATTCATGTTTTCACCCTGAAGGTTTTTATGCTATAATTAAAAAAACGCTTTATTTTTCTGCGGCGTTTTCTATATTGCATTGGATTTTTCGTTAACCTTCCGGGAACCTATATGCGAAATGGCAAAGACTCTTCGCACCATCGCCTCCCTTGCGGACGGCGTTTTACATAAGCCTCTGTATATCCACCGTCCCCATACGCTTGAAAAAGCGTCGAGGCGATTTCTTGATCGTTTTAAAGGAAAGACGATTTATGCGGTCAAGACCAACCCGGAACCCCATATTTTAAAAGCGCTTTACGGTCACGGCATTCGCTCTTTCGACGTCGCGTCGGCGCAGGAAGCGGCCTCCACTCGCGCTTTGCTGCCGGACGCCGAGTTGTTTTTCATGCATCCGGTCAAGTCGCGCTTCGCCATTCGCGAGGCGTACTTTACCCATGGCGTGAAATATTTTTCGCTCGACTGTCGCGAAGAGTTGGAAAAAATTCTGCAAGAGACGCATTTCGCCGGCGATTTAGAGCTTAACCTTCGTCTGGCGATGCCTAACAGCTACGCCGAAATGAATCTCGGCGAAAAATTCGGCGCCACGCTGCAAGAGGCGCCGGAACTGTTAGGCGAGTTGCGGCGGCGCGCGCTGCGCGTGGGCGTGTCGTTTCACGTGGGATCGCAATGCATGCACCCCGACGCATATCGCATCGCCATTCGGATGGCGGCGTCGGTGATCGCGCAATCCGGCGTACCGGTGGACGATTTTAACGTCGGCGGCGGCTTTCCCTCCGTGTATCCGGGGATGATTCCCCCCCCGATCGATGGATATTTCCAGGCGATACGCGAAGAGTTCGCGCATATTCCGGGAAGCGAACGCATGCGGCTGATGGCCGAACCGGGAAGGGCCATCGTGGCGGAAAGCGGGTCGCTGCTCGTGCGCGTCGAGCTTCGCAAGGGAAGCGCGCTCTACATTAACGACGGCACCTATGGTGGGTTGTTCGACGCCGGCACGCCGCGCTTTATTTTTCCTGTGCATTTAATTAAGCGCGACGGAGCGTCTTCCTGCGATTTGGCGCCGTTTAAGTTTTATGGCCCGACCTGCGATTCGCTCGACCACATGAACGGCCCGTTTTACCTGCCGAACAACGTGGCGGAAGGGGATTACATCGAAATCGGGCAAATGGGCGCATACGGACGCACGCTCGCCACCGGTTTTAACGGTTTCTCCCCGGAACCCGAGGTCGCTATGGTGAACGACGAGCCGCTTATGACCATGTACGACGAAGAACGCATCAGCGCGACGCCCCTTGAGGTTATCGCCGCCTAACTTTAACGTAACGGAATTGCCATGCCCGCCCCCCTTCGTCTGTTGTTTATGTGCGGAAGCATGAGAAAAGCGTCGTTCAACAAAAAATTGGCGACGGAGGCGTGCCGCATGGCGAAGGAGAGGGGAGCGGATGCGCGTTTTATCGATCTTCCGTCCTACGACATCCCTATTTATAACGACGATGTGGTTGCGGAAACCGGCGTTCCTAAAGACGTGGAACGCTTAAAGTCCGACTTCATGCAGGCGCACGGCGTGTTTATCGCCTCGCCCGAATATAACGGCTCCTATAGCGGCGCGCTTAAAAACGCCTTCGACTGGATTTCCCGCAAATCGATCGCGGAGGAAAAAGACTGCGTCGCCTTTGACGGGCGTCCGTTCGCCTTGGTTTCGGCGTCGCCGGGCGCGGGCGGCGGGTTGCGCGGCCTAATCGCCCTGCGCGACTTGCTCGGTAAAATGCGCGCGCATATTTTGCCGAATCAACTGGCGGTCGGGCGCGCCTCTTCCATCTTTTCAGAAGACGGCAACATTTCCGACGACGCCACGAAAGAAAAAATGCGCCTGCTCACCACGGAATTCATAGAGTTCGCCTTGCGATTAAGGAGCCGCCCGTGAACACCCCAGAAAACGTCGACGCCATAGATATAACCATGACGTTTGAAGACGCCATGGAGGAAATGGAGTCCATCGTTTCACGATTGGAGCGCGGCGACTTGCCGCTCGACGACGCCGTGTCCGCCTACGTCCGCGCCGAAAAATTGCGCCGCCATTGTCGCCTCGCGCTTGACCGAGCGGAAATGTCCGTCAAAAAAGCCGTGGAAGGCGAAGACGGGGAGCGTCTCGAAGAGTTCGCGCCGGGAATTGGTTAAAACGTCCGCACCGCCGATCCGACGAGGCGCGGTGCGCATAGCGTACCCGAGCCGCATTCCGCCTTCGATAAGTCGGTATCGACATACTCCAACTTAAAGAGATATTCCTTCCATTCGTACCCGAGTCCGAGCGCCCACTCCGCGTAGCTTGGCGCGTCGGCAATGTTTTGCCGCCCGATATGCCCGTCGGCGGAAAATCCCTCGACGGAGAGAAACGTCAATGGAACGGAGGCGCCTACCCGATAATATTCCGCATGGCCGCTACCGCCGAAATATTCCGGCGAATAATTGAACGACGCCTTTACCGACGCGCGCGGCAAGTCGTAGCCTAGGCTGCCCTGCATTTCTATGTAATCGTAATCGACGTCCCTACTCGCGCCGGGATAACCGTAGTAAATCGCGCCGGCGCTATAGGTGAAATTGCCGGTATGATAATCGCCGCCCACATAGTAGTCGGTTTCGACGTCCGCCTCGTCGGAATCGTTAAAATCGACGTTCGACGCCCAAAAACCCATGTAAAGATTCACGTCTTCGCCCGGCGGGGTGCGATAGTCCAATCCGCCTTGCAACGCGCCACGGCGATTGGTTTGCGATATGCCCCGAAAGGAGTAATCGGTAAAAACGCCGACGTTGGCGCTCAGTTCTCCCGTTACGCCCTCAGGCAAGGGCAAGTCGGCAAAGGCGGGGGCGCAAAAAAACGCGTTCGTCGTCGCACCGACGGCGAACGCCATAATTCCATAATGGCGCATGTTTCTTCCTTTTTGTAAAAGAACGCTGCATTATTGGAAGATTTTTTAAAAAAGTCCAGAAGGGAATCTGAAAAAAGCGCAATTCCAGCTCATCGCGCCGGAGCGGTTTTAGAAAATCTTTTCCGCGACGCTCCGGCGGCGGGGCGCGCGCCGACGAATTCCTCCGTTAGCGATTTCGCCGCCTTGGAGAAGCCGGTGCGCGACAACAGGCGCACGTCGCGCGAGAGCGTCACCGCTTCGTAAGGGTTCATGCCACTATGCATGCGATAGAGCAACAACAACAACGCCGGGGCGTCGCCGGCTGCGCCCAGTTTTTCGTTTTCCGCCTGCAAGGCGACGGTGAGGCTATCGGGAAGGGGCATGGAGCGAGAGACAAAGAAATGGAGCCATTGGAACAGCTCCTCCGGCGCAAGCGGCGCGTCCTCGGCGCTGCTATAGACGTATAGCTTATCGAAAAATCCGGCGGCAAGGGCCGGACGTGCATGAAGCGTTCCGACGACGTCGGCGAATCCGGGCGGCACGAATTGCGGACGCGGGGCCGGGGAAGGCGCTTGCGCCTCGGCCGGAAAATAACGCGCCAAAAGCTCCGTGCGCCACTCTTTCTCCGCCTCTTTTTGTTTTCCTTCTTTTATTAGCGCCGCAAATCGGCGCACCGGCGCGCCTTCCGGGTATTGCTCGACGATAATATCGATCAGCATTCCCGTTTTCGTTGGGTTTTTATCCGCCAGCGCCGCGCAAAACAATCGGGTTTCGTCGGCGGAGCCTTGTGAGTCCGGAGCGTAGCGCGATTCGTCCCCGCAAATGGCGGCGTAATTTTCGCTTAAAGCCGCCAGCGCGACGAACGCTCCGGGAGCGAGCGGCGCTTGCGCCCCCGCCGGCAGTTTTTGCAGCAACTCGAACGCCTTTTTTTCGTAGCCGCCGCGGGCAAGCGCAATCAGCCTCCCACGAAAAAACGCTCCGTACTCCACGCCGCCGGAAGGATACGAGGCCGGAGCGCTAAGCATCGACTCTTCCGTCTTTTTTAAGGAATCGGGCAGGTCGCCGTGCTCCAGCGCCCGGATGAGGGAAAGAAGAACGTTCGGGGGCAAGGGAGCGAAGGCGCGCGGCCCTGCCAATGCCGGGTGGGGCGAGACGCCGACATTGTCGTAAGACAGCGTGCCGCTAATGTCGGTCGAACGAAGGAGGGGTGCGGCGAACGCCGTTTCGGCGATAGCCGCGAAGAAAAACAGCAAAAACGCAATTTTTCCCATCATCCCTCCAAAGGTCGCGAAAACCTATTGTTCGGAAGGCGCGGGGGGCGTTGCGCCCGGCGCGGTGGTCGCCATGTCGTCGGTCGCGGGCAACGACGCCGGTTTTTCTATCGTTTCGCTTTTTGGCTTCACTAAGTCTAACGCAAAAAACGCCAAAGCGCCAAGAATTATAACTGTGAGTAGAATAATGAGTATTTTTTTAATGGTATTCATAATACAATTACGATTTTTTTGCTTAATTTCATTTATATTGCCTACCTTGGCGATCTTTTGGGATTGAACGCCACCTATAGCGCGGTATAATAGACTTTATACGGAAAAAAGTAAACAAACGAATGGCCTAGAAATAAAACGAAGCGATTTTAGCCCATGACGACGCACGCCACGCCGCCCGGACGCTTTCCCTATGAATTAACCGAGCCGCTTAGTCTGGTCGGCCTTCCCGGCTGCGGAAAAAGCACCGTGGGGAAAAAATTGGCGGCGATGCTTCAGGCGCCTTTCGTCGACGTTGACTCTAACGTTGAGGTCAAGCAGGGCGCAAGCGTCGCGCAAATATTCGCCCAATCCGGCGAAGAGGAGTTTCGTCGATTGGAACGGGAAATGATCGCTTATTTTCTGTACGAAGCGAAGCCTATGGTGCTTGCCACCGGCGGCGGAGCCTTCATGTGCGACGAGACGCGGGAAATTCTCAAGGAATTTACTCTGACCGTATGGATAAAACCCCCGTTCGATTTGGTGCTGGAGCGCGTCTCGCGCCGAAACACGCGTCCGCTTCTGGAAGGCGGCGATAAGAGGCAGAAGTTAATCGACTTGATGAACGTTCGGTATCCGATATACGCAGAAGCCGAAATTATCGTCGAAACTCCGGCGGGAAGCTTCGAGGAAGCAGCAAAAGCAATTATAGACGCGTTAGTGCGGCACGGAAAGCCATAGCTCGCCATCTCCGCTTATCTGCGGAGATGATCATATGTTTTGCGCACGGAAATCTCTGAAGTTGACTTAAGCGCTCTAAAACGGATCGACTATAAAACCTTGATATTTTTTATTTCTTCTTTTTTATACGACGAAACGACGCGTCAAGTCCGGCTTGACGACTCCAACATAATGACTAAACCACGAAAGCAAATACGATAACGAGCGAAGAAACGAAAGGATCAAATCAATGCATGCACTCTCTCTCGAGCAATGAAGTGAGGGAATGATCCCTTTAGAATAAGACGAACGCCATGGCAAGGCAAGCGGCGAGAAAAAGGGAAGGGGGAGCGGCGACGGAGGCGGATCCGGAAATAAAGCCGTTCAATTTGGAATCCGGCGGCGTAGGAAAGACGGGGGATTCTTTATGCATGAGTTGCTTGGCGACGTCGCGAAGGAAATTGCCGGGAAACTCGCAGGGCTTCGATGCGTCGTTCGGAACGACGATCTTGGCGTTGCCTACCGTGGCGATGAACGGATTATCTTCGCTCGCTCCTTCGGTCGCCTCAAAATAGGCGGTAAGATTTTCCTTTTCCGCGTCGTAACCGGCGTATATCTTTGCAACGGCGTCGTTGCGTGCGTCTGCGGGGGCATATAAGGACGAAAATCGTATATAGATCGGAGAATTTGCGTTTATCATATCGACGCACGCCGTCACGTTGACGTTTTCCAAGAGCGCGCAATGGTTGCCGTAGGGAAAGATATAGCTTGTCAATTGCCGGATCATATCGTTAAAGCTCGCCATATTGTCGTTTTCCCGCGAGATTTCGCACGAGTTGCGCGTTTTCGGTGCGGTAACGTTATGCGACGGCTTCAAGAATCCCATGGCCTCGTTCGCCTTATCCCAATCCGTAGAAAACGGAAGGTAAGCGCTGGCCTCGTCGTTAAGTTCCCTAAGGCTAAGCTCTCCGAAAACGTCGTCGCACGAGGAAGAGGTGTTGTTGGAGAACGTGCCGTTTATGAAGGAAACGAAAGCAAAAGTCCTTCCTCCGTTAGAAAGAAGTCTTTCCGTCGAATACGTTTTTTGTTCAAGGTCGCAGGCGAAGCGCCAAGTGTCGTTGCCGACGATAAGATCGGTAACGTTGGCGCCGGGAGCGTCGCCGCGGAAGAGCTGCGTGGTGGAGAGGGGGACGGCAGGCGTCACGTCAACGCTTAACCCCGCAGGCAAGCAAAAGTACGGGAATATAGCCAACAATGCACGAGATCCGGGAAGGATCACGCATTGCGCTTGATTGGCTTCGTCACGTTTTGTTGCTTCTTGGGCGTCGGCGACGTAAAAGAGCGTGCCGAACAAGAACGAGGCAAACGTTCCGGAACGCATGGCGGAAGGTGGCGTGAAGGCTATGGGAAGATGAATAAAGCGATTTGCTAAAGGCGTTGCGCGTTAAGCGTTAGCAACGGAAAGAGGAGTGGATAAATGTATTATACCTGTTTTTTAGTGCGAAATCTAGCGCTGATCCAAGGAGAAAAGCAAAAATTCTTGGTAGCGATCGATGGTTCGCCTTGAGGAAAAGCAGGTTTCTCTTGCGGACGGAACGAAAGAGGAATATGAAGGAAAGCATGGTTGCTCCCGTCACGTATTCCGTTTTTATTATCGCCGCGTATGCCGCATCGTGCGCGGCGCTAGGCTTATTGCTCGCTGCGTCTATCCTGCGGTACGTGTTGGCGAAAAAAAGGCTGGATCGCGCGCAAAAAAAACAACAAGGCGTAAAGCAGTGAAGGCGTCGTGGAGGCGCTTATGGGCGTTATTGGCCGCTTTGGGGTGCGCCGGCGCCGGCGCCGGCATAATCATTTACGCGTTGCGCGACAACATGTTGTATTATTACTCGCCTTCAGACGTATATTCCCGTCGTTTACACGTATCGCACGAAAAAATTCGCGTCGGCGGATTGGTGCAAAAAGGCAGCGTGAGCGTCCATAAGCTTAACGTTGCCTTCACCGTCACCGACGGAGAGAAAGAAATACGCATTCGTTACGTCGGGTTATTGCCGGCCCTGTTTAGGGAGGGACAAGGCATGATCGCCTTGGGAACCTTCGACGCGTCGGGAACGTTCGTCGCGGAATCGCTCTTGGCAAAGCACGACGAAAAATACATGCCGCCCGAAGTCGCAAAAACCCTGAAAAATATGTGACCTAAAGTTCATTCAGTTCTTAAGATTTTTTTTGAAGACTCCCATCCCCCGCCCATCGCTTTATAAAGGGAAACGGCGCCCAATAGACGGGCCAATCGCGCGCGGGAAAGCGCGTTTTCGGCGTCGAACAGCGTTTTTTGGACGGAGAGAAGCGTTTGGTAGTCGGCGGCGCCGGCGTCGTAGCGTTTTTTTGCAAGGCGATAAGCCACACGCGCGTTTTCGCGCGCCTCTGCGTAGCGTTCTTCTTGCGTTTTGGCGGATTTGACGGCGGAAAGCGCGTCCTCCGCTTCCGTAAACGCTCTAAGAACCGATTGGCGATAGGCGGCCACCAGTTCCTCCTTTTGCGCGTTCGACAGCGCGACGCCCGCTTGCAAGCGGCCGGCGGTAAATATCGGCGCAAAAACCGACGCCCCGAGCGACATGGCCGTAGAGGCCGGACCGCCGGCGCCGACGAGCGCGGCGCTTGCCGCGCTTCCGACGTCGATCGAAGGAAAAAACGCCGCCCTGGCCGCGCCGATATTGGCGTCGGCGGCCTTTAGCGCGGCCTCCGAGGCCGCAAGGTCGGGACGACGCTCCAGCAATTCGGAGGGTTGCAGCGCGGCAACGGACGGAATTGTCACGCCGCCCGTATTTCTTGCGCGAAGGGATATGGCGGAGGGAGGCGAGCCGAGCAGCAACGCCAATGCGTTTTTCGCGTTGTCGCGTTGCTCTTCGAGCGCCGCGAGCTCGGCCTCGCGCCCGGCGACGAGCGTTTTTTGTTCCGCGAGCGCGGAATCAAATTCACTCCCGACGTCCACCCGCGTTTTTACCACGCCCAGCGCCTCTGTTGCGTTTGCCAGCGCGTTTCGCGTGACGGCAATGCGCTCTTCTGCGTTAAGATAGGTGAAATATCCGCTCGCCACTTGCGTGCCCACGGTGATGGCGAGGGCGTCTTGCGCGTATCGGCTTTTATCGACGTTTGCGCGCGCCGCCGCCTTGCCTGCGCGATTCGCTCCGAACGCGTCTATGTCGTAGGAAAGATTGGCTGCCGCGTTGAATGTCTCATCGGTGCGACTCCGTCCGTTGGCCGGCCTGTTTTCGGCGCGCGACGCGTTTGCGGAGACGGAAAGCGACGGCCATAACGCGGCGTTTGCCGCATCTAACGCCGCCTGCGCCTGCTTCACCCGCGCCGTGCCGGCCGTAAGGTCGAGATTTTCCTTCAGCGCCCGGGCGATAAGCGCGCGCAATTCGTCGCTGCCGAAATCGTCCGGCCAATTTTTAGCGACGGCGTCGACGACGGGCGCGTCTTTCGTCCATGCGTTCGGCGCGTCGACGCGAGGTCGCGCATATTCCGGCACGAGGGAGCACGAGGCGACGTAACAACTCGCGAACAGAAAAAGCCCAAAGCGCGCGTTCATTCCTTTATTCCCGTCAAATAAATAACGTCGAAGCGGGCGTCGATCTCCCCGTTTCCGAACGCGGCGTCGACGGCGTTTAGCCAGCCGCGCGGAGGAAGGGGAACGCCTTCTCCGCACGCTCCGTTCTCCCCTATTATACGCACATCCTCTATCAATGTCTTCGCGCGGGAATAGACGGCGCCCACGACGTCGACGTCGGCCACGCACGCATCAAATCCGGCGGATCGCAGCAACATGCCGGCGGTTTTTACGTCGATAAAGGGATAGAAACGGGGAACGGCCCGGCCGGAGAGTTCCTCTTCCGCACGTATGGCCGCGCGGCGAAACGATTGCAGCGTCGTCTCTCCGACGAACGCCGCAAGCAGCATGCCGTCCTTTTTTAAGACGCGACGCCACTCGCGCAGGCATCCCGGCACGTCCGTAATGGCGTGAAGCGGAATCGGCCCGATAAAGGCGTCGAACGTCTCGCTTTTAAACGGCAAAGCACCAAGGGCGCACACCGCGTCGGCGCGCAGGGAAATCTCGTTGACGAAAAAAACGTCGTCGGCCTTCGCGGCGCGTTTGACGGCGCTTTTCCCTATCGTCGGGCCGAAATCGGTCGCCAAGATGCGAGGAAAGGCGCGCCGCATGTCGCCTAAGCGCGAGAGAATTTCCTCTGCCATGGCGTTCTGCACGAAGAAGGCGCTTTCGTTCTCCGTCCGTGCCGCGCGCCTTAAAAGCAGGCGCTTGCGCCGCAGCGATTCGTTAAAGGGAGAAGAAGGCAACGATTATTTCCTGGCCTTCGCGACGATATGGGCCGTGACGGTCGCGTTTGCCGACGCGGAGGAGACGTCGGCCCACCCCACGTCGAATTTCAGGCGCTCGAACGTAAAGCTCGTGTCGGCCACTAGGAGATGCGCGTCTTGCTCGGCCACGGTCACTTTCGCGTCTATCGGCATCACGTTACCCTTCACGGTCAGCTCTCCCTGCATGATATAGGTGCGGTCGCCGGCGGGAGTGAGCTTAAGGAGCATGAACCGCGCCTCGGGAAAATTTTTTACGCCCAGCCATTCCGCCGACAATAAGGTGGAGGCAATTTCGTCGCCGTCGGCGGTGACGGACGAGGTTTGCACCCGCACGTCGGCGGCGGCGCTTTGCGGCGCGTTCGAGTCGAAGGCGATCGTGCCGGCAACGTCGCTGAATTCCCCGTTAAACGGCGCGCCGTTTTGCGAGGCGGCAAATTTTATGCTGCTTTCCTTTGGATCGATGACGTAATCGGTTGCCTTCGCTTGGGCGGAGAACGTGGTTGCCGCCAAGGCGGCAAATAGGGAAAGGTAGAGTTTCATAAGCGGCGCCTTTAATAATAGGCCAAATTCGTGGATCATGGCGTATTGACGTAAGGGAGAATAGCACGGAATTATTCTATTCGATAGACGAATTTGCGAAATGAAAAATAATTCGCCAACCTGTCGCTACGTCGGCCTATGGGTCAAAAAGTGCATACGGTCTAGAATTCTATTCGTTTTTATCTCCGCATTGCTTCGTATGCCGCATGTCGCGCAGCAATGCGGCGAGTTCCTTTCTTTTTTCGGGGGAAAGCGATGCGGCGAGTTTTTCGGCGGCGCCGCGAAACGCGGCCTTCATGGCGTTCCGTTCTTTCGTCGCGGCCTCGTTATGCGCCCGAAAAGCCTCGACGTCGATAGGGTCGGAGGTGAGGGCGAGAATCGCTTGTTCTCTTTCCCTTCGCATGGTTTTCCAGGCTCCGGGAGTGTTTTTCTTGACCGATTCCATGGCGTCGCCAAAGGCCGCGCGCACCTCGGGAGAGACGGTTTCCTGTCTCGACGCGCGATCGAAAAAATAATGGCGTCCGCGCGTTTCCTCTTTTAGCACAAAGGCCGCCGCCACGCCGATAAAAGCGAGGTTAAGCGAAATGGAGGCAACGAGCGCCGCTTTTTGATGCGTCATCTTCATAGCAACGCCTCGTCGTTCATCGCGTCTATCACGTAGGCGGCGTCGCCTACGACGCCGGAATAGGTAATGGGTTCCTCGTTAAATCTTGCGTCGTTGACGACGAAAAAACCGAACGCCATGCCCAGCGCGAGCGCTGCGGCCGGAGCATAGCCAAGCGGTTCGGCCATAGCGTTTTTAATGAGCGTCGCCGCACCGGCGAAAAAAGAAAGACGACGGCGTTGGGGGACGCTAACGGACGACGCGATAATGCGTTCCGCCAAATCCGCGCGTGCGCGCGGCGCGTCTTTTTCCAGCAGGGCGAAGGCGGCGCGCCATTCTTCGTCTTTGTTATAATATGCCATAATGATGCAACCTCTCCTTTAAGCGCGTTTTTCCGCGCATGACGAGCGCTTGCAGCGCCTTTAGTTTTAACCCCATCGCTTCGGCCGCTTCGGCGTTGCTTAGCCCTTCGCCGAAACATAGCGACAAGGCAAAGCGTTGCCGTTCGGGAAGGTCGCCCAAAGCCTTGCGAAGCGCGAACGCCCGCTTGCGGTCGTCCGCACGCTCCTCCGGCGAGGGAGTCTCGTCTTCCGGATCGAAATCGTCCGAAAACGGCAGCGACTTATGCTTTTTTAGCGCATCCATGCACCCGTTGGCCACGATGCGGTAAAACCACGTGGTGAACTTGGCGCCTTTATCGTTCTGCCATAGATGTGGCCTTTCCAAAATTTTTAAAAACGCGGCTTGGACGGCGTCTTCGGCATCTTCCATATGCCCAAGATAGCGATAGGCCACATGGTAAAAACGTGAGGAATGACGCCTGACCAGCTCGGCAAACGCCGTTCGGTCGCCGTCGGCGATGCGCGCCATTAATGTTTCGTCGTCTAACGGCAATATTGTCGCTCACGCTTCAGTTAATAGCGCCTTACGTTAAGTTATACGCGCGCGGCGGGAAAAGTCTTCGCCGAGACGTGCGGAAAAATACCTATAAAGGATCGTCCACGATGACGACGTATTCTCCCGGCTTGGCGTATCCCAAGGTTTTTCGCGCTTGCTCTTCCAGTAAATCCAAGTCGAGGGATTCCGATTGCATGTGATGCACCCGAAGGCGAAGCCGATCTTTGCGCTCCCGGAGTTTGGCTAGCTCGAGACGTTTTTCCTCAAGTTCGCGATTCATGTGCATGAGCGCAAACAGGCCAAGTTCTCCGCTAAAGGCGTGAAAAATAAGGTACGCCATGGTACCCATGAATAACGATAAAACGGCGAATGACGATAATCGCGTATTATGCATCGGAAAGCGTTCGACAAAATCACGTTATCGCAGCGAACCCTGCGAAAAACCCATCTTAACCCGATCGCAATCCGGCGTACAATACGTTTATGTAAGGAAGAAGATTATTTTTCGTCTTTTTTATGCGGTCGGCGACGAAAGCGCCACATCGGAGGGAACGGGACGAAATTGTGCGCGCAACGACTTAAGAAGCAGGGCGCGGTCGGTGACGAAGGGTTTTTCGGTGTTGGAGACGCGCAGGCGGCGCGGCGTTTTTCCGATGAAGAAGCTGACCGCTTCGGTGAGTCCGTCTACGCCTACGCATTCCTTGCTGCGGCCCGGCACGTAAAATCCGTAGGGATGCACCCCTTCCTCAAGCGTGCGCATGAAGGCGGCCTGCAATAAAAACGCTTCGTTTTGGCGTTCAAGGTACGACAGCATCAGGCATGCCGCTAAAACCAGACCGGTGGGGTCGGCGCTTTCCGGGTAGAGCGGACGCATCTTCTCCGGCTCGGTCATGCAAAATAAGGCGTAGCCGGGCGTAATGGCGGCTTCCGCACCGGCGAAGGGAGAGTAAGGAAGGCGATAGGCTGCGCGCGCGTCGTCAAGCGAAAACGGTACGATGAGTCCGTCCGCTTTCGGTTCGGGGGGGAGCAACGGGCGTTGCCGTAGCCCCAGATATCCCGGCGCCTGCAACACGGCGTCGGCCTGACGGACGCTTTCCAGGTCGCCTTCGCTCACGCCGGCGTCGTATCCCCGCCGGTAGGCTTCGTTCCCTATTTCGAGCATCTTGTATGACGCCTTGGTTCCGACGCGCTTCAGCAGCGTCATCACGCACTCGGCCATTAGCCGGGCCGGACCGTCGCCATAGGCCATGCAGATGGATGGAACGGGAGGGAAGCGTGGAGTCATGCCGTTTTTATATCATTTATAGGCGCTAGTTTAGAGCCTGTTTTTTAACGGCCGAGGAAAGGGCGGCGTTTCCGCCGAACGCCGCATAGACGGCGGAAAGCGCCTGCAACCGTTCGGCGCCGACGGAAAGCGCGCCTTGCTCGAAGGCGTATAGCTCGCGTTGGGCGTCGAGTACGCTTAAAAAACTGTCCACGCCCGAATCGTATCGCACCTTCGATAAATTATATGCGCGTTGCGCGGCCTTGACCAACCGTGCCTGAGCGTCGGATTGCTCCTTAAGGGTTTGACGCGCGGTCAAGGCGTTCGATACGTCCTTAAACGCGACCCTTATGACGTTTTCATAGTCGAGGACGGCTTTTTCCTTGCGAATTTTCGCCGCGTCGAGCGCGCCTTTTAAGCGCCCTCCCTGAAAGATCGGTACGGTAATTCTGGGAACGAACGACCAGGCTCCGGCGGCGGAGCTTGCGAACAGATCTTTTAAGTCTCCGCTCGCGAATCCGTAGGCGCCGGTTAAGGTGATGGACGGAAAGAAGGCCGCCCGCGCCGAGCCTATGTCGGCGTTCGCCGCTTTGAGGGAGCTTTCCGCTTGCATCACGTCGGGGCGTGCCAGCAACAAGGCGGAAGGTAGTCCCGGACGAATGTCGGTTATGAAGTCGGCGTCTTTTATTTCGACGTTCGGCAGCGTTTCGTCGGAACGCCTCTCGCCCAGCAACACGAATAGGGCGTTAACGTCTTGCTCGACGAAGCGCCGATAACGGTGCAAATTCACGCGCGCCGTTTCGACCGCCGTTTCCGCGCGCGCGACGTCTTGATCGGCGGCGGCGCCAACGTCGCGGCTGTTGGCGAGCAGCGCGAGCGTGTTTCGCTGCGCTTCAAGCGTGCGTTCGGTCAGAAGAAGCAATTTTCGGTCGGCAAGCAGACGAATATAGGCAGACGCCGTTTCCGTTATAACCGTGAGGCGAGCGGCTTTGCTTGCATGCGCCGTTTGCAGGTAGCGTTCGTATTGCGCCTTGGTGCGGCTTTGCGCGCCGCCGAAAAAATCGAGCGCATAGGCGGGGGCGGACAGGGCGACGCTATACGAGTCGTCGGATGGATAGTTGCCGGCCAGTCCGGCGGCGTCGCTGCGTTCCCCGAGCATGCCCGAGGCGTCGACGTTAAGGGAGGGTAACAACCCGGCGCGTTCGACGCGATACAAGGCGCGCGCCTCCTTTACGTTTAGCGCGGCTTTTTTGACGTCGGCATTATGCTTCAGCGCCCTAGCGATTAATTGGCGCAAGGCGGGGTTGCGATAATATTGCCTCCATGTGATCGGCGTTGGCGTTTGCGCTTCCGACTCGTCCGCCCGTACCGGAGTGAGTTCGCTTTTTTGCGAAGGTTTTTTCCAAAACATCGCCGCCGAAAAATCCGGCCGCACGAAATGGGGCGCAAGCGTACAAGAGACGCTTGTCAGCGATGCGACGACAACAAAAAATAGAGCGGCAAAGGAGCGCATGTCGATCTTTCCATCGTCGTTATGTCAATATTGTTCTTAAAATGAAGAGGCATTGTAGACGATTTTAGCGGCTAATCAAGAAATGGTTTATAAAAAAGGTGTGATTACTACCTTGCCCGGAGATATGTTTAAAACGATTTTTTCTTCGTCATTCTTACAAAAAAACATCTTACAAAAAAAATCAAAATAAGAGCAATGCTAAGCGCGCTACGCCATAACTCTTGTTTTTAACCTGGATTCCCGTTAATCCTGACCTCATAAAAGCACTGACACATTTTTTATTCTTCTCCTTCAAACAATAAAACCGAGATGTGCCGTTCTAATTTTATAATTTAAAAAATTGCTTGTTCCGATCCGGCTAATGCGCGATATTAAAACACACTTTTCTATTTTTCAGCCGGGGCATTTTGAGGCTCCTCAACGGTCATGGAAATGATGCGATCAGGATCTACTACCGTGCCATTTTGTCTTGAATCTCCCTTTTTTATCATATCGACATATTCCATGCCTTTGACGACCTTACCAAAAACGGTATATTGGTTATCCAAAAAGGTAGCGTTATCCAGCACAATAAAAAACTGGCTATTGGCGCTGTTGGGATTGGAAGCGCGCGCCATGGAAACGATGCCCCGAGTGTGGGGGATGGAGTTAAATTCCTGCTTTAAGTCGGGATATTTAGAACCACCGGTCCCCGTTCCCGTGGGGTCGCCGGTTTGGGCCATAAAGCCGTCAATGACGCGATGGAACGGAACGTTATTATAAAATCCTTCTTTGGTTAAGCGCGTAATACGCTCAACGTGAGCCGGAGCCTTATCGGGAAAAAGCTGTATTAATACGTCGCCGTAAGGAAGCGTCATTTTTAACATAGAAGATTCTGCCGATGATGCACACAAGGGGATGAAATAAAAAGGTAAAGTAAAAAATAATGCCAAAACAACAGAGGCGCAGCGTATGATGTGATTATTTTTTTTCATAAAAAACTCATAAGCAGGGTTTATATCAGTAATTATTAAAATTTTTACGAAACGGACCTCTATAAAAACATTTACGGTGTTTGGTACATATTGGACCTGTTCAATAACCCTATCTTCGGCGCCATCTTGCGTCGCGTAAGTCCATCCTAGAATCTTCGCGTATCTATGTACGCTCTAGCTAAGCATGTTGCTTGTGACATTCGGCTCGCCAAAGCAGGTTATGCAAGAGGTCTATTCTTCGTTTTCCGCTTTTTCCGCAGCAACGCGAGCTAAATCTGCTGCGCCTTTTGCGGAAATGTTGCGGTCGACCAATTCAATAATAGCCATCGGAGCGTTATCTCCGGGGCGATTATTGCATTTCACGATTCTAGTATACCCACCGTTTCGCTCCGCATAACGAGAAGCTAAAACGTCACATATCTTAGAAACGGAAACGTCCGTATATAAAATACCGGCCAATTGACGACGAGAAGACAAATTATTGCGCTTAGCGAGAGTAATTAGTTTTTCTGCATAACTACGCAATGCCTTCGCTTTAGGAAGGGTGGTATGAATTTGTTCATGCTCAATTAACGACTGAGCCATATTGGCAAACAATGCACGCCGATGCGAAGAAGTACGATTAAGTTTACGATGTTTTAATTGATGTCTCATACGTTAACGATCTCTTGTGCTTTTTATAAGCGCTTTGTTTATATTTGTTAGGAATTAATTACATCTGCATTGTATACGCAAGAACATTGATTACGTATACAGCTAATACGGCTCATCATTTTTCTTAGAAAGCTCTTCAATATTTTCCGGCGGCCAATCGTCTACCTCCATGCCGAAACGTAACCCCATCGTTGCCAACACTTCTTTAATTTCATTAAGGGACTTACGGCCAAAATTAGGAGTCTTAAGCATTTCAGACTCACTTTTTTGCACTAAGTCACCAATATACACGATGTTATCGTTTTTAAGGCAGTTTTGGGAACGAACGGAAAGCTCTAATTCATCTACCTTTTTAAGTAGATTGCGGTCATATTTTATGCCTGTTTCTTCTATTTTCTCTTCTTCTTCAGCTTCCTCAAAATTAACGAAAGATTTTAATTGATCTTGCAGTATTTTAGCTGCCAATCCGAGGGCAACTTCCGGATCGATGGATCCGTTAGTTTTTATGTCAAGTTGTAACTTATCATAGTCGGTGATTTGGCCAACCCGAGCTTTATCTACCTTATAGGCAACGTTTAATACCGGAGAGAATATGGAATCAACCGGAATGACGCCGATAGGCGCATCCTCAGAGCGATTGGCCGTGGCGGTACGGTAGCCTTTCCCGGTTCCAACGTTAATTTGCGCCTTAAGCTCATGCCCTTCGTCAAGATGGCATATCACCAAATCTTTATTAGTGATTTCCACGTCAGCCCCGACCACAATCATGCCTGCCGTTACGACGCATGGACCTTCGGCATGCAGGTAAAGCGTTTTTTCTGAAGAGTCGATTAATTGAACGACCATTTGCTTAAGGTTTAAAATAATGTCGATAATGTCTTCTCTCACGCCGGGAATGACGTCGTATTCGTGCACCACTCCTTCAAAACGCACGGACGTAACGGCGCAACCTTGTAAGGAGGAAAGAAGAACCCGACGCAACGCATTGCCAATTGTGATGCCAAAGCCACGCTCAAGCGGTTCAACGACAAAAATAGCGCGATTGGCTGACTTAACTGAACTATCGACAAAAAACTTAGATGGCTTAATCAAGTTGTTCCAATTTTCAGAAATTTTAAGCTTCAAGAGAAACCTCGCGATTGTAGAACGAAAAAGATGCCTAAATATAAAAACTACACGCGACGACGCTTCTTGCGGCGACATCCGTTGTGGGCAAGAGGAGTAACGTCTTTTATGACGGTTACTTTTAATCCGGTCGCCGCAATCGCCCTCACCCCGGATTCCCGCCCCGAACCGGGACCTTTAACTTGTATGGTTACTGTTTTTAATCCCCATTCCTGAGCGTCCGCCGCCGCTTTCTCCGCAGCAACCTGAGCGGCATACGGAGTGGATTTTTTTGAACCCTTAAAGCCTTGCTGGCCTGCGGAGTTTGATGCGATAACGTTGCCGTTTAGATCGGCAATCGTCACTAAAGTGTTATTAAACGTAGCGTTTATCGTTACTATGCCAACGGTAACGGTACGTTTTTCTTTTTTCTTTTTGTATGCTTTGCTCATGAATAATTCTCGGTGCCTTTATTTTTTCTTACCGGCGATCGGTTTTGCTTTTCCTTTACGAGTGCGAGCATTAGTGTGCGTACGCTGGCCACGAACGGGTAATTTTTTTCTATGGCGCAACCCACGATAACTGCCTAAATCCATAAGCGTCTTAATGTTAAGCGTCACTTGGCGCCGTAAATCACCTTCGACGGTATAGTTGCCGGCAACGTGATTGCTTATGGAAACGACCTGATCTGCGGTAAGCTTGTGAACTCGAATGTCCGGAGGTATGTTGAGCGTAGCAAGGATAACCTTTGACGTAGGAGCGCCAATCCCGTGAATATAGGTGAGCGCGACGTCAACGCGCTTTTGTTTAGGCAAGTTTATTCCGGCTATACGCGCCATGCATTCACGTCCGTTTCTATAATTTACGTTGCGCTTTAAAAAATCATTGGCCTGCGGCAATAGGCTTGGGTTCACCATACATAATTTTTATACGGAGTCAATAGTTCTTGTCCGCATGTCGTAGGGTTTTTTAGGCGTTTATAAAAATAAACTTGTTGCGTAACCTTCGGAATTTTATAAATTAACCTAAATTTTAAATCATTCTGCATCCTACACGACAGAAAAATTAACGTCATGGGAATTTAGGCAAAGAAGCGATTAATTTCTTGAACGAAGGCGCAATATCGCGCAGATATACTTGCAAAATTGCAAGAAGATGTAGTTTCTAAGGAGAATGGTGGTCTCGATGTGATTCGAACACACGACCTAGCGTTTAGGAAACGCTTGCTCTATCCGGCTGAGCTACGAGACCATCCCCACAAAAATTCCCGCATGCCCATGTACGGTTCGCAGGCATAACATCCTACTCTAACTTCCTAGTCCGGCGTTCCTTTTGCGGGGTAGAGCCTTGCATTAGGAATCCAATTGGAAGTCTATTTTACATTTAATAAGGAACATGAAAATTGCTTATAGCGGCAAAGCGGCGATTTGTCACTCGCTACCATTGCCTCCTTACCGATTTTTTATGTATTGTCGGATAAAATAAAAACTATCTTTTCATTAAAAAAGAGAGCGCCGCCCCATGCCGGAATTTCATGCGCCGTTAGACGATTACCGCTTCATGTTGCTCGAAGTCTTGAAGGTTGAACAATATCGCGACGCGCTTGCGCCTTACAAAGACGTTGACGCCGGATTGATTGACGCGCTGACGGCTGAGGGGGAGCGTCTATGCAAGGACGTGCTTTTTCCGCTCAACCAATCGGGCGATAAAGAGGGGGCGAGCATAAAAAACGGCGTCGTCTTCACTCCAAAAGGGTTTAAGGAAGCGTACCGCGCCTATTGCGACGGGGGATGGGCGGGATTTTCCTGCAAAGCGGAATATGGCGGACAAGGTTTGCCCGAGGCGCTCAACATGCCGATAACCGAAATGATATGTTCGGCGAACCTGGCGTTCGGCATCACGCCGGCGCTCACCCACGGCGCCTATAACGCGCTGTATTTGCACGGATCGGACGCGCTGAAGCAAGAATATCTGCCGAAACTGGCGTCCGGAGAGCATACCGGCACGATGTGCCTGACGGAGGCGCATTGCGGCACCGATTTGGGGCTTATCCGCACGACCGCGACGCCGCGCGAAGGGGGCGGTTATCTCGTGAACGGCAATAAGATGTTCATCTCCGGCGGCGACCACGACTGGACGGACAATATCGTCCATATGGTCTTGGCGAAACTTCCGGACGCGCCGGAAGGAAGCAAGGGGATTAGCTTGTTTTTGGTGACGAAATATGCGAACGAAAAGCCCAACGGCGTGACGTGCGTCTCGCTGGAGGAAAAAATGGGCATCCATGCCTCGCCTACCTGCGTCATGGAATTTAAAAACGCCGTCGGGCATCTGGTCGGCAAGCCGCACGAAGGCTTAAAGGCCATGTTCACCATGATGAACGAGGCGCGCATCTATGTCGGCGTGCAAGGGCTGGGGTTGGCCGAAATTGCGCGGCGCCAAGCCGTCGCCTACGCTAAGGAGCGCTTGCAGGGCAGGGGTCTGGACGGCGTGAAGAATCCCGACAAAAAAGCCGATCCGATTACGGCGCATCCGGACGTGCGGCGCATGTTGCTGACCATGCGAAGCTTTTGCGAATCGGCGCGCATGCTGGCGCTGTATGCCGCGCTGCGCGTGGACATATCCAAACACCATTCGGACGAAAAAACGCAGCGCCGCTCCGACGATTTCATTCAATTCGCCACCCCCGTCATTAAAGCCTACATGACCGACATGGGATTTGAATGCGCCAATCTCGCCATGCAAGTGTTCGGCGGACACGGCTATGTTAGGGAATATGGCGTCGAGCAATATGTGCGAGACGCGCGCATCGCCCAAATTTACGAGGGCGCCAACGGAATACAGGCGCTCGATTTGGTTGGGCGTAAACTGGTGAAAAGCGGAGGCCGGTATTTGCGTCCTTTTTTTCACGACGCCGCCGCGTTCGTCGAGGAGCATCGCGACCACGCGACGCTAAGGCGTTTCACCAAGCCGATGTATGGGGCGCTCAAAAGCGCAAGGCAGGCGTCGATGCTCATCGCCATGCGAGCAATAAGCGATCCGTACGAAGCCGGCGCCGCTTCCTACGATTATATGCGCCTTATCGGATGCACGTTGCACGGCTATATGTACTGTCTCATGGCCAAGGCGGCGTGCGAGGCCAAAGACAAAGGGGGCGCGTTTTCTGCGGAATATTACGACGATAAAATTGCCGTCGGACGGTTTTTTATGGATAAAATCCTCCCCGAACACCATAGCCTGCTGGCGAAGATCGCCGCCGGGGGCGAGAGCCTGCGGGTGAGGGAGGGAGCGTTGTAGAACGCCTTTGGCGGCAAAGCATAAGGCGCGTTTTTCGCGTGGCGTCAGGGCAAAAAAAACGGGCGCGCTCCGCTCGAACATTCGAGAAGAACGCGCCCGCAAGCGACATAAGGGTTTTGTGAGTTCTTACGTCATTTAGCGTGGTGAAGAAACAACCGTTATGTTCCATAACGGTCATCCCTCGCACCACAACTTAGTTCCAGTTTATGATGGGGATTTTGTCTACTAAGCCAGCTTAGTAATGGCTTTGACTCTTAGCTTAGAGTCCCGGTAAAAGAAAAAGATGAAGGAAATAAGGAAAACATACCTAAGAAAGAAAACGCCTTAACCTAGACCGTTTTGTTGCCTGAACCCAAGAACTTGTTTTACAAGGTGAAGGAAAGTGAACTGAACCGGCCGGTTACAAAAACATAACTGGAATTGAGCGACGTAGGTAACGCATAACGGCTTGAGCAGGGCAATACAAGTAATCATTGATAACTTGAAGCTTGGCATTGTACTTAGATTGGCGATCACGTAAGGTTTCACCTTCTTGGTCAGCTTTGCGAATTGCATCCTGATACGCTTTAGTAGAGTTACCTGCCTTGTATCCAAGCTCAACAAGATTTCCGTTACGTACGGCATCTTGTGTGTGAAGCTCTTGGCTAAGAGCTTTTTCCTTAGGAATCTCTCGGACCAATTCGTCACGCTCGTTTCTGATGGCGTTGCATGCATTTGTCTTATCAGCAACTTTGTCCTGCCATTTTTGGCAAGTTTGCAAAGCGGGCATATAAATCGTCTTGTTTACGTTATGAGCACGTTCAAGCAATACCCGTCTCTTTTGAGCGTTAGTGTTGGAGTCTTCAGCCCTTTCCACATAACCATCGACTCGGCTATTAAGCATAGAGGCGCGGTGACAAGTTTCGTTTTGCCTCTTCCATTCGTTGCTGATTAGAATGTCTGCATAACACTTAGGAACCAGTGCAACGAGAACGTTTAGACGATTCTCTTTTGCTGTGATGTTCCGATCAAGTTGAGCAAGGGAAGCATCTTCATCAGCATCAAGGATTAGCTCTCTTGTAAGAGTGACGTTATCCCGAGATGATTGTTCCATTGTTAGATTGACATTCACTCGTGCATCGTGTTCGATGGTAGCTTGCCTCTGTAGCTTGTTCCAAGCATCTTCCGCCTTACCGTTTGGCTTGCAAAGATCCCAGAGAGCATCTTGAACAATTACGTAGTCAGTGGGATCCCATTTAGTGTCGAGAGGAGTGTAAGGACACTCGCCAGGACCATTCTTGACGCCATTGCATACGGAAGACCAAGGTTTACCCGTGGGTACAGGAACAGTAGAAGAGGAGATCAGCGATGAACTAAGGCTAGTCGAGCTAGGACGAATCGAGCTAGTCAACGGAGTCGAGCTGGAAGCAGGACGGGTGGAGCTAGGACGAATCGAAGAGCTAGTCAACGGAGTCGAGCTAGGATGAACGGAAGAAGTAGTTGAACGATTGTTCCCGTTACCATTTCCATTGTTTCCGTTTCCACGAGCAGGAACTGCACCGACGGATCCAAGAAGAAGGAAAGGAATGGCAACTTGAAGAAATGCTTGACTGAAATGCATCTTGAAACCGGTTCAAAGATACGGAGATAGGGAGCGTTTAGGCTAAAAACAATGAAGCAAGAAAGACTGGCTTTTCTGTACTCGGTGTTTCTGAGAGTGTTTAGCTGTTCAGTCGTTCGCGAGAGTGTGTTTGGTGATTTAATTAATACTTCTAAATTTTCCGTTAATCAATAAAAAAATGACATTTCCCGTAATTTTTTTAAGAAAGTTAAAATTCATTTTGTATATTCAATTTAAAGTTAAAGTTTTTTAACTTATAGTTGTTATTATTAAGTGAAATTATATTATTTTTTGTTTTTCAGGAAAATTTTGCGCGGCGATACGGCGCCATTGTTTCCGCCTGATGCTAAAAATAAGATGTATAGCGAATCCGACTGAAAATGATTGAATGCATTCTTCTATTCTCGCGCAGGCGCCAATCCGGATTTTAAAAATAAACTTATGCGCAAAGCACATTTCAAAATCCTTTAACGAAGATTGAGTGTGCTGCCCACGCAAGTTTTTTAGGACACCGGATTGGCGAAACTGCGCTACGCTTGTTTTCCCGCCTGCGCGGGAATGACGAAAATTCATATTTTTAGCGCAAATTGTTAGCTCGTTAATTTATGACATTGCCCTGCCGCGGAAGATGAATTATTAAAAAAATGCGACATATATTATTAAGAAATTGCCTCTTGTTACCTTATCCTATACACTAAGAATACCACTTAAATTTTCGGTTCCTCGCCTTGAACCGCCTGTTCGCTTACCCGGTCCATACTCACGCACATTCTTCAACCGTCGCCAAGAGTTCGCTTACGCGATGAAAGCACAAAGAAAATATCTCAGCGCCTTTTCTGGATATGAATCGACGAGCGAAAAAGTAAAGCGCATTTCCCACGCATTGTTTAGCGTTTTGTGGTGGGCGTTTATCTTTGTTCTTGTCTTCATAATCATGGCGCATACCGAAGGAAATGCTAAACGCACGATGATCTTTTACTGCGTCATATTGATCCTGGGTTTTATCCTTACCCAATCGATCTACTGGTACGACAATGCGCGCAGTTTTTATGTTACACATATCTTGCAACGCGATCAGTTGTCACCCTCTCGGGTAGCAACGTGGCATGAGGAATATGTCTCCGGCGACACGGCCGCGATGGCGAACGTCGGAAACGTGACCTCAGGTTTGTTTATCGGTCTTACTCTATTGCCCGAGTGGTCGCCGGTAACTTGCTTCGGGTGTATATTTGCAGGAATCGCATTGTGGTCGCTGATGTTTTTTACGAGTTCTCGTCGCAACCTGCGTCTGCGCAGCCGCCTTCAGGCAATTCGTAAATGCAGCTCATTACCTAAAGTGACGGAACTGAAGGATATGAAGAAGCATCGTCTATCCCATCAACCCGAAAAAGATAGTTGGTGCGATAAGATAGGAGATTGGCTTGATAAACATCTTCACCGTGACAGGACAATACGTATTGCTTTGGATAGCCAATCGCAGTCTCAATCAAACTTGATTGGGGAAGCGTCGTACAATAGTTTGACTTCCCTGCCTTCTCCCGAGGCGATACGTTCTCCTTCATCGTTCAAGCTACATTCTATGTTACCATCGACCGCTTTCGATTCCAATATGCATGATTCGAATCGCGTTGGTGGTAAACTTCAAGCAGATATGCGGCCTGCTGTGCCTCCGAAGAACGGGGATACATATCAAAATGTGCGGCCGCACCCACCCCTTGTGCGATCCTATACCGATACCAAACTCGTTATGAAGGGAGAAAATCAACAACCGGCTTTCCCCCCGCCGGTTGCATCCCCTACCGGAATATCAATGGCAACGCGTGGTAGTCAGATGTTGTCGCCTGATGTGTATCGGCCTAAGCAAAGATCTGCTACCATGCCCGCTAATTATAGCGATATTCACCAACCACTAGGGGAGGATGAAGTTGTTGTGCAGATATTCAACGGAACGGATTGTGGCTGGATTCCTAATCAGCAGTCCGTTCCCTCTAATCAACAACATCTCGAAGGATACTTCTTCTAAAACTAAACCCCCGCCGCACCTCCAAACGTCCGCTCTTCGTCGCCAAGCACATCTCGAAATTTCCTCATACAGTCATTTCGGTCACGTATAGTTAGTTATGTATCGCTATGGCGCACCGCGTAATTATTTAATTACGCTTCCATTCTTCCCCATGAAAGCGCCTCGTCGCTTTTTTGACGTTTCTTCGGAAGCGCGCCCTAGCCGGTCTAAGGCGACGTTCCACAGACACTTACCTTGCGCAAAAAAAAATATTTTTTATAAAAATGAACTTTGCGCGTTAACCTAGGCGAACGCCGCCCGAACGACGCTGTCGCGAAGCGACTCTAAATATTTTGCCGCACCCTTTCCGGAACGCATTTGAATGTCGGAACATAAAATCACGAATGGGCGCCTTCCTCCCGGCATGCCGCGCAATATCTCGAAAAACTCAATGCCGTTCATGTCCGGCAACATACAGTTGATAATAATGACGTCGGGCATGCGTTCGGAACAGGCGATAAGCCCGTGAATGGAATTTTCGGCGGTGCGGCATTCAAAACCGCACCCTTCCGTCATGTCGGCCACCGAGTCGCGGATATATTCGTCCGCCGCGATAATCAAACATTTTGCCATATGCCGCCTCTTCCCCTTATTCTTCCTTACTTCTTGCCGACGCATCAAAAGAACATAAAGAATTGATATTAAATAATAATGAAATATAATATCAATCTTCTATTTTTTGGATAGTTTAACGCATTTCCTCTTTTTATTTTCCGCCTAATCCTATAACAAAACGTAACGACGGACGACGCAACGCATCTATTTTTTTTAAAAAAGAAGTCTCCGGTCCCGCGCATCGCGCCTCTTGACAAAACGGCTAGCAACCATTATTAATTGCCAATCATACAATTTTGAGCTCAGCCTTCCGCTCGCTCGTTGCGTATATCGTTTTTGCATATCCTTGATTGCTCCGATCGTAATTCGTCGCCATGGTGGATGCCTTGTCTTCCTTCGACGCCCATCCGCCGAAAGATCAAAAAGAAAGACTTGATCTCTTGATTTCGAAATGCCTGGACTTTTTTCTAGACGTATTCGCATTGGAAAAATCAAAAGATACCGTTATTTTCACCGACGGGTTGCTTATCGCATTATACGCTGCGGCTAAACATTTCCATGCCTTATGCGAAACGCGTTTTGGCAAAAGCGCCAATACAGAAAGCGAATTCACTACCATATTAACGAAATACTTTAATGACATTTTCTTGCGCAAATTGTTTGCCGACGCAAGCGCCGATTTTGCAGCTAAAATTGTGGAAGTCGAAGAGCAATTGGCGGCAAGCAACACCCGGGGCGATCAAGAAAACGAACCCGAATGGATTCTTTGGCGCGGCTTCGAGTCTATCGCCCCTCACGTTGTTTTTAAAAGTGAATACCCCGAGCTACGCGAGCGGATGGCAAATATCGTTGGTGAAATAAGCCTGTTAAACATTTCCGGCAACGAAACGGCATATATGCAAAAACCGTGCAACGGATTGCAAGCTGCGTTGAAAAAAATCGCAGATTCTCCTGTTCGGCAACGCGACGCGAGCGATCTCGTCATTGCGTGTACGGAGTTTTTGCTTATCGTATTCGAGTATGACGGGTGGACGGTCGAAGAGAGGTCGCTCGGAACCGTATACGCCGCCGTGCGGCGCTGCCATATGCTGTGCGCGAAACAATTTGGTTATCACGATACGCGCTTCCTTCCCGCTCTGAACGTTCTTTATGCCCTTATTTTCGCCCACGCGATTCAGACTGGCGGTTCCATTCCTTTTGCGGAACAATTGCGCAAGACGGAAACGCAGATCCAAGAAGATACGGTGCAGGTGAGAATGACCTGTCATCCCGAACGGATATTGTCGGAAATCTTTTCTTCGCTTAAGAAGGTCATGATATGGGAAGCGCTTGACGCAGATACGAAAAAATGTTTGGAAGAAATGGCAACGCAGATACAATCGTTGTGCGATAATCTCAATTCCGAATTATACCGCGATCTCGTCACGACGGTGAACGCGCTTACATCTCCCCACATATTGACCCCGAAAGAACGATATCAAGCTCGATTTTTTGACGATATCTCCGTTATTTCGGCTCATAATGGATCGGACATATCATGTGCCGTCCGTCTAACGCGCTCGTCTCTTGACGTAAAAATTCGCGTCAATCCATATTTTTTCACATCGAATTAAGCGCTTTTCTGTTGCCTCGGCGCGGGCGTCGAGAAATTTTTTATATTTCTTTTATCGGCGTTATCATGGCAGTTATTTCTCGTCGTTTTAAAAATAAAATTATAAAAAAATCACGTACGCCGCTAATATAAGGTCGCAGATCACCGCCAGAT
Organism: Rickettsiales bacterium; assembly: GCA_040507985.1. Taxonomy (GTDB): domain Bacteria; phylum Pseudomonadota; class Alphaproteobacteria; order Rickettsiales; family UBA6187; genus JBEVNR01. The sequence goes on along the minus strand of JBEVNR010000012.1, from coordinate 88,061 downwards.
AGACGCGCATCTTAAACGACGTTTTCGCCGTTTTATGCCGAAACATGCGCATGGCGACAAGCAGCAGAGGCCATCCGCCGGCGAGCGCGAGGGTAAAGAACATTGCCTCCGGAATGCGCGGCGCGCCGCGCCGCGCCGCGCTTTTGTCCAGCGCGCATAAGGCGAACGCCAGCAGGTTGGCGCAGGCGACGACGATAAGAGCGGTTCTTAGAGAAAAATAGATTGTCACTGCCGCTTCTTCCACGCCACTTTATATAAATCGAACCGACGGTCCTGCCAATTCTGCACCGTGCCGGAGTTTCGGCTGACGGTGAGCTGCTCCAGGTCCAGATCGGCGAAGATGATCGTCTCGGTGTTCGAGTCGGCGAGCGCCGCCACGCCGTCGCGCGCGAAGGGGAAGTCGCACGGCGTGTAAATGCCGCTTTGGGCGTAATGGACGTTCATGTTTTCGACGTCCGGCAAATTCCCGACGATGCCGGAGGTGACGACGTATATCTGGTTTTCCACCGCCCGCGCCTGACAACAATAGCGCACCCGCAAATGGCCTTGCCGCTCGTCGGTGCAGAACGGCACGAAGAGAATTTTGGCCCCTTGGTCGGCCAGATGGCGCGCCGTTTCGGGAAATTCCGAATCGTAGCACGTCATCACACCGATCGATCCGCAATCGGTGGCGATGGCTTTGAGCACGTTGCCGCCCTTAATGTTCCACCAATAGCGCTCGTGCGGCGTTGGGTGCAATTTCGGCTGGGTATGGACGGCGCCGTCGCGCAAAAACACGTAGGCGACGTTTTCCAGGTCACCTTTGTCGTTTTTGGTGGGATGCGAGCCGCCGACGACGTTAATGTTGTACGACACCGCCAAATTTTGCATGAAGCTTACGTAATCGTCGGTATATTCCGTGATTTTGGCGATGGACTCTTCCGGCGAGAGCGGCTTGTTTTGGATGGAGAGCAACGGCAGGGTGAACATTTCGGGAAACACGACGAAATCCGATCGGTATTCCGCCGCCACGTCGACGAAATATTCCACCTGTTTGGTAAAGTCGGAAAAAGAATCGACCTTCCGCGCCTGGTATTGCACCGACGCAATGCGCACCGGCGGGTGCTTGCGCCTGTCCCACAATTTTTTCTTGCGCTCGTCCGGCTCCACCACCGGGTTATGCCACACCATATGCGTGGCGTAGCCGAGCGACTCCTTGTCGTTCGGATCGTAATTTTTCAGCAATCCGATGATCTCGAAACCGTTGCGTAGCTGAAAATTCACCACCGGATCGTTGATCTTGCGCTCTTTCACGGCTTCTAAGTAATTTTCCGGCGTGCCGAAACGCTTGATGCGTTTCGAGAGGTTCGGCATGCGTCCGCCGAAGACGATGCCTTTCAGGCGCATTTCCTCGCACAAGCGTTTCCGCACGTCGTAGAGGCGTTGGCCGATGCGCAGGCGGCGATATTCCGGATCGACGCAAATTTCCATGCCGTAGAGGTAATCCCCCTCCCGATCGTGCCGCGAGGCGAAGCCATGGCCGGTAATGCGCTCCCAATTATGGGGCTTGAGGGCGACGCCCCCGCTCGTGACGAACGTGGCGCAATAGCCGACGATCTTTCCGTTATATTCGGCCACGAATTGGCCTTCGGGGAAGTTCGCCAGCTGGCCGATGAACATTTCCTCGCTTAAGCCCTCAGGCCCGTAGACGCGGCGGTTAAGGTCAAGCACGCCCGGCACGTCTCCGGAGCGCTCTTGCCGAACGGTGAGCAATATGGTCGTGTCGTTCATGGCGCGACGCCTCATGATGCAAAACAGGCTTTAAACGGATATAGGCTTGCTTCCTTAGTTGGTTTTAGCATATAGTTGCTGAAGAATATAACAAAAAATTATCTTTTTCATGCATGTCCCCGCCGTTTTTGCCATTTTTTTAACGATTTTTTTCGCGGAGCTTGGCGATAAGACGCAACTTGCCACCGTGCTTTTCGCGTCGGAGGGTAAAAACAATCCGTGGGTCGTGTTTGCCGCCGCGTCGGCGGCGCTGATCGCCTCTACCGCCGTGGCCGTCTTGCTGGGAGCGTTTGCGGCGAAATATCTTGAGGCGATTCCGCTGAAGCTGTTCGCCGGAATCGGTTTCGTGCTTATCGGAGGATGGACGATTTTTGAGCATTTCAAGGGATAATCCGTATGGAATGGGGCGATTATTTCGGAGAGCTATACGCCGGCGCATCGCCCATATTGCTTGCCGGCGTCGCGCGGGATTCTCGGCTGGCGCAAAAAGGCGACGCCTTGTTCGCGTTCGATCCGCGCTATGTCGCGGACGGATTGTCCAAGGGCGTAAAAGCCGTCATTTCGTTCGAAAAGCTGCCGGAGGAAAAGCGCGCTCCCGGCGTCGCTTACTACCGATGCGACGATTTGGCCGGCGCGTTCGCCCGTTCCTGCGCTTTTTTCTATGCCGACGCCATCGAGAAAAAAGTGGCCGTCACCGGCACCAACGGCAAAACCTCCGTGACGTGGATTTTGCGGGAATTGTGGGAAAGAACCGGGAAAAAAGCCGTGAGCGTCGGCACGCTCGGCGTGATAAACGATGGCGGCGAGGCCCGCGTTGACGTGCCCCTCACCACGCCGGACGCCGCGAGTCTGCATAAGGCTTTTAAAAGAGCCGGCGAGGAGGGCGCCGTTCGTGCCGTCATCGAAGCCTCAAGCCATGGGTTGCAGCAGCGGCGCGTCGCCGGTTGCCGCTTCGCCCTCGGCATGTTCACCAACTTAACGCAAGACCATCTGGACTATCATAAAAATTTCGATGCATATTTCGCCGCTAAATGCCTGTTGTTCGATCTGCTCGAACCCGGCGCCCCTATGATCGCGAACGCGGATTCCCCCTATTTCTCCCGCCTTCAACGCGTTGCGAAGGAAAAAAACGCGCCGATTATTTCCGTCGGCGAAGCGTCAGGCGCCGATTGCCGACTTATCTCCATGCGCACGGAAGGAGCGACGCAAGAAATGCGCTTTGCGTATAAAGGCAAGGAATATGGCGCGCGCATGCGGCTGCGGGGCGAATTTCAATGCAGAAACGCCCTGTATGCGCTATGCGCGTTTACATATGTGAAAGACGGCTCGATGGAAGAGGCCGTCGCCGCCTTGGCGAGCGTACCGGACGTACCGGGGCGCATGCAATGCGTGGCCGTGCAGGACGGCGCCGCGTTTTACGTCGATTACGCCCATACGCCGGACGCGCTTGAAAACGCCCTTGCCGGACTGCGTCGCGCGACGCAAGGAAGCGTCGTCGTGGTTTTCGGGTGCGGCGGCGATCGCGACGCCGGAAAACGTCCGATAATGGGCCAGATTGCGTCGAGATTGGCTGATGCGATTATCGTGACCGACGACAATCCGCGCAGCGAAGCTCCGGAAGCGATTCGGGCTGAGGTGCTCGCGGGATGCGATCCGTCCAAAACGCGCGAAATCGGCGACCGCCGCGCCGCCATCGCGCAGGCGGTAAAGTGCGCCAAACCGGGCGACGCCGTGCTTATCGCCGGCAAGGGACACGAGGACTATCAGGAAGTTATGGGAACGCGCAGCCATTTTTCCGACGTGGAAGAGACGTTGCGTGCGCTTAAAAATGGACCTCATGCATAACGGAGCTAACGGCGAACGAGCTTCTTTTCCGGTCACTTCACCTTTTTCGCCGGCGCCGTCTTGTCGGCATTCTTGCTTTCCACGGTATGCTTGCGCAGCAACGCCGCTTCAAGAAAATCCGTAAATAGCGGGTGCGGATCGAACGGGCGCGACTTGAATTCGGGATGAAACTGCACCCCGACGAACCACGGATGGTCGCGCCTTTCCACGATTTCGCACAACGCCCCGTCGGGCGAAACGCCGGAGAAATGGAGTCCGCATTTTTCCAATTGCTCGCGATAATCGGCGTTTACTTCGTAGCGATGGCGGTGGCGTTCGGAAACGCGCTTTTTCTTATAGGCTTGGAACGCGAGCGATTCCTCGTCGTCAATCGCGCATTCATACGCGCCCAATCGCATGGTGCCGCCTAAATCTTGCGCGCCGGTTTTACCGCGCTCCACTTTTACCACGCCACGCATCCATTCCGTCATGAGCGCGACGACGGGATGGTCCGGCGCTCCGAATTCCGTCGATCCGGCGTTGTGCAATCCGGCGACGTTTTGCGCGCTTTCGATCACGCAAAGCTGCATCCCCAGACAAATGCCGAAAAACGGCACGTTTTTGGTGCGGGCGTAATGAATGGAGGAGACTTTGCCGCGTATGCCTTCGGCGCCGAATCCGCCCGGCACCAATATCGCGTGGACGTCCGATAGCGCCTCGTCGGCGTCGTCGAGCGAAAACGTGCGAGAATTGACCCACCGAATGTCGAGCGTGACGCCAAGCTTCATGGCGGAATGGCGCAACGCTTCGATCAAGGATTTATACGCGTCCTCCAACCCGGTATATTTGCCGACGATGGCGACGATGACGTTTTCACCCTTGGTGCGGTCGCCGTCGGCCAATTTCGTCCAACGCTCCACGTCGATGGGGACGTCTTCTTTTTTGAAGTAGGCCAACACTTCCTTGTCGAAACCGTTCTTATGGAATGCGGCGGGAACGGCGTAAATGCTGCGTTCGTCCAGCGCCGGAATGACGCGCTCCTCCCGCAGGTTGCTAAACAGCGCCACCTTGCGGATAAGCCCGTCCGGAATCGGACGTTCGGCACGGCAAATAATGACGTCCGGTTGAATGCCGATGGAAAGCAATTCCTTCACCGAGTGTTGTGTCGGCTTGGTTTTTAATTCCTTGGCGGCGGAAATATAGGGCAACAGCGTAACGTGGACGAACAGGCTGTTCTCCCGCCCCAGCTCAAAGCTAAGCTGGCGAATCGACTCGAAAAACGGCAACGCCTCGATGTCGCCGACGGTGCCGCCGATTTCGCACAGCACGAAGTCGGTGCCCTCCACGTCGTTGACGATGAAGTTTTTTATGAGATTGGTCACGTGCGGAATCACCTGCACCGTCACGCCCAGATAATCGCCCCGACGTTCCTTCGACAGTAAATTGGAATAGATTTGCCCGGTGGTGATGTTGTCGCTGCCGCGTGTCGATACGCCGGTAAAGCGTTCGTAATGTCCTAAATCCAAATCCGTTTCGGCGCCGTCGTCGGTGACGAACACCTCGCCGTGTTGAAACGGACTCATCGTGCCGGGGTCAACGTTTAAATACGGGTCGAGCTTGCGTAGCCGCACCGAATATCCGCGTTGCTGCAACAGCGTGCCCAGGCTGGCGCTGGCAAGGCCCTTGCCTAACGACGACACCACGCCGCCGGTGATGAAAATAAATTTTGTCGCGGTGGTCTTCATGGTCGTGGCGCCGGGGGTCATTCGCGTTATTGGGCCGAATCATTTGGTATTTGGGTAGGTTTACCTTCTTCGCCGGGTAACGTAGGCGCCGTTTGCTCGGCAGGCGCGTTGGGGTGCATGGGTTCGGGATTCGGAATCGCAGGAGCGCCCGGAGAGGCGTCGCCGGAGGCGGGCGCTTGCGTGGGCGTTTTTTTCTGTTCCGTCGATTCTTTAGGCGACGAGGCGGGAAGGTCTTTTTTCGGGGCGGCGTCGTTAGGCAGGCGAGTATCTTGCAGTTTTTCGATGATTTTATCTTCGCGAGAGACGGAGGACGAACTCACCACGGCCATTAAAAGGCTGTTCGCCATAAAAATAGCGGCCAACACTCCGGTCAGCTTGCTTAGGAAGGAGGTGTTGTCCACCGCGAGGGAGGGTTGTCCGCCGCTGCCTAACCCGCCCATGCCGTCATTGGAATTGGGTTGCATTAAAATAGCCCCGATCATAACGACCGTGACGATAATTTGTAGGGTCAATAAAGCGGTCAACATGAGGGCGTTAATTTTTTATTTACTTACCAAAACCATATTATTGGCCTGAATGTCGGAAATGGCAAGTATTTTTAAGAACGATTTTGCGTTTATGGAAGCTCGCCCGAGCAACAGCCCGTCCACGTGCGGACACGCTAAAATTTCTCCGGCGTTTTCGACGTTTACGGACCCGCCGTAAACGACCGCAGCATCGCCGCTTGCGCCGCGCAGCTTACGCATGACGCGCTCGCGAATGAAGGCGTGCATGTCGTGAATTTCTTGCAGCGTCGGAAGTTGGTCGCTGCCGATGGACCATACCGGCTCATAAGCCACGATAAGGTTCGACGGAGCGGAGCCTTCGGGAATCGAGTAATCAATTTGCTGGGCGACGGCTTCGCGCGCCATGGAGTTCCTGCGCTCGAACAGCGTTTCGCCGACGCATACCACGGCGGTCAGGCCGGCCTTTTGCGCGGCCACGGTTTTTTTCAGCACCGCTTCGCTGCCTTCGTTGAAATACATGCGGCGCTCGGAATGGCCAACGATGACGAAATTGCATCCCATTTCCTTTATCATGGTCGGGCTGATTTCGCCGGTATAGGCGCCTTCCGTCTCGAAATGGCAATTTTGGGCGCCTAATTTTAGGGACGTGCCGGGAACGACGTCGGCGAAGTCCCGTAGCAAGGTAAAGGGAGGACAAACGACGCAGGTAGAAATAAGTTTGTTTTTTTGTACGTGCGCGCGAATTTCGCCCATAAGGCGTACGCCTTCCACCAACGAGCAGTTCATTTTCCAGTTTGCGATGATGATTGGTTTTGCAAACATAGCGTCTTCCCGCGTAAATTTTTGCTTTAACGTATAATAGATGTTCGCAACCCTTAGTGCGTTGCGCCCGTAAGGGAGTAGCTATAAGGCTTAAGTTTATAAGTTTCAAGTAATTTGAATGAGAAAAGCAGGAAAAAGCATCATTTTTCAATTACGGAAGCTAGCTTTTTCCTACCCGCACATAGCGCAATCCGGCCTTGGCGGCGCTTTCGCCGTCGATCATGCCGCGCGCGTCGAACAACGCGGCGTCCGGTTGCGTGAGGGCGGCCAGATCCTTAAGGTTGATGCGCGAAAATTCCTTCCATTCGGTGGCAATCACGACGATATCGGCGCCTTTCGCCGCCTCTTGCCAATCGGCCGCATACACGACGGACGCATGACCGGCCAACGCATTCTTCGCGCCTTTCAGCGCTTGCGGATCATAGATCGCCACGTGTGCCCCCTCTTCGCACAATATGCGCGCCAGAGCGAGGGCCGGGCTTTCGCGCACGTCGTCGGTTTCTCCCTTAAACGCCGCGCCAAGCATGCCTATGCGCTTGCCTTTCCAATCGCCTCCGGCCAGTTTGTCTTTTGCCCGACATAGAAGGGCCGCCGGTCGGCGCTCGTTTGAGGAGATGGCCGCCTCGATCAGGCGCGCCTCCGCGCCCGCGCGTTGCGCCTGCGCTTTCAGCGAACGCGTGTCCTTAGGAAAGCACGAGCCGCCATAGCCCGGACCGGGCCGTAAAAATTGCCTGCCGATGCGCAGGTCGGCGCCCATGCCTTCCGCCACCTCGTCGACGTCGGCCCCGGTGCGCTCGCAAAAATCGGCGATTTCGTTCACGTAAGCGATTTTGATCGCAAGAAAACCGTTGGATGCGTATTTCACCGCCTCCGCCGACGCGGCGCCGTAACAATAGATCGGGTAGCCCTTATCCGTTATCGGCTTATAAAGGTTCAGGCAGTCCTCCTTCGCTTTCGGGGACTCCGCTCCCACGACGATGCGATCCGGTTCAAGGAAATCTTTGATCGCCCTTCCTTCCCGCAAAAACTCCGGATTCGACGCACAGTCGATGCGCAAGTCCGGGCGGCGCCCGTCAAAAAACGCCTGCAATTTTTTCGCCGTGCCGACCGGCACCGTCGATTTCGTTACCACCGTCACGCGATGGGTGAGCAGGGCGGCCATTTCTTCGGCAACCGCAAACACCTGTCGCATGTCGGTCGCGCCACTCTCCGGGTCGTGCGGGGTGCCGACGGCAATGAGCGCGACGTCGGCCTCCCTCAGGGCTTCCCGGGCGTCGCGCGCAAAGGAAACGTTCGGACTGCGCAGCAAATCGCTTAAGTCTTCTTCGTAAATCGGCGTTTCCCCTCGCCGCAGCGCGGCCATACGTTCGACGCTCGCGTCGATCAAGGAAACGCGGTGGCCGATATGGGCAAAACAGGCGGCGGACGTCAAGCCGACATACCCCGCTCCGAAAATCGCAATTCGCATACTAGATAGCTCCTTGTAAATTATGTGTGATGGAGCATGTGAATCGCGGCTTCCGCCGCAGCGCGCGCATACGGAACGACGCGCGCTTGCACTTGGTCCGCAGAAATTCCCGGCCCTAGTATTCCCGTACCGATCGGCTTCATGTATTCGAGCTGCAACCCGATGACGGCGCGTATCACCGCCTCTCCCATAACGGCGCCGTGCAAGGTTTCGCCTTTTTCTATAATGCCGAGCGCCACGGCGGCGTCGACGTCGGACCGGCGAAGCGCGCGCTTCAGCGCCAGCGGCATTTCCATGGCTCCCGGCGTGAGAACGCACATGGCTTCCGACGCGCCGTTTTGCGCGCATACGCGGCGAACTTCGGCGATCATGGCGTCGGTTTCCCGCGCATGAAACGACGCGGCCACGATGGCGATTCGAAATGCCGGCAAGACGCTCTCCGTTAACCATAACGTTTTTCGCATCCTAACGAAGAATGAATGCATTGTCCGGATGAAATCGCGTTTCCCGACAAACATTTCGGTCGACGCTATAAAACAATTTCAAGGACATAGGAAATTTTATTGCAATCATACCTTCCGCGCGATATAGTTGCGGGTGGCAATAACACGCGCCAATTGGTCGCGCACGCTGCCAATGCTTTTCAGCCTCACGATTCGCATCGGCAAGCGGAAGATTTTTGCGATTTTTTAACGTTAATAATTTAGGTGGCGCCCATGGCCAATAACGTAACGGATTCTTCTTTTGACAAAGACGTGTTGAAAAGCGCGCTACCGGTGCTGGTTGACTTTTGGGCGGAATGGTGCGGACCGTGCCGTCAATTGTCGCCCGTCGTCGACGAAATAGCGACGGATTTGGAAGGAACGCTTAAAGTCGTAAAAATCAACATCGACGAAAATCCGGACGTTCCCACGAAATATAACGTGCGCGGCATTCCTACCCTGATTTTATTCAAAAACGGCGCCCCCGCCGCAACGAAAGTGGGCGCGTTGCCAAAGAGCGCCATTTTGCAATGGCTGGAAAGCTACGTCGAAACGGCGGCCTAGCCATAAAGCGAAGTTATATCGTGATTCCTTTAAGCGCGGGCAGAAAATAAGAAAGTGAACCTCTTAATTATTGGCGCAGGCGCGGCCGGTAGCGTCGTGGCAAAAAAATGCGCGATGAACGCCAAGCGCTTTTCCGGCATTCATGTAGCCAGCCGTACGCTTTCTAAATGCCAAGCAACGCAGCGATGGTGTCGCGAACGCCTCGGCGTAGAGATAGGCATCTCGCAGATTGACGCCGACGACGTGGCCGCCACCGCTGCGCTTATTCGCGAAACGCGCGCCAACCTCGTCATTAACATGGCGTTGCCCTATCAGGACCTGGCGATTATGGACGCATGCTTGCAGGCCGGCGCACATTATATGGACACGGCCAATTATGAGCCGCGCGATGTAGCGAAGTTCGAGTATCGCTGGCAATGGGCGTATAAGGAAAAATTTGAGAAGGCGGGGCTAACGGCGATCCTTGGTTGCGGCTTCGATCCGGGGCAAACGAATATTTACTGTGCCTATGCCCAAAAAAATCTGTTTGATTCCATTCGAGAAATCGATATCGTCGATTGTAACGCCGGCGATCATGGCAAGGCGTTCGCCACCAACTTTAACCCCGAGATCAATATTCGCGAAGTCACGCAACGCGGAAAATATTGGGAGCGCGGAACATGGCTGGAAACCGCTCCGCTTCAATTCGGAAAAATGATCGATTTTCCCGACGTCGGAGAGAAAAAAGCCTATTTGCTGTACCATGAGGAATTGGAATCGCTCGTTCTGAACATTAAGGGACTGGAGCGAATTCGCTTCTGGATGACGTTTTCCGACAATTACATTAAGCATTTAGAGGTACTGCAAAATATCGGCATGACCCGCATCGATCCCGTGTCGCATCACGGCGTCGATATTATTCCCCTTGAATTTTTAAAGACGTTATTGCCCGCCCCGTCCGATTTGTCCGAAAACTATACCGGAAAAACGTCGATCGGCACGATCCTTACCGGCGAGAAAGACGGCAAGGAAAAAACCGTCCTGATTTATAACGTGTGCGACCATGCGCGCACCCATAAGGAAGTGGGGGCTCAAGCCGTATCGTACACTACCGGCGTTCCCGCCGCCACCGCCGCCATCTTGATGGCGCAAGGCGTCTGGGGGAAAACGCCCGGCGTATTTAACGTCGAGCAGTTAGATCCCGATCCGTTTATGGAAGAAGTGGCCAGGCAAGGCTTGCCTTGGCACGTGAAATCCTTGCCGTGCGGATTGGGAGAGCATACATAGCCCCATGCGTCCTGCGGAAGAATTTCCCCGGCACCATATTCCCGCGCCGGCCTATATTGTCGACATACGGCGCATTAAGGAAAACATGCGCAAAGCGGAGCGCATTAAGCGCGAATCCGGCGCGCGCATGTTGTTGGCGACGAAAGCGTTTTCGTTGACGGCGGCGTTTCCCTACATGATAGACGCGCTGGACGGCACGACCGCGAGCGGCGCGTACGAAGCGAGGCTAGGCAAAACCTATTTCGGCAAGGAGGTGCATTGCTATAGCCCCGCTTATGCGGAGGCGGACGTTCCCGCTATTTTGGAATATGCCGACCATCTGTATTTTAACTCCGTCTCCCAGCTCCTCCGCTTCGGCGATATGGCGAAGCGAATCAAGCCAAGCGTCAAATTGGCTTTGCGCGTCAACGCCGGCTTGTCGCAAGCGAAGAACCCGCTATACGATCCGTCCTCTCCCGGATGCCGATTCGGAGCGCGCCAGGCGGACGTTACTCCCGAAATGTTGGCGAAGCTGGACGCCCTGCACTTCCATAATTTATGCGAAAACATGGCGGAGGACGGCGTGGCCCTCATGCGTCATATCTCCGCCACATTCGCCAAAGAATTGGAATGCGTGAGCGAAGTGAATTTCGGCGGCGGACATTTTTACTCCCACGAAAATTTTAACGCCGATATCTTTATCGAAGAATTGCGGCATTTTCAACAGCAACATAATGTGCAAGCCATTTTAGAGCCGGGCGCCGCGCACGTGCTGAACTCGGGATATTTGTCGGCAACCGTTCTCGATATCGTCGACAACGCCGGCGTTCGCACCGCCATGCTGAACGTATCGGCCAGCGCCCACATGCCGGACGTGCTGGAGGTTCCCTATACTCCCCCGCTCGTCGGCGCGGAAATGGTCGACGAGGCGGACGCTCCCTTTACGGAATATGATTATCTTCTGGGCGGCAATACCTGCATGAGCGGCGACGTCATCGGCCGATATCGTTTTCATGAACCCTTGAAAATCGGACAAACGCTCCTTTTCGGCGATTTGATGCAATATGCCGCCGTAAAATATAATTACTTCAACGGCGTGCCGTTGCCGTCGCTCGTCTTATGGGAAGGCGGAGACGATTTTCGCGTCGTTCGCAATTTTTCCTATGACGATTATGCAAGGCATATCGGCGCGCAATGAAAATTGCGTTGTGCCTGCGCAAAAAACGCGTATGGTTAGACTAAATTTTCGTATACTCAATTTTCGGCACAAGAAACTCAGCCACCTCTATCGTTATTCTTTTAGAACGATTCTTTCGCCATGCCCTACCGAACGGAAAAAGACGCTAACGGAAAGTGGAAGGTCGTCATTGAGTGCGACGTAGAAGACTGCAACCGTCAGGATGACGACGTGCAATATGTCTGTAGTTGCGATTTCGATAACGCGAAATTTGCTTGCGGCCAGCATAACGTCAGTGACGTGACCTGCACCTGTACCTCTACTCCCTTGAAAAGACCGATTAAAGTCACCAACTCGGGTAAGGTTAATGAGCAACAGCATTTTATTTCGTTGCACGTAAAATTTACGAAGGAAATTTTCGCCGTTATTTCTAAACAACAGGGAATGGAGCCCAATGCTATTTCCGTTGAACCTGCCGCTTCTTCCTAAGCCTGCACCTATCGCAGCGTCGTTTGCCAACAGACGCGAAGCAGACCGAATAGACGAAACGTCGAATTCTTAAAAAAAGAAAAAATGAATGTTAAAGACGATAAGCCGCAAAACGCGGGGGGGCGCTGCATGGTCGTCGGAGGGGGCGACATAGAAACGGTAAAAAAACTTGACGATAACTCATCCATGAGGAAGGGACTATTTTATGCCGACGATTGGGACGGCTTTGCGGTTGCTTTTAAAATCATGCTTGCGCCTGTGTGCGTTAAGGGGTATGGTGCCGGCTTACATGCGATAGTATATAGTTACAGGAGGCCGCCATGCCCTTTGCTTTGCCCGATCTGCCATATCCCAAAAACGCCCTTGAGCCGCATATTAGCGCCGAAACCTTGGAATATCACCACGGCAAGCATCACGCCGCCTACGTGAATAAATTAAACGAATTGCTGAAGGACTCTCCCCTTGCCAACGCGCCTCTGGAAGAAGTGATATCTACGTCCGACGGACCGATTTTCAATAATGCCGCACAAATATGGAACCACACGTTCTACTGGCATTGCATGGCGCCGAACGCTTCTTCGGCGCCATCCTGCCCGAAGCTCGCCGCGCAAATCGCCAAGGATTTCGGTTCTCTCGATAATTTTAAAAAACAATTTGCCGACGCCGCCGCTACGCAATTCGGCAGCGGGTGGGCGTGGCTCGTCTATAGCAACGAAAAATGCAGGCTGGAAATTATTAAAACCGGCAACGCCGACACGCCCATAAAAAGCAACGCGTGCGTTCCCCTGCTCACGATCGACGTGTGGGAGCACGCCTATTACGTCGATTACCGCAACAAGCGCCCCGATTATATCGCCACCTTTAACGATAAGTTGATTAACTGGGAATTCGTCGCTAAAAATTTTAACGCCGCGACCGAAAAAGCCAAGGCGGCGTAACGGCGAGTCTATGACGCGAGGAAAATAATGTCCTCTTCTTCGGAAGAAGTGCTGTTTCAAGGGCAAAAAATCGCCGTTGGGTCCGACCATGCCGGGTACGACCTAAAGGAATCCGCGCTTGATTTTATCGTCGGCCAAGGCGCCGACGCCATCGATTGCGGCGCCGATTCCGACGCCTCGTGCGATTATCCCGTCTTTGCCAAAAAAGTGGCCGACGCCATATTGCAGGGAAGAGCGGAAAAAGGCGTGCTCATCTGCGGAAGCGGCGTCGGCATGAGCATCGTCGCCAACCGTTTCCCCGGCATTCGCGCCGCTCTATGTTTTAACGCAGACATGGCGAAGCTGGCGCGCCAACATAACGACGCCAATATTCTGGTGATGGGCGCACGCCTTACGCATCGCGACGCCGCGCTTGCCATGGTAGAACGATTTTTTCTCACCGATTTCCACGAAGGGCGCCACAGCCGTCGCGTAGCGCTCATCGACGACAATAACGTTGCATAAGGTAATTTAGCATATGTCCGCTCCCTCCGCCGCCGCCCCCTCTTTTTCCGGCAACGCCGGCCTTCCTCCGTTTTTCTCCGAAGGCTTGCAACGTCGCGACGCCGAGATTTTCGGCTTCGTCAAAGAAGAGTTGACGCGCCAACAAGACACGATAGAGCTTATTGCGTCGGAAAACATCGTAAGCAAAGCGGTGCTAGAGGCGCAAGGCACCGTCCTTACCAACAAATACGCGGAAGGCTATCCGGGCAAGCGCTATTACGGCGGTTGCGAGAAGGTCGATAAAGTCGAGCGCGTCGCGCAAGAGCGCCTGTGCCAATTATTTGATTGTTCCTACGCCAACGTGCAACCCAACTCCGGGTCGCAAGCCAATCAGGCGGTGCTGCTCGCCTTGCTTAAGCCGGGCGATACGGTGCTTGGCCTTTCCCTTGCCGCCGGAGGACACTTAACCCACGGCGCGCCCGTCAATCTATCCGGAAAATGGTTCGATGCCGTATGTTACGGCGTAAAGGAAGACACGGCCCTCATTGATTACGACGAAGTGCGCCGCCTGGCGCTGGAACATAGGCCCCGACTGATTATCGCCGGCTGCTCCGCCTACCCGCGCGTGATCGATTGGAAAAAATTCGCCGAAATTGCCGCCGAAATTGACGCGTGGTTTATGGTCGACATGGCGCACGTGGCCGGGTTGGTCGCGGGTGGCGTCTATCCCAGTCCGCTTCCCCACGCGCATGTCGTGACGTCCACCACCCATAAAACGTTGCGCGGTCCGCGCGGCGGCATTATCGTTTCGGCAAAGCCCGGCGTCGTGGTGCGAAAAACGCCCTCCGGAAAAGAAGTCACGCTCGAAGAGGCGCTGAACGCGGCGGTGTTCCCCGGATTGCAGGGAGGACCGCTCATGCACGTCATCGCCGCAAAGGCCGTGGCGTTCGGCGAGGCGCTCACGCCCGAATTTAAGGAATACGCAAAAAAAGTGGTCGACAACGCGGCGGCGCTCGCGCAGATATTGCAATCGCGCGGAGTCGACGTGGTAAGCGGCGGCACCGACAGCCATGTGGTGCTGGCCGATCTGCGCCCAAAAAAATTGACGGGGAAGGCGGCGGAAGAAGCGCTGGAGGCAGCCGGACTCACCTGCAACAAAAACGCGATTCCGTTTGACCCCGAAAAACCGTTCGTCACCTCCGGCGTTCGCCTCGGCACTCCCGCCGGCACCTCGCGCGGCTTCGGCGTCGAAGAATTTAAAACGGTCGGCCACCTGATTTGCGACGTGCTGGACGCGCAAGCCACCGGCGACGACGCCACACTATCCGACGCGATTAGAACGGTGCGGGAAAAAACGCGCGCCCTCTGCGCGAAGTTCCCGATTTATGCGGACGTGAGGTAAATAAAAACGCGAAATGCCTTTAAGAAGATCGCCGCAAGGCTTCAGTCTCGTCGAAATGTCGATTACGCTTCTCATTACGGCGCTCGCGTTGGCCGCGATTGCGGGCGGCGCGCATTTAATGGAGGCAGCGCGCATCAACAAACTTATTTCATCGCTTGGATTTTATAAGCAAGCGACGGAAGATTTTCGCAAGAAATATAAGTTTTTCCCGGGCGACCTTCCCAACGCCTACGACTATTGGGAAGCGGACGGCGCCGACGCCAACGGCGACGGCAATAACCGCATCGACGACAAGGACAACGTCTCCTGCCGCACCGAATGCTTGCGCGCATGGCGGCATTTGGCTAAGGCGAACATGGTGAACGGACTCTATAGCGGCGTCGTTTCCGCCAACACTGCGTCGGGATACGAAATAAACGAAAACGTGCCGGAGTCCGCCCTTAAATCCGCTTTTTACTTCATTGAATACGGCCAAATGTACGGACGTTCGGGCAACTTTCTCCAACTTTCCGGAAAGGAAGACGCCGGCCCCAACGAAGGCGCCGTCTTGCCGGAAACGGCCCGCATCATCGACAAAAAAACGGACGACGCCGATCCCGCCGGCGGAAGCGTCTATGCCGCACGGGGCGAAGCCGCCGCCTCCGAAGCGGTATGCGTGAGCGCCGACTATCATTCGGCGACAACGGCGGAATATACGTTAAGCGACGATACGGAGTCGTGCAGGTCCGTCATGTGGTTAAATGCGGAATAATGTTGCGTCCCTAAGTCGATTTAGGCGCTAGGCAAGGACTTTGCTAGGCTGTGTTCGCGTCGCAATATGCGTCGGAACGCATTTCGCGCAAGCGGGAAACCATGCGGGCGAAGCCGTAAGGCTTGGGTTCGTGGGGATATATCGCTTCCGGCTCGTCCGCTCCGGACCATAGGAGCGCCACGCGTTTTTCGTAGGCGACGTCGATAAAGTGAATGAACCGCAAGAGCGGATGCGTCTCGCCCGCGTGCAGAGTCGGTACGTTTTCGACGGCAATAACGGAGAAGGCGGAGCATAGGTCCGCGTAATCGCCGGCGCCAAGCGGACGTCGGCACAGTTCGTCAAAATCCGTCCATAACGCACCGTTGGCCACGCGGCGAAAAGTGGTTTCCCGCCCGACGACGCGCACCGATTCGGGTGCAAAACCGCCGGGTGGTGCGTAGCGCAGAACGGCGAGCCTTAAAGCCTCCGTTCCTTCCGTATCCGCACGAAACCACCTTTTTTCCTCCCGTTTCGCCTCTTTTCCGCGTAAACGATAATCCCCTTCCGCGTCGAGGCGCTCCACCCGGCACCTATCGCGCAACAATGCGATGAACGGTAGAATATGCTCGCGTTGCAGTCCTTCTTTATATAATTCTTCGGGAGGGACGTTGGAGGTGCATATGAGCGTCGTTCCCTCGGCGAACAATCGAGAAAACAAACGTTCCAGCAACGTTGCATCGGCAACGTCGTGCACTTCCATCTCGTCGAAACATAATATGGTCGCTTCTTTCGCCATGTCGGACGCCACGCTGTCTATCGGGTCGACGACGCCGGAGGAGGCGCGCGCCCGTCGCAATCGGCGGTGGACGTCTTTCATGAAGTCGTGGAAATGCGCCCGACGCACCGGCAGATTGCGTGCGCATTCCACGAAAACGTCCATCAGCAAGGTTTTCCCCCTTCCTACGGCGCCGTGCACGTATAAGCCTTTGGGCGCCGCACGTTTTTTTCGGGAAAGAATGCGGGTCCATGCGCTTCGCCTTATCGACGTCGCGTCCTTCAACATGTCTAAAATTTCGTCCAGCGCTTGCGCTATGCGCCGTTGCCGTTCGTCGAACCGCAATTCCCCGGAATTCGTTCGCGCAAGATAGGTTTCCTCGATACGCATGAAAAACGCTAATGCTTGCCCGAAGGCGCGCCATGGGGATCGGGCCGCTCCGTCTTTGAGGGAGGATTTTTTTCGCTTTTAATCGCAGGGGAGGGAAGGGCGGCGTTCGTCTGCAATGCCTCGCGATTTTTGGCAAGCAAATACGATACCGGCACGAAGGTCGCGCGTTCCTTATCCACCCGATTCATCCACTCTTCCGCGAGTTTTATCGTCATGGGATACGACGCCACCATAAGGACGGCGAATCCCTTTTTTTGGGCCGACTCGAGCGCCGCGTTCATGGCGTCGTTGGCGGCGTCGCCGTCGATTGCGGAATTCACGTGCGCGTCCGTCGCCAATACCGGATAACCGTTTTTTTCCGCCAATTGAATGAAGGAATAATTTTGGTATCCCGCCCCGTATACCAATTCGATCTCGCGCTTTTTGAGTTCCTTGACGATAGGCATGGCCGCGCTCGGTAATGAGGTGAAATGCTCGTCTTGGTCGGTGTAGACGCCGGCATAGCGCACCGTGCGCGACAAGGCCAGGTTTAGCCGGCGCAAATTGTCCTCCGGCGTCATGGCCGACAATAACGAATACGGCCCGGGATCTTCCGACGTGAGGTCGGACGATTCCATCGGCAGGTTAATTAATACGTCGTGGCCGTTTTCAATCGCGTTTTTTATGTCTTCGTCAAGCGAAGGAGAATAAGGGGAAAAACCCAACGTGACGTAATCGGGGAGGTGCTGCGCCAATTCGGTCGGAAAACCGCTCATCCCCAGTCCTTTCACCATCACCGCGACGACGGGCTTGCCTTTATCGCGAAAATCAACCGTCGGCGGGGCAGGTTGCGTCCCTGCTTCGGGAGGAGCGTCCGGAATTTGCGGGTCGCTCGGCGAGTCGTTTTTTGCTAAGGGAGCGGCGGTATGGTCGCTTGACGTCGGCACCGCTTTATTCTCGGGGAGGGGTTTTGCGTCTTTATGGTCGGAAGGAACGGGCACTATTTGGGCGGCGGCGCTAAAAGGGGCGGGTTCCTGTTGTTGAGAGCGCAAGCGTTCGTGAATTTTTCCGTTGGTTAAGTCAATGACGACGCGGGTGCCGTTTTTAATTTCGTATTGCAGCGCTTCTTCGCCGGGATAGGAATAGCGCTGCATGACCAACGTCACCGAAAGCAACACGCATATGAGCGAAAACGCATATCCTAACGCCAGGGAAGTGTTGCGCTTCATACACGCGCGCGCCGTCTATTTGTTTCGGTGTTCATAGAGATATATCGCCCGAATTAAGTCCGCCGCCCTGCCCAATTGGTAGTCGTCTTTATACACGTCGGAAGAACTTACGTCCGTATCCGATTTTTTAGCCGCCTTATTTTTATCGGTCGTTTTTTTGTCGGTCGTTTTTTTGTCGGGGCTTTCCTTGCCCTTCGTCGGGTCTTTTTTCGCGTCGTTATTTTCTAAATGTTTAGGCAGGGACGATTCGCCGGGCATCGGCTCGCCGGCCATGGTTTCCAGCTTAGATTGCTCGACCACAATATCGGGCGCAATGCCTTGGGCCTGAATGGACCGTCCCGACGGAGTGAAATAGCGCGACGTCGTGAGCCGCATGGCTCCATTGCTCGCCGAGAGCGGCAGGACGGTTTGCACCGAACCTTTGCCGAACGACTGCGTTCCCATCACGATGGCGCGCTTATGGTCTTGCAGGGCGCCCGCCACGATTTCGGACGCCGACGCCGATCCGCCGTTAATCAGCACGACGATGGGCATGTCTTGCAGCATGTCGCCTTTTGTGGCGTTGAAGCGCTTGTTGCTTTCCTCGACGCGCCCGCCGGTGGAGACGATTTCGCCCTTGTCGAGGAACAGGTCGGAGACGTCGATGGCTTGATCGAGCAACCCGCCGGGATTGTTGCGAAGGTCGATGATGATTCCCTCCAGATCGTCCTTTAGCTGTTTTTTCACCAAGTCGATTTTTTTCTCAAGCAGCGACGCCGTTTGTTCGGAAAACGCCGTGATGCGGAAATAGCCGATTTCCTCGTCGATGACCTTATGTTTCACCGACGCGATTTTAATGATGGCGCGCTTTAATTTAAAAACGAGCGGCTCTTTTTCGTTTTCGCGCAACACTTCGAGCGTGATTTCCGTGCCCGGCTCGCCGCGCATTTTTTCCACCGCGTCGCGAAGGGCGATGCCCATCACCGCATCGCCGTCGATTTTGCTGATATAGTCTCCGGCTTGCAGGCCCGCTTCGGCGGCCGGCGTGTCGTCAATGGGGGCGACCACTTTCACCAGCCCCTTGTCCATGGTGACTTCGATGCCCAACCCGCCGAACTTTCCGGAGGTTTGAATCTGCATCTCCTTGAATTCTTCGTCGTTCAAATAGCTGGAATGGGGGTCGAGAGACGAGAGCATGCCGTTAATCGCCGCCTCAATCAGCTCCTTGTCGTCCACTTCTTCCACATAGTCGCTTTTTACCTTGTCGAACACGTCGCCGAACAAGTCAAGCATGCGAATCGTTTCGTCCTGCGGCTGCGCGCAGGCGGCGGCGGTTTGCGAGAAAATAAGCAATACGCCCAAAGCCGCGCTCTTAACGTATGTGCGAGAGCGCGCGCGCATGCATGTGCCGTGGGAAACGACCCGCGCAAGGACGGATTCCTGCAAGAACTTTACTACGAAACGCCCCATGAAACATCCTCGCCATGAAATTTTGTCGCTTAACTTGCGCTGCCATGCGGCAAAGCCGTACGGCACGCATGCAAACGTCATTTTGCATGATAATGAACGTAACCGGCACGTGGGATAAAAAATACGCCGCCAACACGAAAATCATTTCATTTTTTAAGGTATGGTGGCGTCGGCGCCGCACTTGGCGCGCCGTTAGCCCCCCATCACCTTGCCCATTTGGAAGATGGGCATGTACATCGCCACAATAATGAAACCGACGGTTAAACCCATCGCGACGATCATGATCGGTTCGAGCAACTCGGTCATGCGGTCGACGGACATGTCGAACTCTTCCTCGAAGTAAAAGGCGGTGGACTCCAGCATTTCGTCCACGTTGCCGGTTTCCTCTCCGACGGCGAGCATCTGGCAAAAGGCGGGCGGGAACAATTCGCCTTCCGCCGCGTATAGGTCGGACAACGGCGCTCCCACGGCCACGCCGCTTCGCACCCGCGCCAACGCCTCGTCGTAGAGCGCGTTTTTCATGGTGCGGCGAATGATGTCGAGCGACTCCATTACCGATACGCCGGCAGAGGATAGGTTGCCTTGAATCATCGCCACCTTCGCCAGCACGGAATGGCGCAGCACCATGCTGAGTACCGGCAGACGGAGCATGAGGGCGTCGCACTTGCGCTTAGCGTTTTTATTCGTTTTAATGACGCGGCGCGTCGCCCAGCACGCGCCGGCGACGAGGGCGAACGCCAATCCGCCCTGAGAGGGATTGCGCACGAAATCGCTGGCGTTGATTAAAAACTGCGTCGGCGCCGGAAGTTCGGCTCCCATCGCGCCGAACATGTTGGCGAACACCGGCACCACTTTAATCATCATCACCATGATGACCGCAAACGCCACGCATAATAAAATAACGGGGTACATCAACGCTTTTTTGACTTTTGCGCGAATCTTTTCGCTTTTCTCTATTTGTACGATCAGTCGATTGAGGAAGGTCGTGAGCCGTCCGCTCGCCTCGCCGGCGCGCATTAAGTTCACGTACACCACGTCGAAGGCCGACGGATGCTTCTCAAACGCTTCCGATAAGGTGGCCCCGCTTTCGACGTCTTTATAAATTTGGCCGATAATATCTTTCATCGCCGCGTTTTCGGCTTGGTTTTCGAGCATACGCAGCGTGCGCATGACGGGCAACCCGGCCGCCGCCATGGTCGAAAGTTTTTTGGTGAAAATAAGAATGTCGCGGTGTTTAATCCGTCCCTTCTTCTTTTTGGAGGAAGGCGCGCGGGAGGCGGAGCCGGTCGCGCCGGACGCGTTGGCGGAAGAGGAGGCGAAAGCGGAGGATGGCATATAATATTTCCCCATCATGGTAACGTCGTTATATGATAGGGGAAAATTGCCAAGAATACGCTAAGGCGCATCAGGCGCTTAATATGTTTAATTTTTTATTTTTTTTATGGTTGCGTAAAACGACGTAAGAAAATATCTCCATGCTCAGCATAAAAAAATACGATAAAAATTATAATTAAGGTATCAATCTTTTTTTGCCGTCATCTCGGCTCAAGCGGGGAGCCTTTGATTTAGTTTGAAACTACGCAACCGCTAGCGCATTGGCGCTTTTGAGTTGGCCGCAGGCGGCGAAAATGTCGCGGCCTCGGGGCGTGCGCACCGTGACGTAGGCGCCGCGACGCTCCAACATATGGGCGAAACGCGCGATGCGTTCCTCCGGAGAGCACCGATAGGCCGATCCCGGCCATGGATTGAAGGGAATAAGGTTGACCTTCGCGGGAATGGGCGCGATTATCTCGGCAAGACGTTCGGCGTCGGCGTCGGCGTCGTTTATTCCGTCGAGCATCACGTATTCAAACGTCATCCGCCTGTAGGCGGAATTGTGCGGATAGGCGCGGCATGCCTCAAGCAGCGCCGCGATCGGGTATTTTCGGTTGAGCGGCACCAGGGAATCGCGCACCTCGTCGGTCGTCGCATGCAGCGACACGGCGAGGTTGACGCCCAATTCCTCTCCGCACGCCACGATTTTCGGCACGTAGCCCGACGTGGAAAGCGTGATTTTTCGCTTGGAAAAGCCTATTCCTTCCGGCTCCATTAAAATGCGCAAGGCGCGGGCCACGTTGTCGTAATTAATCAGCGGTTCGCCCATCCCCATCATCACCACGTTGGTGACGGGACCGCGTTCGGCAATATCCGGCGACGATTGGCCGAGCCGCGCTTCCGCCAGCAAATATTGCCCGACGATTTCGTCGGCGGTGAGGTTGCGTTGCAATTTTTGCGTGCCGGTATGGCAAAAACTACAGGTAAGGCTGCACCCAATTTGCGACGACACGCATAGCGTGCCGCGACCCGTTTCTGGGATGTAGACCGTTTCGGCCAGCTTGCCGTCCGCAAACTTCACCAGCCATTTACGCGTGCCGTCCGTCGATATTTGTTCTTGCGCTATCTCCGGCAACGCCGCGCTCCCGTCCGACGCTAAGGCCTCGCGCATCGCCGCCGGCAAGTTCGTCATGTTGGCGGGGTCGAAAATGCGCCGCTTATACAGGGCATGAAAAAATTGGTCGGCGCGAAAGCGCGGCCAACCGCGCCGCTTAAAAAAATCTTCCGTTTCTTCGCGCGACAGGGAGCAATAATGGAGAAGGGAAGGGGACATAACGCGGTTTCGCTAATTGGTTACAGGCAATCGCCCAGCCCCTTGCAGTTCGCCGCTTGAATGGCGATGCCGGGACGGGCGTTAATTTCAAGCACCATCGGTCCTTTACGTTTGTCGATGACGATGTCGACGCCGACATACCCCAGACCGGACGCTTGTTGCATTTTAACGGAAATATCCAGCATGTCGCGCCAAAAAGGAATGGCGCGTCCCCTTAAGGGATAGCCCGTTTCCGGGTGGTGGGTGACGTAACGGTTGCGTTGAATGGCGTAGGTGGTGACGCCCGTGTCCATGTTAACCCCTACCCCCAGGCCGCCGGTGTGCAGGTTCGCCTTGCCGTCCGACGCCTTGGTCGGCAGGCGCAGCATTCCCATCAGCGGTCGCCCGTTTAAGACGATGAGGCGCACGTCCGGCACGCCTTGATAGGCTATTTCGTCAAATAACGGATCGAACGCCACGGCTTCTTCGATGAGAATGCTATCCGGGCGCCCTCCCAGCGAATACATGCCGCTGAGAATGTTTTGCATGTGGTAGCGCAATTCCGCAAATTCGACGACCACGCCCGACGCCTTGCGAAAACCGTTTCGCGCTTTTTCCCTGATCACGATGATGCCCCCGCCGCCGCTGCCGTGGTCGGGCTTAATCACGAAGGCGCCTTTTCCTTCAAGCGCCTTATGGAAGTCGGCGATCTCGAACGGGTAGTTTAGCATCAAGAACAATTCCGGCACGTTCACGCCGACCGATTGCGCAATTTGCTTCGTCTTGAATTTGCTGTCGGCGAAAGGATAATATTTTCGCCGGTTATGCTCTAAAATAAGATCGACGTTACGTCGGTTAATGCCGACGATGCCGTATTTCGACAATCCGAGGTTGCGTAAAAAACCGAACATGGCTAGGCTCCGCCGGAATCCGCATTTTTTTGTCGCTCGGCTTTAATCGCGTTGCGAAGTTGCCAAAAGCGATAATATTCCGTCACTTTATACCCGTTATACCGTCCTAAAATTAAGCAAAACCCGAACACCGCGAGTAACGACTCCGGAAAAGTGAACACGAAATGGCGCACGTAGGTGTTAATCAGCAGCAAATAAATAATGACCGCTATGGACATGGTGCCGATGGACGCCGAAACGGCTTGCTTCGGCCCGGATTCCTCCCACATGGTTGACAATCTTTCGATAAACATCGTAATGATGACCACGGGAAACAACGCGACCGATAAGCCGAGCGGCAAGCCTAAATTTTTGCTGGCGATCATGAAATAGGCGATCATTAATATGACGAACGTCAACACGGCGGCAAGGCGCGGCACCAGCAACAACCTTAATCGGTCCAAATAGCCGCGCATCACGAAACCCGACATAATCAACACGCCGAAAAACAATATGCCGTACAGGGCGCCCGTCTCGCGGAACGCCAGCGCAATCAACACCGGCATGAAGGTGCCGACCGTTTTAAACCCTATCACCTGACGGAAAAAGGCCACGAACGCGCCTCCGATAGGCAATAACAATAAAATTTGCACCAATAATTGTTGGTCGAGGGGCAAAGACTGCGGACTGAGTTTATATATCCACGGTTGTTGCTCTTGCGTGCGCCACATGGCGCGGGTAAAGGCGGCGTCGCGATTCGACTTGACGAACACGGATAGGGAGAACGCCGAGGCGTTATGCGCGTCATAGAGCGGCGCGTCGCCTATCCACCAGCGATATATGTCGCGTTGCAGGTCGAAACGGCCGGTTTTAGGGTCGAAGGCGCGCCATTTTTGTTTACCGTCGCCGATAATTTCCACCCACCGCAATATCGGCGCGTCCTGAATTTGCTCCTCAAGCGCCAATCCGTTGGCCGAACGGGCCGGATACCCGGCGGCGCGCATAAGTTTCACGAGCAAGGCGGTAATGTCCGGACTATGGGTTTGCTCTAATAAGAAATCGCGTTTATTTAGGTCGTTTTCTAGATAGCGCGTCATTTCGATCAGGAAGGACGAGGCGCCGGACGAACGGTTGCGCGCCGCCTCGATCGTTTCGTCCACGGTATCGTAGAGGGCCTGGGTGTGGGCGTCGGGATTAGCGAGCCTTTTTCCTTTGCTAAACTCGCTTCGCGCATATCTTTGGATGGTTTCCTCGGAAGGCGCCGCGTTGTCGTCCAATTCGTACAACATGAAGCGCAAATAGACCGTTTCGGTTTCCCTGGCGTTGCGCTTGGCGAAGGTGCGGTAATGGCGCCCTTCCTTCGCAAAGTTCTGCACGCCGAAGCCGTTCGCAACGGTTTGCACCCCGGCGACCGCGAATTTATCGGAATCGGTAGGCATCACGAGGCTAAGCTCAAGCGCCTTTGCGTCGGCGTCCTCTTTTTCATGTTTTCGCTCCTCGCGGGACGGGGATCGCAATTGGGCGTGCGCCTCGACGTACCAGCTTTGCACGGTGTCGTTGGGCATAAGCGGATAGGAAAGGCGCGTCGCCTTATACCATATGATTATGGCCGCCGCGCCGGACAGCAATAAAAATAACATCCAGGCAAAGGCGGTTCTGCTCATGTAAGCGTTACTCCGTAGCGGCGTCAAGGGGGATTACTCTTGGTCCCCTTCCTTAGGAGGGGAAGATTTCTTTATAGAGCAATTTGGCTGCTCCGTAAACGCTTTTGAAGGATCGACGGCAAGCCCGCCACGCACCAGCATGTTTCGCCCGATAAGCACGTCGTAGTTAAAATTGTCGCGATTGGCTAGGTTGACCTCGTCTTCCACCAGGATGCCGGCGACGCAAAAGCTCATGCGAATGACGGGACGTCGGACGGTGCCGCCCTTTTTGGTTTTAATGCGCACCCACCGTTCCACCGGATATTTTAACTGCCGGGAGTCAACCTCTTCCCCTTCCTTGCCCGCATGGTTAATTTCGAGCTTGAAAATAATGGTTTCTTTGTTGCTTTTACGTTTTTTCGTCTTTTTTTTCGCGACGTTTCTTTCATCGCGTTTGTCCGATGCGTCCGTTTTGGCGCCGTCGCCTTCGTCCTCCTCCTCGTCTTCGGGAGAGCGCACCTCAATGATGGTGGCGTGGATGGACGAGGTGGCGGCGCCCGTGTCGAGCTTTGCCTTTAGCTTTAAGTCGACGGCGGGGATGTAAATATTCTCGACGTATCCGACGACGAAGCGCGCGTCGTTCGAATCCGATTCGCTTTTTGCCATAGAATCTCCGCTATGGGTTATCGCCGCCAATGAAACCGCCCACGCCGCCAATGTTTTCGTTATTTTTTTCATACGCGCGTTCCTTAAGCTGCGTTAGACGTTAACAAAGAGTTTTTATATCGCCCTTCGCACGTTTTTCAACGCAAAAATCCGTATGTTTTTTGATAAAAGCGTCGATATAGCCAATAAAATTTATTTATTATATCTTACTCAACCAAAGAACGAGGGAACAACTTTTCGACGTGTTTGCCATGGCGTATTCCACCGAATCCTTATCTTCGGTAAACCATTCTTTGGTGACGCATCCTTCCGGCGTATCGGGGTTGGTTAAGTCGTCATATTCGCGAAGGGCGTAGATGCGGCCGGAGGCGGGCTTGCCGTCGTCGGCTTTTTTGTCGAGCGCGAAGGCTTGCTTGGCGTCGATAAATCCGCCGTAAGGCATGCCGGACAAGGAAGGACTCAAGGTAACGATCGATCCGACGCGCACCGTATGGCCGCGCGTGCCGTAAATGGTTTTCGCCCCTGCCGGGTCGTATTCCTCGTGAATCATGAATCCCGCCTGGGGGAAGGCGTCAGAATTGGGCGCGTTCGCTTTGGCGGGATCGTCCAAACCTATCGAATAGCGCCCGGACGAAGTCGGTCTTCCGCCATAACTGCCGGGAATCAGGCCGGCGGCGGAGAGATGGAACGGGGCCATTAAATCTTCGTACGGCTCGCCGGCGGTGGTGGGGGCGACGCCGCGTTCGGTGAACTCGACGCTCCCGTTGCCGTTTCCGTTGCATTCGCCCGATCCGAACTTCGCGCAAGGCCCGGGCCAATATTTATCGGCCTCCGGCGCGTCGCCGGGGTAAAAGCGGTAGGAACCCTTAAATTCCCGGACGGCGGCTTCCATGGAGGTCAGCTCCGCCGTGAGTTTTTTTATTTTAGCGGAGGCCACGAGGCTTAGACCCCCCAGCGTTGCCGCGAGCAGCAAGCCTATGATGGTAATGGTGATGGATAGCTCTATGAGCGACATGCCGGCGGAGGAACCGTCGGACTTCACGTAACGAACGCGCATAAATAACGATGCAGAAATGGTTGGGTTACGCTTTAATTATGCAAAGCGCGCTTCTTACATTACCCTAACGGCGACGACATTTCAACCGCTTTCAAAAATGCGCGCATTCCTCCGCACGTACACGTCGTATCGCACCGCCTTTCCTTCGATCGAAAAACAGGGCGGCGCCAGGGGCGAGGACGACGCCGCGCGCTTGACGGCCACGCGGGGCGCCTTCGCGAGCGCGCAGGCGAGCAGGCTTTGCGATTCGTCCGGCTCGCCCTCGGTTAATTCTTGCAGCAGGCGCATGTCCTTATGGGCGAGGGCGGCGCCGTTTTTGAGGAACATGGCGTCGATATGCGCCGCGTCGAACGCCTCCGGCTCGGCGCACTCCCGTGCGTCGCCGACGAAAAGCGCGATGCGGCTTGCCGTCTCGGCGTCTTCCTCGCGTTCCCTCATGGCGGCGAGCGTGTGGGCGAGCAACGTCGCAACGACGGGATGTTTTTCGCAGCACGTCACGCGCGCGCCGAATTCGGCCATGAGAACGGCGTCGGCGCCCGTTCCCCCGCACATATCGAAAACGGTTTTCGGCGCGGACGATTTTAACCCCAGCGCCCGCGCGAAGGCTTCCTTTTGGGAGACGTTGCGCAATCGCCGCTGAAAACTCGGCTTGTCGAACGGGTCGAGGCGAGAGACGAGCGTCCCGTTTCGTAGGGCGAGCGATAGGAAGGGGCGATCCGTGCACTCGTTTAGGCGTACGCCTTCTACATTCATCGCGCGTCCGTCAGCGCAAAGTCGTATTCCGCCTCTAAGGCGAGCGAGGGAATTTGCGCGCGATAGCGTTCCGTTTCGGATAGGTCCATGTCAACGGTAAGGAATCCGGCGTCCTTCTCTTTCGTTTCGATAATCTCGCCCCAGGGGGAGACGACCATGGAATGCCCGAACGTGTGCCGTCCGGCGGGATGTGCTCCCGTTTGCGCCGCCGCGACGATGAAGCATCCGGTTTCAACGGCGCGGGCGCGAAGCAATATCTCCCAATGCAGGCGACCGGTGTAGGCGGTGAAGGCGGCGGGAGCGAAAATGACCGCGCATCCTTCGCGGGCCAATCGCCGGAAGAGGCCGGGAAAACGCAAATCGTAGCAAATGGTGAGGCCGACGCGTCCGAAAGGCGCGTCGACGGCGACGGCGGATCGCCCGGGAGAGAAGCGCGCCGATTCCCGATGGCTTTCCCCTCCGGCGGGAGAGGCGTCGTAGAGGTGAATTTTATCGTATCGCGCGACAACCTCTCCTTCCGCAGAAATAAGCAAGGTGCGGTTGGCGCATTTGCCGGGCGCGGTCGGGGACGGCACGGCCACGCCGCCGATATGTATCCACACGCCTTTATCGGCGGCAAGCTCGCGCATGGCGAGCACGGCGGGGTGCGACGCTTCGGGCATGGCGGCGTCAAATAATTCTTGCGGGCTTCCCGGCATCATGAAAGCGTTTTCGGGCATGGAAACGACGTTCGGCGCGTCGCGTTCAACCGCCCTCGCCGCCATGTCGCGCACGGCAGCGACGTTCGCGACAAGGTCGTTTCCGCTGTTTAACTGCAATAACGTCGCTTTCATGCTATGTGACCGGCTCGCCTTTTTTCTATACTTTTACCGACGACGCCGGTATGTTTGCAAGCGGTTTCTGCGTAATTTTACGCCGGAAGCGACGATAAACGCGGCGAAGGGGGGGGCGTATGACGTCAAGAAACGCGTCGGCGGAGGCTGACAACAACGCAGGGGCGCCCGTCTCGGAGCTTGTCGCCACACGGCTATGCCACGACCTGGCCGGACTGGTGAGCGCCTTCGCGAACGGGGCGGAAATTTTAGCGGAACATGCGGACGACGATTCCATGCGCGCCTCTTCCGTCGAATTGTTGAAAATCAGCGCCGAGGACGCCTCCGCGCGCCTGCGTGTCTTTCGCAAGCTCTTCGGCGTGGGCGCCGAATCCGAATCCGATTTTTACGCTACCGTTGCGCTCGTGCGCCACTATTTGCGCGGTTTCGAGGTAATCGAACCGGAAGGCGACGCGGCGTTTTCGCATTTTCCCCCATACGCCGACAAGGCGGCGCTGGCCTTTGCGCTTATCGTCCATAAAGCGTTTCCCCGAAAGGCGCGCGTGACGTTTCGCGCGGAGGGAAAAATATTTGTCATGCGGGCCGAAGGACGGGCCTTTATGCTCGACGCCGAAGAGCGTGCCACGCTCGACGCCGCGACGCAACCGGACTTCCCGCTTCCGCGCGCGACTTATAAAAACCTCGCGGCCTCCACCCTCGCGTCGCTATGCCGAAAAGCGGGCGCGCGCATTGAGCCGCGTTACGAAGAAAACGCGCTTGCCATTACCGTAACGCTATCGTAGGAAACCCTCTTTCATGCCCGACGCCGCCTTGCCCGTCGAACCTTCGGCGGGAAACGCTCCCGCCGCTTCCGATCCGTCGATTTTACAATCGGAACACAGCAAGTTTCGCTGGAGCGCGCTTTTTAAAAACGGGTATTTTCGATTCTTCGTGGCGGCGACCCTGCTTCCCACCCTCGTCTCGGGAATATATTACGCCTTCGTCGCGTCCGACCAGTATGTGTCGCTCACCTCGTTTTCGGTGTACGCCGAGCAGAAAAACATCGATTTGGGCATGGTGGGCGCGGCGTACGGGTTAATGGACACGCAAGAGAAGCGCGATTTGCTCATCGTCAAGGACTATATCGAATCGCCGGCGCTGCTCGCCAAGCTAAGCGAGCGCCTGGAGCTAAAAGACATATACCGCCGCCCCGGCGCCGACGCGATCGCCCGTTTGAAGGAAGGCGCGACGGAGGAAGATTTTCTTGATTATTATCGCGGCATGATAAAAATCACGCTGAACCAAGACGCCGGCACTATCGATCTGGAGGTGAGCGCCTTCGCTCCCGCCGACGCGCAGCGCATCGCCAAGGCCGTGCTCGACGTTACCGAATCTTTCATGAACGACATGATGACGCGCATTCGCAACGACGACGTGGCGTTCGACCAAAAACAATTGAAGGAGGCGGAAAACCGCGTGGTGGAAGCCATGGACGAAATTAATCGCTTTCGCAAAAGCAACAACAACCTCGATCCCGAAAAAAGCGGATCGGGCTTATTTAGATTTATTCAACAATTGGAAGTGGATAAGATTAAGTTAAACGCGGAATTAGCGGCCTTGCGCGAAACGCTCAGCGACAGGGCGTTCGAGGTGAAACAAATGAAAATTAAGATTGCGGCGCTCACCGACGCCATCGACGCGCAGCGCGAGAAGCTATTGGGGTCGCGCGTCGAGCCTCTTTCGGACGTCATGCAAGAATACGGAAAACTGTCGATGCGGCAAGACTTCGCGCTCAAGCGCTATGAAATTGCGCTTACCTCCTACGAGGCGGCGATGGTCAACGCCCATCGCAAAAGCAAATATATCGTGCGCGTCATCGAGCCGAAGGCGCCGGAGATTTCCACCAAGCCCAAGCGCCTGAAAAAAACCTTCACCGTCTTCGTCATGTCGATGCTCACCTCGGCCATTACCCTGCTGTTTGCGGCCGGGGTGCGCGACCACGTCAACGTCTAACGTCTTTTTTACGGAAACCTTATGCACTACCGGAACATTATTAAAGAGAAGCAAAAAGGCGACGGACGGCGCCCGGATAGGGTGGCGAGGCGCATTAAAGAGATACTTTCCTCCGCTTTCTTGCGGGGCGACGTCGTGCCGGAAGGGTTCGCGAGCGCGCCGCTCACCGTCTCGCACGTGAAGGTCGCGCCGGACTTGCGCACCGCCAAGGCGTTCGTCGCGCCGCTCGGGATCGAGCCGACGCGCGAGTTCGAGAAAGCGCTTGCCGAATGCGCCGCCGAATGCAGTCGCCTGATTGCGAAGGAGTTGCAAACGAAATACACGCCAAAAATTACGCTGGCCTTCGACAAGGGATTCGACGAGGCGTCGCGCATCGACGTCGCCCTGAAGAAGCTGGAGCGGGAATAACATCGTTACATACGCAAGGAAAACATATGGCCGCCCTTTCTTCCGCCCTTCCCGTTCCCGGACTTGTTCCCGGAACGAAAACCAAGATGAGAATCCGCGATTTAAACGTGCGGTACGGCGACAAGCTCGCGCTTAGCAACGTAAGCATGGACGTCGCCGCTAAAAGCGTCACCGCGCTGATCGGCGCGTCGGGATGCGGAAAATCCACGTTTCTGCGCTGCCTCAACCGCATGAACGACTATATTCCCGGGTGTCGCGTCGAAGGGCGCGTGCTGCTCGACGACGAAAACATGTACGGCCCATCGGTGGACGGATCGATGATTCGCGCGCGCGTCGGCATGGTGTTCCAAAAACCTAACCCCTTTCCCAAAAGCATTTACGACAACGTGGCCTACGGGCCGCGCATTCACGGCATTTGCGACGGGCGCGACGCGCTCGACTACGTGGTGGAAAACAGCTTGCGCCGCGCGGGGTTGTGGCCGGAGGTGAAGGACAGGCTAAGAAGCGTCGCCACCGATCTCTCCGGCGGCCAACAACAGCGCTTGTGCATCGCCCGAGCGATTGCCGTCAAGCCGGAGGCGCTGCTGATGGACGAGCCGTGTTCGGCGCTGGATCCCATCGCCACCAAAGTGATCGAAGAATTGATGAGCGAGCTTAAGGAAAAATTCGCCATCGTGGTCGTCACCCATTCCATGAGCCAGGCCCAACGCGTGTCTGACTATGTGGGATTTTTTCACATGGGCGAATTGATGGAATTCGACAAAACCGCCAATATTTTCGGGGGAAAGGCCGCCCGAAAGGAGACGCGCGACTATGTCGGCGGAAAGTTCGGATAAAATGTCGCATTAAAATGATTCAATGTGGACTGCTATCCCGCTTTGGCGGGGATTACGCCCCGCCGGCGCCGCTCAAGAAGCTTTGCAAATAAGGATCTTGGGCATTTTTCAGTTCGTCCGGCGCGCCGTGCCACTTAATGACGCCGTCATGCAGCCATGCGACGCGGTCGGCTATGGTTTTCGCCGAATGCATGTCATGGGTGATGGTGAAGGTGGTCGCGCCCAATTTTTTACGACAATTGACGATTAATCCGTTAATGACTTCGGACATGATCGGGTCGAGGCCGGTAGTCGGCTCGTCGAAAAAAATAAGCTCCGGCTTCGAGGCCACGGCGCGGGCGAGCGCCACCCGCTTTTGCATGCCGCCCGACAGTTCCGCCGGCGATAAAAACAACGCTTCTTTGCCCAGTCCCACCTCTTCGAGCGTTGCTTGGGCCAGCGCGAGCGCCTCTTTTTTGCTTGCTCCGTCGTGGTGGATGGCAGAAAACGCGACGTTTTTCCACACCGGCAGGCTATCGAACAAGGCGCCGGCCTGAAAAAGCACCCCGATGCGCCGCATGAGCGCGGCATACACATTGCCTTTCGTTCCGTTCACCTCGACGTCGTCGATGACGATGCGGCCCTTGTCGGCCTTCTCCAGCCCGATCATGCAGCGCATCAGCACCGACTTGCCGTTGCCGGAACCTCCGATCACCACCAGCGAGGAGCCGGACGGAATCTCGAACGAGACGCCTTGCAGCACTTTTTTTTGGCCGTATGATTTATACGCGTCGTCAACGAGCGCCCGCATGTGTCGCACCTATTTAAAAAACAGTTCCGTCAGCAGATAGTTCGACGCCAATATCAACACCGACGCCTGTACGACGGCCTGCATGACGGCAAGCCCCACGCCGCCGGCGCCTTTTTCCGCCCTATATCCCTGATAACACCCGACCGAGGCGATGATAAGGCCGAAAACGCAGGCTTTGGCCAAGCCGGAGAGCGCGTCGGACGCCTCGACGTAATGAAACGTGTTGGTCAAGTAGCTTCCGGAGGAAAACCCCAGCTTATACACGCCCACCAGCCAGCCGCCCATCACGCCGACCACGTCGGCGACCGCCACCAACAGCGGCAGGCACAAGGCCCCGGCCAGCAGGCGCGGCGCCACCAGATATTTCATGGGATGCACTGAGAGCGTGGTCAGCGCGTCGATTTGCTGCGTCACGCGCATGGCTCCGATTTCCGCCGCAATGGCCGCGCCGATCCTTCCCGCCACCATCAATCCTCCCAACACGGGGCCAAGCTCGCGCGTGATGGAAATGACCACCACGGCGGCGATGGAGCTTTCGGCGTTAAACCGCGAAAACCCGGTGTAGCTTTGCAGCACCAGCACCGCGCCGGTAAACAGCGCCGTCATGCCCACCATGGGCAGCGAGTAAAAACCGACATGCAGGCATTGCGCCGCGAAGCGGCGAAAATAAAAGGGAGGACGAAACGCATGGCTTAGGCCGTCCGCCACAAACAGGACGAACGCCCCCACGCCGGCGGCGAAACCTAGGGTCACGCGACCGATGGCGCTAACGAACGACAACGAAATCTCCTTATTTCCGATCATTCCGGAACGGCAGAATACGAAAGTTAGCGCCAAAAGGCAAACCTATATTAAGCAACCCCCACGATTGACGCTAAGCTGCTGAAGGTTTATACAAGTTAAAATTTATAATATTTTTGTTGATTAGGTTTTTGCGGTTGATTGCTTAACCAAGAAATAATATAATAACTATTAAATTCTGCTTAGTTTATGCGCTCCTCTCTGATCGTTCCTCTCTTTCCTCATCCGAATCTGACCAAATCGCTTTTCTTTCGTCCGTTATTATTTGCGATATGGCTTCCTACTCCGGAAAACCCCACGACTTACAGGCGTATCTTCCAAAGAAATCATCCGGAGGTTATTGTTGTTTGATTGATGAAAGCTGTGGCTCGGATGAATGGCGACATGCGGTGGCGGGCAATATTGCACGATACCTGATTACCATAGGCAGAGTGGATAAAAGCGAATTGGGCGAAGTAGAACTTCCGGATTCGGAGAATTCAGCCCTGCCTCGTACCTTCTTTGAGAATATGTCGCTCTTATGGGAACAGTATGGCCCTTCCTCCGGGAATCACTATTGCGTCATCGCTTTTCCTCCTTGGCAGCCCTCGGAAGATGAGCGTTCCGGCTTTCTTAAGCTACTGCAACAAATTGAAAAGGCGAATAAAGAAGGCGCCTTCCATATCTCCATGGCTGAGGGATTTGATGACGAGCAACCTTGGTTCAAGGACTTCGTTTCGACGCTAGAGCAAAGTTCTGCCGTTAGCGTCGTTCCGCTTCAGGTTTTTAGGCCATTCTTTCCGTCCGAAGTAAAAATTGCCCCTCAGGAAGCAGCTATCTCCGCCGTCATTGAGGAAAAAGCTCCTGCCGCACCTATCGAGGAGGAGGAAGAACAGCCCGTCATTGATGATAATGCATCCCACGACGTGACCAAACGTTCCAATCATGACA
Organism: Rickettsiales bacterium; assembly: GCA_040507985.1. Lineage (GTDB taxonomy): Bacteria > Pseudomonadota > Alphaproteobacteria > Rickettsiales > UBA6187 > JBEVNR01. The sequence continues at coordinate 54,369 of JBEVNR010000012.1, read as the reverse complement.
TGCTTAGACTACTGAAAAAGGCTAACCCGGCAACGCCTTTCAAAAGGAGATGGTATTCTGGAACGAGGATATTGCGGACCGTTCTAAGAGGCCCGAATCTATTCGATAGAGGCGCCCTAGGCATAACGGGGCTGGTTATAAGCCAATCGGCTTTACAAAAGAAAAGTAAAGACAAAACCTCTCGCGCATTAACGGTCCTTTCCTAAGCAAGGAAATATCCTTGGCAAGGCGCTTTTTATCAACAACAACGTATATAAGCATGCGGGACATGGCTTAATTACATACGGAGGCATTCCTTACATAGGTGTTTTTTGGTAATGCTGTGCATAAAAAAACAAAAAATAAAACGCATCCCGCCGCCTTTCGCGCCGTTGGCGTTAGATTGGCCCTAGATAGGGTTATGCAAGAGGTCTAGTTTAGAAACTTACTTGCTCTTTATCTCTTCCAATTCCGCGCACAACCGCTTTTTATCCGGCTTGCCCAACGGGGTTTTCGGCAGTTCCTTTAAAAACACGATCCGACGGGGAAGCTTGTAGCGGCTAAGCCGCTCTTCCACATAGGCGAATATGTCGCTTTCGGTCGGATTTTTCCCCGGAGCGGGAGAGACGAACAGCATGACGGCCTGACCCGTTCGCGAGCAAGAGACGCCCACGGCGGCGGCCTCCGCCACGTCGTCGCGCACGCACAGCAATTCCTCGATTTCGCGCGGGTACACGTTAAATCCGGAGACGATGATAAGCTCCTTGCGCCTTCCGACCACGTAGAGATAGCCGTCGCGGTCGAGATAGCCCAGATCGCCGGTGCGCAGCCAGCCATCCGGCCCTAATGCGTTGCTTTCGTCGCACGCATCGCTCTTGTCGTATCCCGCCATCACTTGCGGGCCGCGCACGCAAATCTCGCCGGTTTCCCCGACGCGCAAATCGGACGCAACGCCTCCGCCCTCCGACAACGCGCATATGCGTATTTCCGTTCCGGGCAGGGGCAGGCCGGATGAACCGGGCCTATCCCCTCCGGCAGGTCGATAGGGGTGCAGCGCGACGACGGGCGACGCTTCGGTGAGTCCGTACCCCTCCATAACATAGGCGCCCGTAAAGCGCTCGAATTCTTCCTTCACGGCGCCCGAAAGCGGCGCGCCGCCCGAGACGGCGCAGACGAGCGAGGAAAGGTCGACGTGCCGCGCGGCGCAATATTGCGCCATCTTCGCGAAAAGGTTCGGCACGCCCGGCAACACGGTTATCTTGCCGGCGCGCGCGTCCTTGCATAAGGATTCCACGTTCGGCAGGGGATATAACTTGATGCACAGCCCCTTATAGACGCCCGTATTCAGGATGGCGGTCATGGCGAAGACGTGAAAGAACGGCAGGACGGCGGCCACGGTTTCGCCTCCCTCCTTCAGGAAATCCATGCGTTGCGCCGATTGCGCGGCGTTCGCGTATAAATTGGCGTGGGTAAGCATCGCTCCCTTGCATGCGCCCGTCGTGCCGCCGGTATATTGCAGCGCGGCGACGTCGCGGCGGGGATCGATCGACGCCGAGGGAGGAACCGGCGCGCGCCTCGGCACGTGCCGCATGGCGAAGAACGTGCCTTGGCACAGATGCGGCGGGATCAATTCGCCCGATTTGAGAATGCGGAACGCATATTTTTTTCCAAACGGCAAGCGTTCGGTGAAATCTTCCGTCAATATTTTCTGTATGCGGCACGCGTCGCCGGCGAGGGCGCACGCCTCGCCCAGCATGTCGGTGACGCGCCTTATGTTGACGGTCGCGGCGAACTTCGCCTCGCTAAGGGCGAGAATGCGGGCCGCCTCGTGCGGAGCGGAGGCGGGATTGAGGTTCACCACCGTTCCGCCGACGCGCAATATGGCGTAATAAAAGGCAACGGCGGGCGGACAATTGGGCGTCGCCAAAATAATGCGGTCGCCTTTTTTCGCTCCTATATGCGCAAGCGCGGCGGCATAGCGGCAAATGTCGGCGGCAAGCATGCCGTACGTCGTTTTTTTCCCGAAGAAATCCAGCGCCGGACGATCGCAAAAACGTTTCGCCGTCAATTCCGGCAGGCGGTACAAGGGGGCGCAAACGAAAGAAAACGCGCCGCGTCGGGCGTCGTCCGCAGCATGCATGCAGGAGCTTCCTTAATATGTCATAACCATATCTTACCGCTACCGGATATTTGCTACCAAATCATGAAAAAGGTGGACGGTTTTTTATCCGGCCGCCGTTTTAACGATGGCGCCTCGACATAAAAGTCGCGACTGCAAAAAATCTACTCCGCAAACAGAGAGGTCATGCTTTGTTCGTTGCCTTGCTCGGTACGCTCGGGATCGTAAGGAACGGCGTTCATGGTTCCCTGAAACGTGCCTTTTTGGTCGCTGCCTTGGCGCTCGAACCTCATGCCGTGAAAATTCACGTCGTAATTGTTGCGAAACGAGCCGGAGGCGCGATTCAGGCCGGCCTGGTTGAAGGTGGGGGAAAGCGCGCCGTCTTCAATGAACGAACTAAATTGCGGTCCGCCGTAACATTGCTTGCGGCGCATTACTTCTTCCAGATACTCCTTGCGCCGCACCGCTTTTTTCTTTGCTGTCACAATATTATAGACGGACGCCGCGCCGGTCGGGGGGAACATGTATCTCCATTGAAACCGGTCGTACCTGTCCGCCTCGCGAAGATAGGATAAGGTTTTGTCCATTTCGTTGGTGAGCTGGCGGCAGGTGAGCTCGGTTTCGTTGCCGTAAATGACGGCGTCCACCTGTTTAGGGTCGGCGGCGCATGACGACAACGCCAACCCGACGATCGCGCAACCGACGCGTCCGAAATATGCCATAACTCTCCGCTTTTCATCGCTACGCCGCAACGGCGGCAGATGTATTATATAACGGAAAACGGTGAAAACCTAGCGGTTTCCCGACGCAGCGCGCATCCTACGCCAACCTATCGCTAATTGCTATACTTTAGTGCGAATCAAGTTTTCGTTAATTTGGCGCCGGCTTAAAATATCCGCGCCCTTGTTTTTCCATTTTTTCGCCGAAATAGAGAAGAATCGGCGCGGCGATGAAAATGGAGGAGCTGGTGGCGATGACGATGCCAAACGTCATCGGTATGGCGAAGCTTTTCACGGCCTCTCCTCCCGCTATCGCCATGGGAAGCATGGCCAGCATGGCGGTGGCCGACGTATAGATACTGCGTTTCAGCGTCGCGTTGATGCTGACGTCTATCACCTCGCGCAGCGTCGTCTTTTTGTTCAGTCGTAAATTTTCCCGCATCCGGTCGTACACCACCACCTTGTCGTTGACGGAATACCCTATCAAGGTCAATAGCGCCGCGATGGCGGTAAGGTTGAAGTCAAGCTGCGTCAGCGCAAAAAATCCGACGGTTTTCGTCACGTCCAGCACCAGGGTGGCAATGGCGCCGATGGCGAACTGCCATTCAAAACGCATCCAAATATAGGCCATCATGGCTAAGCTTGCCAAGGTGACGGAAACGATTCCCATATAGGCCAGCTCGTCGCTAAGCTTCGGCCCTACCGTTTCGGTGCGAACGACGGTCGCGTCCGGCTCCGCTTTTATTAAAATTTTCTTCGCCGCGTCGGCGACGGCGGCGGAATCCGTTCCTTTTTGGCGCTCTAATCGTATTAAAAACGCCGTGGGGTCGCCGAATTCCTGCACGGCGGCCTCTCCTAACTCCGCGCCTTCCAACGCATTGCGTATGTTCGCTAAATTTGCCGGTCGTTGCGTATGGGCTTCGATTAAGGTGCCGCCCACGAAATCGATGCCGTAATTCAGCCCCGGTTTTATAAATAAGATAATGGAGGCAACGGATAAAACCATGGACACGCCGATGCCAAAAAAGCGCGCCTTCATAAATTTAATGGACGAATGATCCGAAAAAATCTGCATGCCGAACAGCGGCGTGATGATAAATTGCTTTGGGCGCTTTGCGTCCACCCACGCGCCCATGATCGCTTTCACGACCGTGACGGCGGTAAACATCGATATGGCGATCCCTAATCCCATGGTGACGGCAAAGCCCTTTACCGGACCGGATCCGAAAAAAAACAACAGCGTCGTCGCGATAAGGGTGGTGACGTTAGAGTCGACGATGGTCGAATAGGCGTGCTTAAACCCAAGCTCAAGCGCGTGGCGCGCGGGTTTTCCGAGGCGCGTTTCCTCGCGTATGCGCTCGTTTATCAAGACGTTGGCGTCCACCGCAATGCCGATGCCCAGCACGACGCCGGCGACGCCGGGAAGGGTGAGCGTCGCTCCCAGCAACGTTAAGGCGGCGAAGGTCAATACGACGTTGGCGATGAGGGCCAAGTTTGCCACCATTCCCCACCTGCCGTACAACATCGTTATGAAAACGATCACCAGTCCGAAGCCGGCCAACCCCATCATGCCGCCCATGCGGATGGCGTCCTTACCCAAGTCCGGCCCAACGGTGCGCTCTTCTATCACGTGCAACGGGGCGGGAAGCGCGCCGGCGCGGAGCAGCGCCGAGAGCGAGGTCGTTTCCGCCGTGGTGAAATGGCCGCTAATTTGGCCGGATCCGCTTGGAATGGGTTCGCGAATGACCGGCGCGCTCAGTATTTTTCCGTCAAGGACGATGGCGAAGGGTTTGCCGACGTTTTGCCGCGTGACGTCGCCGAAACGCCGCGCTCCTATGTCGTCCAACCGAAACGAGATAATCGGTTGTCCGGTTTGCTGGTCGTAGCCCGGCATGGCGTTTTCCAAGCGATCGCCTTGCAAGAGAGGAATGCGGTCGACGGTATAATACTCGCCGTTGCCTTTCGCGTCCGGCAGGCGCATGGTTTGCACGGAGCGCGGCATGTCGCCTCCTCCGCGCACCATATGAAAGCTAAGCTTTGCGGTGCTGCCGAGAAGGTTTCTAATGGCGTCCGGATCTTGCACGCCGGGAAGCTGCACCACGATGCGGTCGCGCCCGAGGCGCTGAATGCCGGGTTCGGCCACGCCCACCTCGTCGATGCGCCGCCGCACGATCTCGAGGCTTTGCGTCACCGCTGCGTCGATAAATTCTTGTGCCGCCGCCTCGCTGATATTAACGGTAAAGCCGTCGGGAATCTCTTTCACGTCAAGCGCCGCGCCCGTATGGCCGAACAAGCCCGAAGATTTGCCTATGTCGTTTACGGTCTCGCGGATTTTATCTTTTGGCGCGCCTTCGCGGATTTTTATTTCAATCGCTTCTCCGTCTTGACGGACGGAGGCGCCGGAGACGCCTTTTTCGCGGAAGGAGGCGCGCAGGCTTTCTTGGAGCGATTCGAGCCGTTCCTTTTTTAACGCGGGCTCGTCCACCTGCAACACCAGGTGCGAGCCGCCGCGAATGTCCAGCCCCAGCGTCATGCGCTTATGCGGCGCCCAACTCGGCAAATGGGCCAATTGCGCGTCGGTCATCACGTTCGGCGCGACGATCAAACATCCCAGGACAATGACGACCGCATACAGGGCGAGTTTCCATTTAGAGGGGCGCATATGGCTCCGAACATATGTTTTATCGTATTTAATAATCCGCGCGAACGTAGCGTTTTTGCGGCAAGAAGGCAAGCGGTAATGCGTATGAAGGAAGGCGGCGTCGTTTTTCGTTAACCATGGCTTTTTTATGCCGGCTTCATTATAATTAATATCCTATGAGTGTTAATTATGGTAATGTCTGCGTTCGGATGGTTGTCGTCGCCTTTGTATTGGGGGCGGCGATTCTTTTTCATGCGCGCGAGGCCCGGGCCTTCGACTGGTGGCCTTTCGGCAATAAGGGAATAAAATACAGCGTCGAGATTGATGGGCTTGATAAAAAAATCGTAAAAAAATACGAGTTGGAAAAGCTTGCCCGACAAGCGATAGACAAGGACCGCTCCCCTAAAACCGTTGGGCAGCTTGGCGTTTATGGCGGATTGATGGCCGAACGCATTCGCAAAGCGATGGAATCGCGCGGCTATTACGACGCAACGGCGCGAGCGAGCGTCGCCTCCGTCGGCGATAAGGGAAAAAAAGGGAAGGTATCTTTCGACGTCGTTCCCGGTCGGCGGTATAAAGTGCAGAAAAGCGAAATTCTCTGGGAAAACGATCCGATCGAGGTTCCCGGCGTAGAAAAGTTTTTCCTTCCGCCCGGCAGCATCGCCGAAGCCCAAAAAATTTTGGACGGAGCGGAAGAGATAAAAAGAGAAACCGGAAAAAATCGCTGCTTCCTCTCGCTTGACGTGACGCCGCGCGTGGTGCTAAACCGCGCAGGCGGAACGGCGGCGGTGCAATACCGCGCCGCCCACGGCGCCTCCGCCAATTTCGGAGATACGCATTTCGACGGCGATACCGCCGTAAGCGAAGAAATATTAAAAAAATATGTCAAATGGAAAAAGGGCGAATGCTTCACCTACGAGAAGGTGGAGGCGACCCAAACGGCCCTGTTGCAAACGCAACTGCTCGCAAGCGCTAAAATCTCCTATCCGGACGCCCCGAACGAGGACGGCGAGGCGCCGATGACCGTGACCGTCACGGACCGTCCGCATCGCACCGTCACCGCCGGCGCCACCTACGGTAGCGACGAGGGCGTGGGCGTCAGCGCGGGGTGGGAGCATCGCAACTTGCGGGGCAAGGCCCATAAATTCACCGGCAAGGCGGTGGTCTCACAGCTGGAATACGGCGTGAAAGGCACCTATACCGTACCGTTTTTTCTTCGCGACAACCAAAAATTGAACGTGACCGGCAGCACGACCGAAGAAAGCACCGACACCTATAATTCGGCGTCGGCGTCGGCCCTGGCGACGATCGATCGACGCTTGACGAAAGAATTTTCCGTCGGCGGGGGCACGGGCTGGCGTTCGTCCCGGGTGGACGAAGCCGGCGACCGCACCGAAAATTTCGGCTTTCTATATTTTCCGGTCTACGCGGAATGGGACGACCGCGACGATAACCTCGACCCGACCGAAGGGATATACGGGCGCGGGGCGACGTCGTATTATTCCGACGTGACCGGAAAGGGAATCGGTTTTTTAAAAACGGAAATCGAGGCCCAAACCTACTTCACGCAGGAAAAATGGGTGTGGAAACCCACTCTTGCGCTGCGTGCCGCCTACGGACAAATTAACGGAGCCTCGTCGGAATCCGTGCCGGCCGACTTGCGTTTTTACGCGGGCGGCGGCGGATCGGTGCGCGGATACGATTTTCGTTCCATCGGTCCCAAAGATAACGGAGAGCCGGCCGGCGGAACCGTATGGACGGAGTTTAGCGCCGAAACGCGCCTGCGCTTTAACGACGCGGTAGGCGGCGTCGCCTTCGTCGACGCGGGAAACGTGTATGACGAGGAATTCGTGAAGCCGACGCAAGAATTGTTCTTCTCCGCCGGCGTCGGCGGACGATATTATAGTCCCATCGGCCCGATCAGGCTGGACGTCGGCTTCCCGCTGGACGAAATCAACGACGGAAACAACCTTAAATTCGGCGTGTATGTCAGCATCGGGCAGGCGTTCTAAGCGGAAATAGCGCCGGTTTTAAAAAGGGGGAAAGAAAATCCGGCCTCCCGGCAAAGCGCGTCGATATATTCCACGCGCCGCCGCAGGGCCGCTTCGTCCCTGCCTTCCGCCATGACCACCACGGCCGGCTGGGTGTTCGACGCGCGGGCCACCCACCATCCCTCTTCGTCGTCCACCCGAATGCCGTCTAAGTCGTTAAACGCTTCGCTACGCAATCGCAACGCATTTTTCAAGCCGTCAAGCAAGCGCCATTTTTCTTTCTCCCCTACGTCCAGACGCCATTCGGGCGTTCGGCTTCCGCGCGGTAACGAGGCGCCTAGCATTTCGGCGCTTTCCCCGCGACGGTGCATCACGTCGAGAAAACGGACGGCGGCGAAAATCGCGTCGTCAAAACCGTCATGTTCGGCGAAAAACAAGTGGCCGCTTGCCTCCGCGCCAAAGATGGCGCCGGAAAGCTTCATTTTTTCCTTCATGAGCGAATGCCCGGTTTTGCCCATCAGCGTTCTGCCGCCGACGCGTTCGATCGCCGAGAAGGTTTGTCCGGAGGTTTTTACGTCGAACACGCACAGCGCCTCGGGGAATTTCTCGACGCAATCGCGGGCGAACGTAAACCCAAGCGCGTCGCTTGATAAAGGCTCGCCCCTTCCGTCGACGACGCCCAGTCGATCGCCGTCTCCGTCGAAGGCGAAACCCACGTCGCACCCCTCGGCGCGCACCGCCTCTTGCAACTGGAGCATATTCTGAGGGTCGCTCGGGTCGGGATGGTGCGCCGGAAAATTGCCGTCGGGCGCCGCGTTTATGAGAATATGCTCGCCGGGAAGGCGCGAAATTAATTGGTGAAGCATGTCTCCGGCCGCGCCGTTTCCCGGGTCCCACGCGGCTTTTACGCGACTTTCCGCCAACGTGCGGGGATAAGAAGCAACGGAAAGTATGCGGTCGACATAGTCGCCCGACACGTCGCGAAAACATGTGGGCGCCGACGGAACGACAATCGGCGCATCGCCGTCTTGTTTTTTCATGGCCTCCATGCGGTCGCATAGGTCCAGAATCGCGGGGCCGTGCAGGGCCAAATGGGCGTCCATGCACTTAAATCCGTTGTCATTTTTCGGATTATGCGAACCCGTGACCATTATGCCGCCGTCCGCTTTGTAACGCTTCACGGAAAAATACAGGGCCGGCGTCGGCAACAATCCGACGCGAATCACGTTTACTCCTTCATGCGCCATGCCCGACGCCAGCGCTTCTTCCAGCTCCGGCGAAGACAGGCGGCAATCCCTGCCGACGCATAAGGTTAATTCGTTTGGAGCAACTCCTCCCTTCGAGGCGATATGGCAGGCGAAGGCTCGACCGAGGTAAAAGGCAAAAACGGGAGTGAGTTGCGCGTCTGTCTTTCCGCGTATGTCGTACAAACGAAAGACTTCCTTAGGAAAAAACGAATCGGAAGAATGAAAGAAACGCATGGCGCTGAGAAAAAAAAGATTGACGTCTAAGGGTAGATAAACACGTCAGGTCATTTTCCCGCTTCAAGAAACGCTCTAACGAAAAACCGTTCTTGAAGCGGGATATAAATAAGACAGCTATTTGCAGCTGTTGTTATCGCGAGCGGCGCAGCTATGCGCGTCGTTCGCGCTACACGTATTCGCTTCTTTTTTCGTTTCGGTTTTACACGCGTTGGTTTCTTTCTTGTCGTGTATGGACTTGCAGCCGGCCAAAGAGATGGCGGTCATGCCCGCAAGCGCGGCAAGGGTAAGTTTTTTAGATTCCATCGAAGGCTCCTTAAAAAATATAGAGATGATAAAAATTAGTTATAATGCCGCGCATCATACCGTAACGTTAGCGTTTTCTCAACTTAAAAATAAGGCGCGTTCAGGACAAAAACATCCATTGATCGGGTCGTTGTAAGGCGAGTTCTTAGTAGGACTTACGCACTGCGTAAGTCCTACTAAGCTTACGGGAAAAAAGGCGGCAATATGTTTAGGCGTCTTCTTTTTCCGTCAGGCTATATCGCAGGGGTTTTTTATCGGACGTCGTCACGACGGAAAGGTTGCGGTCGTTGGAGGCCCCTCGTCCGGACAAGCTGTGGTTTTCCATAAAATACAGATGGGCGGAAAAGGGCTTTTGTCCTTTTTTCGGGGCGGCGCGGCGATAATTTCCTTCGGCGTCCATATGCCAGGATTGCGTATTGTCGCGCATGTTCGCGAGCATGACTTGCCCAAGCGTTTGTTCGTGGACGGTCGGATTTTCGACGGGAACAAGCGCTTCGACGCGCCGGCTTAGGTTGCGCGACATTAAGTCGGCGGAAGAGATAAACACTTTTGCGCCCGGGGACGGCATGGGTTCGCCGTTGCCGAAACAGTAAATGCGCGAATGTTCCAAAAAGCGTCCGACGATGCTTTTGACGGTAATGTTTTCCGACAAGCCCTTTACGCCCGGCCGCAAGGCGCAGACGCCGCGCACGATCAGCGCGATTTTCACCCCCTTGCCCGACGCCTCGTATAATTTGTCGATCACGCGCTTATCGAGCAGGGAATTCATTTTCGCCCATATCGTCGCGGGCTTTCCCTCTTCGGCGAACGCCATTTCCTTGTCGATCAGTTGCATGACCGCCTCCCGCAATTTTACCGGCGCGATGAAGATTTTTTCAAAGTCGTTGGAATCGGCGTAGCCCGTCAGGAAGTTAAAAATATTGGCTACGTCACGGCATAACACGTCGTCGCACGTAAAAAAAGACAGGTCCGAATAAATTTTTGCCGTCACGGGATGGTAATTTCCCGTGCCGCAATGGACGTAGCTTTTAAAGGCTCCCTCCTCTCGGCGCACCGCGAGCGACAATTTCGCGTGGGTTTTAAGGTTAACGAAACCAAACACCACTTGCGCGCCCGCCAGCTCGAGGTTGCGCGCCCATTTAATGTTGGCCTCCTCGTCAAACCGGGCCTTTAGCTCCACCACCACCGTCACCGCCTTGCCGGCTTCCGCCGCCTCGACGAGCGCCTTGACTACCGGAGAGTCGTTGCTGGTGCGGTAGAGCGTTTGCTTAATGGCCACCACGTCCGGATCGGCGGCGGCCTGTCGCAAGAAATCGACCACCACGTCAAACGTTTCGTAAGGATGGTGGACGATCATGTCCTTGGACTGTATCGCCGCAAAATAGTCCCCGCCAAAATCCGACACCCGTTCGGGAAAGCGCGGCTTATAGCGCGGAAAGGCAAGCTTCTCATCCGATATGCGCGCGCACAGCTCGGCGACGTGGGGTAGGCACGCCATGGCCCCGCTCACGCACGTGGCGTCGTGGCGCTCCAGCGCGTCGAGCACGAATTTCAGCGCGTCTTCCGGCAGGTCGTCGCTGGATTGCAGGCGAATGATCCTGCCGCGCCGACGTTGCTTCACCGCGCTTTCAAAATGGCGCATTAAATCTTCGGCGTCTTCCTCTATCTCTAGATCGCTGTCGCGCGTCACGTGAATGACGCCGAACGCCGCGATGCGGCGGTTGGGAAACAATTTGTGGATAAACAACCGAATCACGTCCTCCACTTTGACGAAACGCTTTTTTTCGCCCTCTATCGGGGGAAGGTCGACGAAGCGGTCGATTTTTCCGGGAAGAATGATAACGGCATGGGCGGAGCGCCCGTAGCGATGGATGAACGGCAACGCTTCAATGTCGCCGTCGCTTTCCAGCCCCACGACGGCGGTTAACCCTAAGTTTGGCAGAAAAGGCAACGGATGTGCGGCGTCGACGATAATCGGCGACAAGGCGGCGAACAAACAGGCGTCAAAATACGATTCCAGCACGCTTAGGCAATGCGGGGTTAATGCGTCCGGGCGGCAAACGCGATAGCCTTCCTCCGCCAGCGCCGCTTGGAGCGCGCGCCAACATTGTTGATGCGCGTCGAATAATTGTCCCGCGCGCTCGCGCACCAGCGCCAATTGCTCTTCGGCGTTTCTGCCGTCAAGTCCGCGCCTCTCCGGATCGTTGGTGCGCTGGTCCATCAATCCCGCCACGCGAATCATGTAAAATTCGTCGAGATTGGCGGCGGAAATAGATAGAAACTTTATGCGCTCAAGCAGGGGGACGTTCGGGTTTTGCGCCTCTTCCAACACGCGCGCGTTAAAGGCGAGCAGGGATGTTTCGCGATTTAAATAGCGATGATGGACGGATTTTTCTTCGTCATGCGCGTCTGCCATAAAAAACAAATCCGTGTTGGAGGGCGCGGTATCTTGGCGTCATTCCTTTTTATCGTCTTCATGCTTCCCTTTAATCGGAGAAGGAGGCGCGTTCTTTTCTTGCTTTTTTTCGTCCTCCGGAGAAGTTTTATCGCTCTTTTCTTTTTCGGAAGTGGCTTCGGAGGATTTTTCGTTTTTGGTTTCTTCGGCGCCTTCTTTTTTCGCGGCGGCGTCGGTCGGCTTGGAGGATTCCGCCGACGCTTTTTCATCTTTAGGCGCTTTTTCGTCCGGAGCGGCGACCGGGGCTTCCGGTAACGGGACGTCGACGTCGCCCATGCTGCGCAAATACAGAACGACGTTGGCTATGTCTTCATCCTTACGTAGTCCGGCGAAGCTCATTTTCGTGCCGGAGACGAAATCGCGTGGCGATTTTATGAAATGATGCAAGTCGTCGTAGGTCCATTTGCCGCCCTTGTCCTTCATGCCGTCGGAATAGGCGAAGCCAGGTTCGGTTCCCTTGTCGCGGTTGAGCACGCCGTACAGGTTGGGCCCGATTTTGGCCCCGGCGCCTTCGGCGTCGTTATGGCATGCGCCGCACTTGGCGAATATTTTTTTGCCGGCGTCGGCGCTACCGTTTTGCAGCAGGGTTTCAAACGGAATTTCCTTCGCTTGTTCCTTGGGGGCGCCGTCGTCGGAGGCGGCGACGGAGAAGCCGCGCGGCTCCGGATTAAGGACGGGACGATACAAAAAATGCGCCAACTTTCCGCACAGCAACGCGATGAGCGTCGCGAGCAACACGGACGCGACGATTTTATTGCCTTCCAAATTTTTCATATCAACCCGCTTTAGCGTCTAGTTCGTTTAGTCTATATACTTAATTTTTTTTGGGCGCGCCATATTTTTTTGACCGGGCACGCTCTCGTTTCTTAAGCGAAATATGAATTGTCGTTCAAATTTTGCTTCATCTTTACGCGTTTGCCAAAAATCCCTTTCCTTGCAGATGTTTTTTCTCAAAATTGAATAAAATATACATAATTATTTAATTCTTCCTCGCCTATACTGGAAAGTATAAAAAAGGCGCGCAAGTAGCGCGACCTCTCACAGGCCCTTATTCCATGTAGGAGATATTCATGCCAGTTTCCATTAGTAGCTCGGACTCGAAGATAGCGCAGGCAAACATTAACCGCGCCTCTTCGGCCGTGTCCGAATCCGTATCCAACCTCGTTACCGGCAAGCGCCAGAACGCCAACGTGGCGGATTTCTCCGTCGGTACGGTGCTTAGCACCAAAGTGGAGGTCCTTAAGACGGCCACTCTCAACGCCGGACAAGCGAAAAGCCTTTTAAGCACGGCGAAAGGCGGATTAGAAACCATCGCGGACCTTTTAACGTCGCAAAAAAACCTGGCGACGAAAGCGTCCGACGACTCCCTCTCCGACAACGAACGCGGATTCTTGAACCAGGAGTTCCAGGCGTTGTCCAAAGAAATAGACCGCATCGCCAACAACACCAACTTTAACGGCAAGGCGCTGATTAACGGTTCGATTTCCGGTAAAGCGAGCGGCTCGACGAAAACCGCCGAAACCAGCGAAAATTACTCGCTCACCAGCACCAACCAATTCCGGTTGGCCGGCACCGTTTCCTCCGGCAACCTGGTCAGCTCGCTTGCCGCCGACACCAGCAGTACCGAAGCGCAGGCGGACGGCAACGTCATCGGCGCCTTCGGCGCCGTCGCCTCAGAAAACATTGGCACCACGCGCGCGCAATTTAGCATCGACGTCGTCGGTAACGCCGCCGCCGGCAGCGCCACCCAGGCCGCCAGCATTACGGTGGCGGGCGGTTCGGCCATCGCCTTTACCTATAGCGCCGCCGGCAACGCCGCCGCGGACGGCGTGGCGTTCGTAAACGCCGCCGCCACCGCGTTAAACCAAAGCACCGACGCAAACGCCCGTAAATTCACCTACGAAGCCGTCGGCTCCAGCCTTGTCGTCACCGCGAAAGACGCCGGCGACGCCGCCAACACGATTTCCTTCCAAGTGACGGGCATCGAGGCCGGCGCCACCGCGACGGTGGGCAACACCACGCCGACGGACATCGCGGGCAGCTCCCGCACCATTGCGGCGGTTTCCGCCGAAAGCGGGGTAACGCAAGGCGCGAATCGGGGCAACGCTTCCAACAGCACGTTCGACGCAAAACTAGAAGGGCAAATCAAAAACATCAGCGCGACCGTCACGCAAGAGGGAGCGGAAAAACGCGTCACCTTTAGCGCCGAAGTCAACGGCCAAACCTACACGTCGAACTCCGTCGGGTTGCAGGACACCGGCACGAACACCGTGATTAGGGGAAGCCAAGCATTGACTTTCTTTAACGCGAACGGCGCCAAGGATTCAAGCGGCAACCTGACCGACAACGGCTTCCAGTTGACGTTCGGTTCGAGCGACGTGTCGCTCGGCGGCAGCGGCGCCTCGCTGACGACGATACAAAACGCGCTTAACAGCACCTCGACGGCGCTGGGCGAGCAGCTTTCCAAAGCGAGCATCGTGCAAGAGCGCGCCATCAACGCCGACCATGTCAGCGCGACGGACGATTCCCTGAAAGCGGCGGTCGGCACGGTTCTGGAAGGGCTGACCGGCTATAGCACCAGCGCGTCGGGCGGCGTGACGGGCGCGCTTCGCGTCCGTAGCGACAACTTCGGCAGCGACGGCTCCTTCGGCAGCATCGGTTCGTTCAGCTACGACAAGGACACGTTTAAACTGAGTACGACCGTTAACGGCGTGACGTACACGGCGGACTTGTCCGACAGCACCTCGGCCGGCACCGCCTCGCTGAACAGCGACTTGGGTTTAAGCGTCGTGGGCGCTAACGGATCGAGCTTTAGCACGAGCAACAAGAACATTACGATCAACTCGGCGGACCGGGTGCAGATCGTGCTGAACTCGTCCACCGAAGGCGACGGCAAGCAAATTATCCTTGAATTGGCCGGAGCGGGCGGCGCGAACGGCGTGAACACCACCTCGATCGACCTTTCGACCGACACGGCGGCGTCCAATTTCGCCACGACGCTAAACAACTTGTTCGGCGTGGCCTCCAATAACTCGCTATCGTTCCAAGTGGGCAGCGCGTCCAGCGACGCGATCGGCGTGTCCATCGGCGGCGCCACGACGAGCGATTTGTACAAGGACAGCGGCAGCGTCACCCAATCGCTCAACATCGGCACGCTGGACGGCGCAAAAAAGGCCGGCGACGTGCTGAACAACGCGATCAACAAGGTGATTTCGCTGATCTCCGACGTAGACGCGGCGACGTCGTCCTTCGACTCCGCCATCGCCAACAACGAATCGTCCATCCAAAACGCGGACGCCGCGCGTTCGTCCTTGTTGGACACGGATTATTCCAAAGAGTCCACCGAGTTTACCGAAGCAACCGTCAAGGCCGACGCCGCCTCCGCGATTCTGGCGCAAGTCAACTCGCGCATCGGCAAGTTGCTGCAATTGCTGCGATTTTAGTATCCTTAGGGGGATGCAGGAAGGGGAAGAGGGGGCGAAAGCCTCCTCTTTTTATTTAATCCCCCATGCCGCGATCGGCGTCCTGAGACTGTTCTTCCTTTTCGTTCATTATTTCGGCGGCGCGCACCTTGTGTTTTAGTATGCCACGACTGCGTAAGAAATTATAAATTTTTACATAGCAATCAAGAAAATCGGAATAGTAGGAGGAGAGTTTTTTATAATAGGCGGAAGAGTCGCTCCCTCCGGCGCCGGAGCTTTCGGAGGAATCGTTGCCGTTATGATGAAACCCGTCGATTGAGTCGCCTTTTTTATGAAGATAAAAGGAATGTGCGCGTCCTAAAAGGTCGTTCTCCCGATGATGGTGCGGCGTCATATGAGGCTCTTAATTTCCGTTCGCTACGTCAGCGACATTCTACACGGATTTTAAGATGGTTTCAATGAGGGAGAAGAGGCCATCGCCCGACAAAAGCGTCCGTAATTTTCGATCGCGCCTAATAGTTCCTTCATGCTTGCGTCGCAATTTTCATTGTTGGCGTTTGCGGCGCTCTCGGAAAAAGCAGCGGGAAGCGAACGGGAAAACAACGATCGGCATAACGCGTCCCCCGCGCCTTCGATATGCGTCAGCTTATTTTCGAGCGCGAAATAATCTCCCTCGGAAAATCCTTGACGTTCCTCCGCTGCGGCAGACGCGTCGGAATAGACGGCGTCGATCTGGCGATATAAGCGATAAAACAATTGTTTTAAATGCGTTTCGTCCGCAACGTTTAAGTCTGTTTCCGACATATGTTTCCCTTCCTTTAGGAAAAATGTTTTTACCGTAGAGATGCGAATTACGGGGGCTTCCCTAGGGAAACCCCCGCATGGAAATCATGCCTTCGCTTGGAAGTAACGGTAATTTTATTCGCAAAATCCTTGTTTTGTTTTACCTAACGCACCGACGATGGTTTTTGCACCGAACACGGCGCCAAGACCGATCGCCAAGGCAATACCGGTACCCCATGAAATTTTCCCTAGGAAAAGAGAGAATCCCAAGAAGATAATGCCGAAGGCTGCCACGCCTCTAGCCACGGGGCCTTGCAACGCTTTAATGACGGCGCATACGGCGTCCATAATTTCGTCGGCGCCTTCGGCGGCGCCGCCGCCGCCCGTGCCTTGCGCGAAAGACAGGTCGGGCATAATTGCGATAAGCAGCACCGCTAACGCCGTCAACAAGTGCGTGGTCTCGAAACGCGGTTTATAGAGGGAATACATGGTTAAAAGCTCCTAAAAAAAATTAAACGCTCCGAAATTTACATGCGTCGAAACCCCGGATGCTTTTATTATAAGCGCGATAGTTTACGTTTTTTTAACAAAAAAGATTTTTGTTGGCTCCTTTTAAACCGCTATTCGTTATCGATGCGTTTTTCGTAGAGCGCGTTTGCCACCTCGAATTTTTCCGCCGCGTCATTTAGCTCCCTGACGTCGCCGCTTAAGTCTTTTACGCCCCTTCTTTCGTTGTCTTGAAGCGTATTGACCGCGTCGGCAAACCTATTGGCGGCGGTAATGTACCCGGCGTCGCTAATGCCCGGATAGACAAGGTCGTCTCTGTTAACCGTCACGTTGCGGATCGCGCTTTTATCGCCGCTACGTCGAGCGTTTACATTTTCCGCCACCTTTAACCCTTTTTTCAACAGAACTTTATTATTGGCGAGCATCAATTTACGGGCCTCTTTTTGTTCTTCCGGCGTACCTGCGGTCATCGCGTCGCCAAGGGCTTTTTCGTATTTCGTCTTGCGACCCTCCAATTCCTTAAAGAAGCTTTCGTTAAACGAGGCGTTCGTTTCCTTCGCGGCTTCCTTACCTTGCTCCATCGCGACGCCAATGGCGGCCTTACCGACGGTTGAGGCGCGCACCATGGTATCGACGAATGCCCCGCCCTTACGAAGCCCAATCCACGGTATGAATCCAAATGCCATGCGCCGCTTGACGGGAAGCGTTTGCCTCGCGTCGTTGAGAACGGCGCTCGGCGTCCACGCCCCGCCGGAGGCAAGGCTGGCGCTTTGGCGGAAGGAGTCGCCACCGGCCTTGAGTTCGTCGGAGATTTTCGATAGCAAATCGCTCATGTAACGGAATATCAGCATCACGGCCAGCAGTCCGACCAATCCCGATAGATCGATAAAATTATTCCCGCGCAAATAGCGTTGTATCTTGTCGGCGTCTTTCGTCAGATCAAAATACGGCATGTCGCGATAGCGTTGGGTATCGGTCGCTCCGTCTCCGTCGGTGTCGGTCATTTCAATGACGGGACCGATATCCGGCATAAAAAATTCCAAGGACACCAATACCGGCGTTTTAGGGAACTCAAAAAACGTTTTCCAACACACGCGATACCCTAGCGTTCCTTGCAGCATCACCATAATTAATTGGAAAATAAAGCCGAGCAGCGCCACCGAAAAGACGATTTCGGTGACGTTCGCCACCACTTGGCTCACCCATTCCTTCGCGAAATAGTCTTTCGTCCACCCAAATAAATACAACACGAAAAATATGGGGAACAATATGATCAATATGGCGAGGGAGATGAACCCCAGGCAATAAATAAGCAGCATTTTGGCGGCGGCGATAAAAAATATGACGAACGCCGCAATGAACGTGACGATAAACAACCAGCCCCATACATTGCTAAATAACGTGGACGCCACCTTTCGCCATGTTTCGTCCGAGGTTAACACCCGAAACATGACGTCGGCCGCGTACCACGGAGATTCTTCCCCGAGCCAGTTGCACCCAAGCCCTAGATCGTCGACTCCCTCTAAAAACAATCCTCCCAGAAAATCGACGGCGGAAGTAAACACCTTAAAAAAGTGATTGTAGAAAAAGTCCCAGCTCTCCGGACTAATAAGGGTGATGACCGCGCCCAATTTTAGAACGTATAGAATGAAATCGGACATGCGGATGGTGGAGCCTAAAGAAAGCGGCACCGTTCCCATGAGAAAATTAAGGCCGTACAATACGACGCTAAGGACGAGAAGCGCCCGCACGATGTTGATAAATCCTTCGGCAGAGGTAAGAATCTTGTACATCGCTTCGGCCATGGAAAGCGAAAACGTTCTGACCATGTCGGTGGCGTATTGGAACGGCCCTTTTTTGTCGGGTTTCGTGCCGCATTTTAAATGCACGATATAGCCGCCGGTATTGTCCTGGTAATAAGTGTCTTCAATCTTAAAATATAAGCGGTCGTTTCTTTTCGTGCCGGGAACGCTGCCGGTGACTAAAAATCCGTCGATTGCGCGCGCGTCGGGACCGGTTTCCGGCGCGTTAAGCGGACCGTTCAGGGGAAAGTCGGTTAAATGCGTAAGATGCAAATCTTCGGGCGTGAGCGTCGCCAGATCGTCCAGTGTTTTCTTCTCCGGGAAAATAGCCATATATAACCCTACGCCGTGACGAACGAAGCATGGAGCTAGGCAATCTCCGTAAAAATCGGCGTCGGTAAAATCGGAAGCGTTTTCCTTATTTCTGGCGCATTTAATGAGTTGTTGCTTTTGAAGCGCGATGGTGGGTTGGTTAGAAGGAAAGTTCGGATCGTAAAATTGTTTATCTATGTAACTATAGTTCAGACTTGGATCATAGACGAAATATCGGCATTCGCGATTAGGAATCAGTTTTTCCGGCCACCACCCGTCCACCATGCGCTCTTCGCCGTCGCCGTCAAACATCGGGTTGAGCCAGGGTCCGAGAAACGGCGCCCATTGGTTGTGCGCGCGATCCATCTTAATAATAAGCGGCGTTCCCATCAGCAATTGATGGCTGTCCACCGGTTGCATATATTGAATGTAATCATTGCCCGGATAAAGCACCAGCGTGCCGTCTTTTTGCATGTCTTCAAAATCCATCAACAACGGAATTTTAGGATACCCCCAATCGTCCGCGTCCACGCATCCGTAATCCCCGCAGGCGGTAAGGAGCATAAGCAGCAACGCGGACAATCCGTTCCGAAAAAATTTCTTAAAGAAGGCACTCATAGTCTAACGGTTCGTTGTTCCGCCCCCCTTGCCCAGTTTAGACGCCATGGACGCGCCTTTCATTGCCATGCGCATGCCTCCAAGTATCGGGGCGGTTATCGCCCGTTGGGCATCGGCGCTCATCTTTTCCGCCACCTCCTTAAGCGTGGCCGAGCCGGCCTCAAACATGATGGCCGTCCACTTTGTAAGTGACAAGCTGACGTGTTGACCGACGTGCAGCGTTAATATGATAACGAAAAACAATAGAGGCTTCACGTAGTTTGGATGCGGCTTAAAAAAATAAAATAGGCAAAAGTCAAACCAATGCCAGAAAGGAAAAATTTCTAAATTAATAACGCACCCGACGCATAAAGGTATCGATAAAAGCTTATACATGAACACAAAGAACAAGATGTTAAACATCGCGACGGCGGTAACCATCACGACGGCCTGCATCATAAAGCTGGCCAATATTTTTAGCCAGTTATAAAAAAGCGGACGCATTTTATTAAAAAAGAGCATGATAAAGAACATCGGCGCTACCGAGATAAGAATAGCCATCGTCACTTTTGCGACCAACACCATAAAAAACGTACGTAAAATAAGCACGAGATACAAAATAAGGATGATGAGGAACAAAAATAAATAAAAAATGCCGAAGGGAAATTCGTACATAAGGAACGACAACATTTTTAATATCGTCATTCCGTTAAATATCCAATAAAACGTATAGTAGAAGAAATCAAACGGATCTTCTATGCTAATACCCGGGAAACCGCTTGCCGTCGGTTCCGCGATATTTTGAATTTCGTTGGCGCTGGTGTCAACGTCATCAAAAAAACTAAACAATATGTCCGATTGCAAGATGATCATAAAGCCGTCTATGCCTTCGATAAAAAAGCTAAACAAATACTTATACAATATTTGCCAACTTTCCGGCGCAAGCAAGGTAAACACGATCCCGACATAAATAACCCGAACGATCGTCTCTCTAGCCGTGTCCTTCACCAAACCCAGCATATGAGCATAACCGTATAGCGTTACCATGAGCGTGGCGAGCGCATAGACGATTAATCGATAACCCTTGCTTTCGACCGCCGCCGTATAGACGCGTTCGGCAATGCCTTTGGTCCAGTCCGTGTTGCCGCATTCGGCTTCGCTTTTGGCGGAATCGTTTCCCGAACATGCGCCGTACAGCAATCGTTCCACCGGCCTGCTCACCGCGCGCAAAAAGCGATTAATTTTAGGTTTTCTCTGTACGTTTAGCACCACGGTATAGGAACCGACATTATCGGCATAACCGGTGTAGCCGGCGGCCGGAATACAGGAATTGCTGTATTTCGCGCATAATTGCGCACCGGATTTCTGTATGGGAGAGGGACAAGAGGCGTCGTTAAATTTTTCGCCTATAGAATCCTCCGGCCATGCGTTCAGAAAGCAACATGCCGGCGACACGTCCTTACCCGCGCCCGCGCATGCGCCGGAAGGACTAACCAAGTCGCTCGGTTTTTGGTATTGGTCGTTGAGCTTAAAAATAACGTTGCCCTTACCGGGGGCCTTAGCCATTTTTTCCATCGCGCCGGCAAGGTTAACCTTTACGCCCAGAAAATCTTTTCCGGGCGCGTAGGGCGTGCCGCTCGGCGCACCGTTTGGAGAGAACGTGCCGCTATTTTCGCACAGTCCGTTCGACTGGCTAATGCATGGTACGTTGGTTCCCTTATATCGCGTATTGGGAACGCTTTCTCCAAGGCCGCCGAAGGCGACGTCGATATTCGCGCCGTTTTCGACGTAACACCCGGAATAAAACGTGACGTCGTAGCCGCCGCTATTTTTTTTGTAGTCGTCGTCCACCCAGTGGTCGCCCGTCGGTTCCCTGCAATTCGGAGAATCCGGCGCGTAATCCCGGCATACTTCCGTAATGGCTGCCAGCGGACCCATTTTAACGCATGGATCGCACCTGTCCGTCCACGCGTAATAGCCGCGCCAAGGACTTTCCGGTCGTAAATCGCCCCCGCTTTTGACGACTTTTTTGGCGTCGGCGCTGCGTGCGTAACGAAAATATATCCGTCCGTCAAAGGGCATGGATAGGCTAACGACCTCTTTTCCTCCGCTTATCTTGTCAAACGAAAACATTTCGTAGTTTTGCTTGCCCCCAAACGCTTTATGATCGTTGTTAGGTTCGGGATCGGCGTCGAAATCCAAATCGTTCAGTTGCGATTTTTGCGCCTCAAACTCTTTTTCGTCGATGATAAGGACGTATAATCCTTTTCCTAATTCGCGCCTTCCCGAACGATCGAAATACGCACCCGCCGCCCGGAGCGCGAACGGATTGTCCTTACGGGCTTTAAACGGCGTTTCCTGCCAGGTTTCTTTTTGGGGAGAAATCGGAAAGGAAGGATTTTTCGGCGAAAGCGCCAGCTCCCCCGGGCAAAGATTCATCGAGCCTTGAATGTGTAAGCTAAACTCGTCGCCGGCGTCGACGGCGACGTTCGTGTTGAAATACGGCGCGTTTGCGGGAACGGTAAACTGATATATCTCGAAATTGCCGATGTCGCCGGGCTTCAGGCAATAACTTGGCATGTTAATGCACGCCGCGCACGCGAGCAGCGACAAGAGGCATAACGCTCTTTTCAGTCGCATTGACCATGACGGGATATGGCTCATCGTCATACGTCCATTTTTTTTATCGTTCTAATGCCTTGACGCGCGGTTTTAAATCCTTCTTTTCCTGAGTGTTTAACGAATCCGCCGGTATGTCTCGCCAGGCGAAGCGGTTGCGACGTCACTTGGCCCGCCGCTTGGTTCGTCAACTGCACCTGACTAAAGGAAGTATCGAAGGCGTCGCCGAACCTGCGCGCCAGGTCCGTAATCCAGTCGATGGTGTTTTGGAACATGTATACCGACACTAAAAACGCGCCCACACGGAAAATGGGCACGGGAAAATTGCCGATGCGATACCATATGTCGTTCATCGGTCCGGCGCCCCACGGCAAATAGCCCCATATGATGCATACGATGTCAAAATCGCCGAACCTGTTAAGAAGCATTTCGCTTAATCCGAAATCTATCATCATCGCGCACCCGAAACAGACGGTAAACATCATCATCGCATACATGACGGCGTAAATGACGATACTGAAAAACATGAGAAACGTCATGGTCAATAATATTTGCAGAAAAAACGTCAGCAATTGATTGAGCACCGACTCGAACACGAACTTGGTTTTGCCGAACATCCAAAAAATCGCCGCGATCGGCAATAGCGTGAACATGACTGCCGCCAGGGTGAGCGTAATCATGTAGTTGAACACGGTTTTCGCCAAGGCGAAAAAATACATGACGACGCCGATAAGAATCACGAAAAAGTAGAACGTTCCGACCGGAAACGACAAAAGCAACGCCGATAATTTAATCCAGACGTTACGATTTCCCATGAGCGACAACGGCAGGTTAGCCACTTCAAACACGGTTTGCCATTTTTCCGCAGGATTAAGCAGGGCATCGACGCCCTCATGGCCGGCGGTGGCGTAATCGTGCAAATATTGCGATTTGGCGAACGCGACGGTCGGCAATTGCGTGCCTTCTACCATTTCGCGAAAAATATTGGCGATGCCCATCAGCATGCCATCCATGCCGGAGGTGAAATTCACCCCAAGATAAGTATAGACGATATTCCATCCGTTTTCGCTCACCAGCGCCATGACGACGGCGTATTTAAAGCATAATTTTACGAACCCTTCCCAATTCATGCGGATCATGCCGCCGACGTAACCGATGCCGATAAAGATGATGGACAGCGCCATCGAGGCGCGCACCACTTTTAAAAACGTCTCCTGGCCCGTCAAGCCTTTATAAATGGCGTCAACCACGCCTCCGGTTCCGCCGTTACCCTTGCCGAATAAAAACGCCTTATAGGCAGTGACGATGTTGCTGAGAAATTTTTGGAATCCCTGGTCGGATTTTCCTTGGCCGTTTACGATCGTCACTTCGTAAGAGCCGAAATTATTATTATAGTCGCCGTCACCGTTACAGTCCTTTCCCGGCGCATCGTCGAAATAAAAGGCAACGCCGTCTTTTGTTTTCATCGTTTGTAAACATTTGCCGTCATGAAAGTCGTTTAACTTTTTTTTGCAAAAACTGACGGCGAGCCTATATCCTCCCGGTTCGTACAGGTATTTGGCGTTGGTGGGGTCCGCCGGCCCGGTTTCTTCCGTTGAGGCGTTTTTCTTATGCATGAAGCGCAATCGAAAATTTTTTCCTCCCGCACCCGTTCCCTTTAAGTCGGTCGCCTGAATGAATTGCGCTTGTTTTCCGCTTTGCACCCCCGCCGTCAGTTCAAACGGATCGCCCGATTGCGTCTCGACGAACAATCCTTGTCCGTTTTCGGCCAGGCATTTATTCTGATCGCCGACGCCGGCGGCGAGCAGACAGTCCCTGTTGCCTTGCGATTCGCGCACGCTCCAACTGCCGGTGACGGAACGCACCACCAGCACGTCGCCGTCCGCGAGCGGAAGGTTAACGTCCTTCCATGCGTCGTTGGTCATGAAAAATTTGTTCGGCTCGTCCTTGCAGTTATTTCCCGGTTCGGTGCATACGCTTACGTAAATGTCGTCCGAGCGGCATCCCATCATGATATCGCCCTTTACTTCATAGCTGTAGCGGTCGCCGGCCGGCACAAGCACGGGGTTCGGATCGCCGGCGTCAATGAAAAACGTTTTTTTCCCGAACGTATTGCCGTTATCGATCGCCGTGATGCACTCTTGAATGGGACTGCACCCCGCCGCGCCGAACGCAAACAAGATACAAAGCAAAAGGCGTTTCAGACAAAAATTTTTCATTGTCCGGCGCCTCCGCCGTTATTGTTGTTCCGACCGTTATTATTTTGCCCATTGTTATTAGGGCCGCTGCTATTGTTAGAGCTATCGCTTTCGGAACCGAAAAGACTTTTCATGGCGCTTATGCCCCTTCTCGTTCTTAGCAAATATTTAGCGGTGCGTTTCCCGAGCGCCTTACCTGCCTGTGCGCCCAGTCGAGCGCCTGCCTGACCGAGGACGCCGGCGGCTCCCGCCGCCGCCAGCGGCAAGGCGATAAGGGCGGCGATGGCGCCAAGTCCGACCGTCACCGCCAGGGTCGCCGTTTTCGTCAAGGATTGAAGGGGATTTTTCACGTTTATGTTGCCGGCAAGGGCGTCGATGCCGCTGGTAATGGATTTAGCCATTTTTTCGACATATTGCAGCACGTAATAGCCGGCGAAAAATAATACGAACAATCGGCCGAAGGATAAAAATATTTGCCCTAAATTCATGCCGGGAGTGTTTAAAAAATAGAAATCGAACGACAGCAATATGCCAAGCTGTTGTTTATGGCGTCGAATATAGGCTTTCGTGCCGTAAATGCAGGGCAGGGTGTTGTTGTCTTCGCATACGCAACTATTTCCTTTTTTTTGCAACATAATCTTGTTGGGATCGTACAAATTGTCTTTTTTTCCGATCGAAGCGCACGCCCCGTTTCCGCTCGTGCCGATAAAATGATGGTTTCCCCCAAAATAGACCCTATTTAAAATCATAAGGAATATGGTTAAAAACAAGAAAAAGAATAGCGGATGCAAAACCGTCGAGATAATATATTTTCGCCACGTGCCGAACATTTTGCTCGTCGACTCAAAAAGGCAGCTGACGACGAATAAGGGAGCGAATAAAAATAACAGACATAGCCCGGCCACGTAGGACAAATATAATAAGAACATGCGGGCGAACAAAAGAAATAAAAACAGCGTATAGACGATGGCCATCGCGGCGATAAGCCATCCTATGCCCGGCACTAAGTACAGGTAGAGACTGTAGACGATATTAATGGGCGCCTGTATTTTACGAATGCGATGGCTGCTCACCAGCGCCTGGACGTCGGCGGTTAATTCTCCCGCGCTTTGTTCCATCGTATACCACCCTACGCCCATATACTGGGCGAACATGCAGTCAAGCATGTCCCAATAGCGCGCAAGCGCTCCGGTATGGGGAATGGGATTGCCCTTCACGTCGGTATAGGTAATGGAACTATAGTCGAATCCGTCCCTCATCCGACAAAAATCGTAGTCGTAGTCTTTCGTATTAAAGACGGCGGGCTGAAGGTCGGAATAATCATCCGACACCCCTTCCGGCACGAACGTGTCGTTGTCGTCTAAATCTTGGGCAAGATTCAGCGTTCCCTCACGTAAATCAAGCACCAAAGACATTAACCCCATTTGGGCGATGCGGGCGGCGTCGAAGAAAAACGCCATGTTCGCCCCGACGCTAAAAACGGACACCAAAATCAATTTCATGAATAGCCACATGAAATCTTTTCGGGCCATCCCAGGATGCTTGGGACTAAAAAATACGCCCGAATAGCGCATTCCCGTCAGTATGACGGAAATGGTCATTAACCCGAGCACCAAAGGACGCAAAAACGTGCTCATACGCTGAAACGCTCCGTCCTTGGAATGCGCGTCAAACACCCGAAGCAAGGTTTCTTCGATGCATTGCACCCCTACCGAAAAAATGGAGGGGTAGAAATCCTTAAGCGGACCGGCGTTTCCCATCGCCTTATATACCGTGCAGGTCGGGCCGCCATTGATCTCCGCGCATCCGTAAAGACACGCGTCGGAGACATATTTCGCGAAGGTCGGCCAACCGCTTTTGTCGTCCGTCTTGTCGGGCGACGGAAGGGGAACGCAATGCGAAAATAACTTGCCGACGTCGGTGTCCGGCTTTAAGGGGTTGTCGTATTTATTTCGCATGTCGTCGCTTTGTTCGACTTCGCGCGGCGCGACGATGGTTTGATACACGCATCCCATGTCGCCCATTTGAAAAAAATCAAATCGCGTGGCGGCGAATTTGACGGAACCGTTTAGCGGAATCCATTTTTTATTATTAACGGTATGAAGGTATCGCACTTGCACTTTGACGTCTTTCGGCCCGGCTTTTTGCGCGGCGCATGATTTCGGATTGCTGTCGGGAAGGGAGGCGAAGCAGGAAAGGTCGACGATTTCCGCCTCCGAGCGAGGCACGGTGGTGAAAAGCCCCAACAGTCCGCCTATGCCGGCACTTGCGTTCAGGGCGAAGGCGGCGCCGGCAAACCCGAACAGCATGGAGATTAGCGATAAAACGATTTTCCTTTTCATAAAAAATCGCCTCAGTTTCGCGCCGTCTTGCCGGCGCCGCTTTTGGCGGAAGCGGCTTTCATGCCCAGTCGCGCTCCCCCGGCCCCAAGGCTGATCGCTTTTCTGCCGGCGCCCAATCCTTTCGCGAAGGCGCTGACCGGGTTAGGCAGGGACGTCACGCCCGTCATGCTGCCGGCGCCCATGCCGGCCACGCTATTGACCGCCCCTTCGAGCAGCGGACCTAAAATATTGATGCCGACAATCGCAAGCAGCATCCGGAACGAACCGGCAAGATAATCCAGGCCTATTCCTCCGGTAGATCCCGGATAGCCGACATAGGGAATGATAAACCATTTCAAATGCGATTCCTGCACGGCGTGGGCAAGGGTATAAGGATCGCAAAACGCGCCGCCGCATCCGGGAGTGATATCGTTAACGGCACCGAACGTTTGGTTGCCTCCGAAAAACCCCATGTCCAATATCATAAAGTAATATAAGAAAACCATCGCCAGCAATATCGGTTGAACGAACAACCCGATCACCCGCCTGAGCCATCCGTTGAAAATACCTTGCGTTTCGGAAAAAAACACTAAGGGAATGATGATCGGCCCGATAAACAGCCATACGGCCAGCCCCATCATCGCCGCCAGATAAATAAGCACCATGCGAAAAATCACCAGGGTGATAAGCACGGCGTTGACGATCGCCATGATCGCGTTAACGAGAATAAGGGGAGAAAGCCCGAATACCCCCACGATGATCGTTTTCGGCAACACGTAGCTAAACGTCGTGGAGCCGGGAGAGCCGAACCCGAGATAGCGCTGAAATTTGCAATCTAAAATATCCCACAACAGAAAAAACGGATCTTTCTTGTCGGCCGGTATGGCGTTGCAATACGGATAAATGGCCGTCGCCTGCTGTCCTACGCCCAAACCGGCAACGATTGTGCCGTTATCGGGAGCAAGGGCGAATCCGGCTTTTTTTGCTTCCTCTCGCTCTAAATCGTATTTTAACCCGAGAAGCGTTTCCAGCACTTCGCGCACCTCGCCTTTTGTTCCCGTCGTGCCGGCGTTGACGACGCGGGCGACGCATTTCGATTTTTCCGCGTCGGGAAAACGGACGCAACTGCAAAACGATTGCACCTCGTTGTTTAAGTCGCCTCCGCCGAACCCTTCTATGGTGCCGAATAATTCCACCAGGCGTCGATATGCGCCGGGTATGCCGGTGGTGGCGCTCTTCCATTTTCCGTTCGAGGCGCAGGCGTAATATTTGCGTTGCGTGCCGTTTAATAATCCGCCCTCGCGAAGCGATTTCTCCGGAAAATTCCATGCGTGCGTTTCGGTGACGGGAATATCTTGCGAGTCGCGCTCGGGGCATAGCAAATCGACGTCGGCCCGTATGTCGAGCAAGCCTTTCTCCGGCACGAGGGGCGGCTTTGCGCGCGTAAGATAATAATTGCACCCGTGGGCGCCGTATTCCTCAAACCCGGCGAAGGTTTCGCTCATATAGGTATAAGGCGGCTTCACGGCTTCGCCGCCTATTTCCTTGCCGAAAAGCTTGACGCAATAATTCAGCATTGCGCCGTCGAGATACCCGTCGCAATCTTTACCTATGGGCATATCGGGAAAAGAGCTTAACGTCATCGACGTGCCGAGTTTGGACAATTGGCCGGCGTAAAACGTTTTTCTGTTAGACATGCGGTAACGAAGCGACGCGTTGCCCGTTCCGTAGCTCATATAAGGGTTGGCTTCGGACGGGGCGTCGCTCGCGTTAAAGTTTTTCGTGTCGTTCTGCGAAATATGCGCCTGCTCTCCGGGGAACACGTCGTCGGGCGGCAAGGTGCCGACGATGGCGGAGACGTCTAAAATTTTTCCCCCTTCCATGCACGTTTGATCGGCAGATTCGTAGAGGCTTTCCATGGCGAACGGCACGACCTCGTGAAAGTCGTGCAATATCGCGGATCGCTCCTTGGCGGCGGGAACGTTGGTCGGTGGCGTGCCTTCGCCGAATCCGGTGCCGGCCGGGTCGATGACGCCGCACTTCGTGCGCATTTCCATAATCAGCGATTTAGGCACGTCATTGTTGGTTTTTAGCAATGACGCGGCGGCGTATTGCAAATACATGTCTTTGTCGAGACAAATCGGCTTCATGTTGTTTGTGTCCATCGGACAGGAAGAGAAATCATATTTTCCCGTCACGTTGCCGTTTGCGTCAAGTTCAAGCGTATGCAGCGCGCAATAGAGTTCGCGGTAATATTCCTTATCGTGGCTGTAGACGTAGGCGAGCCGCACTTCGAGCCGCGCCAGCAATTTGGCGTAATCGAGTTGCACCTCAATGTCTTGGGCGGTGGCCTTACCTTTCATGTCGCGCAATTGATCGAGCTGCTTGCGTAATTTATCCTGATCGACAAGCAATTCGTCGAGCGTTTGGTTGTTGGCCGTGCCGCCGACGCAGCCTTTCGCCTGCAAGTTAAGTAATACTTTCCCGCGATCGGAATTGGCTTTCGTCAATTGGTTGCGCAGCGGAGTGATTTGCGCCCCGATCGACGTCACCAACGCGGCGTCCGGCGGCGTCGCGTTTTGCGCGTCGGTAAGTTTTTTCTGCAAATCGTCTATTTGTTGCTGCAATCCGGCGATTTCCTGGTCGAGCGCGTTGCGTTGGTCGATATCGGCTTGCGCCGTTGGATCTTTTTGGACGCAGGCCTGTTCGTTAAAGGACTTTTTTTGCAAGTCGGCAATATAGCCGTCAATTTCGGCCAGCCTTTTTTCGGCGGTAGTGATTTGGTTGTTGATGCTAAATAAATCGCCTTTAATTGCCTCCAGTTTTTCGTCTCCGTCGGACGATTCCTTATAATAATAAATGAGTATGTTATGATTTCTTACCCGTTCCGCCATGTCGTAATAGGTTTGGTATTTGTCGAACAGGGCGGTTCCCTCTCTTTTCACGTCGCGATAGGCGGCGCCGACCGCTCCCCCGAGCGCATTTTTCACCGATTCGTCGGACAGGTTGTTCGGTAAAAGATTTTTTATCATCGACACTTCGCACGTCGAATTTTGATCGGCGGAGGATAACCTTCCCATGTTGTACAGTCCGGCGAGTTTTGTGTCGACGGCTTTCCAACGATATTGCATGATGCCCTTGTTGTCCTTAAAAGACACCAGGTCGCAACTGCGCTCCACGTTGCAATTTACCAGATCGTTGACCTTATCCGACGCCTTTTGGATGGCGTCCTGCACGCTAAGAGGGAAGGACCCGCTTTTTTGAGGCGCTTTATCCAAGAGTTTTCCACCGTTGGCGTATGGGCTTAAATTGGGACAATCGTCGCCGAGGGATCCCTTAAGCGCGTCGAATTCTTCGCTAAGTTCGCGGTGGTAGGCAAGCGCTCGGTTGGCGGCCCGCAGCATTTCGGCGTAGTTTTCCGCCGATTCAACCAATTTCGCGTCGTCGGGCGGCGTGGGCTGGGGGGCGGTTCCGCCTGAGCCTCCGGTGACGCCCTTATATCCGGACGCGCTCAGCACCACCAAGGCCGCCATGCCTTTCGACGACGGCCACACGTCAAGGTAAATTTTCGCCAGCCCGTCTCCGGCCGCGAAATAGACGGTCAGCACCACTTTTAAGAACATCCACGCATGGTCCTTATTGTCGGGAAGCTGTTTTTTTCCTTGATCTTCGTTGACGGCGCCGTAGATAAAATTATAGGCGTAGGCGATGATGCCCAGTGCGAGGGCCGCGCGCACGAAGGCCCTTACTTTGGATAGAATGGAGGTGAAAACCGTTCCCCGCGTGCCGCCCGCGTCGTCGAACAGCAGGTTTTTAAGGGTGCCTTCGATGCAATTGGCGGCCACCCCCAGCATGGAGCGATAGCCTTTGTAGGTTTTGGCCAATTGCGACGCCTCCGGCTCGGCGCCGTTCCAGCACGATTCCGGAATAATGTCGCCGCCGGTACGCGCAAGCGCGTCCGGATCGACCGGATCGGGCAATTTTAACTTTTCTACGTCGAAACAATGGTTCTTATCGTTTTCCGCCGACAAATGCTGGGCGCAACATTTCGATATGTCGCATACGCCCCCGTTTAGCGAACATTCCGCCGAGGGCACGCAATTTTCCACTTCGTGGCAGACGCTCGGCGATCCGGCGAAGGCTTGAAAGAACTGGTCGCATTTTTCAAGCTTCTCTTCGATGATGGAACGCCGGACGCGCCATTTGGTGATGCCTTGCCGATTCGGTCCGACCGCGTAGACGCACGCATATTTTCCTTCCATTTCCAAGTGAAATTCAATGCCGAGCTGGGCGTCCGGCTTTTGGCTTGTGCCGGGAGACAACGTAAACTCGTAGGGCTTCTTGAGGTTCTTGAGTTTTTTTAGAAGGTCTTTGTCGGCGGAAACGTAATATTTAAACAGGTCCGGACTTTGGGCCGGGTCGAAGCTGACCGTCACCGATACGTCGGTCGGGCTTTTCGCGGTCGCCTTGGTAAGTTCCGCGCCCGGCAGGAACCAGCCGTTGCGTTCTTGCGCGCCTGCGTTTTGCGCAAAAATTCCCGTCAACGCGCATATAATCTGCGCGAGAAAAAAATAATTGCGAAAAAAACGTGAGCAACGCATATGGCTATATCTTTTTCACCCTCTCCCAAAACACGGGAAGCCACACGGCGGGGTCGTCGCCGACGTCGGCGCGCACCTCGTCAAGCAGCAACACGGTGTCGGCGCGGCCGGAGAGCACCTCGATCACGTCTTCCATGCCGGATAAATCGACCCGCGCCACGACGGCGTCGACGCCTTGCTTCACCAGAAAGAAGCGGCTTCCCGGATCGGTGGTTTTTATCAGGGTAAATTCGCGCTGGCTCAGCATGAACGAGGTGCGGTAGACTTCGGTCGCCTTTAGGTTGGGCAAAAATATTTGCGTGGCGGTTTGCTGGATGAGCGTATCGCTGATGCGGCTTTTGCTTGCGTCCTCCACCGATTGCGTCGCGAAAATCACGAAGCAATTGAGTTTACGCAATACTTTCAGCCAGTCCTTAATTTTTGGCGCGAACACGTCGTTGTCGATGAGCGCCCACGCTTCGTCAAGCACGATCATGGACGGAGTGCCGTCGAGCGACAATCCGATTTTATGGAAGATATAGGCGAGGATGGGGGAAATGCTGAGCTTATCTTTCAGGATTTCTCCCATTTCAAAGCCAAAAATCATGTTTTTGGAAAAATCGAGCGTGTCTTCCGGATTGTCGAACACGCCGGCGTGCGAGCCTTCGCCGTGCCAGATCGACATGCGGTTGGCGAGGCTGCCCGGACCGCCGATGCCAAGGAACGGAGCGACGTTGTGCAGGCGGCGATCTTCCTTTCGCAGCTTAAAATTGCCGGAAATGGCGGAGTTGATTTTATCTATGTCGTCCGACGTCACTTGTTCGCCGTGGCAACTGACGAGCATGGCCATCCATTCGCGAATGAAGGAGCGATTCTCCGACGTGTCTTCCAATTGCAGGGGGTTGAATCCGCACGGGCTGCCGACGCTTAGCAGCGTATAAACGCCCCCGATGGCGCGAATGAATATTTCCGCGCCGCGATCCTTGTCGAAGAAAAACATGTTGCAGTGAAATTTTCGCGCCTGCGCGCACAGAAAATTCATGAGCACCGTTTTACCGGCGCCGGTCGGGCCGATGATGGTGGTGTGGCCGACGTCGCGCACGTGGAAGCTGAAATAATAGGGGGTGCTTGACGTCGTGTCCAGTACGGTGACGTATTCCCCCCAGAAATTTCCCTTTTGCTTGCCGGTCGGGTAATTATGCATCGGCGCGAACCCGGAGAGGTTCAGCGTGTTGATGCGCGCCGCGCGAACGGCATAAGAAGAGGCGTTGCCGGGCAGTTGCGCCCAATAGGCCGGCTCTAAGTTCACCCGCTCCCGAACGGGAATCACCCCGATGTTGTTCAGCTCGGTGGCGGCCATGGCCAGCACGTTTTCCAGGCCCTTGACGGTTGCGTCGGTGCAGAGCATGCTAAAATGGTGCTTGCCGAAGCCGACCCGTCCGCTCACGGTGTCGTCGAGCGCCTCGTTGATCTCCTCCACCTGCGACACGGCCACGTCGCCGGTGTTGACCATACGTCCTTGTTGGATTTTCATCTCGATGATAATCGAGTTTCTGTCCATAAAGTCGAAGGACTGCGTCATCACGAATTCAAACGGCATTTGCAAGAAGCTGTCCATCATGGTGGACGACGTCTTGGCGCAATATTCCTTAATGCTGACGATTCCGCCGAAGAACCGTTTCTCCGGGCCGCGAAATTCAACGACGCGCTGCGCGAAATAGAGGCGGTGCGTCGGCAGGTAATGCGAAAGGTCCATCGTCGGCACCTGCATGGGGGTATAAGCGCCGCCGTTGACGATCACCCCTAAAAATTCGGCCAGTTCCGAAAAATATCCGTACTTGGTTTTTCTCACGCCCAGCACTTGCGGCTTATAGTCGCGCAAGGTGGCGACGATGCGGCGCGTAATCTCCTCTAAATCTTCCGCCGCCTCTTTAAGCGCAAGGAAACGTTGGCTGCGATCGGTTTTTTCCTTTAGCTTCGCCACCATTTCCTCCAGCTTATTGCTGGCGGCGCTTTTTTTGCGCACGACGGAAATATACAGCTCGTTAATGAAGCTATGGTGCGATTTATGCTTCTCCCGCCATTTGCGCTCCAAATAGGCGGGAAAACCCGGCGGCATGTTGGTTTCGCTGTCGCGCCCGAACACGTTGCAGCGGCGGCGCACGATGTGGAACGTCACGCTTACGTTGCTGGCCCCCGACAGGCCCTTCCATAAGGTGTTGCGCACCGACTTGCGCATGTCGACGTCTTCGTCGTCCGCCGTCTCGAACGAAAATCCTCCCAGCTTCACCACTTGCAGCAGCGAGTCGTCCTTGAGCAGAACGGTGCGCTCGTTCCATAAATATTTGTAGGGAATGAAGCTCGCCTCGGCATATTCCCGCTTGGCGTAGCGGTGCTTTTGCGATTTCGCCTTGTTCAGGTTAAATATTTTATACCGCATGCCGCCCGCCGCGTTTATATGGTCTATTTTATTACATAGCAGTATAATAACGGATAATATAATTTTTATGAAATATTTTCGTAATATGCCTTCCCTTTAAGGGAAAAACGATAAAGGTATGAACGAACGGGCGCCTACTAGTGCGTAACGTCGGCCGCCCGCGCCTATGATAGGAAAAAGAAATTACGCGAGCTTTTTCATCGCCCGTTCCCATGCGCGGGCCTTGCTGGTGCCGTAGCTTAAGCCGCGAAAGGAATATCCGCTAAAACGTCTCAACGAAACGTCTTGCAGGTCGGCGGAAAACGCGCAAAAAAATGCAACGATCGTCGCATAGATCGAAAGCAGGAATCCCAGTCCGGATTCGCCGTGCGTCGCGATTAACGCCTTTCCCGATATGACGATCGCCGGAGCCACCAGCGCCAATGCCGCGCAGGCGACTACAGGCAATCCCCGAACGAGCGGCCACGCTATTTGCCATAAAAGCGGAGAAAAATCCGCTCCCGCAGCGATTAAGCGGACGTCGGCGACGTCGCCGCCGTTTTTTTCCGTTTTAACGTACACGCGGTACGTGCGGCTTTTTTCGCTAAAACGTATCATTTCATAAACTTCCCTTCGTGGAAGGCAAGGCGCCGCCCGCCCGATCGTCTATGTGAATGGCCATGCGTAACGCTTTTGCCAATCCCTTATAGCACGATTCTATGATATGGTGGCTGTTTTCGCCGTAGAGATTTTCCACGTGCAGCGTTATGCCCGCCCCTTGCGAAAACGCTTGAAACCATTCGCGGAAAAGCTCGACGTCCATCGCGCCGATTTTCTCGGAAGGAAACCGCACCTTCCATATCAAATACGGCCTGCCGGAGCAATCGAGGCTCACGCGCGACAAGGTTTCGTCCATGGGAATATAGGCGTGTCCATATCGGACGATTCCCCCCTTGTCGCCCAGCGCTTTTTTAAAGGCGAAACCCATCGTCCACCCCACGTCCTCCGTGGTATGGTGAAAGTCGATATGCAAATCGCCCTTCGCCTTTATCGTTACATCGATGAGGGAATGGCGCGAAAGTTGCTCCAGCATGTGGTCGAGAAACCCTATGCCGGTATTCACGTCGTACGCGCCTTTCCCGTCAAGGTTAAGGGAAACGCTGACGGACGTTTCCTTCGTTTCCCTGTCGTAAGAGGCGGCGCGCAACACGGCTAGTGGCGCCCTTCCGACAAGCGCAGGCGCAGCGCGTTCAGGCGAATGAATCCTTCGGCGTCTTTTTGGTTGTAGCCGCCACCCGACTCAAAGCTGACGACGTCTTTATTATAAATGCTGTCCGGAGAGGTGCGGCCGCACACGATCACGTTGCCTTTATACAGTTTTAGCCGCACTTCGCCGTTCACGACGTGTTGGGAGCAATCGATGGCCGATTGCAGCATGCGCCGCTCCGGGCTAAACCAGTAACCGTTATAGACAAGCTCGGCGTAGCGGGGCATCAGCTCGTCCTTAAGATGGGCGGCGCCTTTGTCCAGAGTGATGGATTCCATCGCGCGGCGGGCTTTAAGCAACAGCGTGCCGCCCGGCGTTTCGTAAGCCCCGCGCGACTTCATGCCGATATAGCGATTTTCGACTATATCTTCCCGCCCTATGCCGTGTTTTCCCGCAAGTTCATTTAATTTTTGCAGCAAATTAGCGGGGCTAAGGGTTTGGCCGTTCACCGCGAACGGATCGCCGGCGCGAAACGACACGCTGACATATTCCGGTTCGTTCGGCGCGTCTTTGAGTGAGGCGGTGCGGCGAAACATGGATTCGTCGCATTCCTTGTCCGGGTCTTCCAGCGCATTGCCTTCGTATGAAATATGCAGCAAATTGGCGTCCATTGAGTAGGGAGGCTCGCCGGCGGCGCGTTTTTCCGACACGTCCATACCGTGTTTTTCGGCGTATGCCAAGAGTTCGGTTCGCCCTTGTAAATCCCACTCCCGCCATGGGGCGATGACGCGAATGTTCGGCTCAAGCGCGTAATACCCCAACTCAAAACGCACCTGATCGTTGCCCTTGCCGGTGGCGCCATGGGAGACGGCGTCGGCGCCCACTTCGCGAGCGATTTCTATTTGACGTTTGGCAATCAAAGGACGCGCGATCGAGGTGCCGAGCAAATACACGCCCTCATACAAGGCGTTGGCGCGAAACATGGGAAACACGTAGTCGCGCACGAATTCTTCGCGTAAATCATCGACGTAAATATCTTTCACGCCGAACGACTTGGCGCGGGCGCGCGCCGGCTCCACTTCTTCTCCTTGGCCAATGTCGGCGGTAAAGGTGACGACCTCGCACCCGTAACTTTCTTTCAGCCAACACAAAATGACCGAGGTGTCCAGCCCGCCGGAATAGGCAAGCACCACTTTTTTGACTGAAGAACGTGATTTCATATCGCTTTAGACGGAACCTTAGGAAAAATAATTTTTCATCGTATCGCAAAGCCTCCGTTTTGCAAGCGAAATGTCGGGCGAAGCCGGCGATCAATCACGGCGCCGTCTTTGCCCTGAGCGCTTTCCCTCCGCGCTTGAAATTTTGCGCGGCGCTATGTACATTAGGCTACATGCATGATTTTTATCGCATTTTTTAAATAAACGCGATTCCCGTTTCGCAGGAAGAAAAGCCTATGCGCGCCTTAAGAAAATATGTGTTGGTGCTTGCGTTGCTCGCGGCGGCGTTCTTCGGGGCGTTTGCGGCGGAAGAATATGCGGGAAGCGTGCGCGTCGAGTGGCTCGGCTATCGCGTCGATTCTAACGTGCCGTTCTTTCTGACGGCCACTCTTGCGCTTTATCTCGTCGTTTCGCTTGTCGCGAGAATTATCGGCGCGGCGTTGTTCCCCGGCGAACATATCGAAAATTATCGCCGCCGCCGGTTGACGTCGGCCTTAATCGCCGTAAACGCGGCGCTGCTGTCGGGCGACGTCGCTAAAATGCGACGCTCCATCGGTAAGCTGACGAAAAATTTTACCGAGAGGGAGCGCGGATTGGTCCGCGCCGTCCGCGCCCACATCGCGCGCGAACGCGATTGCCTGTTGGAGGCCCGCGCGCTTTACCAATCGCTCGGGGAGCGCGGCGACGACGGTTTGGCCGCGTTGCGCGGGCTTGCCTATGTCGAATATGAGGAAGGAAACGTCGACGCGGCCCTGGCCCTTGCCGAAAAAGCGCGTCGCCTCGCGGAGGACGCGCCGTGGATCGACCGCCTCGGCGCACGCATATATGTCGAGCGCAAGCATTGGGATAAGGCGCGGGAGCCTCTCGCGCGGCTTGCGAACGCGGCGTTGTCTCCTTATCGTCGACCGTTCGCGGTCGTTTTGTTGCTGCGCGCGCAGGAATTGCTCCGTGCCGGCCAAAAAACGGCGGCGCTGAAAATGGGCATCGAGGCGCATAAGGCGTTGCCGAACGACGCGGAAATAACGATTTTATATGCGTCGCTGCTCGACGGCGCCGGAGAGTTCGGCGCCCTTGAGGAGTTGGTTTCGAGCGAATGGAAAAACGGACGTCCTTCCGTGCCGCTCGGCAGGTTGCTGTTTCGCAAGAGGGGAGGGGAGGGCGACGGAGAGCGCGACCGCAAGCGTCGCATGGATAGGCTTCGCGATGCGAGGCCCGAGGCGCCGGAAACGTGGCTCGTCGTCGCCGAAGCCTTCGCCGACGGGGAACGCCTGGCCGAAGCGAAAGGCGCGGCGGAACAATGCGCGTCGTTGCGGCCATGCGCCGAGGCGTATGGCTTGCTTGCCGACATAGAGGAAAAACAAGGGGGAGCGGACCGCGCGACGTCGGAGGAAAAACGGGAGAAGGCCCGTCGCGCTCCCCGCCTGTCGGAAGGCTTCGCATGCCGTTCCTGCTCCCTTATCTCGCCGATTCCCGCCCTTGCTTGCGATCGGTGCGGCGCCGTCAACGTTCCGAACGTCGAGATGTAAGCGTATGCACGTTTATCTTCCCATTGCGGAAATGCCCGTCAACATGTTGGTCATTTTTCTTTTTGGGGGCATAACCGGCGTATTGTCGGGGATGTTCGGCGTCGGCGGAGGATTTCTCATGACGCCCATGCTGATATTTTACGGCGTGCCGGCGCCGGTGGCGGTGGCAAGTTCGGCGAACCAGATTATCGGCTCGTCCTTCTCCGGATTCCTCACCCATTGGCGGCGCGGAAACGTGGACGTCGCCCTGGGCGCCGTCGTCATCGTCGGAG
Organism: Rickettsiales bacterium; assembly: GCA_040507985.1. Taxonomy (GTDB): domain Bacteria; phylum Pseudomonadota; class Alphaproteobacteria; order Rickettsiales; family UBA6187; genus JBEVNR01. Next base: position 16,896 of record JBEVNR010000012.1, on the reverse strand, counting down.
GGGTGTTCGGGTCCGTCGCGGGCGTGGCCCTCTTTTCCCTGCTAAAAAAAATGGGCCAGATCGATCTGGTGATTTCGCTCTGTTATGTCACGTTTCTCGGCGGCGTCGGCCTATACATGGCGCAGGAAAGCATTCGCGCCTTGCGTAAAAAACGTCGGGGAAGCCAGGAGGAGCCGAATTTCGATCGCTTCCATAAAATGCCGCTTCCCTTCAAGCGCCGGTTTGAGCGTTCAGGAATCGAAATAAGCGTGCTGTTCCCCGTCGGAATCGGATTTTTTACGGGCATATTGGTGTCGCTGATGGGGATAGGCGGCGGATTCGTAATGATCCCGGCCATGATATACCTGCTCGGCATGCCCACGAGCGTGGTGATAGGCACGTCGCTTTTTCAAATTATTTTCATTACCGTCGCCGTCACCTTCATGCAAGCCGTCACGACGCATAGCGTCGACGTGGTGCTGGCAAGCATTATGCTCGTGAGCGCCGTGATGGGCGCGCAGATCGGCGCGCGCATCGGAAGTAAGTTGCCGGCAGAAAATTTGCGCATGATCCTCGCGCTGCTGGTGCTTGCCGTGGCCGGAAAGCTAGCGTTCTCTCTTTTTGCCGTTCCGGCAGATCGATACGTGGTGGAGTTGATTCAAGAGTAAATCTGCGCCGATTTACGCGCACAGCTTTCGCGACGCCTCCAGCACCTCTTCGGCATGGCCGGGAACCTTGACGTTCTCCCACACGCGGACCGCCCGTCCGTCGGCGTCGATTAAAAACGTGCAACGTTCCGTTCCCATGTATTTTTTGCCGTAGAGGCTTTTTTCGCCCCACGCCCCGCACGATTGAATGAAGTCGGTGGATTCGTCGCTGAGCAGCGCGAAGGGAAGCGCATGCTTCTCCTTATATTTTTGATGGCTAGCGACGGAATCTTTCGACAATCCGATAATTTTAACGCCCAGTGCGTCAAACTCGCTTTTTAACTCCTTAAACGCCAGCGCTTCGGTCGTGCAACCGGGCGTATCGTCTTTTGGGTAAAAAAACAACACGAAAGGCGAGCCTTTCAGATCGGCAAGGGAGAGAAGGCCGCCGTTATCGGTAGGAAGACGGAATAAGGGGCAGGAAGCCCCGGTGACGAGAGAAGGCATACAGGCTCCGGAAAACATAACATTTTCAAACTCCCGTCAGTATAGCGGTTATGTCGTTGTTTTCCAGCCATATTTCGGGATGCGGGTTGTATTTGTCGAAAATCTTCGCGTTACCGTCACGAATGCGTCCGGAAGGCGTTCTTTGATGATGACTGCGGCGCGATTCGCCTTTTCCCCATCGGGAAAAACCGCGAAACAGGCGCTGCCGCTGCCGGTCATGCGCGCGTATGACGCCTCCCGCAATTCGCGCAAGCGCGCCAGCGTTTCCTTCGCCTCCTCTCCCGCCGCCTCTTCCAGGTCGTTTTTGTCATACCCTTGGGGCGCGTCGGTCTCCGCCTTTTGCTCTGTTTCGGTAGTCGGCGCGACGGTGGAGGCGTAGCGGCAAAATATGTCTTCCGTGGAATAATGCGCGTGCGGGTAGACGATCACCACGCCGGCGCCTTCCGGCAAGAACGGTTTGATTGCGGGGCGCAATCGTTCGCCTATGCCGGAGGCGATATAATCGCGATGCGGATAGACGCATGCGGGAACGTCCGCGCCCAGGCGTAACGCTTCCCGCATGACGGCCTCGTCGGAAACGGGGAAAAAATGCCGCAATATCGCCCCCGCGTCGGCGCTTCCCCCTCCAAGCCCGGCGCCGCAGGGAATGTTTTTTTCCAGCGAGACGTCGAAAAAGGGGAGGGCGGTTTCCCCCTGTTCCTCGCCTATGCGTCGCGCGACGAACAGGGCCTTCAAAACGATGTTGCGTGAAATTTCGCCCGCGCCCTCGGCAAAAGGGCCGACCACGGAGAGTCTGTCGGATTTTTCCTCAATCGGGACAAGCGTTATTGCATCGCACAGATTGACGAAAGTAACGGCGCTTTCCAACGCATGGTATCCCTGCGCATTTTTACCGAGAACGCGCAAATAGAGGTTGAGTTTCGCCGGAGCGAGAAGGACTGCGCGTTTCATGCTTTCATCGTTTCCGCATAAATGCGCAGTGGCGCCGTCACATGTTCCGGCCCGGTGACGTCCGCCCGGCGCGCGCCCTCGGAGAGGTGGGAGAAAACTATTCTCACGCTTTCCTCCGGAAAAAGCGATGCGGCGATTTCCGGCCATTCCGCTAGAATGATGCCTTGTTGCATGGCGTCTTCCAGCCCGATATGAAAAATTTCCTCGTAATCTTTCAGGCGGTATAAATCGTAATGCCGCAGCAGGCCTTTTTGCGTTTCGTATTCCAATACGATGGGAAAGGTGGGGCTGGCGACGTCGGGCGGGTCGTCGCTGATGGCCCGAATGAAAAAACGCGCGAAGGCGGTTTTTCCGCTGCCGAGGCTTCCGGATAGCAGGAACGCGTCGTTCTCAAAGCAGGCGGACGCGCAAATTTCCGCGAAATATTGGGTTTCCGCGACGGAGCGGAGCGGCAGGCGAAGCGTTTTTTTCGGCAGGACGCGCGCCATCGCGTTTCGCGTTACGCTGCTTGCGCCACGGATTGGGCGATGCGCTCCGCAACGGCGTTGCCCATTTCTTCCGTTGATACCGTGTTGGCGCCCTTTTGGGCTATGTCGGCGGTACGATATCCGTCTTTTAAGGCGGCGCGAACGGCGTTATCGACGACGTCGGCGCATTTCGGCAAGTCTAAGCTATGCCGCAACATCATCGAGGCGCTTAAAATGGTCGCCAAGGGATTCGCGACGTTTTTTCCGGCAATGTCGGGGGCGGAGCCGTGCACGGGTTCGTACAGTCCCGGCGCTCCTTCCGCGCCGAGCGAGGCGCTCGGCAACATGCCCAGCGATCCGGTGAGCATGGCCGCGCAGTCGGAGAGAATGTCGCCGAAAATATTTCCCGTCACCACCACGTCGAATTGCTTGGGAGCGCGAACAAGCTGCATGGCGGCGTTGTCGACATACATGTGCGACAATTCAAGGTCGCGATATTCTTGGTCGCGCAGGGCGATCATTTCCTGCCGCCACATTTCGGTGCATTCGAGCACGTTGGCCTTGTCCACCGAACATACCCTGCCGCCGCGTTTTTTTGCGGCCTCGAACGCGACGCGGCCAATGCGGCGCACTTCGGAAGAGGTATAGACCATCGTGTTGAGGCCGCGCCTCTCGCCGTTCGGCAATTCTTCGATGCCGCGCGGCTCGCCGAAATACACGTCGCCGGTTAATTCGCGCACGATGAGTATGTCCAATCCTTCTATCACCTCGCGCTTTAGGGAGGAGGCGTCGAGCAATGCGTCGAACGTGACCGCCGGACGCAAATTGGCGAATAATCCCAGACGCTTGCGAATGGCGAGCAAGCCGCGCTCCGGCCGTTTGGCGCGCGGCAGGTCGTCCCATTGGGGACCGCCGACTGCACCCATTAAAATGGCGTCGGACGCTTTCGCCGCCTTCGCCGTTTCTTCGGGAAAAGGGTCCCCCGCTTCGTCGTAGGCGCTGCCGCCGATCAATGCGTCGGTAAAATTAAAACGGGCCGATCCGGCGGATTCAAGCGCGCGCAACACTTTAACCGCCTGGGAAACGATCTCTTTTCCGATGCCGTCGCCCGGAAGGAGCAATATGTTTTTTGATGACGCCATACGCGCTACCTTTACAATTAATTAGGCGGAGGCGCAACCGGAAGCATGGCCGTCTCTGTCGCTTCGCCCGTCGCTTCGCCCGTACAGCCAGGGCCGCAATTCTTTGTCCTGTCGCTCGAAAGCGTCGACGTCTTTTTCGCGCGTCAGGGTTTCGGCGATGTCGTCCAGCCCTTCGAGCAGGGTTTTCTTGCGACCGGGGTCAATGTCAAAAGAGTGGATCGCTACGCTGCCGTCTTGGTTGGGGGCCTCTAGCGTCTGGTTTTGAAGGTTGACGACGAAAACCGCGCCTTTTTGCGCCGTCGCCATCAACTCCGCGCATTGCGCCTCAGGCAAAATAACCGGTAAAATGCCGTTTTTAAAGCAGTTGTTATAAAAAATATCGGCAAAGCTTTGCGCGACGACGCACCGAATGCCGAAATCAAGCAGCGCCCACGGCGCATGCTCGCGCGATGACCCGCAGCCGAAATTTTTCCCGGACACCAATATGACGGAGTTGCGCCATAAGGTTTTATTTAACACAAAGTCCGCAATCTCGGAACCGTCCGGGGCATAACGCATTTCGTCGAACAGGTTTTTGCCCAAACCGGTGCGCTTGACCGTTTTTAAGAACTGCTTGGGGATAATCATGTCCGTATCGACGTTATCCACGTCGAGCGGAGCGGCTACGCCTTCAAGCGCAATAAAAGGCTGCATGAAATATACCTAAAAATGACGTCGGAAGGAAAATTATTGGAGCGCGCTCCACGCCAAGGGCTTTCCTTCCGCGTCGGTCACGAGCTTGCGCGTTTTTACGTATTGTCCGACGACCATGCGGCGCGCCGATTTTTCCGCGCCTTCCGACGCGTCTTCGGTGGACATAAACAAAGCCGGCGTCACTTCCTGTCCGTTATATTCTTTTTTCTGGCTTTTTACCCGGTTTTTCGGGTTGTTCTTTGAACCCATAGACGTCGTCCTTAGATATTTTTTTATTTCATAAAACGATAGCGTTTTTTATCGTTGCCCGCAACGTATTTTTTACGCCTTTCTCTTCGCAAGAGGAACGGATTATCTCTCGACTTTTTTGCGCGATCGGGGCATGATTCGCATAATCTAAACTTTAGTTTACGTTTGTTGCCTTATGTCGCTCCCGTCCTCCGCCGACCTTGCCCGCCGCCTGCAATATGCCACGCCCATGATGCGGCAATATCTGGAAACAAAAGCGCATTACGCCGATTGCCTGCTGTTTTATCGCATGGGCGATTTTTACGAGCTGTTTTTTGAGGACGCCGTCCTTGCGTCGGAGGCCCTCAACATCGCCTTGACCAGGCGCGGCTCGGTGGGAGGGGAGGAGATCGCCATGTGCGGGGTGCCGCACCACAGTTACGCGCCGTACCTGAACCGCCTTATCGTCGCCGGGCATAAGGTGGCGGTGTGCGAGCAAATGGAAACGCCGGAGGAAGCCAAGAAACGCGGAGGCCCGGGCGGCGTGATTAAACGCGAGGTCATTCGCATCGTCACCCAGGGCACGCTGATCGAGGACGAGCTGCTTGACGGGAAATCTTCCAACTACCTGTTGGCGCTGGCCGAGAAAAAAGACGACGTCGGGTTGGCGTGGGCCGACGTATCGACGGGAGAGACGGGCGTGTCGTCCGTGCCGCTGCACGCCTTGCGGCAAGAGTTGGCGCGCGTTTCGCCGAGGGAGGTTCTCGTCTCCGATAAATTTTACGCCCATGAAGACGTGAAGCGCGTCTTGGACGGCGATTGGCGCGTGACCCCGCAGCCCTATAACCTGTTTGCGCAGGAACGCGCCGCGCAAGCCGCGCAAAAATCCTTCGGGGTGGGAACTCTTAAGGGATTTGGCGATTTTTCCGACGCGGAGATTCGGGCGCTCGGCGTGCTCGCGGAATATGTCTCGCTCACGCAATGCGGCGCGACGCCGCGCCTTTCTTCGCCGAAAAAGCGCGTCGAGTCCCACTTCATGCGCATCGACGCCGCCGTCCGGCAAAGCTTGGAGCTTACCCAAAACGCCCGCGACGGCGGCAGGGGCGGCACGCTTCTCGAAGCGCTGGACGGCTCCGTCTCCAACGCCGGGGCGAGGCTGGTGCGGCGCTACGTGAGCAATCCCTTAAGCGATCCGGCGGCGATTGCGCGGCGGCAAGAGATGGTGCAGGATTTTTTCGACGACGACGCCATGCGCGCTCGGTTTCGCGGCATAATGCGCCACATGACGGACATGGAGCGTCATCTGGCGCGCGTCTGCATGGGAAAGGGAACGCCGCTCGACATGTTGGCGCTGCGCAACGGCATGTATTGCGCGCTCGAATTGGCGGGCGTCGTCGAATGGGCGAATTGTTCCTCCGTCGCCATGTCCGAAAGAAAGACGGCGATAGGCGGTTTCGAGAGTTGCATGGAGTCGCTGAAGGCGGCGCTGGCGGACGAGCCGACGGGCGGGTTGCGCGAAGGGGGATTCGTCGCCGCCGGTTATCGCCCGGCGCTTGACGAGTTGCGCGCGCTCGCGGAAGACGGCGACCGCGCCATTTTAGCCCTGCAAGAGAAATATCGCCGAGAGACGGGGGTAAAGTCGTTAAAAATAAAGCGCAACAACGTACTCGGGTGGCATATCGACGTTCCCGCCGGGCAAGCAGACGCGCTAAGGGGCGAGGAGTTCTTCCATAGGCAAACCCTTGCGAACGCGATGCGCTTCCGCACCGAAGAGTTGCAACGGCTCGAAGCGGACATAGAGTCGGCGCAGGAGAAATCCCTTGCCCTGGAGCAAGCCGTCTTCAATGAGCTGGCGAACGCCATTATCTCCGTCTCCGAACGCATCGCCTCTAGCGCCTATGCCTGCGCGTGTCTGGACGTGGCGGCGGGCTTCGCCGAAATCGCGCGTGAGCGCAAATACGTGCGTCCGATTGTGGACGACTCCGTCGCCTTCGTCGTGTCGGAAGGCAGGCACCCGGTCATTGAGCGGCAACGGGGGAAGAATTTCGTTTCCAACGATTGCGACTTATCGTCCGCGCACCGTCTATGGTTGATTACCGGGCCAAACATGGCCGGAAAAAGCACTTTTCTTCGGCAAAACGCCCTCATCGCCCTTATGGCGCACATCGGATGTTTCGTGCCGGCGAAAAGCGCCCGCATCGGCGCCATAGACAGGCTGTTCAGCCGCGTGGGGGCGGCGGACAATCCGGCGGAAGGCCATTCCACCTTTATGGTCGAAATGACGGAAACCGCCGCGATCGTCAATAACGCCACCGAAAAATCACTGGTGATCATGGATGAGATCGGGCGGGGCACCTCTACCTACGATGGAGTTTCCATCGCTTGGGCGGTGGTGGAGCGCGTCGCCTCCCACAATAAATGTCGTGCGCTCTGCGCGACGCATTACCACGAGCTGACGCAGCTTTCGGCCCTCTATCCCTCCGTTGGCTGCTACGGCGTGCAGGTGCGCGAATGGGAGGACGGCATCGTGTTCCTGCATCGGGTGGAGCCGGGAGGGACGGACCGCTCCTTCGGCGTGCATGTGGGGAAAATCGCCGGATTGCCGCCTTCCGTGATCGCGCGCGCCTATGCGGTGATGGAGCGTCTCGAGGCCGAGCGCGGCGTTTCGTCCGGTCCCGTCGACCACGTCTCCGCCGACCTTGAAACGCTAAAAAAAGAAAACGACCTGCTGCGAAAAAAAGCCATCCTCGGGGAGCGCGTCGAGTCGTTGCTTAGAAAAACCCCTCCGGACGATATGTCGCCCAAGGAAGCGCTGGAGGCGTGGTACGCCATAAGAGAACAGGCTCTATGACGTTTAATCGCCCTCATATTCGATGATCGCCGTTCCGAGAGGCGCGGCAGCTTCGGCTTTTACCGGCATGGCGGCCTCGTCGTCGGTGACGTAAATGGTCATCACCGGTTCTTCGTCCTTAATGCGTTCCAACTCCCGTTTGGTATAGCCTTGCAGCGCGACGCGGCGCATAACGAGGGAAATGACGTTATAGGAGCGGCCGTTAACGGAAATTTCGCTTTTTTTCCCGAGGGAAAAATCAAGGCGGGAAAGCCTTCTTCCGTCATATATAGGGAAGGAAAAGCTGCGCTCTCCGTTTTTTCGCGCCTCGATGACGCGCATGCGCGCCCATAAGGCGGCGGTCAGCGGGTCTAGCGCGCCAATCTTGAGGTCGTTTGCGACGGCGGGACGTTTTTTACGGTTATCGGGAGGAACGACGCTTTCTTGCGTCACTCCGCCGTTGGGGTCATAGAAAATATCGATGGAACGCTCTCGGCTGCGATTGCGAAAAACGGTGTTAAAAGATACGGGGATAAGCGTTCCGTCGTCGCTTTTTTTATAGACGCTCCGCGTTTGGCTTTTAAATTTACTGACTTTCTTGACGACGCCGTACGAGTCGATGCGCGCCCGCATCTCTAGCGCCGATTGCGTGACCGTTAAGTCGGCGATATGAATCCCCGTCCAATAGACGCCGTATTTTCGCACTCCCTCCGGCGGAAGGTTGCGCAGCGCCGCGACGGCAAGGGCGGAGTGCGCCCATAGCAGAAATATGGAGCAAAGCGCCGCCCTCGTCGCTCCGCCCACCGAAAACGCTCGCATACGCTTACCCGTTGATTATATGCTCGCCGACAAAAAATCATAAAAATTAACCATTGTCAAAATGTATTTGTTTGATAGAATCCGCCTCATTCTGCTTTCATTGAAAATCTTGTATCGCTAAATTTACGCAGGCTTTTCTCTTTGCTCCGGTTAAGCACATAACGTTTCCTATTGCCCGTCGTTTGCCATGTGGTTTTGTTTACCTTTCTCCTTCGGAAGGAAGAGCGCCGATGGCGAAAAGGGATATGTGCCTATTATTTCCAAAGACGAGTATGACAATGAAAAATATTCCGCAGACGCCTCGCTTGATTCTTTGACGCCTAAGTGTCGCACATGGAGAGAATGGCTTGTTCCTTTCTTCCTAAAAAGACGTCGTGACGCCGATCCCGAAAAAGCACCGCTTCTCCCGCCCGTCCTCGACCGTACTTACGCTACGGCGAAATTTACCGTCCCGACTACCTTCGATCCCGATCGTCGCCCCGTTTGGTGGAAGCGCGTTTTCGTATGCATTGGTTTTCCATGCTTCGGCGCAAGAAAATCCACCTCTTTGGAGCAATACTTGGCGTATGCGAGAGCATACTTTAGTTTTTCGCGTCAGTCTTACTCTCTGGAAGATCGTATGAGGGAGTGGAAAGCTAAAGTGAATAGTTGGGAAGCCAGAATGAAAGAGCAACCGGAAATTCTTTCTGAGGAACATTTCAATTCAACGTCTTTAGAGGACAATAAGAAAGCGCTGTATAACGCGTACGCGGAGCGATATGACGAATGGAAAGACATATATCAGTTGATGACAGAGTTTTTCTTAGCTTTCTTCAATAATTGTGACGATGCGCCAATGAGCATCGCGAATATTGAAAACGCAAAGGCAGAAGTCGCGACTGTCCTTGGCCATGCGCACCCTTACGTCGTTCATTCTATGTCCAACGCTGACATCACGGAACAAGCCTTATATTTTCGCACACATGGGATAATGAACCCTGATTACATCGAGGAAAAAGGCTTTTGGAGCGCCATCGACAATTTATGGAACGTTTTTCTGGAAGATGAATATACGCCGAAGAAAAACGTCACCCGTACCGGTATATTTTTAATGGTGTATGTCTATCTCCGCGTCCCTGATGCAACTAAGACTAAATCTCAACTGAAGTCTATAAAAACGAAGGTTGCATCGTTCGCGGTTAACGCAAGAAATCTTATTGTGCGCGGTTTTCCCCCCGACATGTTGACAACCGGAACCGCTAAACAAATACATGACATGGAGACGATAAGAAATGTCGACTTGCAATATTTCGATCTTATTAAAGCTATCGAGAAATTTGCTCAGGTTTTACGTGATTCGGCGCCGTCAATCAACGGCGAATATGCACATAGGACCATGCAAAACGTATCCGAAAATTCTTGGAACAGCGCAGCTAACGTTGCAAAAATGCTTGAATCTTTGATTTCGGCGGTGACGTTAAATAACGGGGAATGCATTTCCTATGTCATCAAAAAGATAATTGCCGGCACGAACAAATTTCTTGAAAATGGTTTAAAGAAACTTGTGACGTTGCCGTTAGAACTGAATGCCTCCGTTACGGCGAATCAACATAAGTTTTATGAAACCTCTAACAATCTGACTCAAGCATGCGACAACCTCTTAAAGGCATGGAAAAAACTTGATAATCAATGTGACGCAGAATCTGTTAAGGTCTGGCTGCAACTTCAAATTGATATGCTGAACCCTAGACGTGTTGCCGGCTCATCTTGACATTTTTATATTCCGATCTGCGAAAGAGGGGGGCTTTTGAGAAAGGGCAGGATGCTCTCCGGTCTCGTTGGATTCAGCTAGTTTTGACTAGGCTAAAATTCTCCTCGCCACTCGCCTCCTTGCCCGCTCTTCAATTGCGTTCGGCATATCTTTCGGCATATCTTTTTAGTGTTGCGTTAAGGGAATGATTTTTATAAGCGGAGCGGGCCTCCGCTTATTGGCGCAAAGGATGTTGCGTTCAGGGTTAAATAAAAAAAGTAAAAAAATAATGCGGCGTTTCTTTGAAGGTAGAGAGCGTCTCCACAAAATTGAACTTTGAAGGCTTTACTTCGTTTTCGCCTCTTTTTTTGCCGCCGCCAGATCGTCTAAAAATTCCTCGTCTTGCGACAAGGCGCCGGCGATAAGCAAGGCCAACGTTTTTCCGCCTTCGATATCGTGCGGATAGTGCATGCCGACCAACACCCGATGTTGCGCAATTTGTTCGGCGCGGCGCATAAAGGCGGCGCGTTTTTCCGGAAACACCGCCGCGAGCGCGTGCGCCCAGCTATAGGCGCCGCACGTATGGCCGCTCGGATAGGCCGGGTTGGCGTGGGCGGGAATAAGCGCCTTCACGCGATCGTCGGCGAGATAGGGGCGGCGCGCTTTCCAGTATTTTTTGGTTCCGTCGGTCACGGCCCGCGACGTGTCTCCCACGCGGTCAAGCAAGTGAAAAAGCGTCGGATTTTTCTTGCGCGAGACGTTAACTTCTTCCGCGACCATCTCGGGAGACATTTCACGCTCTTGTTCGGCGGCGGCAAGTTCTTTGGGATAGGGACGTTTTTGCAACGCCAGAATCGCCTCAACGTCTTTTTTCCATTCGTCGGACGATTCTGCGTAGGGAGGGTCGATAAGCGTCGGCGCCAACGATTGCGGATCAAGATAGGATTCCGCGCGGGCCGAAACATAAAAAACGCAGCACAGCAATGCCGGGACACAAATAAGGGCGGCGCGAAGGGAAGAAAAAATAGGGCGGCGACGCATGGGTTCCTCTTTTGATATATTTCATTCCGACACGTTAATGTCGCCGACGCTGGGCATTTGAATGACGTCGATGTCAATGGAGCCGTCGGCGCCGATGCGAATGACGATGCCCCCGTCGTTCAGAACGATCACTTGCTCGCCGGGAGAATCGGTGATCGCTTCGGCTATTTGTGACGAGACGGCGGCGATAAGGCGCGACTCGACTTGATCTTCCAAGCGTTTTTTAAGGCTTTGCGTTTCTTCTTTTTCCTTAAACTGCTTTTGCGCTTCCGCCGAGTTTAAGAAAAAGCTGGCGTTTAACGGGCTTCCCCCGAAGGCGGGGTTGGTGAAGCGAAAACGCACGGGAGAGGCGTCGGCACGCAATGCCGCGCCTATCAAAAGAAAAAATGCAACGGTAAAAACATATATAAAACGTGACATGGCGCGCATTACCGTTTTGACGAGTTATATTTCGGACGGGGCGTAGAAAGAATTTCGCTTCTTCCCTTTCTAAAAGGCGGCAGCTTCAATTCCTTCTTTGCCGTCGACGGCGTCGCGTCGTCTCTGTCTTTTAGGTCGGGCAAGACGCGATTCATTTTAGGTTCCGGCCGTTTGGGATCGGCATATGCCCACACGCCGCGCTTCACTCCTTTTCGAACGACGTCAAGCAACGCCGCCTGAACGGCCAAATTCAGCGCCTCGAACACCGGCTCGTTGCGGCCTATGCCCACCTCGGCCTCCAGCATGCGGTCGATGGAGACGTATCCGAAGCCGGAGCCTTGCAGTTTTTGCGACAACACGCCCTTGGTGACGGTAGAGCTGATGACCACGTCGCCGGTTTTGACGCTGATGAAGCGCAAATTTACCGTCACGGCGTCTTTGCGAATTTCGCCGTATCCGCCGATATTCATGAAGCGCGCGCCGCCGCCGCCCGTGTATACGTCGGAATCGTAACCGATAATGCCGCCCTCGACGACGTATTCCGCCGCCGCCAAGGCAGGCAACGCGCCGCTCGAGACGCGAATGGCCGGCATTTTTCCCTTCTGCGCGGGAAAGACGTTTTGTCTGGCGAATTGGTTGGCGGGATTCACGTTAATATCGGGGTTGACCGCTTTTTGCGGCGGGGCTTTAAACGGCTTCGATTTTTTTGCTTCCGCCAATTTGCGCGCCACCTCTCCCGCCAGCGCGTTTTTGCGCTTCCACTCGTCGAACGCCGCGTCTAAAATCATGCGCTCGCGCACGACGGCTTCCAATCCCTCGCGCTCAAGCACGCGAAACCATTTTCCGTTGCCGGCGGCGGTCATCGCCTCCAGCACGACGGAATCCCCGCTTTTTGGCACGGCGCTGGAATACACGGCGAAATCGTCGTTCGGCTTAAATGCGCCGGTCTTATCGGGAAATCGATAGAGCGCCACGGCGATTTTATGTGTCGGCGGAGGAAGTTCGCTCAATTCCGGCAATACGTCCGGAGAATCGACGAGGGAGGTTTTTCCTTTGGCGACCGTATCGGCAAGGGGGACGCAATGCGACAATAAAAATGGGGAAAGAAGAACGGCAATAACGCGGATGCGTGCGCGTAACGTCATAAAAATACTGCAATACTGTAGAATAAGAAAAAGGGAGCGCCTTCTTTTAAGAAGAAAACGCTCCCTTTTGTAGTTAGGCTTAGAACTGCGATACGTTGAGCGTCAACGCGTCGCCGGCGTAAGAGAAGCCGAACGAATTGTTGTCGCCGAATTGATTTAAGTTCAAGCTGTTGTTGTTGCCGGTAACGGACAAGTTGCCGTCGTTGTAGTTGCCTTCCTGATAGATGCCGACGGTGTTGTACGTGCCGGAGGCATAGCTGCTGGCGGTGTTGTTAAACCCGACTTGCGTCACGTAGGCATTGTTGGAATAGCCGTCGGACGTCGCGTAGCCTTGGTTGCCGTCGCCTTGTTGATAGACGGACGCATAGCTTTGGAAACCGTTGGCGGAGGCATAACCGTTGTTGGAATTTCCGGTTTGCGAGACGTACGCGCCGGTATAGTCGCCGGAGGCGTTGGCGCCGGCATAGTTGCTGTCGCCGACTTGGTACACGGACGCGTTGTCGTAATTGCCGTAGGTGGAGGCGTACGCGTTGTTGGAGTCGCCTTGCTGATAGGTGTAGGCGCCGCTGCTCGTGCCGTAGGCAGAGGCTCCCGCGTAGTTGCCGAACCCGTCTTGCGTCACGTAGGCATAGTTATACAAGCCGCCGGAGGCGTAGGCATATCCGTTGTTGGAATCGCCCGTTTGCGATACGCCGGCGGTGTTGTTCATGCCGTCGACGTAGCTGTTGGCGGTGTTGTATGAACCTTGCTGCGTGATGTAGTTGGAGTTCTGCGTTCCGACCGCCGTAGAGGAGGCATAGTTGTTGTCGCCGGTTTGCGAGGTGCGGGATTGGTTGTCGTCGCCGTCGGCGTAAGAATAGACGTAGTTGGCGTCGCCGAGCTGCTCGAAGAAGGCGGTGTTGTCGTCGCCGTCTTGTACGACGTCGGCGGTGTTGTAGTCGCCTTGTTGAACGACGGGACCCGCCGGATCTTGGTAGGAGTCGCCGACGAGGTTGTCGTCGCCGCCTTGCGTGACGTTGAAGGTGTTGCCGTAGCCGCTGCCGCTATACACGATATCGTTGGCGAGCGCGCCGCCGGCTAAGGTGGTAGAGGCGGCCAATACGCTTAACGCGATGAGTTTGTGCGCCATAAAGGGAAGTCTCCAAAGTGGATTATGTGAAAAACGTCACGCACAGATATATCTTTAAGGTTGAATTTTAGCAAGTGATATTATCATGAAAAACTATCCGTTTTATTGCGACATAATTTTATAGGCGAGCACGCACGTGCGAGCGTCGACGGAGAGATTGTAATCTCCGGTTGTAACGCAATCGCCGCCGGAGACGTCGGCGCCGTCGATCGCATGCATTATTCCTTGGGAAGGATTGCCGTCGTCGTATTTTTTATCGGCGTCGCGCGCGTCTTTGGGAGCGAGCAATCCGTTTAACGACAATGCGTCCGTCATGGATTTTGGGGCGCCGATGGCGAGCGTATTGGCGTCGTCGTGACCGCCATAGCCGTTGGCCATAAAAAAACCGCCGCCAAAGACCGACGTCGGCACGTGCGTCTCCGGAATCGGCGTCGCTAGGCCTCCGATCGCCCCCGCGTAATCGCGATCGGTCATTTTCGCCAAGGATAAATGCTGCCAGGCGTTATAGCCTTCATATGCGCCGTCCGCGTTTTTAAAGGCAACGGCGCCGTCTCCGTCTCCCGCCGTCACCGACGGCAAGTTCCAGTAGGTCGTCGCCTCGCTGAAATCGCCGGGATATTCGCCGTATTTAGAAAAAAATCCGTATATTTCGGATTGGCGCGCGTCTTTCGCCGCGTTGAGCGCGCGAATTTTGGCGTAGCTCACCAATTTCATGCCGCCGAATATCGCGGAGGTAAGTAAACCCACGATAATTAAGGCGATGGACATTTCGACCAGCGAAAAGCCTTTCGTCGAAGCGTGACGCATAATTTTTCCTTAATGTCGGCGATTAATGCTTAAAGCTGCGGGTGCCGGTAAAGACCATCGTTATGTTATTGACGTCGGCGGCCTCTATGGTTTCCTCGTCCCTGACCGATCCTCCGGGTTGAATGATGGCAGTCACGCCCGCCCTCGCGGCGATGAGCGGACCGTCGGCGAACGGGAAGAAGGCGTCGGACGCCAGAACGGCGCCGGCAGCCCGATTGTTGCCTTCGAGCGTCGCTTTCCTGCACGCAATTTCCGTCGCGTCCACCCGGCTCATTTGCCCCGCGCCCACTCCCACCGTCGCGCCGTCATTGGCCAACACGATGGCGTTGGAACGCACGTGCTTGGCCACCGTAAAGGCGAAAAGCAAGTCCTTCCATTCCCTATCCGACGGAGCGCGCTTCGTGACGACGCGACAATCCGCCCGGGTAACGGACGCGCGGTCGCATTCTTGCGCGAGAAAACCGCCGCATACGGTTTTTATGTGAAGGCCGCGCCGCGCCGCGTCGATTAAAGGAGTTTTCAGCAAGCGCACGTTTTTTTTACGCGAAAGAATCTCCAATGCCTCCGGAGTGAAGTCAGGCGCAACGATCACCTCGTAAAAAAGCGCCGCCATCTCTTCGGCCAATCGTGCGCCAATGGAGCGATTCAGCGCCACGACGCCGCCGAACGCGCTGACGGGGTCGCAGCGCAACGCGTTCGCGTAGGCTTCTTCTAGATTGTCCGCCTCCGCCGCACCGCACGGGTTGGCGTGCTTAATGATGGCGACTGCCGGGCGGGAAAATTCCGACGCCAAGGCCAACGCGGCGTCGGCGTCGGCAATGTTGTTATAGCTAAGCTGCTTTCCGTGCAATTGGTTTCCGCCGCCTATGCCGACCCCCGGTTCGGTCACGTAAAACGCCGCCGCCTGGTGGGGATTTTCGCCGTAGCGCAACGCCTCGCCAAGGCGCGTTCCCGTCACGGTGAACGAGGACGGGAACAATGCGTCGTCGGTTCGTCCTAAATAGCGCTGAATGGCGGCATCATACGACGCGGTGCGGCGAAACGTCTTGAGCGCCATTTTTTTGCGGAAAGCGATATCCGCCTCTCCTTGGTTGGCTTCCAGATGGCGCAAAAATGGCGCGTAATCGTCCGGTGACGTCAGGACGGTGACAAAGGCGCAATTTTTAGCGGCGGAGCGCATCATTGACGGTCCGCCGATGTCGATGTTTTCAATGATCGCATGCTCGTCCGCCCCGGAGGCGACGGTTTCCTCGAACGGGTATAAGTTCACCGCGACGACGTCGATGGGATAGATGGCGTTCGCTTTCATCGCCGCGACGTGTTCGGCGTCGTCGCGCAGGGCCAGCAATCCGCCGTGAATTTTCGGATGTAGGGTTTTCACGCGCCCGTCCATCATTTCCGGGCTTCCGGTGTAGGCGGAAACCTCCGTCGCCTCTATGCCTTCGCGGATGAGCAACGCATAGGTGCCGCCGGACGACAACAAGGCATAGCCCTGCGAGATAAGGCCGCGCGCCAAATCGGCGATTCCGGTTTTATCGCTAACGGAAAGAAGGGCATATTTTTTATCGAAAACCATCATGGAAAACACGTTATGTGATTGTCTTTTCAAGAGATTAACAAGAAATTAACGCAAAGTCCGGCAAAATCGGGGAAGGCGCAGCATGGCGATACAATTTTTTCTCTTTTTTTATTTCGGCGCCTGTCCGAAGGGATGTGAAACGCATCGATACGAAAAACAAAGGAAACGGGCGCATGACGTCGTCATGGTTTATTGAGATAAGAAAAATCTCACAAATTGTTCATCCCAGAGGAGAAATAACCTAAATCCTTCCAGAGGAGAAATAACCTAAATCCTTCGCAACGTCTTCGGGAAGGGTAAAGCGTTGTTCAACCTTTAACTTCGAGACGTCGGCCTGGGCCGAGTATCCGAAAATATTGGCGATTCTGGCTGCCGTCACGCGCGCGGGCCATAAGGCTTTGTCTTTTCCGCATGCTGTTAACATTGCTTCAATCCCATGTCTCTTAAAAAGAAAACTTCGGTATTTCAGCGATGTTTTTTCAGCGCCATACGTATATTGTTCCATCAAGACAGGTTTTAATTTACGCGGTTGTATATCGACAATGAGCTCGACGCCTTTGTTCCAATCTATAATATTGGCACGTTTTTCTTCATCAAGTTCCTCCCCTTCGGATTCCTCCCCTTCGGATTCCTCCCCTTCGGATTCCTCCCCTTCGGATTCCTCCCCTTCGGATTCCTCCCCTTCGGATTCCTCCCCTTCAGATTCTTCCTCCTCAGATTCTTCCTCCTCAGATTCTTCCTCCTCAGATTCTTCCTCCTCAGATTCTTCCTCCTCAGATTCTT
>JBEVNR010000053.1:0-23822 GCA_040507985.1 Rickettsiales bacterium | reverse complement strand
AATTCGGCAGTTGTGCTCGCACATAATTCCAAACAAAAATGACGTATTTTTTTCTTTATCTTTTAGTGTCTTAAAGGACTGTTTTTCATTGAGTTTCTATATATTAGTTAGTCTAGGCGATAGTCAAGAGCCTAATAAAATACACGCCCCTGGAGAAAATTTTAGAAAAAATGGCGGATGCAAAACATTACGCAAGCGATTCGATTACGTTTAAAAGAAAAAGGAGACATACGTCACATTACGCGACGGCGATTTGGCACGAAAATAAAAGCGGCAACGTTTCCAGCTATCCGTATTCATGCGCCCTGCGTGCGGGAGCGTCGTATAATTATCTGCTGGTAAACGGAGAGCGGCGCTTGACGCCAAGGGAAATGCTTCGGCTGCAAGGTTTTTCCGACGACTTTAAGATAGTGTGTTCGGACGCGCAAACCCGAAAGCAAGCCGGGAACGCCGTGCCCGTATCGATGGTGCGCGAAGTCATCAAAGAAATTTTACGCGCACGCTCAAAGGGTTAGGCGACGTAGGCGCCAATCTTAACGAAATAAAAATACACCCACTTTTATATTGGCATATAATCAATGCGCGAGGAGGCCGCATGAACGCGACGCCGCATGACTTTTCGGACGTAGACGGCATATTGCGCGACATAAGCGCCGCCGCCCTAAAAAGCGAGGCGGAAGCGGTGGCCGCGCTGCTGCCGTTTTTGTCGCCGTTCGAGGAAAAACGCGAAGAGATTGCCCACGCGGCGCGCGTTCTGCTTGAGAAAATGCGCGCGGCGCCTTCCGTCGGCGTGGAGGCGTTTCTGGCGGAATACCGCCTCTCCGACGCCGAAGGGGCGGCGATCATGTGCATGGCGGAGGCGCTTTTGCGCGTTCCCGACGCGAACACCGCCGACGCGCTCATCGAATCGGCGTTCGCCGGCGCGGAATGGGGGAAAAAACCGCGCCATAGCGATTCCTTCCTCATTAACGCCGTCGGCAAGGGGATGGCGCTCGCGGGAAAAACGCTCGCGTTGGGCAAAAGCGACGCGCTGATCATCGCGAGCATGGCGCGCGCCTACGGCGCCGACGTGGTGCGCGGCGCGGTCAAAAAAGCGATGCGTTTCGGCGCGGGGAAATTCGTCGCCGGGCAAAATCTTGACGACGCCTTCCGGCGCGCGGAAAAATCGGACATAAAACATTACCGTTTTTCTTACGACATGCTGGGCGAATGCGCGCGAAACGCCGAGCAAGCACAACGTTACTACGGCGCCTATCTTTCCGCCATTCGCATGGCCGGAGAGGAAACGCATCTGAGAGGCTATGCGCGCCCGAGCGTTTCCGTTAAAATCAGCGCCCTCCATCCCCGATACGAACTATTTCAATGGGAACGAACGGAAAAAGAACTCTATCCGCGCCTTAAGGCGTTGCTGCTGGAGGCAAGGGAGCGCGACGTATGCGTGTCCTTCGACGCCGAGGAATCCGCCAGGCTCGATACGGAACTGCGTCTTTTTTGCGCCCTGTGCCGCGACCCCGACTTAAAAGGATATAACGGGTTGGGATTCGTGCTGCAAGCCTACCAGAAACGCGCGCTTTCCATTATTCCTCTGTTGGAAAAACTCGCGAAGGAAAGCGAGCGGCGCATGCCGATCAGGCTGGTAAAGGGTGCCTATTGGGATACGGAAATAAAGGCCGCGCAAGTGGCGGGATTGTCGGATTTTCCCGTTTTTACCTATAAATACCACACCGACGCGTCGTATTTGGCCTGCGCGCGGCGCTTGCTCGACGCGGGAAAAACGTTCTTCCCGCAATTCGCCACCCATAACGCCCATACCGTCGCGGCGATTCGCGCCTATAGTCCCGACGGGGAATACGAATTCCAACGCCTCTATGGCATGGGAGACGCGCTCTATGGCGACCTGTCGCGCGAGGCGCCGTGCCGCATCTACGCCCCGGTGGGCGAGCACGAGGAATTGCTTCCCTATCTGATTCGCCGCTTGCTCGAAAACGGGGCGAGCGCCAATTTCGTCCATCTCGCCGCCAATAAAAAAATGCCGCCGGAGAGAATATTGCAAGACCCGATGGCAAAAACCCACGCGGGAAAGGGCAAGCGCAATGCGGACGTGGCGCTTCCGAAAGAGATATTCGGCGCAGAGCGCGCCAATCCCCTCGCGCCCGATTGGGGAAACGCCGTTCAGGTTAACGCCGCAAAATCCGAATTGGGCGCCTTTTTGCATAAGCGTTACGCGGCGGGAGAAGGAATGCGCGGCAACGAAACGGAAATCCGCTCTCCCTTCAATCGGCATGACGTCGTCGGCACGTATAAACCTTCTTCCTTGGAAGACGTAAAAAGGGCAGGAGATACGGCGACGGCGTATTTTTCCGTATGGAGGGCGACGTCGCCGGCGCACCGCGCGACAATATTGCGCCGCGCGAGCGATCTTCTTGACGAACGTCGGGCTGAAATCACGGCGCTGCTGATGCGCGAGGCGGGTAAAACCGTGAAGGACGCCGTCTCCGAATTGCGCGAAGCCATAGATTTTTGCCGATATTACGCGTCCGAAGCCTGCCGCCTAATGACGAATCCGGTCATGTTGCCCGGGCCGACGGGAGAAAGCAACGCGCTTAGCCTGCATCCGCGCGGCACGTTCGTTTGCGTCAGCCCGTGGAATTTTCCCCTCGCTATATTTCTCGGGCAAATCGCGGCGGCGCTTGCGTCCGGCAATACGGCGGTGGCGAAGCCGGCACCGCAGACTCCGCTTATCGCCGCACTCGCGACGAAAATATTATACGAGGCCGGCATCCCGGAAGAAGCGCTGCAACTCGTGTTCGGCGGCGCGGAGATAGGCGAGGAGGCGTTGACATTGCCTCGTCTGGCCGGCGTATGCTTCACCGGATCGACGCGCGCGGCCAAGGAGATACAAAAACGTTTGGCGGAGAGGGAAGGCCCCGTCGTGCCGCTCATCGCCGAAACCGGGGGACTCAACGTGATGATCGCCGACGGCACCGCCCTGCCGGAACAAGTGGCGGACGACGCGCTGGCGTCCGCCTTCGGTTCGGCGGGGCAACGTTGTTCGGCGCTGCGTCTGCTGTTTTTGCCGGAAGAAGGCGCGGATTCCATGCTAAAGATAATGGAAGGCGCCGTCTTGGAGCTTTCCGTCGGCGACCCGACGCATTTTTCCACCGACGTCGGGCCGGTGATCGACGAAGAGGCGCGCGCGAAACTGCTGGCGTGGGAAAAAACGCTGGATCAATCCGGCGCCGAATTGCGCGCCAAGGCCAATCTGCCGCCCTCGTGCGACAACGGGTGTTTCGTCGCCCCGCAATTATGGAAACTGCCGGATTCGTCGATGGTAAGGGAAGAGCATTTCGGCCCGATTCTGCACGTAGCCACCTATCGTGCATTCGACGACGCCGTCGCCTTCGCCAACAACACCGGCTACGGACTCACCTTCGGGCTGCATAGTCGCATCAGAAAACGCTACGCCTCCATTGCCGAAACCGTCTCCGCCGGCAATATTTACGTGAATCGCGGCATGACCGGCGCCGTCGTCGGTTCGCAACCCTTCGGCGGCGAAAATCTGTCCGGCACCGGATTTAAGGCCGGCGGTCCGCACTATCTGCTGCGGTTTCTGCAAGAACGCGTCGTGACCATAAACACTGCCGCCGCCGGAGGAAACGCGGATCTGCTGGCGAAGGAGTAATGACGATATTCTTTATTTGTGTGACGCCCTCATCACTATCCGAGACGACGACTGAAATCGCTCGCCGTCTTTCATCGCCGCCGCCGTCACCTTCCATTGGCCCGGTAACGGAAACGTGACGAGCGCCGCATATACCCCCCTTCCCTTCTCTTTCAGCAAAATGCGCTTGCGGTAACCGTCTTCCAGCGGGCGGTCGATAAAGGCGACGACGCGCGCTTTTTCCAGCGGGGCGCCGTTTTTGTCAACTATCGTCACGCGAAGCGCGCCGTTTTCGTAAGCGACGCCACTCTTCCAGCCCAGCGCCTCTTGTTCCTTTTCCATGGCCAGATCAGCATTATAGTCCAGCCCTTTTTCATAGGCGTTTTCCGTCACCACGCCATGATAGCTATGCACGGCCAGATAGGCCATGACGGAATCGACCGAAATCAATACCGCAAATCCCATCACGAAATACCAGGGAATGATGCGATCCCGAAATGGAACTTTCTTTTTATTTTCCGCTAATGAAGACACTTTCCGCCTCGTCTTGCTTGTCCGTTTCGTTATCTATGAGCATAAATTCTATGTCTTTGCGCGGCTCGTCCTGCGCCGGCGCGGTCACGAAGACGCGAAAATGGCCTACCGAATCTGCGAAAACGGGAATATCGTTCGGGTGGAACATGGTAGGGTTCTTTACCGTGATCGCGCCTACCTTCATGCCGATAATGGTTAGGCGGTAGGTGCGGTCGTCACGCGTTTTGTTGAGGATGCGAATGTCGTACCCGTTGCGTATCGATCCATCGGAAAGCTTCACGAACAGCGGGTTGCGGTCGTGCAGGGCGTGGACTTCCAACGGAGAGCGCGTACACAGGCTATAGATCATAAACCCGCCGACGCCGGATAAAATCGCCGCGTAATAAAGCGTGCGCGGCCTGGCGACCTGATCCCAAAACGGCGTTTCCTTGCGCCCGGACTCGCGCGCCTCTTGCGCCGTCGTCGTGTCGTAGCGAATAAGTCCGCGCGGCCGGCCGATTTTATCCATTACGCCGTTGCATCCGTCCACGCACAACCCGCAGGCGATGCATTCATATTGCAGGCCTTGCCGAATGTCTATTCCCACCGGACAAACCTGCACGCAGAGCGAACAATCGATGCAATCGCCTTGGCCATGCCCTTCTTTTTCCTTTAATTTGCCGCGCGGCTCGCCGCGTTTCTCGTCATACCCGATAATCAGCGTGTCGCGATCGAACATGGCCGACTGGAAGCGCGCATACGGACACATATATTTGCACACCTGCTGGCGCGCGAATCCGGCCATCACGTAGGTTGTGCCGGTCAACGCGATTATCCATCCCAGTACCGGGCGCGAGACGTGGAAATGCACAATATCTTCCATCAGGCTCGGCGCGTCGTTGAAATACAGCACCCACGCGCCGCCGGTGCATAGACCGATGACAATCCAGATGGCGTGCGTGATCGTTTTTTTGCGAATTTTATCGAACGTCCAAGGCGATTCGTCCAGTTTTTTTCGGGCGTTGCGGTCGCCCTGCACGATGCGCTCCACCCACACGAACAAATCCGTCCATACGGTTTGAAAACACAGATAGCCACACCACACCCGTCCGGCGACGGCGGTGATGAAAAACAACCCGACCGCCGCCAGCACCAAGACGCCGGTGAGGTAATACACCTCTTGCGGCCATATCTCTATGCCGAAAAAATAACCGCGTCGATTGGACATGTCGATAAGTATGGCCTGATCGGGCGCGTTTTCTCCCCTATCCCACCGTAAAAAAGGCGCAAGGTAGTATATTCCGAGCGTCACGACCATGACGATCCACTTAATGATGCGGTAGCGCCCCCATACGCGCTTGGGATAGATTTTTGGCTCCTTGCGGAAATACTCTATGCGCTCGGTCGTATTCATGTGCGTCGCCTCCGTCACGACGCACCGTATTTAACCACAAAGAGGCGCCGATTGCAAACGTCGTTCGGAAAAAGTCAAAGAAAGAAATATCTTTTCGCGAACGAACGCATGCATTCGCCGCAGCGGTATTTCCATCAAAACATGTGCCAAAAAGTTGAATTCAATGGTTTTTTTTATTTTTAATTGAAGATTGTCCGTTATTTTGAGCGGTTTTTCCGTTATATCGGTCATTCTATGCGTTTTATCTTGCGCTTATGCGATAGAGACGTATAATTCATTTGCTTTCTTCGGTGAATTTTCCGAAGAATCGCATGCAAGTTTAGCTATGCGCGTTTATAAAAGATTTTTTGAGTTGATGTTATGACCTTACAAGCGCAACACCCGGTTGACGTCTACGTCGGGGGCAGATTGCGATTACGTCGCGTGATGCTGGGGCTTAGCCAGCAGGAACTTGGCAATGCGGTAGGCATTACCTTTCAACAAGTGCAAAAATACGAAAAAGGGATGAATCGCATCGGCGCCAGCCGCTTATTTGACTTGTCGCGCGCGCTGCATATCGGGGTTGAATATTTTTTTGAGGACATGCCCCCCGACGACATGGCCGAGACGGCGGAAGGACCCGTCGCCTTGCATGAGCCGCTTCCTCCCTATGACGAAGAAGGAGGGGACGACCTCACCCCTAACGATTTCGGAAGAAGCAACAAGGACGTGTTGTTGCTCATTCGTTACTACCAGAACATTAAGGACGCCGAAGCGAAAAAACGCACGCTTTCGCTTGTGCGAGGCATCTCCCAACTATATGATAAAAACGAAAGCGGAAGCGATGAACGAGACAACGCGGAAACCGTCCGTGACATACGCATTTTAGAAAACGTATAGTTCGCCACAAGCATCCATGCGAATTTAGGCCGCACGGAAACGGATAGGTAATTGCGTGCGAAAATCTCTATGGGTGCCGCGTCCCGCGACGTCCGGTTTTTCGACGGCTTTGCGCATGGCGCGGGTATATGGCGTTGCGTGTTATGTCGAGCCATTGCTCGCGCGCCGCGTTATTGACGGAGCCGTCGATCGCGTGGCGGAGCAAAAGGACGACGCCCTGTTTCTCGTTAGCTCGCGCTACGTATTTGACGCGCTGTGTTCGCGCCACGCCTTGCTGACGCGGCGTTATCTATGCGTCGGCGAGCGGAGCGCCGCATACGCACAAAATTTAGGTTTTTCCCGCGCGAGTTTCGGCGGGACGGACGCAATTTCCTTATGCGACCTTGCGCTAACTTTACCGCAAGGCGACGTCGTGTACGTGTCGGCGGAAGCGCCGCGATTGAACGTCGACGCGAAGCTAAGACAATTCGGAATAAACGCGACGAGCGTCGCCCTGTATCGCACCGAAAAAGCGAAAGAGATTAGTCGCGCGGGTAAATTTTTGCTCAAAAACCGCCTAATCGGCGCGGTGGCGTTATATTCCGTCGCCATGGCGGAAGCGTGGACCGAGACGACCGAGGGCCAAAGCGACGCGCTGCGCGTCCTTCCCCATGTCTGCATCAGCGAAGCGGTCGCCAAAAGGGTGGTTGACATGCACGGCGAACGGGTTATCTTAATCGCGGACGCTCCGACGGCGGAAGCGACGGAACGCGTCGCCGCGCGGGCAATGTCAATATATCTCTTGCATAACCCGCTAGGGCGAGGCGAATAGGTGCGGTCACACGCCCGCAGAACCGCAGCATACATAGGTACGTGAGGATTCGAGGACGGATGACGGCGCCTAGGCGCCCGCCATAGATAGGGTTATGCAAGAGATATAATGAAGAGGACGGTATGACGACGGAAAGCGCACCTCCCCCAAGCGGCGAAAGTAATCCCGAAATTTCAGGCAACTCGCCTAAAAAACGTTCGCGAACGCGCGCCCTTATCGTCGTAGGGATATCCGTTCTTGCGCTTGCCGCCTTCGGCGTCGGCTTGCGGTATTATTTTCTGCCGGACGCCCGTCTGCCGCCGGTTTCGTCCCTATTGCCGTTTTCTGTCGAACAACATCCCCAAGAAAATAAAAAATACGACGTTCCCGACCCTCCGGCCGCAATTCCGGAGAGTCAAAACGCCGAACGAAAGGAATCTGCGCCGGACAACGCGGAACGCTATGCGGATTCGCTTGAAGCGACGATAAAACAAAAAGACGCGGCGCTTTACGCCATGCGCTCAAAACGTCGCGACGCCGAGGCCGAGGCCGAGCGTTTCGCCGCCGAGCGCGACGAAGTGTCGGATTTGGCTTCGCGCATCGATTCCGCCTATGCGTTCCTGGCGTCCGATCGCCCTAAGGAGCGGGCGCGCTACGCGAGGGAGACGTCGCAATTTTCTTCCGACGTCGCGGAGGTTACAAAAAGAGACGGAGCAACGCTCACCGACGACGAGTTGCGTAAGGAATTTCGCGCTCTCTACGATGCGGAAAACGAACGCAACGCCTATGTGCTGTCGTGGAGTTTTCTTCCGGAGTTCATGCAAAAATACGCGCGGCGTTGGCTGTTCGTCCAAAAAATACGCGGCAACCGCTGGGAGGAAGTGGATGACGCGCTGGAGGGCGACGACGCCGTCCGTCTGTCGACGGCGATGCGCGCGGCGCAAGCGGAAGGCGACGCCGAATTTAATGCGTGGGCGACAAAATATGACGCGCAAGCCAATATGCGTCGTGCGGTGGAGATAGAATTATCGAAATGGCGCGCGGAATTGCGGGAGAGAGTCTCCATGCGCGTTACGACGCCTAATTAAACCTTGGTAGGACTTACTCAGTGCGTAAGTCCTAACTGAATTTCTTCTCAAAGACTAATACGCGAATAACGCCCGCCAAGTCTTTTTCTTGCGACGCAAGCCGCAAGCCGGCGTCGTCGGCAATCGCGGCGACGGCGATTTCCTGTCCCTGCCCAATTTCGAGGACGCACACCCCCTCCGGGCGCAATACGCGACATAATTGGGGCGCGAGAATTTCGTAGGCGTCCAGCCCGTCCTCTCCGGCGAAAAGCGCTCCTTGCGGTTCAAAACCGAGATCGGGGGCGAGCGTCGCCCGATCTTTTTCCGCGACGTAAGGCGGATTGGAAATGACGACGTCAAACGATTCGTCCGCGAGCGCGTCGCACCAATTTCCGCATATCCATGCCGCACGACGCGAAGAGACGCCAACGCGCCGGGCATTGCGTTCGGCGACGCGAATCGCGCGCAGGGAAATGTCAAGACCGACGCCGACGGCGTTAGGCAATTCCGTTAGCAGAGACAATAGCAGGCAGCCGCTTCCCGTTCCCGCGTCTAAAATTCGCAAAGGCACAAGAGGGCTTAAGCGTTGCAGCGCGGCGTCTATGAGCGTTTCCGAATCGGGGCGAGGCGTCAAGACGTCGGGGGTGACGAAAAAAACGTGCTTGCGGAACGCCTTCTCGCCCACGATATAGGCGACCGGCTCGCCTTTTTCCCGCCGTGCGATCAGCGCCTCAAGTCGCCGCATGTCGGCGTCGGACGGGAGCGCGTCCCGCATCAGCAACAAGTCCTCCCGGCTCATTCCCAGAGCGAAGGCGGTTAACATATCGGCGTCCAGTCCGGGCGTGCTTGAAGTACCTTGTAAGCGTCCTCGATACAGCATGGCGTAGTCGCGTAGGCGCATAAAAATTTCTTGTTCGTCATCTGTTATTTGCGTCGTTCCGTACTTTCGCCAAGCCGCCATTCCTTGATGGACAAACGTCCCCCGTTTGTTTAAAGTACGCGTCACCGTCATAAAATTAAACAATTAACGTCCGGGAGTAAAGGGCATGCATGGCGTAACGGCGATTTTTCGCAAGGAATGGACGGGATATTTTTCGACGCCCGTTGCCTACGTGTTTTTGGCGGTGTTTTTGACCACTTCCGCCGCCTTTACCTTTTATTTGAGCGATTTTTACGGACGCGAGCAAGCCGACCTGCAAAGTTTTTTCGGGTGGCACCCGTGGCTGTTCCTGTTTTTCGCTCCCGCCGTGTCGATGCGCATGTGGGCGGAAGAGCGGCGCAGCGGCACGTTCGAGACGCTTCGCGCCTTGCCGACGCCCATGTGGCAGTTTGTGTTGGGAAAATTTTTGGCCGCGTGGGCCTTTATCGGCGTGGCGTTGGTGTTGACCATGCCCATATGGCTGGCGGTTGATTATCTGGGCCAGCCCGATAACGGCGTGGCGCTTTCCGGCTATGCGGGAAGCTTCATTCTCGCCGGAGCCTATCTGGCGATAGGGGCATTTTTATCGTGCCTGACGAGTGCGCAAGTCGTGGCCTTCGTGTCGTCGATCTTCGTCTCGTTTTTATTCACCGTCGCCGGCTATCCCATGGTGCTAAATTTCTTTAAGGGTTGGCTTCCCCAACAATTGGTGGACGTGATCGGCGGCATGAGTTTCCTGATGCATTACGACCGTTTCGTGCGCGGCCTTGTCGAAGCGCCGGCGTTAATTTTCTTTGCGGCGTTTATCGGCGCGTGGTTGTATTTGGCGTCATACGTACTTGAGGAAGCGTAGAATCGAGCAACGCGAGCATTTTTTTATCGATGGCGGACAAGGGCGGCGTTTTTTCCGCGCCCGTTTTTATCCGCAATAGGCCGGGCACGTCGTTCCATTCGCCCGGAAGTTCGCTCAAAACATAGACCGACGCCTCAATGCGCTTGTGCGAATATTGCTGGCTGACGCAGCCGATGCACTTTTCGCGCGAGGCGACGTTGCGGCTAATCTCCGGCAAGGCGTAATACCCACCCAAAAACGCCGTCTCCCTTCGCCGCATATAAACGTCGCCTTCGGAAATATAGGCGCCGACGCTTAGGCGCTCGATGGGAACGTCTTTTTTCTTTTTAGGGGAAGGATAACGCAACGGCGCGTCCTTTCCCGCGCAAAAATGGGAAAGGGGACATAATATGCAGCTCGCCTTTCGCGCCGTGCAGACGGTGGCGCCAAGGTCGAGCAATGCCTGGTTGTGGGAATAGGCGTCGCCGTCGCCTAAAAATGCGCGCGCGAGGCGCCATATTTCCTTATCGGGCGGATTTTCCGTCGCCGTAAGGCGGCACAGCACGCGCCTCACGTTGACGTCGACCACGGGAACCTGCTTGCCAAACCCGAAACAGGCAACGGCATGCGCAACATATTCCCCTATGCCCGGCAATTTTTTCAGGGCCTCGGGAGTGTCCGGCAGCGACGGCGCCGATTGCTGCGCCGCTTTATGCATGTTGCGCGCGCGCGAATAATATCCCAGCCCTTCCCACGCTTTTAACACTTCCGGCTCCCGGGCCGAAGCCAGCGCGGCTAACGAGGGAAAGCGCTCAAGGAAAGGTCCGTAAAATCGCGATGCCACCGTCGAAACCTGCGTTTGTTGCAGCATAATTTCGCTGACATACACGCGGTAAGGGTCGGAGGTGTTTCTCCACGGCAGATTTTTACGCCCGAACGCGCCGTACCACGCGAGAAGCGCATGGCGGGCGGCGGGAAAGTCGGGCGTTGCACTTATCGTCAAGCGGATCACAAAAATTTATTTTTTAAATAATGTAATTACATTGAAATGAACGATAAAAGGAAATATAATTAACTATATTCCCTTTTGTCTCGTTCGTCATTTTTTATTGCCGCTCCATCTCTTCCATATGCCGCGTTCGTCGCTAACATAGGCTTTATCATGTCGTCCGCAACCATAAAGGCAAATGCTTTCAGTAGCTTGTCGGAGGATATTCAAACGCTGGTCAACGATACTGCGCTTTTTCAGCATGACAAACAATATTGCTCACTTAGCGACGACAACAAGGCGTGGATAGCTATCCTATTAATGCAGTTTGAAGATAAGAATGTATATGACGTTGGCATGAAGTTGCTGCATGACGTTAATCCTAAAAAATACCCCATCAAGACGCAGGCGGAATTTTGGGAATGTGTTGATGAAACGAAGGAGTTATTGCGTCTTGCATTAGAGTGTGAAGAAAATGTTGCGTTTGCACTTGCGAACAGCGAAGATAAAAATAAATGGACGCTGGCCACTAAGCTAATATCGCACGCTAATCCTGAAACATTACCCATCATGACGCAGCAAGAAAGCAAGGTATTTTTTGCAATAGTACATTCTCTAAGACATGCAGATTCCTCTGCCGCATGACATTTACCCGCCATATGCAGGCTATATGGCGCCACAGTTCCTGCCATTGTTTCCTAATATCGTCAATCCCCCTATATAAAAAAATTTATATATATTAATTTTATGTGTAGCAAGCGGCAAGGACGTCACGACGTTTTTCGGCACGCATAGGCCAGTTCGTATAATTCGTGCGCGGCGTTGGGTTTGCCGAACGCGCGCGCCGCCTTGGCCATGGAGGCGCGCGGCTCGTCCTTTTCCAGTAAAAGGCGCAAGGCGTCCGCGAGTTTTTCGCGGCTGAGTCCTTTCTCCTGCAATAAAATTGCGGCGTCGCGCCGCTCCAGCGCCTCGGCGTTATGTTGTTGATGATTATGCGCCGCGTAAGGAAAGGGCAATAATATCGAAGCTCGCCCCATGGCCGCGATTTCCGTCACCGAGGACGCGCCCGCGCGCGAGACGACGACGTCGGCCCGTTGCATGAGGGCGGCGACGTCGGAGAAAAACGGGGCGACTTCCGCCGTTATGCCGGCTTCGGCATAGGTTTGGCGAAGCAATTCGCATTGCGCCTCGCGCGCTTGCTGAACGACGCGAAGGCGAGAACAAATCTCGGGGGGCAAGCATTTAAGGGCGGCGGGGATATAGGCGGCAAACGCCGACGCCCCTAGCGACCCCCCCAGCACAAGCAAGGTGAGGGGAGAATCCGGCGCGGCAGGAGAATAAGGCGGGGCGTCGTAAAATTCCTGCCGAACGGGATTGCCGCAACACACGATTTCGGGAGGCGCGCCGTTTTTTTTCTTCGGCATGCGCAAGGTTTCGCTAAAGCTCAACCCTATCGCGGAGGCGGAGGAGAAAAACGCGGCGTTGCTTTTGCCAAGAACGGCGTTTTGCTCATGCAGCGCGAAGGGAATGCGGCGAAAAATCGCGGCGGCAATCGAAGGCGCCGACGCGTATCCGCCAAAGCCGACGACGACGTCGGGCCGCAACTTGCCCATCAACTTCCATGCCTTAACGAAGCCCAATCCGCATGTGACGGGAGCAACGACGGGCGCAACCGGGCTTTTTCCCGACAAGGAGGCCGAGGGAATGACGTGAGACGGAAATTCCGCCAGTTTTTCCGATAAATGGGTCGGCAGGGCGTTCGTGAAAAATATTGCCTCCCCGCCGCGCCGCTTTATTTCCCGGGCCAGCGCCAACGCGGGAAATACGTGGCCGCCGGTGCCTCCGGTAGCCAGAACGACGGTAAAGGGCTGGGTCATATGCGCTCCTTACGTTATATTCTCTTCGCAATTTCGATCGCAATTTTTGCCCCGGCCTTAATGGCGGAGGAAAGCATGGCATAGGCCGGCGCTTCTTCCGCGCCGTTTTCGTAACCGACGTCGCGATGGTGCAATTCGTCTTCCCTGAACGCGGCGATGCGTTCGAGAAGCTCTGTTTCGTCCGTGTCTTGCAGCGCGGCGATTTGCGACGCGTAATGCTCGTCTATCGCCTCCTCCACCGCCACGGTGCAGGCCATCGCGGCTTTGTCGCCCAGCATGGCCGTCGCCGCCCCAAGAGCATATCCCGCCACGTGCCAAAACGGACGCAGCGCCGTCGGCCTTATTTGGCGCCGTGCCATAACGGCGGTGAAATAGTCGAGATGCTCGCGCTCCTGCTCGCCCATTTCCTTCACCAACTCCGCAGCCGGAGAGCCGCGCCGACTCAGCACGTCCCACTGGCCGCGATAGATGCGCGCGGCGCCGTATTCGCCCGCATGATTCACGCGCACGACCCGGCTGACATAATCTTTTAGCGAAAGGTCCCCCGGCAATCGGCGCATATTTTTTAACGCATACATCTATCGATCATTTTACTTATAAAAATGCACTCGCCGGGACAAAAAGTCGAGAAATAATTGACTTTAAAATAAAAAGACCCGCCGCATTGCTGCGGCGGGCGGAGATGTCCGTTAATCAATTAAGAGCATGTCTGGCTAGAGAGCTTTCGCCGCTTCAAAAATTTCGCCAATGGCCGATGGAGACGGCGTTAATGCCGCATCGACGACGGCAGCTCCCAGCCGAATGATCCGGGCGACCTTTTTTAGAGATTTAGAAATTTGATTGATTTTTTTATCTCGTTTTCCGCTTTTTTTGTCACGTCTATAAGCGCGTCAACGTCAGACCGGTATTCTTCCAGCCTTTAATGACGGATAATGACGTTAAAGTTGAAACTAACGCAGACAAGGTGCAGCGGTTTTTGGAAGCCCATCCCGATTATCCAAATAACAAAAAGGGGCGCGTCCATCCGTGACGCGTCAAGGAAATCCTGACGCATCTGACCTATACGGGCTACATCCGCTATGACGAATGGAACGTCACCCTTCGCAAAGGGCATCACGAAAGGCTGGTGTCGTTGGAAACCTACGAAAAAATACAGGAACGCCTGAGCGGCCAAGCTAAGGCTCCCGCGCGGAAGGACATCAGCGACGATTTCCCGTTGCGCGGCTTCCTCGTGTGCAGTGATTGCGGCAGATCGCTCACCTCCTGCTGGGCGCAGGGCAAGCATGCATCGTCCGCGCTAAAATCGGCGAAGCAAAAAATCGCCGCCGCCGACAAGCAGATCGACCAACTACCGGATCGCATCATGGAGGCCAGCCACCCGACCGTTATCGCAAAATACGAAAAACGCATCGCAGAACTCGAAAAGGAGAAGCTTATCATGACCGAAAAACTACAAAATCAGGCCGCGCCGAAGGGGAGCTTCGAAGAGTTGTTTAAACACGCCCTGTCTTTCCTCGCAAACCCCCGTCAAATCTGGGCTTCCGGCGGTATGGAGCACAAGAGAACGGTGCTAAAACCGGCCTTCCAAGACCGTCTCGCATACTGCCGGAAAACGGGACTTCAAACACCCGAAAAAGCCCGTGTTTTCGGGCTTTATAGCGACTTTTCCGCTAACGAGTCGGGAATGGTGGAGCTAAGCGGGTTCGAACCGCTGACCTCTTGCATGCCATGCAAGCGCTCTACCAGCTGAGCTATAGCCCCATGCTATCATACTAAATACGACAATATCTTTTTGTATAACCGCATTTGCTCTTGTTATCAAGATTTTTTTAGCCTGAATAGAGTTTATTAGGCATATGGAGCGCGCTTCCTTCGCATGACGCGATACATGACGTCCCTTCGTTAAATGAACAAGGGCAATCTAGAAGAATTAGGCTACTAGGCTTAATTATCAAGAAATGTCGACCTTCGTCGGTATGGCGGTGATTATACGCTTCCGTCATTTTAAAATGAATCGATTGTATGTCTATTTTTTCATATAGAAATTAGCGATATAGTGGCATTAATCATACTGCAAACATACCTATATCCGTCATCCCTGCGAAAGCAGGAATCTCATGATTTTTACGCCGGTCCATCGCAAATTGCCATAGATTCGGCAAGATTATAAATTGACGCCTGCATTGTTTCGTCATAAATTTCACCTATGACTTAAGGCATAGGCATGGGGTTGAGCGCAATTAAGTCGCGAGGCCTCCGTTATAACCGCAGGTTTTTATCAAAAATTCGGCCATTTCCAAAAAGTGCATACAGCTTGGTGCGCGACAATATAAAATAAAGAGGTTTGCGTATGACGACGGCATTGATTGTCGTTGCCGGCGTGGTGCTGGTGATGGGCGTGGGAACGATCGCCGTAGCGCTTATCGATCGGTGGGGAGACGGCGGGGTTTCGCCCCAACAAGCCTATGACGGATATTGGGAAGGCGGTCGCTAATCCGCCTTATGCCCACTCGCTTTTTCCGCCCCCTTTTAAAACCCCTTAGTCCTTACGGCCTGGCCTTTTGCGATTTTATCGAACATGACGGCGTTGAGCACGCCGGCTACCTGGCCTTTCTTTTTCTTCTTGGCGTCTTTCCGTTTATCGTCTTTTTAACCGCCCTGACGGGAATGTTCGGCGGGGAGCGCATCGGGTTTTTTATCGCCGACGCCTTAATATACAACGAATTTCTGCCGCCGGACGTAGCACGCTCCCTTGCGCCGCGCATTCGCGAAATCGCCTCCGGACCTCCGCAGCAATTGCTTACCCTCGCCATCGTCGGGGCGATCTGGACCGCCTCGTCCATGGTGGAGGGAATGCGCACCATTTTTAACCGCGCCTACCGCATTTACGCCCCTCCGCCCTACGTGCTGCGCCGCCTAATGAGCATCGGCCAACTATTGCTCATGACCGGCGTCACCGTTGGCGTCATTGCGGCCCTCGTCGTCATTCCGGGCGTCGTAGAAAGCTTTTCGCTGGGAAGGCACGTGAAAAGTTTTTTGTTCGAGTTGTCGGCGGAAAGCGGAATGCGCGCCTTCGCCGCCCATTATTGGTACGCCATTCGCATGGGAACGGCGGCGGCGGTGCTGTTCTGCGTCGCCCTCGCCCTCTACGCCGCCGTGCCGAACGCGGCGGCGGCCCGCATCCGACTGGCCCCCGGGGCCTTCGCGTCGGTCGCGTTATGGTTCGCCAGCGGAAAGCTTCTCTCGCTTTATTTGGCCGAAATACGCCAGGTGCAGATCATCTACGGCAGCCTGGGAGGCGTCATCGCGACGCTCATATTTTTTTACTTCGCCGCCGCCGCCCTTATTTACGGCGCCGAACTCAACCATCATATGGGCAGGCGCGCCGAAAAAAAGAAGGCCGACGTCTTTAAGGCGCAATAATTTTCCGACTTTTTTTATTAATAAGCAAAGAAAAGAGTTGTGCCTTTTTAAGATTCTGCTAACCTGACAGCCGGCAAAAACAGCATGCGCGGGGCCAACGCCACGATTCGCGCGCTTGTAAAGTGCCGCTCGTAACCTTCAACTACCTTGCGAAAGCCGGCGACGGCGGGAAAGCGTATTTATGCCTTTAGACCTCGAAATTGCGGAAAGCTCTATCCTACGTCCACAAATTACCGTGTTCGGCGTCGGGGGCGCGGGCGGCAACGCCACCAACAACATGATCCGCAAGCAACTCGAAGGCGCCAATTTCGTCGTGGCCAACACCGATGCGCAGGCGCTGGAACATTCCATCGCCTCCAAGCGCGTGCAATTAGGGCGCGAAACGACGAAGGGCCTGGGCGCCGGGGCCTCCCCCGACGTCGGACGCTACGCCGCCGAAGAGACGATGGACGAAATTAAGGAACATCTGCAAGGCAGCAACATGGTGTTCATCACCGCCGGCATGGGCGGCGGCACCGGCACCGGCGCCGCGCCGGTCGTGGCGCGCGCGGCCCGCGAGATGGACATCCTCACCGTCGCCGTCGTCACCAAGCCTTTCCAGTTCGAAGGCCCCAAGCGGATGAAAATGGCCGAGGAAGGCTTGCGCGAATTGCAGCAAAACGTGGACACGCTGCTGATCATCCCCAACCAAAATTTGTTTCGCGTCGCCAACGAGCGCACCACCTTCGCCGAAGCCTTCGCCATGGCGGACGACGTGCTGCACGCGGGCGTGCGCAGCATCACCGATTTAATGGTGATGCCCGGATTGATTAACCTCGATTTCGCCGACGTGCGCGCGGTGATGACCGAAATGGGCAAGGCCATGATGGGGACGGGCGAAGCGGACGGCGACCGCCGCGCTTACGAAGCCGCCGAAGCCGCCATTTCCAACCCCTTGCTCGACAACGCCTCGATGAAAGGCGCGCGCGGGGTGTTGATTAACATCACCGGCGGTTCGGACATGACGTTGTTTGAGGTGGACGAAGCCGCTAACCGCATTCGCGAGGAAGTCGATAACGGCGCCAACATTATCTTCGGATCGACGTTCGACGATACGATGGACGGGCGCATTCGCGTGTCGGTGGTCGCCACGGGCATCGATCGCGACGGCGACGGCGACGGCGATAACGGAGGAGAGCAACAGCCGCAGGAACGCCGCGTGTTTATGCCGCCTCGTACCGAATCGGCCATCCCCCCAAGAAAACCGATCGCGCAGCCGCAGCTTCAGCCGCAAGCCCAGCGCATCGCCCAGCAACAACCCCCGCAGGCGTCTCCTTATAGCCGTAACGCCTATCGGCATATCGACGAAGAATCCACCAAAGTTTCTCCGGCCCGCTACGCCGAGCCTGCCGCGCAACGCGCCCCTCAGCCCCGCGCCTATGGCGCCGGCGATCTTGAGCGCCCGGCGGAAGCTGCGCCGACTTTTGCTCCGCAAAACGCCTCCTCCGCGTTGGACGCTTCCTTCCGTACGATCGAACCGGCGGGATATCGCGATCCGCTTTCCGCAGACAATAAATATAAAAACGCGCCGGCGGCCCCCGCTCCGCGCAAACAACAGCCCGCAACGCCGCAACCCGTTGCTTCCGTTCGTCACGAGGAAGATCAAGGCGGCCTGCTCAGTCGAGTCGCAAAAATGGCGCGTTCTTTGCAACAACCCGCCTCTTCCGTTCAATCGGAGCCGTCTTCCGCTCGCTACAACGAAAACGCCGCCGCGAACTACCAACCGCCTGCTTACGCCGCGTCGCAACAACAGCGCCCGGTCGCCGCGCCTGCCTACCGCGAAAGGGAATATGCCCCCCAGCAACAATCTTCCTTTGCCTCCAAACCCCAGGAGCAAAAAAAACCGACCTATGCCGACAATCATTTTAGCGGCTATGGCGATCCCGCCGCTCGCCGTGCGGCGGATAACGACGCTCCCGCCTCTTTATTCGACAAGCCGGGCGACGTGTCGCGCCAAGTGACGGACATCCCCGCCTTCATGCGCAAGTCGAACGTGGCGGAGAACGCGTAAATTATGCCGCCCATCAGAGGCAAAATACGTCGCCCTGCGGCAGGCGTTAGCTTGGTTGAGCTGGCGGTCGTCATATCTATAATCGCATTAATCGTATCGGTGATGGCGGGAGCGGTTAAAATTCAACGCGCCTCTTTTATTCAGGGCACGCTCTCCGACGTGACCGGCCATCAAACCGCGTTTGAAAATTTTGGACAGCAATATGCGTCCGTTCCCGGAGACATGGACGACGCCAAGGAATATTGGGGTTCGGAAACGGAAAACGGCGACGGCGACGGCGACGTCGCCTACGCTTCGTCCGGAAATTGCGAAGCCTTGCGCGCGTGGCAACATTTGTCCTTGGCCGGCTACATGCAAAGCGGTTTTTCCGGCGCGGCAACGGGCGGCGGCAACCAGGCCGATATTGGCGTAAACGTTCCGGCAGCCTCCCGCAATAAAATCGGGTATTATGTGGAATACGCCTCCCTCGGTGGCGAGGCGGCGCGCAACAATATCGTCGTGGGCGCATTTCGCTCCGGCGGAAAGAACGCCAACGCGGCCTTGCTTCCCCGCGACGCCAAAGCCGTCGACCTGAAAGCCGACGACGGCTTGCCGAACGCCGGCAAGGTGCGCGGCGAAAAAGGACAAGACGTTTCCGACGCCGCGCAATGCGCAAGCGGCGACGAGTATACCCTGGCAACGGACGATCCTGCGTGCGTGCTGGCGTTTCCCGTTCTTCCGTAGCGGGGACGGCCATGACGACGACGGAAGAGCAATCGATGCCATCACCTCCCCCTTCCTCCGATGAAACCGCTCCCGCGTTGCGACCATTGCCCGCCCATCTCACGGAAACGTCCGACGTGCTAAAGGCGGTACGGGCGTATTTAGGCGAAAGGGACGCACAAACAATAGAGGAAGCGTGCGAGTTTTGTAAAAAAGCGCACGAGGGACAAATGCGGGCGTCGGGTGAGCCGTATTACACCCACCCTTTTGACGTGGCCATCTTGTTGTCGTCGTTAAAATTGGACGCGGCGACGATCATTACCGGCTTGTTGCACGATACGATCGAAGATACGTCCGTCACGTTTGACGACATAGAAAAGCGTTTCGGCAAGGAAACGGCGACGCTGGTGGACGGCGTCACCAAGCTCGCAAAAATTAAATTTCGTTCCGAGCGGCACAAACAGGCGGAGAATTTCCGCAAGCTTATCGTCGCCATTAGCGAAGACATTCGCATTTTAGTGGTGAAGCTGGCGGACAGGCTGCACAACATGCGCACGCTCAGCTATATCCGCTCGCCGGAAAAGCGCCGCCGCATCGCCCATGAAACGATAGAAATTTACGCCCCCTTGGCGGAACGGATCGGTATACAGCAATTTCGCAACGAGTTGCAGGAACTCGCCTTCGCGGAACTCTACCCGGAAATACGCGACTCGATCGTGAGCCGATTGGAATATTTGCGCAAAAAGGGCGGCGACGTTATTGACCGCGCGGAAAAAGAAATTTGCGACGTTATGCAAAAATGCGATGTGAAGGGCTTCGTTAAAATATATGGCCGCGAAAAAACGCCGTGTTCCATTTGGCGAAAGATGGAGCGCAAACATATTAGCTTCGAACAGTTGGCGGACATCATCGCCTATCGCGTCATCGTTAAGGACGTGCCGTCGTGCTACGAGGCGCTTGGGGCGATACATCGCCATTACAAATTATTGCCGGGCCGTTTTAAGGATTATATCAGCATCCCCAAGGACAACGGCTATCAATCGTTGCACACGGTGGTGATCGGGCCGGGGAAGCGCGCCATCGAAATACAAATCCGCACCGAGGAAATGCAAAAAATCGCCGAACACGGCGTGGCGGCCCATTGGTCGTATAAAGAAGGCGTCGGCGCCTATCGCATGAAAGGGCGGCAATATCGCTGGCTGCGCGAATTGCTGTACATCATGGAGCAGGCCGGCGATTCAGAGGAGTTTTTGGACAACTCCAACATTGAAATATATTACGATCAGGTGTTTTGCTTTACGCCTAAAGGTGATTTAATCGCGTTGCCGAAAGGTGCGACGCCGGTCGACTTCGC
This sequence comes from Rickettsiales bacterium, assembly GCA_040507985.1. Classification (GTDB taxonomy): domain Bacteria; phylum Pseudomonadota; class Alphaproteobacteria; order Rickettsiales; family UBA6187; genus JBEVNR01. The sequence goes on along the minus strand of JBEVNR010000053.1, from coordinate 3,353 downwards.
CTATAACGTGCATTCGTCGCTGGGAAGCAAATGCGTCGGCGTAAAAATTAACGGCCACATCATGCCGCTTCGCACGCAACTGGAAAACGGCGACCAGGTAGAGATCGTTACCTCCGACATGCAGACGCCTTCCCCCACATGGTTGCGTTTCGTGGTGACGGGGCGCGCGAAAGGCGAAATAAAACGCTTTATGCGCATTCAAAAGCGCGACGAATATATTAAGCTCGGTAGGTCGCTGCTCGAACAAGAATTGGAGCGACGGGAGCTTAAGAACGCCCACGCGATCTTAGAGAAGGCGCGCGAGCATACCAAGCGAAAATCCGTGGACGACATTTTGGCGTCCATCGGCCAAGGCAACCTTCCGGCGGCGGACGTGTTTCGTCAGGCCGGCGAAGAAGGCGTAAAACCCAAAACGCCCGCGAAAAGCGGCTTTACCTTTTTCGACAAATTATCGCGCGACAAAAAAAAGAAGGGCGATTCCATTCCCATTAAAGGGCTGGCGCCCGGCATGGCGGTGTATTTCGCGGAATGTTGCCATCCGATACCCGGCGACCACATCGTCGGGGTCATCGTGACAGGAAAGGGAATGACCGTTCACACCGGCGACTGCGAGGCGCTGGCAAGCTTCGCCGCCACCCCGGAGCGCATGATCGACGTGGCGTGGGACAGCTCGGCCCAAAGCTCGGATTATCTGGGCAGACTTAAGGTGACGCTTCCGCACGAAGCGGGAGCGCTCGCGCATTTGGCGGAAATTGTGGCCGAATATGGCGGCAACATCAACAACTTAAAAATTACGAGCCGGGCGACCGATTTTTTCGACCTTATCGTCGACGTCAACGTGAAAGGCGTCAAGCAACTCGCCGGCATCATCGGAGCCTTGCGGAATAGCCCCAAAATACAATCCGTCGCGCGGTATAAGGAATAGACCTTGTTTTCAAACGAATTAAATAGACCTCTTGCATAACTTTAGGTTGCTCCTTTACTCAACATCTCGTCTTATTCTCCTTCCGCCTTTTCCTCCCCCACCAGCACGGCCGGGAAGCGAACGACGCCGATATTCGCGGCGCCGAGCACGTCGGGGGCCGTCACCTCGATGCTTTTGTCGTCGGCGGCGTGCAGACGCATGGCGTAGCGCCCGGGCGTCAGGCCGTCGACGCTGAAGGCCCCGTTGCGGTCGGTGAAGAAAAGCTTTTCCTCGCCGTTCTTCCTCGTCAGCGTGCCCGCTTGCAGCGCCACGGGAACGCCGCTGGCGTCGGTGAGCGTGCCTTCGAGCACCACGCGCGCGTCCGATCCCACCACGACGAGCGATCCGCCGCGATAGGCCGGGCGCACGAGGTAGTTCGACTTCCCTATGTCGACGCCGGAGGGTAGGGTACGGGCGTCTATTTGCGCCGTTCCGTACAGGTACGACGCGAAATTCGGCAACACCGCCGGACCGTACCGGTCGGCCCTAGCTTCGTAGCGCACGCCTTCCTTATCGGCGAACAGGGGATTGAGGCCGACGTCCAGCCCTTTGAGCGAGGGATGTTTTGCCACCATCACGAACCCGTCGGCGATGGGGCGCGAGACGGCGAGCTTGCCGTCGGCATAGGCGAGCGCCGTGCCGAAGCTTGCGCGGGTGCGGGTGCGCAAGCCTTCGTTCGCCGTTTCGTAGGCGGCGTGTCGCAGCGACACTTCGCCCCGATCGTGAACGTACGATACGTATCCGTTCGCCTCGGGATCGCCCCCGACGGTCGCGACGCCCGCCGATCCGGAGAAACTGCCCACGGGCGCGTCGGCGGCGTAGTTCCACGAAAGGTCCGCGCGGTCGCTCGCGCCGTCATACGACGCGAATCCGGAATGGCGAGAGAGAAACGGCGTCCACGCGACGGCGCAAAACACGCCGAAGCCGTTCGATTCGGACTCTCCGAGCGACGCCGTCACCCGCACCCCTTTAGGCAAGGCTTTCTCCACCAGAAAACTGTAGGAAAAATCGTCGGTGCTCTCGAAACGCCCGACGCCGTAGCGCGCCGACGCCACGGCGCTCCACGATTCGGAAAATTGCATGCCGTACCTGCCGCCGAACGTCCAGGAAAGGGGATTCACGACGGTTTCTCCGTCCGTCAGGCCGTAAAAATAGGCGCTGCGATATTCCGCCGTGAGCGCCACGTCGTTCACGCGGCTTTGCGCGTTGTTGTAACTGTAGGTTAACGCCGCCGCCGCTCCGTCTTCGCCGTCGCCCGTCGATCCCGCCAGGTTCGCCCATACGACGCCGGCCTTACCGCCCCACGCCGCCTCGACGCCCGCCATGTCGCGCGCGTCGTCGCCCTGCGCGTTGGCGCCTATCGTGACGTTTTCGGTGATTCCGTAGCGATGATAGGCCGAAAACGCCGGTTTCTGCGCGTCATACGCATCGCTTTGCCCGAACGCGTCGCGCCGTATGCCCGCCTGATAGGAATATTGGTGCAGTCCGGCGACGAGCAACCCCGCGTCGTTCGCCACGTCGAGCGTTTTTTCCTCCATGCGCCCAAGCGGGTCGTATAGACGCAGCGTCACGGCGTTTAATCCGCCCGTCACGGGGAAGTCGCTAAAGTCGTAGGACCCCGACGCCAATTCCATCGTACGCACCAACGCGCCGTTGACGTACACTTCGGCGCGGGAGGGTTCCTTCAGAAAAAAACGCGTGCGCCCCTTGGGTTCGGTGACGCGGTACGGTTGAAGGGAAAAGTCGCGCGATACGCCCGCCCCGGCCATCGGCACGTACGATTGAAATCCGCGCACGTCGTACAGCAAGTCGCCGAGAGTCGTTCGCAGCATTTTTTTCGGAACGTCGTAGACGAGCCTCGTGTCTCCTCGGCGAAACGCGCGCGGATAGGCTTCTTCGGTATAGTCCAGTCCCGATTCCAGCACGACGCCCTTATACCTCATCGCGCCGTTTGCTTGAAAGCGCATGGGATCGACGAAACTATCTTCGCCCGTATCCGCCAAATCGCGGCTGCCGCGCAGATTGACGTACCCGGAGACGTTCGCGGGCGGCAGGGCCTCGGCATAGGCGGGAACCTGAATGTTGTCGAGCCGCACTTTGCGCGTCTTTTTCATCTCCGGCGAAAACGACACGCGCAGCGCCACCAAACTGTCGTCGATAAGGGCATGGACGCCTTTTTCCTCTAGCGCCGACAAGGGCACGAACCGTTCCGTTGCGTCCGAAGAAGGGTAAAAAAGAGGCTTTTCCAAATATTTGGGCTCTTGACTAGCGCCTAGACTATCTAATATATAGAAAGTCTATGAACAACAGGCCTTTAAGCGACTATAAGATAAAGAAAATATTACGTCATTTTTGTTTGGATGTATGTGCGAGCAAAACGGCGGAATTA
>JBEVNR010000052.1:0-14479 GCA_040507985.1 Rickettsiales bacterium | reverse complement strand
TAATTCCGCCGTTTTGCTCGCACATACATCCAAACAAAAATGACGTAATATTTTCTTTATCTTATAGTCGCTTAAAGGCCTGTTGTTCATAGACTTTCTATATATTAGATAGTCTAGGCGCTAGTCAAGAGCCTTCGCATTAGGGCGTCTTTTCCTAAATTGCGCGGCAGTCCGGCGCCCATCGGCTACCTTCCTACGTCCGCTTCCGCCTCGCGCTGGCCGCCGCTGCCGCCGCCTCCGCGTTGCCCTCCGCCGCCTCCGCTCGGACGTTGTCCGCCGCCGGAGGCGTTGGCGTTCTTTTTGCCGGCGGGCGCCGCGTTTTGTTTTGCGGCGGCGTCGCTGCCGCTCTTATAGGAAATATGCGCCCGTTGGTCGAACGGCTCTTGCGTCGGCACGTCGGTTTTGGTCAGCAGCCGGCTGGTAAACATTTTGTCTTCGTAATATTTAATTTTCTTCGACATGATCGGCGGGGACGATTCGATCAGCAATATTTGCTTGTCTCTGTCCAGTCCGATCACCTCTTGCGGCAAAAGAAGCGCCCGCTGGGCTTCGGAAAGGTTGACGGAGCGCGAAGCGGGGTTCAGGTCCAGGAATTTCGGGGAATTAAGCGAGGTTTGCTTCACCGTCTTGTTGCCGGTCAGCTTGGAGATAAGGTCGGCGGTGTCGTAGTTGTTCGCCGCGAAGGTAATGCGGTAGGTCGAGTTCGACAAAAACGAGTTCATCCCCGAATCTTCGTATATGCCCTTAAGCTGCTGCGTGTCTTGCACGATAAGGAACAAGCGGACCCGATACCCCCGAAAATAGGCGATGCCGGTCATGAACTGGTCCATTTTTCCCAAGGTGGGAAACTCGTCGAGCATGAACATGACGCCGTATTTTTCGTCCGGACCGGGAATGCGGCGGCTTAAAAACTGCGTGGCTTGCTGGTAAAACACCTGCAACAAGGGCTGCAAGCGCTGCAAGTTGTCCGGCGTCACGCCGACATAGATCGTCGTCGCCTTGTTTTTAAACTCCATAATGTTAAAGTCGCTGGTCGCGGTCGCCGTGTCGATGAGCGGGTTCGCCCATAACTCGAGCTTAGAGTTAAGGGTGGATACGACGCCGGAGCGCTCTTTGTCCGCTTTTTGCAAAAAGGCGGCGATGTTCATGTACGACACGGGGTGAATGGTGCTGCCCATCGTGTCGAGCACCACGGCCATGTTGTAGGTGACGTCGTCGCTGCGCATGGTGCGCACCACTTCGCCGAAGGTTTTCATTTTTTCGGGAACGGCGAGCAGATACAGCACCACGCCCACGAACAAGCTGCGCGCCTCGTTTTCCCAAAATTCCTGGTTCGGGCAAATAAGGTTGGAAATTTTTTGCACGTCGTCCACCATCTGCCCGGGCTTGCTGCTGATCCAGTCAATGGGGTTGTAGCAATGGCTTTTGCCGTCCGGGTCGGCCGGGTTCCACACAAAGACCCTTTGCCCTAGTTTTTGGTTGCGATAACCGCTCGTCAGGTCATAGTTTTCCAGCTTAATGTCGTGAACGATGACGGAGTCTTCCCAAAACAGCAAGTTCGGAATAACGAATCCCACGCCCTTGCCGGAGCCGGTCGGCGCAAAGAGAAGCGCATGCTGAAACCCCGAGGCGATCAAAAATTCGCCCCGGTTGTCGCGTCCGAGCAGCATGCCCTTCTTGCTGCGAAGCCCGGCGCGGCGGATGTCTCTTTCGTCCGCCCAACGGGCGTCGCCGAAGACTTGTTCCTTTGGCTTGAACGGGCGCCAGTCGGAGAGAGGCGCCCGCAGCATAAACAGCATCGAGCCTAACATAAAGAACGGCGCGACCGTTCCTCCCATCACCTTAGCCGGAAAAACGCTATCGACGAAACCCTCCGCCAACAGTTTTTTCCAACTGCGCAATAAAATGATAAAGACGTTTTTCAGGTCCACCCATATGGCGTCGGCGAAGACGCCGGGAAGCCTATCGGGCGGCGCAACCAAATACGTGACGATATAGGCCGACGCCACGCCGCACCCGATCAAGATAACCAACAACATTAAAAATATCACCACCCCTTTTCGCGCGGCATAGAGGGCGTACATCGGGTTCATAAATTATCGTCAGTCGTTTTTTTCGGATGGTGAACGGTTTGATTTTACCCTTTTTACCACATATTTACCAATAAAAAACGCAAACGGAATGCGACGCACCGGGCAAAAACATGAATTAATACGTTAATTTATTAAAATTACTTCTGCTTGATGCGATGCACCGTTTTGTGACGTTTCGGCGTCGTTTCATTTCACGAACGCTCGACAAAGGCTCCGTTTGGGCGTTATGATGGCATAAGAATAAGGATAGCGTTATGAAAAAACTGACCGTCAACTGCGTTTTTAACGGCACCCCCTCTCCGTTCGCCTTATATGTCGGCACGCCGGAAGGGTCCCACCATCCCCTGCAATTTCAGGCGGACTGGCTTTCCAAGGAACGCGGAGGCGTGGTGCCGGAAGATTTGATGGAAACGTTGCGCCAACTGCAAGACCTAGCGCAACGCAATAACATTCCGTTTGAAGAAATGTGCGACTACGCCTTGGAGGAATCCGCCCCCGAAAAAGAAGAGGAAACGGAGAGCTAGGCTACAGGCACTTTAACGGCAAGCCTCGAACGTTTCCTGCAACGCCACGTCGTCGATATGCACGTCTATGGTTGCGGCGCCTTTCCATCGATTGACGTTCAGCGTGCCGGCCACCGCCACGACCTTGCCGACGCAGGCGCGCAGCGCGTCTCCCAGCGCCGACCCGTCCGCGCGAAAGGCCATGGCCTTGACGCAACCGCCCTTATCGCGATGGGCGTCGCGCAGCAGGCACCGATAATGGGCGCCGCCCAATATGTCGACGGATAAGATTCTCGCGCCCGAGAATACGAAGCGCGGCTTGGGATTGGCCGCCCCGTAGGGAGCGCAGGCTTCCAGCTCTTCCGCCGTTTTTAGGTCCACGCCCGCGAGCGCGGCCACCGCGTCCGGCGTAAAGACGGGAACGGCGTTGCGCTCCACCGCCTGTTTCAAGAAATCGCGCAGGAAGGAGGCGAGCGCGTCCATATCGGCTTCCCTTACCGAGAATCCCCCCGCCATGGCATGGCCGCCGCCGGCGATAAGCAGCCCGGCGTCCTTGGCCGCCAATATCGCGGCGCCTACGTTCGCTCCTTCGATGGACCGCGCCGACGCCTTGGCGACGCCGTCTTTTAGCGACAGGACGGCGACGGGGCGGTGGTATTTGTCCTTCAGCCTTCCCGCCACGATGCCTATCACGCCTTCGTGCCAATCGCGGGACGCCGCAAACAGCATGGGCGCGGCGACGTCGCCCGCGTCGATTTGCGACTCCGCCTCTTCGAGCGCCAATTTCTCCAACGCCTTTCGCTCCTCGTTATAGGCGTGCAGTCGCTGCGCGATCGACGCCGCCTCTAACGAGTCTTGCGAGGTAAGAAGCGCGACGCCCAATCCTGAATCACCGACGCGCCCCCCGGCGTTAATGCGCGGACCAAGCACAAAGCCCAAATGGTAGGCGTCGGGCGCGTCCTTCACGCCGGCGACGTCGATGAGCGCCGAGAGGCCGACATTGCCGCGCCGCGCCATGATTTTCAATCCCTGCCGCACGAAAGCCCGGTTTAATCCGACGAGCGGCACCACGTCGCACACCGTTCCCAGAGCGGCCACGTCGAGAAGCGAACGCAAGTCCGGCTCCGGAATCGCTTTCGCGGCAAAATATCCGCGCAGGCGCAACTCTCTGCACAACGCCACGGCAAATAAAAACGTGACGCCGACGGCGGCGAGATACCCGTAGGCGCCGGTTTCGTCCTGCCTGTTCGGGTTCACGACGGCCCGTGCCGGCGGCAGGCTTTCGGCGCCGGCGTGGTGGTCGAGCACGACGGTCCGGATTCCAAGCGATTCGGCGTAGGCCAAGGGGGCGAACGCGGTTGCGCCGCAATCGACGGTTAAGGCGTCGCGTATGCCGAGCGCAAGAAAACGGTCGAACGCACGGTTGCAGGGACCGTACCCGTCTTCGGCGCGATCCGGAATAAAGACCTCGCATTGCGTTCCGATGGCGCGAAAAACAAGCGCCAAAACGGCGGACGAGGTGGCGCCGTCCACGTCATAGTCGCCGATCACGCCGACGGCCCTTCCTTCTTCCACGGCGCCTGCGACATGTTCCGTCGCCGCGCGCATGTCTTTTAACACGTAAGGATCGGGCATTAAGTCGCGCAAGGTGGGATCCGCATATTGCCGATAATCCTCCGGCCCTATCCCTCGCATTAAGGCGACGCGCGCTTGCAGGTCGGATATGCCATAAAGTTGGCGCATATACAGCGCTTTTGCCCCGTCATGCTCGAAAAAGCGCCATTCCTTTCCGGTTAACGACGTTAAGCGGAGAGCTTTCATTTTTTAAGCGTGCGGCTACCCGGCTTTACGGGAGGGACGGAAAGCAGGTCGGCGGGAACGTGTTGCGGAGAAAACACGTCGATTTTTGGGCGACACAGCGAAAAAAGCGGCACGTTTTCGATGCGGTCTTCGCCCATGCGATTCGCAATGCAGGCTTCGGCCACCGGAACGCCGCCGGCGTCGACGATACAGGCGAAGGTTTCGTGCGACGACAAGCCCGTCGTCACCACGTCTTCCACTACCAGAGCGCGTGCGCCTAAGGGAACGTCGAAACCGCGACGAAAGCGAAATTCGCCGTTTTCCCGTTCGCAAAATATCGACGGCTTTCCTAGCGCCAGCGCTACGAGAGCGCCGATCACCACCCCGCCCATGGCGGGAGCGACGACGATATCAACGTCGCCGTCAAATTCTTTCTCTATTTTGTTTGCCAAGGCTTCCGATATTCGACGGGCGCGGTCGGCGTCAACCAATAAACGGGCGCATTGCATGTATTGGCGGCTATGCAGGCCGGAGGACAAAATAAAATGCCCATCCAATATGGCCTTGCTGTCACGAAATTCGCGCATCACCTCGCTTTCGTTCATATGCGCTCCCGCGACCTATAGCTATAATTTAGCCGCATGTTTTTTTAAGTAATCGGCGACGCCTTCGCTCGTCGGCTTCATGCCGGGGCTGCCCTGGCGCCATCCGGCGGGGCATACTTCGCCATATTGTTCGTGGAAGTTCAGGCTATCCACCGTCCGCAAGGTTTCGTCCACGTTACGGCCAAGCGGCAAGTCGTTTATTAGCGCATGGCGAACGGTAAAGTTCTTGTCGATGACGAACGTGCCGCGCAAGGCGACGCCGGCATTTTCGAGCAGCACGTCATAATCGCGCGCAATATTTTTGGTAAGGTCGGCCACGAGCGGGAAGGATATTTGGCCGATGCCGCCCTGCTCAAGCGGCGTGTTGCGCCATGCGTGGTGGGTGAATTGCGAGTCGACGCTAATGCCGACGAGCTTCGCGCCCAACTTATCGAAGGCGTCGGTGCGCTTGTCGAACGCGATAATTTCGGAGGGACAAACGAAAGTAAAATCCAAAGGATAAAAGAAGAGCACGCCGACCGAACCTTGCAGATATTCCTTAAGGTTAAACTGCGCGTTGATGGAATTGTCATGCATGACCGCTTGGGCGGTGAAGTTTGGGGCCGTTTTTCCGATAAGCGACATACACTCTTCTCGTTCGTTGATTTACGTTTGCGCCCATAGTGGAACCACGCAACGCGCATGTCAAGGACATTATGTCGGCATGCAAGGCAAAGACGGCAATCGTTACCAAACGTTTATTTTATAAAAAATCGATTTGCAATAGACTTCTTGCATAACCCGCTAAGGCGGAGCGTATACGCTTGACGCACTTGCCGCTCCCCCGTATTTTGACGGCATATAAATATCATAAGCGGCGACGATTATGGCGACGAGGCGTTTTTCGGCAATATGGACCATAGCGGCGGCGTTGGCGCTCTCGCTTTTCGTCGGCGCGGCGCGGGCGGAACAACGTCACGCCTCCCCTTCCCTATCGGCGGAATATGCGCAAGTAGACGGAAGCGCGCCGTTTTACGCGCTGTTTCGGCTGGATTTAGAGAAAAACTGGCATAGTTATTGGAAAAATCCCGGCGATTCGGGGTTGGAGACGACCATAGAATGGAAATTACCCGAAGGATTTACGGCGTCCGAACTCATCTGGCAACCCCCGCACCGGATGCCGCTCGGGCCGCTCACCAATTATGGCTACGAAAACTCGGCCTATTACTTAACGAAAATCACCCCTCCCCCCTCCCTCCCGCGCGGCGCGCCCATAACGCTGACCGTAAAGGCAAATTGGTTGGTCTGCCGCGACGTATGCGTACCGGAGAACGCCGCGAAGACGCTGACGATAGACGTCGGCGACGCTTCCCTTCCCTCCTCCGATAAAAAACTCATCGACCGGCTGCGCGATTCGGCCAACCCGCCGCCGCTTGATCTTGAAGGCGCGAACATCGACAATGGCGGCGTAGAGTTATTGCTTTCCGGTCCCAATGTACCCCAGAAGCCCGGCGACGCGTATTTCTTTCCCGAAGACGGAGGGCTGATCGACCATGCGGCGGCGCAATCCTTCTCGTATAAAAACGGAAAGCTGCGCCTGCGGATGGCGCGGGGACCGGGAGAGGCTCCGACGCGCGTCGTCGGATTTTTAGAGGCGACCGCCGCCGGCGCGACCGCCCATTATCGGGTGGACGGCGACGTGAGGCCCATCGCCTCCTCGAAAGACGCCCCCTCTCCGGCGGCCTCGCCTTCCGCGAAGGCGTCCGGCGTGGACGATTTCATCCCCGCCGTGGCTCTCGCCTTTTTGGGGGGAATCATTCTCAACGCCATGCCCTGCGTCTTTCCTATTCTCTCGCTGAAAGCCTTGGCCATCGCGAAAAAATCCGCCAAGGAACGACGCGTCGTGCGGTTATACGGGCTGGCATACATGGCCGGGTGCATGACGTTCTTCGCCCTTATTGGGGGTATGCTCATCGCGCTTCGCCACGCCGGTCAAGAAATAGGGTGGGGCTACCAGATGCAATCGCCCTTGTTCGTGGCGATGCTCGCGACGCTGATTTTTGGCGTCGGCTTAAATCTGATCGGATTTTTTCCGGTGAATGTCGGCCTGACGCTTGGCGCGGGAAAGGGGAAGGAAAGCTTTTTAAGCGTGTTCGCCACCGGGGCGCTGGCGGTGCTGGTGGCGACGCCGTGCACCGCGCCTTTTATGGCGACCGCGCTCGGCGCGGCGCTTTCCTTCCCTGAAGCGCAAGCCGTTGGGGTGTTCTTGGCGCTCGGATTCGGCCTTTCCTTCCCGTATTTGCTTATCGCCTTCGTGCCGGGAGCGCTTGCCCTCTTGCCTCGGCCCGGGGCATGGATGGAAACGTTTAAGGAAGCCCTGGCCTTCCCCATGTTTTTAACCTCCGTATGGCTGGCATGGGTGCTGGCGCATCAAGCCGGCGTCGACGGCGCGGCATGGTGGGGGATATCCGTCGTGGCGCTCTGTTTCGTCGTCTGGGTGCGCAGGCGCGTGGCAAAAGGCGCGCCGGCCCTGATTTTGGCAGCGCTGGGAGCGATCGCGTTCGCCTATCCGTTTTTTCGCATTCCTTCGGCAAAGGAAAACGACGCCAGGGAATCGCTGACGTCGGTGCCGTATGACGAGGCGACGCTCGCCGAAACGCTGGCCGAAGGCCGCCCCGCCTTCGTGTACGCCACGGCGTCGTGGTGCATTACCTGTAAGGTCAACGAACGCACGCTTGATTCGGCGCGCGTCGCCGCCGCCTTCGCCGACCGGAACGTGGCGGTATTTAAGGCGGACTGGACGAACGCCGATCCCGCCATTACGCGCTATTTGGAAATTTTCGGACGAAACGGCGTACCCCTTTACGTGTACTATCCTCAAGCGCAAGACGAGGGAGAAACGCCGAAGCCGCGCGTGTTGCCGCAATTGCTGACGCCTTCCTCGCTTTTAGAAGCAATGGAGGAATAAGCGCGATGCTCACCTATCCCCATATCGATCCGATCATTGTTGAGATAGGCCCCTTTGCCCTCCGGTGGTATTCCCTCGCCTATATCGCCGGATTTTTAACGGGGTTATGGGCGATGAAACTCGGCAACCGAAAATTTTCCCTCATTCCGCCGCGCCCGGAATTGATCGACGACGTGCTGTATTACGCCATTCCCGCCGTTATCCTGGGCGGAAGATTGGCTTACGTGTGCATTTATAACCCCCAATATTATCTGTCCGAACCATGGGAGGCCCTGAAAATATGGCATGGCGGCATGTCGTTTCACGGAGGAATGATGGGGCTGGCCGTTGCGTTATGGGTATATTGCAGGCGGCGGAAGGTGAACGCGCTCGCCTTCGGCGGCTTGGCGGCGCTCGCCGCGCCTCCGGGCCTGTTTTTCGGTCGCGTCGCCAATTTCATCAACGGCGAATTATATGGCCGCCCTACCGACTCCCCGTTCGGCATGGTCTTTCCGGGCGCCGGCGACGCCCCTCGCCACCCCAGCCAGCTCTATGAAGCCGGACTGGAGGGAATCGCGCTCGGGATCGTCTTATGGGCGCTGGCGTTCGCGCTTAAAAAAACGCGGGGATACGTCGACGGACGGGCGTTGATCGGCATGTTTCTGTTGGGCTACGCCGCCGCGCGGACGTTTCTGGAACGTTTTCGCGAACCGGACGAGCAAATCGGATTTTTATGGGGAAGCATAACGATGGGGCAAACGCTCTCCTTCCCCATGGCGCTGGTAGGCGTCGCGCTGCTCTATGTCGGGTGCAAGAAAAAAGCGACGGCGTTATAAATTTACCGTACACACGACTTCATTGCCGCAACCCACATATTCCAATCCGTCGAAACTCATCATTTTCGACATGGCGATGCCCCTGCCGTGGTTGTCGGTGGCGCGTTCGGGAGAAATTTCCATGTATTCCTGCCAGCGGAACCCTTCTCCCTCGTCTTTAATGCGCAGTTCGATGCGCTCCTTATTTTTAACATATGAAATTAAGACAATTTTTTCGGCGTGTTCCGGTTGTTTCCGGCGCCGCAAGATTTCCTCCGTCCACGCGCCTTTATTGTTTAGCTCTGTTTTTTCTTCGTAGGTTATGCCAAGGTTGCCGTGTTCCAGGGCATTAAGGATAAGCTCCGACAAGCCAAATATCACCCGGTCGGGATCGGGGAAAAATTGCGCTAAAAAACCGGGAAGGCACTCCGCGTCCTCCAGCGTTCGCACCTCGAAAAGACTGGTGCGGACAAGGCTTAGCTTTCTGGCGAATTGCTTCATCTCCTCGCGCAGTCGGCTCAAATGTCCGTAATCGCGGACGGCGGCGGAAAGAATGGAAAGCATCACCTGCTTGTCGTAAGGCTTCGTCAAATAATAATACACGCCGGCCTGAATGCCCTCCACCACCTGTTCTTTTTCGGCGGCGGCGGTCTGCATGATGACGGGAATGTGGCAGACGTCCGGAGCGGCCTTAAGTTTCGCCATAAATTGCATGCCGTTCATGTTCGGCATCATGCGATCGAGCAAAATCACCGCGACGTTGCTTTTGTGCGCCTGAAGCGCCTCCCATCCCTTGACGCCGTCGGACGCGGCGACGATATCGTAATTGATGTCTTCCAGATCGATTCGCAGCGCCCGCACATTGTTCGGCTCGTCGTCGACGATAAGTATCGTGCGTCTTTCAGGCATCGTGTCTCTCCTTGGCTCCTTGTTGGGAAATAGGCAGGCGCAGCAAGAAAGACGCGCCGCCGTAGGCATTGTTTTCCGCCCAAATTTCGCCGTGATGGTCGAGCGCGATTTGACGGCAAATGCTAAGGCCGAGACCGGTGCCGCCGCTGCCGGATTTCGTCTTGCTGCTTTGCACGAATTTGTCGAACACCGACGCCAGTTCGTTTTCGGGAATGCCGACGCCCTCGTCGCTCACCGACAACAGCACGTTTTTTCCGTCGCGCTCGCACGCAATGGAGATGCGTTTTTCAACGGGAGAAAATTTCACCGCATTAGACAATAAGTTCACCAGCACTTGCGTAATTTTTCCGTGATCGGCCTCTATGATCGGCAAATTTTCCTCCATCCGCGTCTCGACGGCAATCTTCTTTTCGTTGCTTAATGCGGAAATATATTTGACGCACGAATCCGCCAGCGCCCCTAAGTCGCACGGCTTCATGTAATATTCGACGGCGCCGGCCTCTAGCTTGGATAAATCCAGCAAATCGTTCAGCAGCGTCAGCAACCGTTCGCCGCTCTCCTTGATGAGCGACAGGTTTTCCGCTTGCCGCTCCGCGTCCCATTTATGTTTGCGTTCGATGCCTTGCCGCGAGAAGGTGATGATCGAATGCATGGGCGTTCTCAGTTCGTGGCTCATATTGGCCAAAAATTCCGATTTCAGCCGATTGGCGCGCTCCGCGTCTTCCTTGGCGAGCTTTAACTCCATCTGTTGCGCTTCCAGTTGCAGGGAATATTGCACCAATTGATTTTCCTTCTCCTTCGCCTCCGTAATGTCGTCCAATAACCCCAGCAATATGTCGGGATTGCCGTCGGCGTCGTAGATCGGCACTTTAATCGTATGGGCGATCCACGTGCCGCGCTTGGTGGTGACGTTTTCGGCGGGAATGTCCACCACCTCGCGCGAGGCCATCACGCGCTCGTCGGTTTTGCGAAAGAAGTCGGCCTCTTCCTTGGAAAAATTGTCGTAGTCCGTTTTTCCTATCACGTCCGCCGCTTGTAACTGAAACAGCTCTTCCGCCTTATGGTTCCACAACACCCAGCGATAATTGTCTTGAACGGATTTGGCGAAGAGCGCGAGCGGCATGTTTTCGATGATCGTATCCAAAAACGCCTGCCGACTTTTCGCTTCCTTGTTTTTTTCCTGTACGAGGCGTCGCAAGTTATCCTGGTGCGCCAACAACTCCGTTTCCAATTCCTTTCGTTTGACGATAATGGCGCGAATGGGTTTGGCCACGAAATACTTCACGTAATATATGGCTCCGGCAAAGCACAAAATATTCAGAGCCATGATCGCGACTTGCGTTTTTTTGACGTTCGCCGCCTCGTTGACCTGGTTCTCGATAAGCGCGCGCGCCACGGCATCTTCCGCTTCCACCGCCTGCTTCGCGGCGTCGTATAACGCCTCTTCCTCCGTGGCGTCGCTTTCGTGCGCCGCCAGCGCTTTTTCCGTTCGGACGCGCAGATTTTTCCATGCCTCAATGGCAAGATCTAAATTTTGCAGCATGGGCGGATAGTGGCTCGCATCGATAAAATCCCGCATTTTTCCGTCAACGCTCGTCACCGCCGCGCCTCCCTGCCTCAGGCTGCCAAAATTCGCGTCGATATATGACCTTGCGTCCGCCATGCGACGCGAGTATCGCGTCGCCTCTTCCTCTTTACTATCGCGGCGAGCGCGCATTACGTCTCCGGCGTCGCGAAAATAGCGCCACATAAAGGCGCGTTGCAACCCCGAGACGTTAATCGACGTCACGTTGCCGCGCTGGTCGCCGTATATCCATTCCACATAGGCGAACGAACTGATGACCAGCAGAAATAAGGTGCTTAAAATAAGCAATAGGCTGGAGAATATGCGTTGGTCCATCTCCGCCTGTTGAAAGCGTATGATAATATTTTCGACGAATATCACCGATATAAGAATAAACGCCGAGACGGCCCCCACGGCGACGGCGATGCCGTTAAAATTTCCCGCCGCGTCGAACCGGCAGCGCTCCCACGGAACGAACACCGTCGCCGCCATGCCCGTATAATGCATGCCGCATATGGCGGCGCCCATGACGAGCGCGCTTCCCCCAATCATTACGCCGCGCAGTCGGTGCTTCGTGCGGGTAAGGGTAAAGAGCAGCCACAACGCCGCCGCCGACGCCCCCACGGCGACGCCGACCGAGGCGGCGAAGGGAACGGGCAAATAGCGTATGTTCGCGTCCATCACCATCGCAGCCATGCCGATATAATGCATGGCGCATATGCCCGCGCCCAACAATAGCGACGCGCTCGCGATATCCCGGGCGCGAAGCGCGGGCCGCTTCACCAGCGCCAACGCCAGAAACGCAACCCCCACCGCCGTCAACAGGGAAAACGCGGTAAGCGTGGGGTCGTATTCCATGTGCATATGCATGGTAAAGGCCAGCATGCCGATAAAATGCATCGACCATATCCCTCCCCCAAACACCAGCGCGCCGGTCGATTGCCATAAACGTGCGTAAGCAGGTTTTTCGGCGTTTTTAAGACGAAACGTCAAGACAAACGCCGCGTACGACGCCAGCGACGCGATAAGGTAGGAAAGCAGCACGATGCGATAGTCATAGACGCCCGTTTCGGCGTTCGGCGGAATCGAGGCAATAAAAAAACGATCGAGCATATCTTAGGGCGCCGCTGCTGCGTAAGGGATATGGCATAAGATAGCATGAAACGATTAATCGTTCAATTATTGGTTGATTTTTATGCGAAGAAAAACGGAGCGACAATTTTTTAGATTCTTTTTTTTAAAAAGTCGCCGCGCTGCGTCGAGCTATGGTTTATATTTAGAGGAGGCGCCCTGCGCCGGAATGTCGGGCCGTTTTACGTTCCTGACGTAATCATAAGCATTGTCGCGCCGTGCCGGACGGACGATTATACGGTAGCGGAATTATTTCTCCTCCAGGTTGTGATCACCGGGATCATTAAACCTTAATTCCGCCTTCTTTTTCGTCGTCGCTGGATAAATATTCTTCCTCCTCTTCGCTGAGGGGAGGTGTTTTCTCATCTTGTTGTTGTCGCAAACGCTTGTTTGAAGAAGGCTTTTCTTCATCCTCCTCCTCATTATTCAGCGAACGCTTCTTGCCTGAGAAAAATAGGCTTGAGGGCGGAGAAGGCAAGGAATCGGAAGGCATGCCTTTTTCATACTTGGCCGTCTTCAGTTTTAGAGCGGCGATGATAGCTTTTTGCTTGGCTAGTTCCTCTTCTAGAGCGACGATGGTAGCTGTCTGCGTTGCGATTTTACTTTTAGCGATATCGAGATTATTTTGACAATCACTTCTTTCGCTTCTAAGGGAATGGCAATTTTTCAAGAGACGTTTTCTTGATATTCTAGCTGTTTCTACCAAAAGATGAATGATAGACCAAATACCATCGGCGTTCAACGTCGCGGCATTTTCATTCGTGCAATGCGTAAACGTTCGCAAAATTTGATCCTGATTTACACGCAACTGAGATAGAAATGCGTTTGCCACCGACAGGGCCGCAGAGCGTGAGTCGTGTAAGGAAAGCGGATCGTCGGTCTTTGTTTGACGAAATTGAAAGACGAGATAGGCCGTGCCCAGTCGATTGAGATACGGCGTTCGCAAGAAGAACGTCTCTATTTTTGCCTCCCGCACACCGGATTGATTAAGCCAGCGCGTCGACGAGGAAGAATACTCAACCCATAATTGACACAAGCCGAAGAAAGACGGGTGCTGAGAATTGCGTTCGACGAATACGACGGTAGAGCATGCTTCCGTTCCGTTAAGGACCACGCCCGAAGAAGTACTTTTAAGCCTTAACGAGCCATTAGTAAGGAGGCTTTCTTGGCGTTGTAATGCCCACAACTTTTTGGAATCGCTTCCATTTGCGTTTTCAGTTTGCGGCGTAATCAACAAATGCGGCGCAGTGAAGACCGAGGTCGGAGTAAAGGTGACCGCTGAGTACCAAGGCAAAGGGTCCAGTGGATGACGAGACGTAAACGTGAAAGCCATCGCAACAAAAAACAAGTAATATTATTTAATAATGTAATACAATACACAAAGTATGTCAATTTATCTTAACTACCCAACCAGCGCAAAGACGGCAATTCTTACCAAGAATTTTATTCTTCAATAAAAGTAGCCTATTACTGATACATATGGAATTATGTTCGTCATTCCCGCGCAGGAGGAAATGGCGAGTTTTCCGGCGCTTATTACACTAAACGATAGAATTAACGTTGTTTGTTGCTTTTTAAATTTATAAATACCGATTGGCGTCTTTGCCCTGCCTTCCCCGGCGGATTTGGCATAACGCCCCAGGGGCGTGATTTGTGCGCGTTCGAAGAGGGCTTTTAGCCTGTGCGCATTTTCGAGCCACAGGCCGGCGTAGCTAAAACGACCGGATTTTTAGTCTCTTTTGCTGCAAAATTCGATATTTTTTTAAAATAGCTCGCTATTCCTTCAAAAACATATCGAATTTTCGCTAAAAAATCCCTGAAAATCGTCTCGTTTTAAAAAGTACACACAGCCTAGGCGTTGCATATCAAAAAAAAACGAACCGCAACGTTTTGCAATCACCTAATCGTGGCGTATGGTAATCTTGCCATGGGCCTTAGCGTATAAATCAATAAGATCTACTTCATCTTTTATCTCAGCGAGTCTCTCCCTGCCCTTTATTTTGGCATTGCTAACCTAATATAGCTAACGTACCGTTTCTTTTGGCCATAAGGAGCTTAACGGAATATTCGAGCATTTTTTTGCATTTGCTGTAGCATTTTGTTTTGCGTCGAAGCCTCGCAAGGAAATGGCGG
>JBEVNR010000034.1:0-31027 GCA_040507985.1 Rickettsiales bacterium | reverse complement strand
CATACTTTTTACTTGCATCTCAAAGAATGCGAGTTTAGGTTCAATTATTCCGACAATGAACTCGTCTCAATAGTTTTGGAAAAATACAAGAAATATACCAAGCGCTAGTCATGGCGCTAGTCTAGAGCCTATCGATTTCTCAGAAGTGCCAACTGATGTCTTGCCTGTGGTTACTGGCACTTTAGCGCGATTGCTCTATGACGTGCAGTTCTGGATGTCTGCTGATCAGAGAACTCCAGTCAGCTTATTATGTGATGAGGCACATCTGTATTTACCGGTTAGGGATGATGCAGATGCCGTACAGAGGCAGGCGCTGGGCTCTTTTGAAAGAATCGCAAAAGAAGGAAGGAAATATGGTTTTTCAATCGTTGTGGTAAGCCAAAGGCCATCAGACGTAAGTCGTACAATCCTTAGCCAATGCAACAATTTTCTGGCATTGCGCCTGACCAATGAAACAGACCAAGGAGTCATTAAGCGGCTAGTTCCAGACTCCTTGTCTGGTCTCACCGATTATTTGCCATTGTTGGAATCTGGGGAGGCAATTCTCCTTGGGGATGCAGTTCTTTTGCCTACAAGAATAAAATTAGATCAACCAAAGATTGCGCCGAATAGTGCTACAAGAGATTTCTGGAAAGAATGGGGCTTATCTCAGCCTGATGCCAAAGCAATCGAAGCGGCCATAGAAGCCTTACGAAGTCAGACTCGTGCAGGACGGCAGGACTAATTCAAGTAAAAAGCAGCCTCCGCCTCGCGCCGTCTGACCAGCCCGCGCAGCTTTTTTCCTCCAGCCCAGACCCAGCGGAGGAATTCTGGTGGGACGGCATCGTGTTCTTCGCGGTTTACCTTGCGGCGGAGTGTGGATCGCTGGAGAGCGCCGCCGCCCAGATTGAAGGTGAAGGAAACCAGCGCGTCAAATTGTCCATCGGTCAGCGGTACGGTGATAAGTCGCAGAACTGCCTGTTCTGCCAGCAGCACGTCTTTGATGAGCAATGCCTCGCCTGCAGCCTCGCTGATGCCGTTGACGAACATTTCGGCTTCGCCCGGGCGCAGGAGGTGGCCGTAACCTATGGTTGGCAGGCCAGCGGCATCGAGGTAGATTCGAGGCTCAAAGCCTTCAAAGCGTTTGATGAGGTTGATTCCATGTTGGGTGATGTGGCGCATAAATGTTTGCTTCCTGTTGTTATTTTCCAGTAAGTTGATAGGATTGCGATTGTTGAAAATCTAAAAAAGCAAGAACTGTGAAGTTGGATTTAAGTAAGAAAATCGTTGAGTTCCTTAGCCGGAATCAGGGGCAGAAATTTACTGCGCGTGAGATAGCCGAGTGGGTATTCCGCACATATCCGGAAGAATGCGCGGCAAAGCGTGAGCGCAGCAAGGCTACGACGAATACGCTTGAGGATGATCATGCTCTCGTGCAGCAGATTATCGCGGAGATTGGTGCAAGACGTCAGCGCATGCAGCGCCGGAACCCTCAGTTAAAAACTACAGAGGAGCGGCCAAGGAAATATTACTACACCAACCGGACGGATCAGGCTGAAATAGAGGAAGCGGAATCTGAGCTTCCGATTGCAGGCTCCGTAGAGCGTGATGCGACGCGATATTCTGAACACGACCTCTATCCCATGCTCTCAAGCTTCCTATGGGCGGAATACGGAATTTACAGCAAGCGGATTGATGAAAAGCGCTCATCTAACAGCCGTGGTGCTAATGGCAATAAATGGCTCTACCCTGATCTTGTTGCCATGGAAGATCTTACGGCTGAGTGGGATCAGCGTATCAAGGAATGCGTTAAGCAGCATGCTGACAAAAAGACCAAGCTCTTGGTCATTTGAAGTGAAGCTGCTCATTAACCGCTCCAATGTGCGTCAGGCATTCTTCCAGGCGGTATCAAATTCCTCATGGGCGAATTGCGGTTATCTGGTTGCGTTGGAGCTGGAGGGTTCGGATACGAAGCGCGAACTACAGATTTTATCTGGCTTGCACGGTATAGGTTTTATTTTGCTCGACCCCAAATCGCCGACAGAAAGTCAGGTGCTCATTCCAGCTGAGGAGCATCCTGAGATTGATTGGGATACTGCAAATCGTCTCATCGAAGAAAATCGGGATTTCAAGGATTTCATTGAAGAAGTCACCTCCTTCTACCAAACGGGTAAGACCAAGACCTCTGATTGGGATGTGGTTGAGGATTAATCCCGCTCCAGCGTAGCAATTACCTTGAGCTTCTTCTGGCCGTATTCGAAGGTTCCCCACCATTGTTCCTGTCCGGCGACGGTGCGGCGCTCCGGCGTCAGGATGAAGCGGTTAATTCCCATCTTTTTGGTCAGGGCGAAATCCTCCAACTCATACCAAGACTTGCGTGCCTGCGTGGCGGCCATGCGCTTTACCGTATGGGCGTAGGCGTCGAGCAGCGCTTCAATCTCTCTGCGTCGGTGCATTTGTCGTTCCGGACGTCTTCAATCATGGCTTTAAAAGAGAAAATAACGAATCATACAAATCATTTTTCGATTGAAACCCAGTCGTCACAAAAGCCTATTTGTTGTATCGTTTGCTCAAAATCCAAAACGGGAGGCCTTTTTATGGCAAAACGCGTGGCGGAAGACAAGACATCATACTTAATAGTAAATTGAGAGCCGGAAGGTTGCCACGTAAATTTATGGGAATTCGTCGTTCTGTCAAAGCCTTCTAAAACTCCGTTTTTATTGACTTTCCATATATATTCGTTTGTGGGAAATCTATTAATTTCTGTTTCAAAGACTAAATTTAAATGAATTGATATCTCTAATCAAAACTACAGAACGCAAGGAATCATAATTATCTAACGCGATATTGACCCTTTCGTTCCATATGTCCAGTACGGCGGTTCCGGTTTTTTGGGGGTCGTCATGAGGGTTTTGGATTCCATAGGAATAATCGGGAGAGTTACGACCGGATATAACCCTAATTTGCTTGCATTCATGAGGCTTGTTGGCTTTAACGCTTTTTACCGACCACGCTTGTCCCTCCGACACCACGTCGGCCAAACCTAACGGACTGGATAGATGCAATCCCTCAATGGATTTAGCAAAAATATCCCCCCAATCCTCACCGCCGATATCAGGCTTGCCCACCGCAAAACCGTATACTATCCATTTGCTTATCTTACAAATTATGTCCGACGTAAAATGCCCTATGGGATAAAGGTCTTTGCTTTTTCTTTTGCCCGCGTCCCTAAGCCTTGGAGTTTGCACGTAAAACCTCTTTAATAACGTCGCGCACCATGGGTACGGGCACCGCATTTCCCGCTTGTTTCCGCGTCTGCATATCCGAGCACACGACTTTAAAGCTTTCCGGGAAGCCTTGTAAGCGCAGCATTTCCCTTGGCGTCAAGCGTCTCTCCCCGTTCACCAACAAATAATTATACGACGCTCCGGCACGTAGGGCGCACGAATAGGGATGGCTGGAAACGTTGCCGCTTTTATTTTCGTGCCAAATCGCTATCGCATAATTTGACGTGTGGCGCTCTTTTCTTTTTAGCGTAATGGAATCGCTGGCATAGTGTTTTGAATCGGCGTTTTTTTCTAAAATATTAGCCAACGGCATATATTCCGGATTTTTTTGTGGCCACGAAAATTCCGCTTTATGATCTAAAAATCCTACGATAACGGTACGCTCGCGCTTTTGGGGAAGTCCGCAATCTAATGCGTTCAATACTTTCCAATGCGTTTTATAACCAAGCCTGGCCAGCGTTTCAATAATTTTAGCGATCGTGCGCTTTTTATCGTGCCCGGCAAGCTGTTTAACATTCTCCAAAATAAGCATAGGCGGTTTTTTTTGTTCGATGATGCGAGCGATTTCAAAAAAAAGAGTGCCGCGTATGTCGTCAAATCCTAATCTGTTTCCTATGATGCTAAAGGGCTGGCAAGGAAATCCGGCGCATAACATGTCATGGTCGGGAATATCGGAGGCGGCTATTTGAGTTATGTCCCCGGCCGGCTCAATGCCGTAATTTTCAGCATAGGCTTTTTTTGCTTCGGAATCTATTTCGCTAGCGAAAACGCACGTGCCGCCGTTATCGCTTGCGGCCAGATGAAAACCGCCTATGCCGGCGAACAAGTCTATAAACCTAAAATTACCCATAAATATCGGTTGCGCTTTAATAGAACGATACGACACATAGCATCATACGTTAAAATGACGCTGAGTAAACAAAAACCGAATTACCGCCGAACCATTTCCGTTACGCGATTATTTTTACGGCTATGCGCTCTAACGCAGGCAATCGCAGCGCCATGTCATGTTCCGACAACTCAAAACTCCTCATCCATATCAGGCTAAGCGTTGATAGCATGATTTCGTCCGTCAATTCGTTGCGATGAAGCAATAAAAGAGCGGCGGCTATTTGCGCGGCCTCGTCAATATATTCGTCTATGGGCGCGCCCGCTTCAATGAAGCCTTCCACGTCTTCTTGCGCAAGCAGCGCATTAATGTGGGCGGCGGTAAATTCCATTGCCATGTTATATTATTTTTTCTATGGCTAGGTTAATGGCGCCTTTTTCGTTCCAATGCGTTCGCTCGCAGCGCACCGTATCGCCGGGCAAAAATTGCCATTCCTCGTCTTCGGGATCGTAATCCTCCGGCAAAAGTATCGTATACGTTTGTTTGCCGACGCGTTCTGCCGGCGCAGGTCTTGCCGTGGTCACGTCCTCATGTAAAAGTTGAACATAAATTGTTTCGATGTCATTTTTCATTATCATTCCTTTGCTAGAAGAGTTTCGGCATGTGGCCGGGTCTGCTTACCTGAAGAATATTTCCGGTGGCGTCGTCTCGCACCACATAATTCCCCTCCAATTCGTATCGCGTCGCCGATCCGCCCGTTCTCTCGTTCCTTGCTTTAAACCGTTCGCCGTAACGGATTGTACGAGTAATTTTTTCCGGCGTCCAATTGCCTTTTTCTATTTGATTTCGCCATTTAATCGCTGATTTATTCGGATTTAACCGCTAATTAAGGCTGTCCCTTACGGATTGCGACCACGCACGCCATGCTATAATCAGGCGCGGAATGCGTAATAACGGAATAATAACCCGTTCCGGATAAACAGGCTCTATCGGAGGATCATAAATATCGTAGGGACTCCCATAATACGGCTCGGCGATGCAACGGCAATTGTAATCCTCTCCCGGATGCCCGGTTTCGGGAGGATCTTCCCCTGCGAAGATTTTGCCTTCATTGGCGGCATGGGACGGACGCACCTTATCGTCGCCGCTTGTGCGCCAAATATAATGCGACGTCGGATGTTCGCTTTTCGCTGCTTTCAGGGATATTTCAATAGGCGTGCCTTTACGGAGATATTGGATAAACGCCTTTCGATAGGCGAAGGTTTCGGTAATGTGCATAGGCGCCATCGGATGGGTTTTGTATAGTTATTACGCTATACAAGCATATGTCCGGAAGGCGGCCGACATTTATTTTCAATCTTGGCGTCGGTGTAATTGGTGAGTCCTGTACGGTTTACTGAATCCGAATAAAAATAGTCCCAGCCTTCGCCTTTCTCCCAATATTCCTGAATCACTTCCGGAGTAATTTGAATCTGCGGCAAGTCAGGAGTTATGGGGAAATAACTGTCAATGCCTACAAAATCAATGCTGGTGGAGGACCACAGCGGGTCAAGGTTAAACCAGCCGCCGGTAGAGTGATATTCGCTCCAATCCGCTGCATAGGTAATCAACGCGCCTGGCATAGCGGATTTTACGCTTCCTGCCAGCGTTACCAATTGATTGACCGCCGGATAGTTTCCAGTGGTATTGGTAAAACCAGTCATGCCCACCAGTTCTGAACCGATGATAAACGCATCCACTTCGCCACTCAATAAGTTGGCATAGTGCATGACGAAGTTGTTATAACCGTTTGTTTTGGTGAACCAATTATTAGCATCTGTTGCATTGGCGGGTGTAATCCTGCCGCGCCATGGTTTTGGCACAGGCGTAATGGTATCAACGAAAATCATCGGATAGAGCATTACATTCAGGCCACGGCTTTTCAGCTCAGCGCAGATCTGCACCACCGTATGGTCAGACGGAGTACCGCCATAGGTTGGTGTATCTTCGTCAAAGAAAAGCACCATCTCAGCGCCAGCACGATCAATGCCTGCCACATTCCAATCCTGCGGTGACACTAACGTTGTTCCCTGAAATTCTACTTTTGGAATTATTTCACAATCACCTGCATCAGTGCTGGTGGCAAACCAGGTAACAACTACCGCCACCCATTCCAGGTTTGGGAGTATCTTTAACATTTGGTCGATGGCTAGCATCACATCTGCCATACCATCGTAGTTATGCATATTAACGAGCTGCTTGCCGCCAGTAGCAACGAATGTACTGCCAGCCGTAGCGCCATCCTGCTTGCTGGTGATATCTGTGCCATAGACAAATTCACCCGCGCCAGGAATCAGGATCATGTCCTTAATCTTGTCTTCTACGGATGGGCTGAATTTTACCGTGCGGCGTACCTCAAATGTAAAATTGGGAATACGATTCCCAAAGGCAGCCAGCGGAAAATCTTCTATCACTACATAGGCACGGCCACGATAAGCCGGAATAGTTCCAGCAGGGAGATACTTGGCAATGATGTCGTCTACATCCTGTTCTTCGTCGCCAAAATGCACATTGTATTTTCCTTGGGCAGAAGAAAGCTGTGCCTCGGTCAGCACTTTACTATCCGCCCATACCCGTACCACTTCATCAATAGGGCCTTCGCAGATAACAATAGCCATCGTAACGAAATATTCATCAGTGATAGTGGTCTGGGAAGAGGTCACACTACCGCCACCACCTTTACCGCCGCCGCCACTGGTTGTTTGCGTTTTCTCGGTTTTTACCTCTTTAATATCAGTTGACCAGATGACATTTCCCGCCAGGCGCAACGTACCAAAGACCTGCGGAATCACATTGCCATAGGTAGAAACCTGCGCTCGTAAATCGGCCAGACGTGGCCCTTCCTGAGTTGGCAACTGCACTCGCTGGTTTTTTGGAAAGAAGGCACGGCTTGCCATCATTTCCATATTTGCGCCAAGCAGAGCGCCAGAGGGGCCGCCGAGGACAAATCCTACCACGCCGCCTACAACAGGTAATACAATATCAGCCATGAGTTGTTCTATTTATAATGATGAGAATTATTTAAAAATCGTAGAGATATTCTATAATTATGTATAAGTTGGCACTTAAGTATTTTCTATATAGTG
Organism: Rickettsiales bacterium; assembly: GCA_040507985.1. GTDB lineage: Bacteria > Pseudomonadota > Alphaproteobacteria > Rickettsiales > UBA6187 > JBEVNR01. Next base: position 23,807 of record JBEVNR010000034.1, on the reverse strand, counting down.
CTTATTAATCAGGATCCTATAGCCGTTAGCGAAAGGTTAGCAATTTCGAATTGATTTCTGTATACGGTTTGTATTTAGGATGACGTATGCCGAAAGCCTATATCGACGATCTTCGGATTCGTGTTGTTGACTCGTACCGTTCCGGTGAAAGCGCGAAGGATGTGGCGTCGCGTGCGTATACCGTTGGGACGGACTGCTCAAGGAGAGGGGCTCCTTGAAGCCGTTATACAAAGCGGGGGATCGGAGCGTGATCAAAGACGACGAGAAGTTTCCGGCCTTCGCCGAGGCGCACGCCCATAGCACGCTAACGCAGATGTCGCAGGCATGGGAAGGGAAGGCAAGCATATTCGCGCTTAGCCGCAAGCTGAAGAAATTGGGAATCACTCGAAAAAAAGAACGTTCGGCTACAAAGAGCGTGACGAGGCCAAGCGCGAAAAATTCCTGAAGGAATTGGAGGGCGTTCCGACGGAGGCGCGCGTATGGGTAGACGAGACGGGCATGGATTCGGACGACGCCTATGCCTACGGATGGAGCGAGAAAGGAAAACGCTGCTACGCCTTGAAGCCCGGCGGGTCAAAAGAACGCATAAGCGTCATCTCGGGATTGCTTGAGGGAAAGCTGACGGGGGGCATGTTGGTTCAAAGGCCATGCCGACTCCAAACTGTTCAACGCGTGGCTTAAAGATCATCTTCTGCCGACGCTGAAACCGGGAATGACGATCATTATGGATAACGCCCGTTTCCATAAATCACCCGAAACCAAGGAGCTGATAGAGGCGGAGGGTTGCAAGCTCTTGTTTCTCCCTCCTTACTCTCCGGATCTCAATCCCATCGAACACAAATGGTTCCCGCTCAAAAACGACGCTCGCAAAATCATGCGCACATTCCTTGACCTCACATCCGCCGTCGAAACCGCCATCATCCAAAATTGCTAACCTTTCGCTAACGGCTATAGGCTTCACCTTCATGAGGGAGAGCAGGTCGGTTTGTGGTTTGGGTCATGTGCGCTCCTTTTTATCGGAGCATACCAACCCACCTAAAATAATCTATTTTGCAGATGTCCGGACATTTGTTACCGAGCGGTATCATTTTGTTGTTTTATACCCATTTTGCCCTAAAATGCTCCCGAACGGTAACAAAAGGCTTTTCTATGAACACCACTATGCACACCACCGCAGATCTCGGAAAAATCGTGCAGGCAACGCGTAAAGCGCAGAAATTGAGTCAGGACGATCTAGCGGGTCTTACCGGTATGGGTCGTCGGTTCATCAGCGAGTTGGAAAGAGGTAAAGAAACCGCTCACCTTGGTAAAACCCTGCATGTTTTGCGTAGCCTTGGTATCTCAGTTGTTGCTAGCCACAAATGGAAAGCGTAATCACGCAGCCATTTGAAAAAGATTGTAATTTGGAATCCTGAGCATTGATATCTGCTCACGCTGGTTTTCCGGTATAGAATTCACCAGCGGGCACCATTCTTCATCAAATTAATAAAATCGCTCTAAGGTACAGTCTGACTGTGCTTCCTATAGTTCCGGCGATTTTTTACAGATTTTTCTAAAATATTAGACCTCTTGCATAACTTAGCTATTGGCAAGCCGAATGCTAGGAGCGACACGCTTAGCTACAGCCGCAGCGTACATAGATAGGTACGTGAGGATTCGAGGACGGACTTAGGCGACGCAGGCGCACGCCATAGATAGGGTTATGCAAGAAGTCTATTTTTAACGCCCCGTCGAAAAAACTTGCTTTCTCCTTTCGCCGAAGGCAACCTGCAATCCCGCCCTTAGTTATTATTTGTTTGCCGCATGAACCTTCGCGATTTGGAATATGTCGTTGCCGTCGCCGAAACGCTCAATTTCGGCAAGGCGGCGGAACGCTGCAACGTGAGCCAACCTACGTTGAGCGGCCAAATTAAAAAACTAGAGGAATATCTCGGCGTTCCGTTGTTCGAGCGGGACAATAAGCGCGTTGCCGTCACTGCCGTCGGGCAGGAAGTGGCGCGCCGAGCGCGAGAAGTGTTGCAGGGCGCGCGCGACCTTGTCGAGTGCGCGAAAAACGGCGCTCATCCTTTAGGCGGAGAATATAGGTTGGGCGCGTTCCCCACCCTGGCGCCCTATCTGTTGCCGGAGATCATCGCCTCGTCCGCGTCGCTCTTTCCGGAGCTTCGCGTGGTTCCCGTAGAGGAAAAATCGGCGGAGCTTATCGCGTCGCTCAAAAAGGGGAAAATCGACGCCGCCCTGTTGGCGTTGCCGCTGGAGGAAGACGGGCTTATCGCCAAGGCGCTGTTCGACGACCCTTTTTATCTGGCCGCCGCAAAGGACCACCCCTTGGCGACGGTAAGGAGCGTCACGGCTAAGGAATTCGCGCGCTATCGCCCCATGTTGCTTGAGGAAGGCCATTGCTTGCGGGAGCAGGCGCTTGACGTGTGCCGTTTGGCGGGTGCGCACGAAGGCGCGTTTAAGGCGGCGGGATTGGAGACGCTGCGACGCATGACGGCGGCCGGACACGGCGTGACGCTTATGCCCGCGATTGCGTGCGAAAAAACGGACGAAGGCAGCATCGCTTACGTTCCCTTCGATGCCCCCGCGCCGTCTCGCCGCATCGCGCTGGCGCGTCGCGCTCGCTCGACGCGAACGGAGGCGTTTTCCGCTTTGGCGGGCGTCGTAACGGAGGCGGCCAATAAAAAATTAGGGCCGTAAACGAAAGTTTCTATCCCCGCTTTTTTATCGCCTCTTGCAGTAAGGGAGTGGATTCCGGAGAGACGAGATCGGCGTAATGCATCGCTTCGTCGCTGTTGTCCGACGTGTGCACCACGGACGTTTTTTGCCCGTCGAAATAACGCCGCGCAATCTCGCGACGAATGTCGGCTTTCTTTAAGATGCGCGCGTTGTCCACGCGGGGATATTCCTTGCGTTCCGCCGCCGTCGGCGGAATGGGGTAAGGGTCGTAGGCGAGAACGAAATAATTCGGCGCGCCGCTGTCGATGCGGTCGATGCCCTTATGCCAATTGCCGCCGCGAATTTGTCTTGCCACGCGCGCGACGTCGGCCGGCGACAGTTCGCCTTGCGCCAGCGCGATGAACCCGCACGATTCGATCATGGAAACGATTTCTCCGATCACTCCCCGTTCTTTCGCCAAGGCGCGAACGATGAAGGCGACGGCCCCGGGCGGATGGCGCCGCAATTTATTTTCGACGGCGAAATGTTTCCGCACCCAAGAGTTATATACCGATATTCTTCCTATCGTGTCTTCCGGCGGAAGCAAGTCGCGCTCCGACAAATATTCGGCCAGCCCCGCCATGTCCTCCGGGACGCTCACGCCCGCGTCGGCGCATTTACGTCGCAAATAGTCGGCATATTTATTTTTGAAAGCGTCGACCGGCGCTTTTTTAGCTTCCGCTTTTTTCGGAAGTCCACATGTTTGCCCCTTATGGAAAAGCAAGTGGTAGGCGTAGCTGTCCAGCGCGTCTTGCGGCGCCGGCACGTAGGCGCCCGACGCCCCGTCGAGAATTCGTCCCTCTAAAATCTCCTCCGCGAAATAGGGCGGATAATAGGAAATGCCGTGATAGTCGGTATGGCGGGCGCCGGAGGGGGAATAAAGGTCAAGGGGGCGGGTTCCCAATTTTTCGTCAAAGAACGCCAGCGCTTTCTCCACGTCGGCGTCCGCCGCCAATATGTCGACGTCTTCGTCGGCGGCAAGGGCGTCGAGGGTTTCATGTCCGCGCAACAACACGTAGCGTATGTCTCTTTTTCGCATGTCGGCAAAAAATTCGCACAGCGGAATGTCGTCGCGCACGTAGAATCGGGGGCCGCGACGAAATTTACGGCGCGACGGCACGTAGGAAAGCCAGATTTTTCTTCCTTTGGGCATAAGGGGAATGCGCTCCGCGCCGTCGAAGCGCAATTGTCCGCGCATGACGTAGCGCAGGAAAGCCGGCAAAAACAACGCCAGTTCCCACGATAGCGGCACATAGAGGCGCTTGGCCGCGCCGACGGCGTCGTAACGGCGCGTCGCCCAAATCGCCTTTCCGGCCAGCATTAACACGTCGGCGTTGTTGCGCTTCACGCAATGCGGAAGCGCAAGCGGACGGTATCGCACGTTTTCGGGTGGCTTGAACGGAGGAGCGTCCGTAAACTCCATATGGTCGGACGGAGAAAAATACCGATCGGCGGCCATGGCCTCTTTTTCCGAAAGCCCGGCGCCGCATAGTTTTTGCGACGCGGGGGGAGGCGTGCGCGAAAGGGGACAAAGACGCTTCGCGGCGCCTTCCGCGCGTTTATATAAGAAGGAGGGAAATTTTTTGCAGGCAAAAAACAGGCTCCGCTTGACGGCGAGAACGGCGGGTCCGTCGCGCATCAGGCTTTCGTAAGACAATCCGAGCGCGGGTTTCCACATGTAACGGTAGCCTTTTTTACGCAAGGGAACGGAAGCTCCGCAAAAAACGTCCTCGCCGCGAAAATCCGGCGACATGCGAAAATCAAACGCGGGAAGAATTTCGGCGAGATACTCAAAATCTATTACCCGCAACGCGTCGCTTTCGTCAAATAAAAACGCGCCGGGATGCCAATCTTGCATCGCGAATCCTTGCGCGGCGAGCCAGGCCATAAATTGCATGACGCGGCGCGCCCGATCGACCGGATATAACGTGCGCCCGTCGTCGTTCCACGGACGCGACGCAGGGTAGTAAGGCATGATAAATCCGTCCTCGAGCCGCGCGACGATCGGAGCGACGGCGGGGTGGCGCAGCACGTCGCGCGCACGCAGCTCGTTACGAAAATATGGGCAGGAAGCGCCTGACGGAAAATGCTTTTCCACAAAAAGATCATTGCCGCAGGAGGTGAGGAAAACGCGCGAGCGCTTGCCGGATCCTCCCAATTCCCGTATGCGCAAAAAATTGTGGCAGGAAGAATGATTCGGCGTGGTCACGGTGCGTTACATACGCGTTAGGGCATATATGCCCACGTGGGATCGGACGCCTCGCCCGGCGTCGAGACGCGGCGCAAATGGTTGCCGGCCAAGTCCACGACGTATAAATCGGACGCTCCCGGGCGCCCGCGTCCGCCGGGAGACTGGCGCGCAAACACCAGCAGCCGGCCGTTGGGAGACCATGCCGGACCTTCGTCCAGATAGCTGGAGGTCAAAAGCCGTTCCTGCGATCCGTCCGGGCGCATCACCCCGATGTAAAATTGGCCCTTGTCGCGCTTGGTGAAGGCGACGTAGTCGCCCTTGGGCGACCAGACGGGCGTGTTATAGTCGCCGTCGCCGTAAGAGAGGCGAGCCTCTCCGCCCCCGCCGCGATTCATCACGTAAATTTGCGGACTTCCGGCGCGGTCGGAGCTAAATACGATGCGCGATCCGTCCGGAGAAAAGGAAGGCGACGTGTCGATGGCCGTGTGGTTGGTGATGCGACGCATGTCGCCCTGCAAGTTGCTAATGAAAATGTCGCTGTTGCCGTTTTGCGAGACGGCCAAGGCGGCTTCGTTTCCGCCCGGCGCGAAATTGGGAGAAAAAGCCATGCCGCCCGACCCACCGATGCGCGCGCCGACGCCGCCGCGCTCGATATTGACTAAATAGAGAGAGGGATTTACCCCGCCGGCATATCCGACATAGAGCAGCTTGCGCCCGTCCGGAGAGAAGCGCGGCGTCAACACCAACTCGGCGCCGTTCGTCACGTAGGCGTTGTTGGCGCCGTCTTGGTCCATAATCGCGATGCGCTTATGCTTGCGCCTGCCGTCGAACGATTCCGCGACGTAGGCGATGCGCGAATCGAAATAGCCTTTTTCGCCCGTCAGCGCCTCGTACACGGCGTCGGCGAGAATATGGCCGATGCGGCGCGCGTTCGCGGCGTCGGTCGTAAATTGCTTGCCTAAAATCTGCCTCTGGCTGTAGACGTCCCACAAGCGGTAATTGAAGGTCACGGAACTGCCGTTGATTTGCGCCGACGACGCCACCACCACGGCGGCGCCGAGCATTTGCCAGTTGGGGAAGCGCGGAATGTCGGCGTCGCTGTTAAATTTTTGCAGGAACGCGGTGCGATCCGCCGAGCGGAAAAATCCGCTGCCGTTCAAGTCGCCCTCGGCCACCTCGATAATGTCGTCGCCGACCTGCTGCGCCCCCGGATTGGGCGCGGCGGGATAGGGAAGCGCGACCACCACCGGCTCGGCGTTACCCTTGGTCACGTCGATGGAGATGTCCGCGCGCGCGCCTTCCCTCGCGAAACACAGCGCCGCGAAAAGCAGCGCGACATACCTGCTCCGCGCCATGCGGGGAGAAAGTGACGATAACGCGATTCCGGCCATAACTTCCCTCATATGGTTTTGCTTTTTTGCATGGGAAAAGCGAGATATATCCGCTTCACACTCTACCTATGCACCATAAACGTTTTTTCTAAAATAAACGAATAAGGCGCAATGTCATTAAGAAAATGGGCGTCGCCGCCGACGGCCGGTTGCCGGACAAGGAAGTCACGTCAGGGAAGGAATGTAAAGAACGTAGCGATATTTGCGGCGCAGGGATAGAGAGAATCGAGTATGTCGGATGAAAGGTTGCGCTTGATTTTGGGTGAAATATTTGGTAAGATGAAAAAGTTCACCACTTCGACTCGCGATCCCCTATCGATCAGCTACCTTCATCGCTTAGATCTCTCGAGATTTCTCTTTGTTTCCCGCCCTTACGCGACTCTATCGATCTTTGCAATAGCAATAGCCATGGTTACGTTCACGTTTGTCATTGGCTGCGCCGCACTTGCTTCGCTTACGGCCGCAAAACCCGGAAGTTATCGCCACCACGGAAGTCCGCTGATGCCCTTCTTGCCCGCGACGACCGCACCTCCTAACAATACGGGGCCTGCCACCGTCACCGAATATCATACGATTACACGGTATCAATGCGATAAGCCGGAATGCACCCATGGACTGAACGAAACAACCCCAACCTCGTTTGTTCATGTCACGTACGGCACAAGCGTTAACGACGCGCCATCTTCCGCCATTCAGAAATCACCGACTACGGATCGCGTTCCTGAGGAAACCTCTGCCACGACGCGCCGATGCAACCCTCGAGATCCCGCTCCCGGCTGCTCCTTCGAATCGACCGTCGTTTCCGATTCTCCTACGGAGCCGTCAACGATCGCTAGCGAAGCCCCTGAGGAAACCACATCTCCATGCGGCCATCCGAACGATCCTTATTGCGAACAGACGTCTAGCAAGACTCCCGCAAGCGAACCCACTCCCGCCCCTCCCGCGAACGGAACGCTTCCCGAATCACCTTCGGGCTGCGACGTTACCGATCCGGAGAACGTGAGTTGCGCCGCTCCTGCCGAACCATCGACGTCCGCCGACGTTCCCGCAAGCGAACCGACTTCCGAACCGCCTTCGACCTGCGATCCTGCCGATCCGGAGAGCGAGGATTGCGCATCCGCCATTCCTACCCCCGAACCAACGACGATGACGGTCGCGCCCGTTCCCTCGAACGGAACGCACCTTCCGACGCCTACCGGAGGAAACGGAACGATCGCCACCGCTACCCCCACTCCTTCTCTTCAGCCCAGCAACGGCGCCGCCTATGTGCGCCTGCCTTTGCCTGTAACTGTCGGACTCTGCGTTGCCGCTCTTTTTGCCGTGCTCTAAATCCACTTATAAGAAACGCGCGCTAATGCAGGAGAGATATGAAGAGAAGAAGGTAAATAATCTTGGTTTTGAGAATCAGGAGAGACGGATATAGGTAAGTCACCTTTATGTAGTTTGCTATTTGCTATTGTGTAGTCTGTCCTTTCGATTGCGTGCTTTTAAACGTTGACAAAAACATAAAAGCCGCAGACGTCGAACGTTGATCGTTCGTGTCCGAGGGCGCCAAAAAAAAGAAAGAAAAAGATATAGCAATTCGCGACAGATTAGCGTCATTCGGTGGGGGGAATTTTAACGAACAATCAACAATCATTACCTTTAGGTAATAATTGCGGAGTAATTAATTTTTGACGTTGTCCTGAGGGCAACGGCCCGCACCAATGCGTTAATTTTTTTGTGGGATTGCCGCATTCCCGTATGGACTTTCCGCGTATATGCAACCATAATCGGGGGGCATAAAATACGCGCCATCGATTGACGTAAAACACACGCTACGGAGATGTTTATGACGACGCCTTCCCTTGCCTCCGCGCCTTCCTTCCGCGACTATAAGGTGCGCGACGTTGCGCTCGCCGCCGCCGGCCGCAAGCTTATCGCCCTGGCCGAAAAGGAAATGCCCGGCCTCATGGCCTTGCGGGAAGAGTTTAGGGCGTCGCAACCCCTAAAAGGCGCGCGCATCGTCGGTTGCCTGCACATGACGGTCGAAACGGCGGTGTTGATCGAAACGCTGACGGCGCTGGGCGCAAGGGTGCGCTGGAGTTCCTGCAACATTTTCTCCACCAACGACGCGGCGGCGGCGGCGATCGCGGCGACCGGCGTGCCGGTGTTCGCGTGGAAGGGCGAAACGGAGGAAGAATATCGCGAATGCATCGACGCCACGCTCAATTGGGGAAACGAGGCGCCCAACATGCTGCTGGACGACGGCGGCGACTTAACGCATATCGTTCACGAAGACTACCCGCATTTGCTGTCCGGCCTGTGCGGCGTGTCGGAGGAAACCACCACCGGCGTATGGCGCCTGGAGCAGCTGGCGCGCGCCGGCAGGCTGGGCATGCCCGCGATCAACGTCAACGACTCCGTAACGAAATCGAAGTTCGACAATCTCTACGGATGCCGCGAAAGCCTTCCCGACGGCATTAAGCGCGCCACCGACGTGATGATCGCCGGAAAAAAAGTCGTGATCTGCGGCTACGGCAACGTGGGCAAGGGCTGCGCGCAAGCCATGCAAGGCCACGGCGCGCGGGTGTTCGTAACCGAAATCGACCCGATTTGCGCCCTGCAAGCCGCCATGGAAGGGTTCGAGGTGGCGACGATGGACGCGTTGGCGCCCGTCGGCGATATTTTCGTGACCGCCACCGGCAATATGGGCGTAATTACCCGCGCCCATATGGAGGCGATGAAAGACGGCGCCATCGTCGGCAATATCGGGCATTTCGACAACGAGATAGACGTCGCCGGATTGAAAACCTGCAAATGGACGGAGATTAAGCCGCAGGTCGATTGGGTGGAAATGCCGTCCGGCAATAAAATTATCATGCTCGCGAAAGGGCGCCTGCTGAATTTGGGGTGCGCGAACGGGCATCCCGCCTTCGTGATGAGTAATTCGTTCTGCAATCAAACCTTGGCGCAAATCGAACTCTTCGCCTATAAGGGCAAATATGAAAACACGCTGTATCGCCTGCCGAAGGCGTTGGACGAAAAAGTGGCGGCGCTGCATTTAAGCAAGCTTGGCGCGACCCTCACCCGCCTGACGCCGGCGCAAGCGGAATATATCGGCGTAAGGACGGACGGCCCATTTAAGAATGACGACTATAAATACTAATGCGCCGCGCGCCCGTTCAACCTTTGAAACGCGCGTTTATTACGAAGACACCGACGCCGGGGGAATCGTCTACCACACGGCCTATTTGCGGTGGGCGGAACGGGCGCGCACCGAATTATTGCGCGAACTGGGCGCCACCCATGCCGATCTCGCCGCAAAAGGCTGCGTCACGTTGCTGCGCGACACGCGCCTGACGCTCCTCAGGCCGTGCCGGCTGGACGACCGCGTGACCGTGCACACCGAGCTTTCCGACGTGCGCGGCGCGCGCCTGCTCTTCTCGCAAGAGGCGCTGCTGCCGTGCGGCGCCGTGCTGGCTACCATACGCGCCGAGGCGGTGACGGTAACGCCCGGCGATTTTAGGCCGCTTCGGGCGGAGAAATACATTCACCTACCTTAAGTTTCGACAAACCATGATATTTTTAGATAGAAAATTAATGCGGTTGTTGCCGGCGGACGCAAGCGGGTCGACGCGGGGCGCCGCCTGCATGGTCGCGGGGGCGGCATGGTTTTCGGTGATGGCGTTTTCGGTGCGGTTAATTTCGCCCGACATTCCCGCCATGCAAATTATTCTCGTGCGCAACATCTTGGGGCTGGCGTTGTTTTTGCCTTGGTACGCCAAGAGCGGCGCGCCGTTTTCGGTGCCTAAGGCATGGCCCCTTTACATGGCGCGCAGCGTGACGGCGATTCTTTCGGTGAGCGGATATTATTACGCGCTGCAACGCCTTCCCTTGCCGACGGTCGTGTCCGTCACGTTTTCGGTGCCGCTCATCACCGCCGCGCTCGCGGTGATTTTCTTAAAGGAGCGCATGGGCGCCAGGCGATGGTCCGCGCTGGGCGTCGGCTTTTTGGGCGTGCTGCTCGTCGCGCAACCGCACGCGGAAAAAGGATCGGAACTCGCGTTCGCCGGCGTGTTGTTTTCGTCGCTATGCTGGGCGGTATCGGGCATTCTCGTGAAAAAATTATCGTTTAATGCGACGCCGCAGCAAACGACCTTCGGCATGTTTTTAACGATGGTTCCGTTTTCGTTGCTGTTCGTGCTATGGAGCGGGTGGAAGGACGTCTCCCTGAGCGATTTTTGCGCGATGGCGCTGTTGACCTTTTGCGCCGTCCAAGGGCAGATTTTCCTGGCGGCGGCCTATAAGCACGCCGACGTCGGCGTCGTGCTCCCGTTCGATTATTTGCGACTGGTCTTCGCCGGAGCGCTCGCCTATGCGTTTTTTGACGAAACCCTCACGCCGCTCGGCTTGTGCGGCGTCGCCGTCATTATCGCCGCCAATCTTTATGTATTGCATAGGGAGAGGCGAATGAAAAAATAGACCTTGTGTAACTAAGATCCTTAATTCGCTACAGGCTCTAAGATTTCGACTTAAAGTTATGCATTCCTGCGATGACGTTAGGCTCAAAAAGTGTATACGGCCTAGCTTTTTAAAGCGATAAAAACTATCGCGGCTATAGCCCATCGTTTTGTAGGCTTGGCTTACGCTGTCGAACTGTTTTGCAAGCTCCAATAAACCCATTTCCGTCGAAAATTTATGCTTAAAACAGCCCCCGTAAGCTGTCCAAACATTGGGGAGCGTCTCAGTGACGAAACAAGGGCAAAAACGACCGTTTAACGCGAGTCTTTGCCGAGCGTTTTTTTGAAAAAAATTCTAGAGGTTCTAGGAAAAATTGGTTGCGGGGGCAGGATTTGAACCTACGACCTTCAGGTTATGAGATTTACGTGCGCCCTTAGAAGACATTGGCTTTAACCGCGTTTTCTCAAGAATTGTGCCGAAATTGTGCCGCGCCGCCTAGCTGCTCCGGCTTTTCGTCAGGATGGCGATAAAGTCATCTGGCTTGGCTGTCATTGCTACAAGCCTTGCAGCCAAACGACCGGGGCAGTTCCTTGCCATCAAACAGAGCTGGCGCAGTCGATTAAAAAGACGGGCTACGGCATGTCCGACTACAGCCTATCCTATCGTTATAACGATGCAACGCAAGCCAAAATCAAAATAGACGCATGGACAGATTTTAGAATAGACCATATACTTTCCGCAAGAATCCGCACAAGCATTCGCTAACCTCAATAAGTCGGTCCGAATGCCGAATGAAGGGTTTGCAGATTTAACTCAAAGCGCAAGCGGGTCGCATTTTTGTTTATAGGCTACGTTAGAGAAGCGTCTCGCCAAGGTTTGGTCGTGCAGCTCGGCATTCGATCCGCCGCAGCATTCCCGGATCTAACGTCGTGCGGCCTTAAGTACGTTGTGACTGCGTCAGGCTATCGTTTGGCCGACCGGGTTAAGGGAGAGCAATAACGTGATCTACGATCCAAAGCGAGCGTTAGAGCTACTTCAAATCGGCTCCGGGCGTCCGGACGCCGTTTTCCGTGACGGACAAGAGGAAGCCGTTCGTCACATCGTCGAAGGCAAAGGACGTTTGCTGGTCGTGCAAAAGACCGGCTGGGGAAAGAGCTTCGTCTATTTCATCGCGACCAAAATGCTGCGCGAAGCCGGCAACGGACCGGCGCTGTTGATCTCGCCGTTGCTGGCGCTGATGCGCAATCAGATCGCTGCGGCCGGGCGAATGGAGGTTCGCGCCGATACAATCAATTCCGACAACATAAGCGATTGGACGGCGGTCGAAACCAAACTGACGAAAAATCAAATCGACATTCTGTTGATCTCGCCCGAACGGCTGGCAAACGAGCGCTTTCAGACGGAGATATTGGCGGGGGTCGCGGCGCAGATATCGCTGTTGGTCATCGACGAAGCGCACTGCATTTCGGATTGGGGACATGACTTTCGTCCGCACTATCGGCTGCTGGAGCGGATCGTTAAGACGCTGCCGCCTAATCTTCGACTTCTCGCCACGACGGCCACGGCGAATAACCGAGTGATGGAGGACCTAAATGGCGTACTCGGGCCGGCGCTTCATGTGTCGCGCGGCGATCTCAATCGCTCTTCGCTTTCTTTGCAGACCATCCGCTTGCCCGGTCAGGCCGAGCGTCTGGCTTGGCTGGCTGAGCGGCTCGCCGCGCTGCAAGGCTGCGGCGTCATCTACACGTTGACGGTACGCGACGCCAATCAAGTGGCGGAATGGCTAAAGATGAAAGGCTTTAACGTGGAGGCCTATACCGGCAAAACAGGCGAGCGCCGGGAGGAACTGGAGCAGGCGCTGCTCCATAATCAAGTCAAAGCGTTGGTTGCAACGACGGCGTTGGGCATGGGTTACGATAAGCCTGATCTGGCGTTCGTCATTCATTATCAGACGCCGGGTTCGGCGGTCGCTTACTACCAGCAAGTCGGCCGCGCAGGACGCGCTCTGGACTCCGCTTACGGCGTGCTGCTCAGCGGGCGGGAGGAGTTCGACATCACGGACTGGTTTATCCAAAGCACTTTCCCGACTAGAGAGGAAGTCGCCGACGTGTTGGGGGCGCTTGAAGAGGAATCTGAAGGCTTATCCGTTCCTGAGTTGCTAGCCCGAGTCAATTTAAGCAAGGGGCGCGTCGAGAAGGCCATCGCTTTGTTATCTCTTGAAGCGCCGGCACCCATCGCTAAGCAAGGCAGCAAGTGGCAGCTCACGGCGGCGAAGCTGAGCGAAACCTTTTGGGAACGCGCGAAACGGCTCACGATACTGCGAGAGGATGAATGTCGGCAAATGCAGGAATATGTCCTTCTGCCGTTTGGGCGTCATATGAATTTTCTCATTAACGCGCTTGACGGCGACCCAAGCGGCGTCACGAAGCCGGCCTTACCGCCGCTGCCAACAACCGTAGACGCCGGATTGGTTAAAGAAGCGGTCGCATTTCTTCGTCGCACTAGCTTGCCTATCGAGCCGCGCAAGCAATGGCCCGTTGGCGGGATGCCGGGGTACGGCGTTAAACGACGTATAGCGCTTGATGAACAGGCCGAGTCCGGCAAGGCGCTATGCGTTTGGGGAGACGCCGGTTGGGGTAGTTTGGTTCGAGAGGGCAAATATCGCGATGGGCGCTTTTCCGACGCCCTTGTGGCGGCATGCGTTAATATGATTCGCGAGTGGAACCCGCAACCGGCCCCGACATGGGTAACCTGCGTTCCTTCGCTCCGACATCCCGATCTAGTGCCGAATTTTGCGCAACGTTTGGCGGCGGCTTTACAGCTGCCGTTTTATGCGGTCATCGCAAAAACAGACGCAAGGCCTGAACAGAAAACGATGGCAAACAGCACGCAACAGGCGCGCAACATTGACGGCTCGCTAGCGCCAAACGGCTGCGCTATTCCGCACGGTACGGCGCTCCTTGTGGATGACATGGTCGATTCGCGTTGGACGCTGACCGTGTCCGCTTGGCTTCTCCGCAAAAACGGTAGCGGCAAGGTTTGGCCGATGGCGCTCTCACAGACGGGACAAGAAGAATGACGTCGACGCTTTCATCCAATACCCAAGCGATCCTGTTGTTGACGGCGCCGCTCATTGCCGGACGCAGCTCCGCATCATCCGAGCTACTCTCGCCCGGCGAATATAAACGCCTCGCCCGTCACTTGCGCGAGATACGGCGTCAACCGGCAGACCTTGTGTCGCCTGAAGCAGATGAAATCCTGCGTGCTTGCGTTTCGGTGATTGACGAGAGCCGCCTACAGAGACTATTAGGGCGCGGTTTCCTGCTGAGCCAAGCAGTAGAGCGCTGGCAAGCGCGTGCCGTTTGGGTGATCAGCCGTGCCGACGCCGACTATCCACGCCGTCTGAAAGCGCGACTCCTTGAGGACGCGCCGGCTATCATTTATGGTTGCGGCGACGCGCGCTTGCTCGATGCCGGCGGGCTTGCCGTCGTCGGATCACGCCATGTGGACGACGACTTGATTGCCTATGCCATATCGGTCGGACGATTGACCGCTCGCGTTGGCAGGACGCTCATATCAGGCGGAGCCAAAGGCATCGATCAGGCTGCCATGCGCGGCGCTCTGGAAGCAGGCGGCAAGGCCTGCGGCGTTCTGGCGGATAGTCTGGAAAAGACTGCTATGATCCGCGAGAACCGCAATCTGCTGCTCGCCGGCCGGCTGGCGCTGATTTCGCCCTACGATCCAAACGCCGGGTTCAATGTCGGTAACGCCATGCAGCGAAATAAGCTGATTTACGCGTTGGCGGACGTCTCTCTGGTGGCGAGTTCCGACGTCAATAAGGGCGGGACTTGGGCGGGCGCCGTCGAGCAGCTCGACAAACTGAAATTCGCTCCCGTCTTCGTCCGATCCACAGGCGAGTCTTCTGCAGGGTTGGAAGCCTTGCGGAAGAAGGGCGCCCTTCCTTGGCCGAACCCCCAAGACGCGGATTCGTTTGCCGAAATAATCAATGCTCGGACGCCGCCTTCCGCATTCTCCCGCCAAATCGATTTACCGACAGTTTCGAACGAGGCGCCGCTGATAGAAGGCGCTATGCCCGGGTTGCTTGGACAGCTCGACGTCCCTCAGGGATCTCAGTTTAAGAGCGAGCCATTGACGCCTGTCGACATTGTTCTGGCTGCACGTTCCTCCGCTGCGGTATCTCGAAGAACGCGGCCGGTTACGCCGGCAACGACATCGCTGATAGAGGAGAATAAAGAGTCTTCGCAGTCGGAATCCACCCCGGCCGAAGCGTTGTTCGTTGCAGTGCGGAATGCAATCCGGCAGCTGTTAAAAGCGCCGATGAAAGACACTGAAGTGGCTGCAGCGTTGGAGGTCTCAAACGCGCAGGCTAAGGCATGGTTGCAGCGTCTTGTCGATGAAGGGATGATCGAAAAACGGAAGAAACCTGCAGGCTATATTATTAAGGAAAAGGGGCTGTTCGCTTAAGCGATTCCTTTTTAATTGTCTTGCCAAGATTGTGCCGCGCTTCCCAGTCGTTCCGGCGCCTCAAGTTTTTCGTCGTGATTGCGATGGGCGTATTTTTTCGTCGTCGTGATCTGGGTGTGGCCGAGGACTTCCTGCACCAAGTCAATCGGTACTCCCGACTGTACCATCCATGTGGCGGCGGTGTGTCGGAGGTCGTGCCAGCGGAAATCCTTGATGTCCGCGCGTTTGCAGGCGGTGTTAAATGCCTTGCGGAAAGAACTGGAGATGCTTTGTCCTTTAAAAGTGAATACTGAGTCGTCGGGCTTGGCCGTATAGACCAGATAGTTTCCGGCGGAATCTTTCGCGATCTCACCGTTTCGATAAATCGGATGCGTTCGAAGTCCGTCTAGTAATTTTGCCATCGGCTCGGTAATGGGCAGTTCCAACAGCTTGCCGCCGGGAATGTTGCTTTTGATGCGGAAGGCAATGGAGCGTTTCCGCACGTCGCGCCATTTTAATCCCGTGACGTTGGAAAGACGAACGCCAGTGAGAAGGGCAAAGCGTATAGGGGATTTTAGATGATCGGCGGCGCATGAAATGAGGCGTTCCGCTTCCTCGGGAGTGAGCCAGCGTGTCCGCGCCTCCGGTTCGCGCAGCATGTGGCTGCGGAAATTGATGGCTGCGACTTCGACCTCCCATTTGTCCCGTGCGAAGCTGAGCAATTTTCGAAGCGTTTCCAGTTCGCGATTGACTGTCGTATCCGTGACGGCAGCGCGGCTTTTCTCGCTCGAAGATCTTCGGCTGACGACATAGGCATTTACGTCTTTGTTTCCGATCTCGGAGAGGCAGAAATCTTTGCCAAAGAAAGCGGCCAGATGGCGGCAATGGCCCTCTACGGTTTTATAGGATTTCAGATACTGGGCATGTTCGAGGAGGAAGCGACCGCAGGCGGAGTCGAAAGCGATCTTCTCTTGTTTCTTCTTGAAATGCTGTCCTTCGACCGCCTCCGCCCGCAGCTTGGCGATTATTGCTTTTGCCGTTGCGAGGCAATCAGTTTCACAGCTTCCTCGAAACCGATTCCCGCCGACGGTGAAGTCATACCAGTAATACGGCGAGCCTTTCCTTTTGCGGGGCTTAGACATGGCGGCTCCTCCCGGCTGCGTCGGATGAAGGCTTGGATGTCCTCGGCGGCGTATCGCCTCCGCTTGCCGATTTTAACGTAGGAGATGGCGAGTCCCATAAACGTCTTTTCTCCGACGCCGAGCATTTCCATTGCTTCCTGCTTCGTGTAAAGCGCTGGGAGGACGGGTTCCTGTTGCCGATCATTGCCTTGCCTCATTGCCGTTACCTTATTTAGGGATAAAAAATCAAATAGAGATTTTAAGTTCCTGTTAGATAATTTATGCCACAAGATGGCGGTTGTATCAACTATATATTTCTCTTAACGTGAATTATCGACATCTTCCGCGAAGCGCGAGATAAGATTTTCGAAGGCGGCGGAGGACGTTGAGTCTTCGGGGAGGGAGGATAGGAAGATGTTGCGGATCTTATCCTGACGGGACAAAGCGGCTGCAGGCGGGCGTTTCGCGCTAGCGTCGGCAAGGAACGCGTCCAAGTAGACTACGTTGTCGCCGGGAACTGGCATGACCGTTTTCCATTGAAATGACAGGCAATATCATATCTAAATGGTTGAATAAGTGCAAGGTGTATAAATATTACTTTAATATAGGAGCGAATCTTTTTGCCATCTTTAATCCCTTGGTGATCTCAGACGGGCTAAGTTCGCTTCCTTCGTCCTCTAGAAGGACGCTAACTACTTGAGCTAATTGCTCGGGACTGGCGAAGCCTTCGCCGTGCTCTTCCTGTATTTTGATGTAGGATTTTAAGACGGAGCAGACCGCCCGTTCGATGCGGTTTCGATCCGTCCGCGCTTCGGGGCGTATCCAGCTGTCGGGAAGTATATCGGACGGATAAGCGTCCATCGCCTTGGCGATTCGGTATAGTTTCGGTATGTCCAAGCCCTTCTTGCCGTTCTTGATGTCGGACAAATGGCTGGGCTGCAGTCCCGCTTTTTCCGCGATATGGAAGAGCTTCATGCCGCTTTTTTCCAGCATGTCCTTTAGCTTCGTCAGCACTTCCGTCGCAGGTTCAAGATACATAAGCCCACTATTTATAAATTAACTTATGGCTATCACTATACCATAACGAGAAACTTCTAAAAACCGCTTAAAAAAACCGTTGACTAATCCTATATAGAGAATAATATTTACTATAGGAGAATATTCATGAAGTTAAGCAGAATCTTCCGGGTCACGCAGCTAAAGCGGTCGGCGGTCGCGAAGGCTGCCGGCATTACCTCCAGCTATCTCTGCGAGATCGAGAAAGGCAGGCGGACGCCGTCGCTGCGCGTCGCGTTGGCATTGCGTCGGGCGACCGGCAATCTGGTCGAGATGGAGGAGCTGGTGGCGGAAAAGAATACGGAAGAATCCGCCGACTGACGAACCCCTTTTACTGACGACGGTTTCGGCAAAATCCGCGTTTTGCCGCAGGGAATCGCTTTAACCTTTTTTAAGGCAGGCGCCTATGGAACGTCCCTTATTTAAAATGGTGGATCGAACGGCAGGGATCGCCGTTTTCCTTCTTGCCGCCTTCATTCTTTATGCCGTCATCCTCCATGACCATGAGCCATCCCCTGTCTGCGACGGAGATTATTGCGCCGAAACAGAGGCGGCGCTTCGAACGTTGCGTAAAGCCGACGCAGATCGCAACCGATAAGAATCTTATGAAGGAGCAACAAGGATGCGTGTCGCTTATAAAAAAGATGTCTTGCCAAGATTCATCCCCCGTCGCCGGAACAAGACTCCGGCGATTTGCCGTGACGACGTCTTTTCCCTCATCGGTACATCGGCGAGGAGGCCGTGAGCGCGATATGGATAGAGGAGGAAGGCATCAAATGTCGCCGCTTATGGCAAAAGGTTTTGCTGCAGGCCGAGATGGACGCACGTTCGGAGGTCAACTCTGCGCAGAGGCGTGCCGCGAAGACGCATGCCCGTGCATGGTTAACCTCGCGGGACAAGGATTTTATCTATATCTGCGCCTTGGCGGGACTTGATCCTGATCTGACGCGGAAAGGGTTCGCGGCGCTCTTTGCCGAGAGGGAAAAGCGGCCCCCGACCAAAAAACGCAACGGAGGCTCCCCGAAAAAGCGCCCCGCCCTGCCTCCGTCCTTGCCGAGTTTGGATGCGGAACCGTCTCTAAAAACGAATTTAAAAAGCGGCAAGAAGAAAAACCCTTCCCGTTTTCTTTTTTGCCGTGAGGATGGCCAATGAGACAGGCATTGAAAAAGACCTTCATTGCGGATATGGATGGAGAATTCGACTTGCAAAGCAAGGACGGATTCGGTACCGTTTTTGTCGGAGCTGAAAACTCCTGCAAGGACGGAATGCCACGCCCCGTTAGCGCGTGTTTTTTTATGCCCGACTGTATCTTACGCTCGGGAGTGGACGAAATAAGGCGGTTTTGCCGCGCGAATAAGTCCGCTGTTTCTTTGCACGGTTTTCAGCTCCCGAGCGCCAACACTGAAAATGTTGTCGTTCGTTTTTTAATGAAAGAAAGCAAAGAGGCCTACCATGCGATCTATTTCATATGCCCTCGGGCGATCTAATCTTCGCGCTGTTGCCATACTCTTAGCGGCCGGTCTTATAGACTTCCGTCGCGGCAGCGAAGAGATGCGCTATCCGCTCTCTCAACTTCCCGCTTTGACCGATATCGCCTTCTTCCGTTGGGAAAACAAGCCAGAGCGTCTACTTGCCGAGCGTTCGCAAGCCTTGACGACGGATCGCATCCGCAGAGAGGATGGCAGCTTTACGCTTGCCCGCGAAGGCTCCTTGGCCCTATTCGTTCTACCGAACTATGCCAAGAAATCCGTCGATATCACGGAAACCCTGTTCAGGTTTTAGCCAGCTCTTTTCGATTCTCCCTTTTGTCCATTTCTTCAAAACGCGCTACGGCGCGAACCACGGAGTTTTATCATGCCTGCATCCCAAGAACTCCGCCAAGAGGCGGCTCTCCTCCTCTGCCGCATCAAAAGCCAAGATCCCTCCAAGACGGCGGCGCCCTACTGCTACGTCATCCGCACGGAGGAGACGGAATTTTACGACGACCAACTGACCCCGAGCTTCGACGCGGGCCGTCCCTCCGGCACGGCATACCGCGACCGGGACGGCGGCTGGAGCGATGCCGACATGCTGCGGCGGCGCTACGAGGAGAATCCCGAAAGCTACGCGGCGTTCGCGCATTACCTCGCCGGCAAGGGCTACGAGGAGGGCTGGCTATGTCCGCCGCCATATGGATTGCTCGCTGAGCGGAGTCTTCCTTACCGAACAAGGAGCGCAGGAATGGATGGAACGCCAAGGCTGCCGTCTCTCGAACCCGAAGGCGGAATGGCGGTTCGTCTTGGACAACCCCGAGCTGGCGCTGCTGCTGCGGGTGCTGGAGGCCTATGTCGGCGCCGAGCCGAAAGGGCGACCGTAAGACGCGTTGAGCGGCGGAATCCGATCGGAAGGAAGGCGGCGCCGAACGCGCCGCCTTCCTTTGCGATTGCCTTCCCGTCACGGAAGAAGCGGCGTCATGCCGCGTCTGTAGCTGCGCCGAACTTCAAGAAGGAGAAATAATCCCATGCCGCAAGGTCTCCCCCGCGCTCCGCCCGCCTGACCTCTCCCATCGCAGAGGACGCTCTTTCCGCCGCCGCTAAAAAATCGGCACGGCGGCAACCGTCGTCTTTTGCAAAAAAACGGAGAGAGGTTTCCCTCTCCCCGCATCGTTACCAACGTCATCGGCCTGACATTTTTGCCCCGTCATGGCCGCAACAAAGAGGTTTTACCATGAGCGGACTTGTCCATACAGTCGGAAAAAACGCCAAGGGCTATGTTCCCGAACCGAGGGAGAGCACGGTCTATGCCTGCTCTCCCGTCACGCAGCTCGTCTGGCATCTGCTACGGCGACGGGCCGCGTGGAAGCCGATGCAGCGCGGCGGCGTCCCGATCCTTCGGGGCCAGACGCTCGTCACTGCCGCCGAGATCGACAAGCTGCTGTCGTGGAAGAGCGGCTGCCGCACGGAGTCGTTCGGCGAGGAGGCCGTCAAGCATGCCCTCCGCAAGCTGCGGGAGATGGGCGAGATCGCGACCGAGGCTGTCCGCGTCGGATGCCGGCGCATGACGCGCGTGACGGTGCTGTCATTATCCGCCGTCGCCAACGAAAACATGGCCGCCCCGTCGGTCGCCCCCTCTGAACGCCCTGCCGATATGGCCGAATCCGCAGGCGATCCCCTAGAAAAACGAGACTCCTTCGCCGATTCTTCTGACGCCGCCGCTCCCTGCGTTCACCCCGACGGTCGCCCTGTCTATAATAACTACGGAATAAAAACATTGGAAAAAAGAACCCCCTCTAGTCCCCCGAGGACGGGGGACGGAGCGCGTCGCCCCCTTCAGGTCGTTGAGGGAAAGGCAAGGGAAGGCGAAGCGGAAGCCGTCTGCCGCGAAGCGGTCGCGGCGTGGAATGAGAACTTTGCAGACATTCCCTCAGTTCCGCAGGCGGAAGTTACGTGGGAACGGACGCGGATGATCCGCCGTCGCATGGCCCACGGCTGGACGCTCGAACGCTGGCGCGAGCTGCTCGCCAAGGCCAAGGCGCAGCCTTTCGCGCTCCGCTGGCTGAGCTTCGACGGCTTGCTGTCGGAGAGCACGGCGCAGAAGATTCGCGAGGGCGCATATGGAACGCGGAGCGGCGCTCAAGGCGGCGTTCAGGGAAGCAGGGCGGAACGGCTGGCCGCGTTCTGGGGAGACGAAGGCGAGGAAACTGTGGCGGAGATGGCGGCATGACCGAAGAAACCAAGAACGCCTCCGGGCTGATCGAAAAGCGGAAGTTCTACGATATCGTCCTTGTCCCGCTTTGGCAGATATACGGGCAGCAGCCCATCGGCATGTTCCCGGAGGACACGCTGCGAGAGGGGCTGGCGCGAACGGTGGCATGGCGAAAATTCATGCCGACTCCCGCGCATGTGGCGGAGGCATGCCGCGCCTTCGAAGCGGAGCGTAACGGAATCAACCAAACCACGGAGAACGACGATGGATCGGGCGGATGAGGTGGCGAAGCGCATCTTCGGGCGCATGGGCAACGTCGGCAAGCGGGAGTTCAGCGCCGCCGTGCTGGCGCCGGTCATGGATACCTACGGCAAAGAATTCTGCCCCGAAACGATGGGGACGTGGTATGCCGTCCTCAAGGAGTTTGACGCCGACACGCTCAAGGAAGGTTTGGCGAAGGCGATGTCCTCGCGGAAATCCATGCCGACTCCCGCCAACATCGCCGAGGCCTGCCGCGCCGTCAAGATCGCCGCTGCGGCGGGGCCGAGCGGCACGAACGACGGAAGGCGCGTACTGTATGTCTGTCGCGACGGCCAAGCGATAAGAGCGTGGAAGCATCTGGAGTCTTGGTGCCGCGCCAACGGGCGGCAATACGCGTGGATCAACTGGTTGGCCGACTGCGCGCCGCATAAGCTGGAAAGCGGTACGCTCCATATCTGGGCGCCGACTTCGTTCGTTCGGGACAGACTAAACAATAATGCCACGGAAGGAACGCTGCTCAAGAAGGGGCTCCCGGAGGGAGTGCGAGGGAAAGCGGAGATATTCCGAGCATAAGCGGCTCCTGACGTCATGCCTTAATTAACCCCTGCCATCATCTTGCATGAATTTTACATAACAATTCTTGCAAGCGTTCTTCCGAAGAGCTATCCTAATATAAAGCGGGATAGCGTCGTATGCTCAAAACGGAAGAAATCAAAAGCCATCTGCTGCCGGGCCATGTCTATCGCCGCGCCGATTTGGAGCGTTGGTCGAATGCCGTAGACCGCCATTTGCGCGAGCTTCAGAAGGAAGGTACGTTAGCCAAGCTTTCGGGCGGGCTCTATTACTGCCCGAAAAAGACCATCTTCGGCGACGCGCCGGCGCAGGAAGACGCCTTGATAGCCGCCTTCCTTAAGGATAACCGTTTCCTTATCTCGTCTCCGAACGCCTATAACGGCTTGGGAGTCGGCACGACGCAGCTTTATAACGAAACCGTCGTCTACAACCACAAGCGGCACGGACGCTTTAAATTAGGCGGACGCGTCTTTGATTTTCGCATCAAGCCGCATTTTCCGACCGGCCTCTCGGAAGAATTCCTGCTCGTCGATCTTGTCAATAATCTGGAGCGTCTGGCCGAGGATAGCGAAGCCGTGCTTGCTCGCGTCCGGCGGAAGGCGTTGACGATGAAGGCAAAGGCGTTTAAGCAAGCGGTGCGGCAGTATGGCGGAGTTCGCGCCCGGAAGGTTTTTGCCGAAGCGTTGGGAGACGACACGTTGCGATATGCCTCCTGAAATATTCCTCCATCGCCATCCGGACTTCTCCGAGCTTATCCGCATCGTCGGACGGGAGATGGCGATTGATCCGGTGTTGGTCGAGAAGGACTATTGGATCATGCATTGCCTGTACGGCTTGCAGTGCCTCGGCTTGACGTTCGAGCTTAAGGGCGGCACGTCCCTTTCCAAAGGCTACGGCATTATTCATCGATTTTCCGAAGATATCGATATTCGCATAGAGCCGCCTGAGGATATGGAAGTCAAGACGGGCCGTCACCATACGAGCCGAGCGCATGGCGAAAGCAGAAGGCGTTTCTATGACCGGTTAGCCGAAACCATCGAGATTGACGGCATAGTAAAATCGGAACGCGACCTTGCCTTTGACGACGAGAAATACCGTAGCGGCGGCATTCGCCTCCATTATGCCGCGACCGCCGGAATCCTGCCGGGAGTCAAAGAGGGAATTTTGCTGGAGGTCGGCTTTGACGACGTAACGCCGAATCTTCCCAAAGATATCAGCTCATGGGCCTATGATTATGCGGCGGGCAAAACGCCGTTGATTGACAACCGCGCCAAGGCCGTTGCATGCTATCATCCTGGCTACACCTTGGTGGAGAAACTGCAAACGATTTCCACGAAATGCCGTCGGCAGCAAGAGACGGGCAGCTTGCCGGTGAATTTCATGCGGCACTATTATGACGTGTATTGCCTGTTGGAATGTCGAGAGGTGCTGGAATTTATCGGTACGCCGGAATATCACGCGCATAAGGCGAAACGCTTCCGCACCGGCGATAATCCGACGATACGCGAGAATGAGGCGTTTTTGCTTAGGGATAGGAAGGTTCGGGAGGAATATGAAGCGGCGTATCAGGGAACGGGGGCATTGTATTATAAGAAGCGGATATTGTTTCCAGAGATAATAAAAAGAATTACAGACTATTTAGACATCTTGTGATGCTTCATTTTTAATTTGAAATTAATATGCCGTTATTAGGAAATACTATAATTTTTGTCGATATGAGCTTTTTAAGAAGTTATAAAGTAAGAGATAAATTATATAAAGATTTATTAGAATTTTGCGTAAATAGAGAAATTATAATTTGCACATCTAACATTTGCGTAGAAGAGTGGCGAACGCAAAAAGTTTCTGATCTTAATAACCATCTTCAAGACATAAACAATAAAATTAAAAATGCTATAGAATCTAATA